>PBLI01000013.1 GCA_002721695.1 Roseibacillus sp. | reverse complement strand
TCATCTCCTTCCTCTTCTTCACCACCCTGGTTGCCTTTCTTACCTGGCGCCTCACCCGGGGCCGCATCGATGACACCGAAGAGGGATACTTCCTCGCAGGGCGCAGCCTGACCGGCCTCGTCATCGCGGGGTCCCTCCTCCTGACCAATCTCTCTACCGAACAACTGGTCGGACTGAACGGCGACTCCTACGCAAACGGCCTGGCCGTCATGGCATGGGAGGTGATCGCTGGCGCTTCCCTTGTGATCCTCGCTCTCTTCTTCCTCCCACGCTACCTCAAGTCCGGGATCGCGACTGTCCCCCAGTTCCTCGAGGAACGCTACGGACCAGCCACCCGGGCCCTCACGACCTTCATCTTCATCGTCGCCTACATGTTGATCCTCCTGCCCTTCGTCCTCTTTCTGGGCGCGAAAGGTCTCGATGGAATGCTGAACCTCGAAGAGATGCTCGGACTTGGCGAGGTGGGGACAATCTGGGCGATTGTGATCTTCATCGGAGTGGTGGGATCCGCCTACGCGATCTTCGGAGGCCTGCGCGCGGTCGCGGTTTCCGACACCTTCAACGGCCTCGGCCTCCTGGTCGGAGGCTTGATGATCACCTTCTTTGCCCTCCAGGCCGCATCCGGCGACGCTGGATTCTCTGAGGCGTTTGCCAAACTCAGGGAAGAAAAACCGGAAAACCTCCGTTCGATCGCCACCGATGGAGATCATTACCTGCACTGGAGCACCCTCTTTACCGGGGTCCTTCTACTCAACTTCTTCTACTGGACCACCAACCAGCAGATCATCCAGCGCACCTTCGCCGCCAAGAGCCTCGCGGAAGGCCAGAAGGGCGTCCTTCTTGCATCCTTCTTCAAAATTCTGGCCCCCCTCATCCTCGTTCTCCCCGGACTACTCGCGTGGCAGGTTTTTGCGAACAAGGGCATCGACCAGGCCAACATGGAACAGGGCGAGGTTTACGGCCAACTCGTCCGCACCGTTCTTCCAACCTGGTTAACCGGGTTCTTTGCCGCCGTCGTGATGGGGTCGATCCTCTCGACCTTCAACTCAGTCCTCAATTCCAGCGCGACACTCTTCTCGCTCGGGGTCTACAAGAAGATCATCCACCCCACCGCCAGCCAGCGCGAACTGGTGAAATCGGGACGTATCTGCAGTGCGGTGGTTGCAGTGCTGGCCGTGATCGCAGCACCTCTCATTTTCCTGAATGTTGATGGACTCTTCGAGAAATTTCAGTCCCTCAACGGGATCTATTTCATCCCACTCCTGGCCATTGTCCTCTTCGGCTTCTTCAACCGGACCGCGAACGGGACGACTGCCGTCATCACGATTGTAGTAGGATTGGCAGCAATGGTAATCGGCACCTTCTTCGGCGGAAAAAAAGTCCTCGATCCGGTGACAGATGAAGTCCTCTCCAAGGGTTGGATGCTCGACATCTTCCACTCTGGCTTCCACTACATGGGCGCGGTCTTCGCCACCCTTCTGGTCCTCCAACTCATCCTCGGAGGGTTCATGAAACGTCCCACCCCGTACGTGCAGCAGGACGCGAAGGTCGTCGACCTGACTCCGTGGAAACACGCCAATAAGGTAGGGGCCGCTCTGATCGTCCTGGTGCTCGCCCTCTACGCGGCCTTCGCCTTCTAGAACCTGGAGGCCCCGGACCCACCAACCGGATCTCGATGTCCCTCCAGGAAAACGAATCCCTCGCCGAGCTCTCGGCTGAGGCCCATACACTTCTCGGTCAACACTACCAGCAGGAACCCTCTCTCCTTGCCTCCGCTCCCGGACGGGTCAACCTGATCGGTGAGCATATCGACTACTGCGACGGCTTCGTCCTTCCCCTCGCCATCGATCGCCACATCGTTATTGCCGCAGCACTTAACGACTCCGCTACGGTCCGGGTCCGCACGATGGAAGAAGCTGAGGTAATTATATCCCTCAACGACCCACAGAAACCGGAGGATCCGGCCTGGGCCAACTACCTGCGGGGGGTCCTCAACGGATTCCGCCTGCGGGGCAACTGGCCCCTGCCCGGATTCAATGCCGTCATCGTGAGCAACGTTCCAGTCGGCGGGGGGCTTTCCTCTTCCGCCGCCCTCGAACTGTCCTTTGCCACCCTCCTCGAGGGATTTTCCGGCACCAAGCTGGATGCCCGGGAGAAGGCCCTGCTCTGCCAGCAGGCCGAGCACGACTTCGCCGGGGTTCCCTGCGGCATCATGGACCAGTTTGCTTCTGCCTTCGGGAAGGAAGGCCATCTCGTCCTCATCGACTGCCAGTCCCGGGAACCCGCCCTGGTCCCCTTCCACACCGACGAGCTCAGTATCCTCGTGGCAAACACCATGGTCCGGCATGACCTCGCCACCGGCGAATACCGGAAACGCAGGGAAGATACCGAACAAGCCCTGGCCTTGCTGGGGAAATCGAGCTGGCGTGACGTCTCCCTTGCTGATCTCAGGAATCATGAGGGAAGACTGCCCGAGGTCCTCCAGCGACGTGCCCGCCACGTGGTCACCGAGAGTTCCCGGACGCGGGAGGCCGCCGAGGAGCTGCGCACGGGCAACCCCGCCGCCCTCGGCCCCCTCATGGCGGCTTCCCACCAGTCCCTGCGGGACGACTTCGAGGTCTCCTGCGCCGAACTTGACCTCATGGTCCAGCTCGCCAGTGACATCGGACCTGCGGGAGGACTCCTCGGCTCCCGTATGACCGGCGGTGGTTTCGGCGGATGCACCGTCAGCCTCTGCCGCAGCGAACAACTTCCGGAAATCGCCGCCTGCCTCGCGATGGGTTACGAACGGGAAACCGGTCTCGCTCCCCAGATCTTTTCCACCCGCCCGGCCGGGGGAGCCCGGCTCCTGTAGCGCTCGAGCACCCGGTCGCGAGCTCCCCACACCGTTCCCCGGTTGACAGCAGCCCTCTTCGTCCGGAGGCTTGCAGTCCTGAAGATGACGCTGCGCCCACTCCTGATCCTGGTCCTCCTTTTCTCTGTCAGAGCGGGAGCCCGGGAGGGCTACTCTTTCACCCTCGACGACCAGCCCATTCACCCCACCATTTACCCGGTCCAGGGAAAACGGATGGGTGAGCCAGCCGCCGGAGATGTCACCAAGGTGCAGGATTTCTCAATCGTTCTGCGCGAAGCCGGTCACTACTCCTTCCGCTCGGACCCGGACAGCAATCTGCTGCACGGCCGGATCAACGAGGGACCGGAACGCTGTGTCGCCCTGCGCCTCCGGGGCGGCGAACCCCTCCCCCCGGAGCTGCTGAAAAATCCCGGTCCGCTGTGGGGTCTCATCCTCGAAGAGCGCACCCTGCAGGAAACTCCGCCCACCCTTATTGATCCCCAGCGAACCTTTGTAACCTGCACGGGATCCATCAGCCCGGCCGGATTCGATCTCGCCA
Organism: Roseibacillus sp.; assembly: GCA_002721695.1. GTDB lineage: Bacteria > Verrucomicrobiota > Verrucomicrobiia > Verrucomicrobiales > Akkermansiaceae > Roseibacillus_B. The sequence continues at coordinate 41,713 of PBLI01000013.1, read as the reverse complement.
CTCGTCTCCACTATTTTTCCTTTCGTTCCGGACCAAATCCCGCGCTGCAGGACCAAGCGGTTCTTCCCGAGCTCCTCCAAGCCCGTTTCATCGACCTCGAGCTTCGCGAGGAGGATTCCATCTCCGTCCTGCCCATCAGCAGGGCCTTGCCACTGGTCAACCTCAACATCAAGGGGGGCTCACTGGTTCACACCCGGTCCCTCGCGACCAATCGCAACCTGCGCTTTCTCAAGCTGCGTTCCCTCCGGGGACTACGCTCGCTCGAGTTCGCCCGGCAACTTCCCAACCTCCGCGTCCTCAAGGTCGACGAAACCGAGGTCACGGATCCCGCTCCTCTCGCCTCCTGCAGGGAACTGCGTCTCCTTTCCCTCAGTGCGACCGGGGTGAATACCCTGCCACCTCTCGAAGCGCTCCCCGTCCTGCGCGATCTGCGCCTTCACTCTACTCCCCTCGCCAAGAAGAAAGCAATGATCCGCCCCCTCCGATCCAAAATGAACATCCTCATCAAGAACTGGGATCCGTCCATTCGCGCCTTCGAGGAGGCCGACCGGAAAAACCCTCCCCCCGCCAGCCCCATTCTCTTCGTGGGAAGTTCCAGCATCCGCATGTGGAATCTCCCGGCCTCCTTTCCCAACCAGCCCATCCTGAACCGAGGGTTCGGAGGGTCGGAAATGTCGGACGCCATCCGCTACTTTGACCGTATCGTCCTGCCCTACCGTCCCCGTCTGCTCCTGCTCTACGAGGGCGACAACGATATCGGCAATGGCGAGACCCCGGACCAGGTCGTGGCCGATTACCAGCGCTTCGCCCACCTCGTGCGCACCAGGCTACCCGATACTCACTTCGCCTTCCTTCCCATCAAACCGAGCCTCAAGCGCTGGAATCTCTGGCCCCAGATGGCCCGGGCGAACGAGGCCATTCACCGGCTCTGCGAAAAAGACAGCCACCTCCATTACCTCGACATTGTCACTCCCATGCTCGGGAAGGATGGCAAACCGAAGCCTGCCCTCTTCGCCGCGGATGGGCTCCACCTGAATGCCGCCGGATACCGGGCCTGGACCCTGGTGGTCTCTTCCTGGCTCGCGGAGCATACCCCCGGACCCTGACCAATTTTACCCCGGCGCGACGCGCAGAAGAGTCGCTCTCGCTGCACCCTTACTCGCCGTCGACCTCCGTCTCGGCATACATGTCCGAAGCCTGCTGGATTTCGGACCGGGCAGGCAATTCCCCGTCCACGATGGCAAAGGCGTAATTCACGGTCAGGCTTTCTCCCTTCTTGATTTCCTTTTCAAAGAAGGAACCAAAGCGCCCATAGTCGCGATACGCCGAATGTACCGTCCCCTTGGGATTAGACGGGTGGTTGAACTGCACGACGCTGTGGGCCTTGTCACCCAGCCAGTAGGTCTCCGCAATCCATGGCAGGTCCTTGTGTTTCTTCACGTTGCCCGTGGTAATTTCCTCCTTGGGGAACAGATACTTCGTCTTCTTCTTGTTCACCTCGTTCGCGGGCCGGTACTGAATGCCAGCATGTTCCGGGTCACCCTTGAGAGCGACATCACCGTATGCGGCCGTCAACTTGCTCTCAAAGAATACCACCATGCGGGCCCATCCCTCCCGCGGTATCCAGACCGTCATCTTGCGCGCCTCGTCGAGAAGGGGCTTCTTGTTGTCGTCGTGCCAGTGAGTCAGCGAGGTGATGAAGGCCGACTCCTCCTTGGCCTCCTGTTCCCCAAACTCCTGGTGCACGATCGCCCCCGTCCGCATGTGCCACCGGTCATAGGTCTTGCCGTTGAAACCCAGCTTACTCCACCCGATGAAAATGCCACGGTGGTGGGTAAACTGTCCCCCCGCCCCCTTCGTGATGGGGTTCTTGCCCGCGGCGTCGAAGACATGCAGGTAGGGCTTATAGGTGGCATGCTTCTTTTCGGGGGTCGAGGTATCATACTCGTACATGTAGCGAACGAGGGTCTTGTCCCCGGCCACGATCTCGAGGTGTTTCCCTGGGGAGTCCTTGATCTCCAGTCCGGCAGTGAGCGGCAGCAGGGATCCTGCAAACAGGGTAAGGGCGAAGGCTTTCGATTTCATGATGCTGCCGACTCTATACCCCGGGCTCCCACCCCCTGATCAAGCTAATCCACCTCTTCTTTCGCCGTCCTCGAGGAAGGAGGGGGTTTTCGCGCGGAATAGCAGGATGAGATGGACGACGCCCCGGAAAAGCTCGATTGTAGCCTCCTCATGACTAGTCGCCGCCGCTTCCTTGCCGCTACCGGCCCCACCCTCGCAGCGATAGGGTCGGGTTCTGCCCAGAAATCCGGGGATCAGGATGGAAAGCCCCTCTTCTCCTTTGGCCTCATGGCTGATTGCCAGTATGCCGATGCCGACCGGGTCGGCTCCCGCTTCTACCGGGAGAGTCGCCCCAAGCTAACCGAGGCCGTAAGTGAGCTGAACCGTCACGAGCTCGCCTTCAGCTTTCACCTCGGCGATTTCATCGACAAGGACTTCAAGAGTTTTGCTGATCTCAAACCCATCACCGCCAAGCTCAGGTCGCCCCTCCATCATGCCCTGGGTAACCATGACTTTGATGTCGCAGATGAATTCAAGGCCAGGGTGCCTGCCGAGCTCGGACTCAACAGGACCTACTACGCAATTCGAAAGGCTGGCTACCGCTTTCTCGTAATCGATACCACCGAGGTGAGCACCTACCGCTACGGCCCCGGGGACCCCCGCACGTCCGAGGCAGAAGCCGAGCTCCGGAAAATTGCCGGGGCCAGACTCCCCTACGCGCAGAACTGGAACAGCCGGGTAAGTGACGCACAGCTCACCTGGCTTACCACCCAGCTTGAGCAAGCATCCGCCGCCGGGGAGTCCGTTCTTGTCCTTGGTCATCACCCGGTGGTTCCCGAGGAGGTCCATTGCACCTGGAACCGCGCCGCTCTTCACAACCTCTTCAAACAGCACAAATGCTGCAAGGCCTACTTCAACGGACATCGCCACAGTGGAGGTTACGCCCTGAAGGACGGCGTTCACTATCTCACCCTGCACGGCATGCTGGATACCGCCCAGAACGCCTTCGCGACCGCCCGTCTTTTCCCTTCCCGGCTCGAAATCCGGGGCTTTGCGCGGCAACCCTCCCGCACTCTGGAATTCCGTTGAGGCCCGCGACCAGGCCTCCCCGGCCGGCCGGGCGCAGCAACTGCACTTTATCTTTGCGGGTGTACCGTCATGCGCAGAAAGCGCCTCTCCGCAGTTTCCACCCCCTGCTGGTCCCGCACCCGGAAGACCTCGTCGTCGTCCCGCAGGACCGTTCGCTCAACCCGGTTCCAGTCAGCGAGGTTACCGCTGACCTCCCCATCGTAAAGCAGTCCCGCCTCGGCCGGCTTGCTGACTTCCATCTGGAGAGATCCGTCTACAAGCGAAACGCTCGGCATCTCGTCCCACTCCGTCGCACTGCCACCCGTTGCGTATTCTAGGAGCAGGTTCTGCCCGTCAAAATCCGGATCCAAGGTCACCCCCATCCGCTGACCAATCCCGGCCCGCAGCGCCCAGCCAGCGTAGCCCGAGAAGGAAAGCCCATCGATATAGCCCGTATCGTTCCTCCGTGAATCGCTTTCATCCTTCTCGTAGGCCCAGGTCAGCTCGTTCCAGCCGTAGGGGAGTTCCTCGACATGTTCCTGCCATCCACTGTTTCCGCTCATCGAATCCCGGATCTGACCGTTCAGCTCAAAGTGAAGGAAATCGTAATCCCGCTCGGAGGATACACGCCACCAGAAGGACACCTTCCCCGGACCGTGCACCCAGGTCGACAGGGAAGCCCGGCCATCGTGCGGCACTCCTTGCGCGGCGGCCGCAGCTGTCCCGTCGTGGGTCACGCTTTCCTGTGAAATCCACGTTCCCGAGCCACTGACGCCCCATGGCTGGGCCCCATCCGGCTGCCACTCCCCGTAGGCTGCAGTCCCTCCCTCTGCATCCGCCATCACCTCTACCGTGGCGGGGATGCTCAGGGACTGATCCTCCTGCACCACAGTCAGGGTAAAGCTGCGTTCCCCAGTGACCTGTGGAGTGCCCACAACCTCACCCACCGCGTTCAGGGACAGCCCCTCCCCAAGGGAAACCGGCGTAAAGGTCGCACCCGGCCCCGCCACCGGAAACTGGTAATCAACCGGCCCCCCCTCAGGAACGCGAACATGAGCGGGTCCCATGAGGAAGGGCGTGCTGCGGGAGGCCAGCTGCAGAGAATCGATCCACCCTGCATCCTCGCCGTCACTCTCACTGAGATCCTTGCTGTATGTCCAACGCAGCGTGTGCTCGCCCGGCGGAATTGCAATCACCCGATACTCCCAGGCCCGGGACCCTGAGATTCCTCCCCGGGATTCTCCATCAACCGATAAGGTGAGAAAATCAAACCCCTCTTCACTCGACACCTTCCACCAGAATCCGACGTAGTCGGGCCCCTCTACCACAGCTTCGAGCCAGCTTTCGCTTTCGTCGCTGATCACTCCGCTTTGCACCCGGTTGCCTCCCTCGAGCGAATCTGCACTCTCCCTGTTCGTGAAGGGCGATTGTCCACCGGTCGTCAGGGAAATACCTCCGGGTGAATCAACTGCCGCCGCCAGTGAATTGGGGGTGATCTCGAAGATCACCGATCCCGCCGCGCTCCCCGCCTCATTGGCAATGGTAACCGTCACCTCGAACTCTCCAGCGGCCGGGGGGACCCAGCTGATTACCCCATTCCCGTCAATCTGCATACCCGCCGGGGCAGCGCTCAGGGAGAACTCGGTGGGCGTATTCTGCACTGCCATCGCAACCGACACGTTTTCCGCCACTCGGCCCTGGACGAGGGAGGGTCCCAGCAGGACCGGCGTGACGAAATCGTCGTTCGTGATTGTCCCCCGGGCCACCCCACTGCCAATGACCACGGGGGAATCCCCCACCAGGGCTATGGAAACCTCGAAACTCTCGTTTTCCTCCGGATTGGTGTCGCCATTGATCACGATCGAGAATGACTCGCTGAGCTGGCCCGCCGCTATGAAAAAGGGCACCCCGGACGCCTCCGCAAAGTCGGAACCTGCCAGCGCTGAACCGCTCTGCGTGGAGTAAGTGAGGTCGATCCGCTCATCCCCCGCCTCACTCAGGATCACCGTGAACTCAAGAGTCGTCGTTCCGGAATCCCCTTCCAGGAGCTCGGCATCCGCAATCGTGACCTGCGCCAGGCCGGAGGTCATGCCATCAAGGGCCAGGGCCCCGGTTTCATCGGGGTCGAGCCAATCCCGCATGCGGGAGGACGGACTACCTCCACCCTCCCACCCTTCAGAAAACTTGCCATACCAATCGCTCTCATCGTTTCCACAGGCGGCAAACCCCCCGGTCAATTGTCCCACCATGCGCCCGTTCTCATCGTAGATCGGTGAACCCGAGGATCCCCCCTCGGTAGATCCATGATCCCAGTCGACCACCATCCAGTGGGTTCCATTCGCATTGCTCCCGCTCTGGTTGTCATCGGTCGAGCGCAGGGAATCAAAATCAAAGCTGATCCGCTTTTCCGATGTATTGGGGAAGTGAATACCAACCGCCATGCCCGGAGTCCCCGAGCGCGACCACCCGGCCAGGTAGACGTCGTGAGAAGGGTCGATCGGGTCGTCCAACTCCACCAGCGCCATGTCAGACGGAGAATATGCGGCACGCAGGATCGCCCCGCTGTTGAAGTCGGTGACCGGACCGTTTCCGTTCCCGCCGTTCTCATTCGTGCCCGGCGTCCGGCAGGTCGCGTTTTCATGATTCCAATAGACCACCATGCTGGCCGCGTTTCCGGAAGTGACCCCGCAGTGGTCCGCAGTGATGAAAAATGGGGTTCCATCCTTACGCACGTTGTTCAAGGCGCTCCCCGAACAGGTATCTTCGCCCTCAAGGGTGTAGACTCCTGCTGCCTTGATCTGGTCGCGATACTGCTCCAAGGCCGGGCCCACCCCCGATTGCTCAGCAGAACAAACCACGTCGATATAGCAGTCGCCCGAGGGGGCGGAATTCCCGATCTTCCAATAGCCCGCGGCGAAGCTCAGGTCACGAAACCCGCGGTTGACGGAGGCCAGTTCAAGTTCCACCCCGGACCGCTCATCCTCCGCCACCTCCAAAACAAGGTCCAGTTCGGCACCCGCCACTACCGGTGTCCACAGTTCGCCATGATCCTCGTTGTCGTCCTCCGTGAAGGGGCGCACCATGAGCTCCCCGCCCACCCTCAGTTCGAGCCGCGCGCTCTTCGGCAGGCGGAACCGCGAAAAGCCAAGATTCAGATTGCGTGACCCCGGAGCTTCGATCCGGAAACTCCAGCGCGCCACCCCGTCCTGCAGCGCCCACTGCCCGGCATCCTCAGGAGTCAACGCCACACGAACCGCCTCTGCAAAACGCAGCGGAGCACCCTTGCGTGGCGGATGGGTCGCCAGCAAATGCTCCGGCTCGAAGGGAGCCAGCCTCAGCACCCCTCCCCCTCCGATTCCTGAATCCGGCTCGACGCCGCGAAGGGCAGGAGATTGGGCCCCAGTGGCTGCCCTCTCCCCGGGAATCTCCTCGATTCGGTCCACCCGGCCACCGTGCTCCGGAACCCGCAAAAACAGGAATGTAACCAGGACCAGCAGAATACCGGTCCACAAAAGCGATGCAGGTCTCATAAAAATGCAATGCAAGATGCTCCCGTCCGCCGGGAACGAAAGCGAAAGATTGGGAAATCACGCAGAAATATCTGCCATTCCACTTGCCAAGCACCACCCCACACGACCGTAATCCCGCTGTGCTCCGTCACCTTCTGCCCCTCCTCGCCCTTATTACCTCCGGGATCGCAGCATCCTCCGCCGCAGCAGGAAAGCCCAACGTAGTCTTCTTTCTCGTGGACGATCTGGGTTACATGGACATTCGGGCCTACAATCCAGAATCCTTTTACGAAACCCCTCACTGCGATCGCATCGCCGCTGCAGGGATGCGCTTCACCAGCGGCTACGCCGCCAACCCGGTCTGCTCTCCCACGCGGTATTCCATAATGACAGGCCGCCATCCGTCCCGTCCGGATTCTACCAACTTTTTTTCAGGCCGCCGGGGGGGGCGCTTCAATTCGGCTCCTCTTCACGACCGCATGGACCTCTCGGAGCTCACCCTCGCCGAGGCCTTCAGGGAAGCAGGCTACGCTACCTGCTTCGCAGGCAAATGGCACCTCGGGCCTACCCCGGAATTCTGGCCCACCAAGCAGGGTTTTGACGTGAATATCGGGGGCCATAGCCGGGGCATGCCCCGCAGCTTCTTTTCCCCCTACCACAATCCCCGCCTGCCCGATGGGCCGAAGGGTGAGCACCTCGCCGATCGGCTCGCCGCAGACTCGGTTCGCTTTATCGATTCCAACAAGGACAAACCCTTTTTCCTCTACCTCTCCTTCTACTCCGTGCACACGCCTCTCCAGGGCAAGCGCGAGCTTGTCGCGAAGTATCGCGCAAAAGCCGCCAGCCTGCCCTCCCCGGAAGCTGATCCCGAATTCGGAAACGAGGAGCAGGTGTGGCAGACCAAGGGACGCAAGGGCGCAACCCGGAGAGTCCGCATCCGCCAGCGCCACGCAGTCTATGGTGCCATGATGGAATCCATGGATACGGCCGTCGGCCGCGTCCTCGACGCCCTCGATCAATACAAGCTCACCTCCAAGACGATCGTCGTGTTCATGTCTGACAATGGAGGTCTTTCGACATCGGAAGGCAGCCCCACCTCCAACCTCCCCCTGCGTGGCGGCAAGGGATGGCTTTATGAGGGCGGAATCCGCGAACCCTACATGATCGCGGCGCCTGGAGTGGCCCAGGCCGGCACGGTGTGCGACCACCCGGTCACTTCCACCGACTTCTATCCTACCCTTCTGGCACTCGCAGGCCTCCCCCCAAAACCGGAACAACACCTCGACGGTCACTCCCTCGTCCCCCTCCTCCGGGACCCCTCCGCCAAGCTGACGCGCAAGTCACTCCACTGGCACTACCCTCATTACTCCAACCAGGGCGGCTTCCCCGGTGGAGCCATCAGACAGGGCGACTACAAGCTCATCGAGCGCTTCGAGGACGGCCGCGTCCACCTTTACAACCTGAAGGATGACCTCGGGGAAAAGAACGACCTCACCGGCAAGGAACCTGCGCGCGTCGAGGCAATGCGCCGGGACCTTCACGCCTGGTATAAAAAGGTCGACGCCAAGTTTCTCCAGCCCAAGCCGGGCGGACCAATACCCTGGCGGCCGTAGTCCTGCGGGGTTCCTTGCTCACCCGAGGTCCATCACGAGCACCTTGTCCCACCAGTCCTTGAAGGTTTCCACGAATTCCTCGTGGTGCGGGTCGCCTCCCTGATAGCGGTCATGGTCCGCCATGGTCGCGAACTTGAAGGACAACCCGTAATCCCATGAATGATCCGTCACCGGGCGCTCTTGCGTCGAGGCCGGCTTCCCCCAGCGTCCACTTTCCAGGGTGACTGACTCCGTCAACCGGCTCATGCCAGCCTCGAACTCCGCGCGATCCTCGTCGTTCTTGCGATCCTCCTTCATCCAGAAATAGACGTGATGTTCCATGGCAGAGATCTAATTGGCACAGAATCGAAAGTCAAAGGTCACAGTGCCTTCACCATTTTCCAGTGCGGGAGGGTCACCTCCATGAATTTCCCCCCGAACTTCCGGTATCCCTGTTTCTCGTAGAAGCCCACCGCCGTGTCCCGCGCATTGAGCTCAATCCGGAGAATCCCCTCAGCCCGCAGGAGCTCTTCCACGCCGTTCAGCAACTGACGACCCACCCCGGATCCCTGCCGCGACGACTCAACCGCCATCTGCCGCAGCTTCACTGCTCCATTATCGAGCGGGCGGATCACGACACAGGCAAGCAGCAGGCACCCGTCCCGCAGGCAAAAGTGCCGCTCCCGCCGCTCCCATGACTGCTCTTCCTCAGTCCACTGCAGGCCCAGGGGATCCCGGAGGATTCTTTCCCGCAAAACCACCGTCTCCACGTAAAGTCCCGAATCGTAGTGCGCTTCCTCAACCCTCATCTTCCGATCCACCCTGCCAGGACCAACACTCACGGGCTTCCCTCCATCAGGCTCCTCCAGCCCACCGGCTGGGTCCAGGCCTGCTCCTTCTGCTCAGGATAGGACGGATTGGGATGGTCCTTTGAGGACGTCACCACCGCCCGGACATAGAGTTCATCTCCCCGCAAACGGTAGGCCGGCCGCAGGTCCTCACTGACATCCAGTTCTTCGCCCGGCTTCGCCCCTTCCTCCCTGAGCGTTCCGACAAACTGGGTCGTGTAGGTCACCCCTTTCTCCTCCTCGATCTCCAGCTCGATGACCCCTTTACGGAAGGAGACCTCTTCCAGCGTCACACCCGAGGATGCATAGAAATCGCCCCGCTTCATGGCTTCCATGAGAAGATTCGCATCGAGGCGTTCGGCCTGCACCATGATCCAGCCCCTGCCCGGCGAAACATTTCCCCCATGGTAGGTGTGGGAATCATCAGTTGCCACGCCGAACAAGGGGGCAGACTGCAGGTTACCGATCCGAATCGTATTCGCGATGTCCCACAGCTGCTCCACCCCGGGATGACGATCATCCCCCAGGTGGTTGACTCCCGGATGCCCGTTGTAAACCTCGAAGAACTGCTCCTCCACCACTTCCGCCAGCTGTTCCCCGGTAAAGGAAAAGTGGAAGTTCGGGTGGTTGAGATGAGCCACGATCGGCTTGCCGAGGCGTTTGGCCTGTTCTTCCACCATACGCAGGTTGTTGCGCATGGTCTCGACGAGGGAGCTGCCCTTCTGCGGTGGAATGACCTCCTCCAGATTGAGCGCGTTGATGTGCACCTGATGCCGCTCGAACCTGTCCGTAATCTCCTCGGCTTCCACGAGAAGAAACCGGCCCTCCTCCTCGAACTCCTTGCGAAGCTCATCCAGCGTCTTCAGACGAATTTCCTCCGCATCCCCTTCTCCCCGGATTTCCACCCACTCGTCCCCGAACCTCTTAAGATACTTCTCCAGGGCTGAAGGACCTTTCCCCTTCTTCCGACCCTCAATAGCTGACCGCTTCATCCACTTTTCCCCCTGGCTCAGGATGTTGTGGTCTGACAGCGCCAGGAAGTCATATCCCTGCTCCTTGTACCAGTCGACCACCATGTCCGGGAAGTCATTCCCATCACTCCAGAGNGTGTGGGTNTGNGTNTTNCCCTTGAACCACGGCAGTGNGGGGCCCTGATCTGCTTTTGCTCCCCCCTCTTCCTTGCCCCGCGGCCAGAAAAGAACAACCCCGAGTGCGAGGACAGCTCCCCCAAGCGACAGGTGATATTTCTTCATGGCCTATGAGCGAAGTTCCAGAATGCCAAAGGCTGATGTCCGCCTGTTATTTCCTGGCCTTTCCCTGAATCTTCTTCGATTCCTCAGCCGCAATCTCGCGGATGAATATATTACGCCAGCGGATCTCCCCCCCATGCGTCTGTAGCTGAATCGGACCTGTTTCCGGAAGTGGCCCCTTCTTGGCGAAATAGTTCTGCAACTTCGCGTGATCCACGACCAGCTTGCCGTTCAGGTAAACCGTTACGAGGTCTCCCGCCATGATGATACGGAAGCTGTTCCACTCACCAAGCGGCTTGTCCGCGAGCACGAGGGGATCCTTGCCCTGCCCCTTTGGATTGTTCCAGAGCCCTCCCGACCCCTTGTCCGCGCCNNGCTTGAATTTCCCCTTGTCCGTGGAGTCCCAGATTTGCACCTGTGGAATACCGCGCAGGTAAATCCCGCTGTCTGCTCGCGGCACCGTCCGGTAATCCAGCAGCAATTCGAAGTCCCCGAAATTTTTCTCGGTACTCAGGTAAAGACCCTTTCCGTCATTGACCAGTTCGTCTCCCTCCACACTCCAGTGCTTCCTGATATCCTCAAGGCTCTTGGCCTTCTTCTCAGCCAGCTTCTCCGGGCTCAGCGCCATCCACTTGGCCGGGTCCTCCGTGCCAATGCCCCACCACCCTGCGAGATCCTTTCCNTTAAAGAGGGCCTTGAACCCCTCTGGCGGCTTGGGTTCCGCCCTCACGGACGGAGCGAGGAGGACAAGGGAANCGAAAAGGNTCAGCAGGGAACTTAATGATAGGNACTTCATCTNATGNNANGTTACGATGNACNANTNTATTACGCTGGTNGCAAGTGGCTATTGCAAAATCCTGTCCGACTCNCAGTATTTCACCATGAGCTCACTGCGCGTCCTNCTTTTNCTCCTCCTCACGCCCTTCCTGGCTCCGCTCCTGCCCGCCGCGGAACATCCCAACGTCGTCCTGGTCATTACCGACGACCAGGGCTACGGCGACCTCGGCTGCAACGGCCACCCGTGGGTCCTTACCCCACACATCGACAAGCTGCACTCCGAGGCGGTCTCCCTCGATGATTACCACGTGGCCCCCACCTGCTCTCCCACCCGCTGCGGACTGCTCACCGGCCACTGGACGAACCGCACCGGGGTCTGGCACACCATCAACGGCCGCTCGATGCTTCGGGAGAACGAAGTCACCCTCGGGCAACTTCTCAAGGACAATGGCTACGCCACCGGCATGTTCGGNAAATGGCACCTCGGGGACAATTATCCCTACCGCCCCGAGGACCGTGGNTTCACCGAGGTCTACCGGCATGGCGGGGGCGGAGTGGGACAGACCCCCGACCTCTGGGACAACAACTATTTTGGCGGCCACTACTGGCACAACAGGAAGATCACCCCCGCCAAGGGGTTCTGCACCGACGTCTTCTTCGATTACGGCATCAGGTTCATCCAGGAATGCGCCCGCAGCAAAAAGCCGTTCTTTGCCTATATCTCCACCAACGCCCCACACGGGCCGCTGCACTGTCCGCAGAAATACATGGATATGTACAAGGACCGGAGCGTTCCCCTGCAGGCCTACTACGGGATGATTACCAATATCGATGACAATGTGGGGCGTACTCGCAAGGTTCTCGCCGACCTCGGCATCGCCGACAACACCATCTTCATCTTCACGACCGACAACGGCACCACTCTCGGCCGCAATATTTTCAATGCCGGCATGCGCGGCGGGAAGGGCAGCGAATATGACGGAGGCCACCGCGTTCCCTTTATCCTCAGCTGGCCTGGGGGCAAGCTCAGCCAGAGGCGCTCCGTCAGGACCCTCACTTCCTTCGTCGACATCGTCCCCACCATCCTCGACCTCTGCGGCGCNTCCCGCAAACCCTCCGGACTCAAGTTTGACGGGGTCTCCCTCAGGAGTCTCCTCTACAGGGGAGATGACCAGAAATGGCCGGATCGCTTCCTGATCACTGATTCCCAGCGCGTGGTTGACCCCATCAAGTGGCGCAAGTCTGCCGTCATGTCCGAGAGGTGGCGACTCATCAACGGCGCCGAGTTGTACGACATTGACGCAGATCCGGGACAGAAGAAGGACCTGGCCGGGGCCCATCCCGGACAGGTCAAGAAGATGCGCGCCTTCTACGATGCCTGGTGGGCCGAGCTCGAGCCCACCTTCTCCCAGACCACGGAAATCTATATNGGCCACGAAGACGCCCCGGAAGTTTCCCTCACCAGCCACGACTGGATCGGGCGCGGGGGCACCCCATGGAACCAGGGACACATCCGCCGTGGGATGGCCGAGAAAAAGGGCCGCCATGTCGGGCACTGGGCCGTGAAGGTGATCCGGGAGGGCTCCTACACCTTCGAGCTGCGGCGCTGGCCCGCCGAGGCAGACAAACCAATCAACGGAGGGCTGCCCGCTCGCAGCGCCGTACCCGGATCCAGCAAGGCCTTCAGCGAAATCCCGGGCAAGGCCTTCTCCTTCAAGAAGGCCACCCTCCGCATCGACGGGAAGGAAATCGCCTCGGCCCCCGTCGACGGCGAGACGACCAGGGTCAGGTTCACGGCCAGGCTCTCCAAGGGCTCCCACCAGCTCGCTCCGGTGTTCATCGCAGCGGATGGCAGCGAAATCGGTGCTTACTATCTCATCGTGACGCCCGCTTCCTGAGTCCGGGAAACCATCGAACAGGTCTGAATGGCCCCTGGATCAGGACAGGATCGGGGTGGAGGAAAAATTTTTCCACCAGGCCCGGATAAAAATTGGCGCAATAAAGGCCCTTTCCTCCCGTATTCCCGTGTGTCGGCTCATATACGGGAGGATGTCACCTTGCCTCCCCTCCCAAGGCTGATACTACCTCGCAGATCCGAACTCGTCTCCGCACCATGAACTACAACTCGATCCTCCCCGCACGAGCGCTCGCAGTAGCCACCATCTGCGCCCTTGGCGCCCTTCTGGCCCCCACTGCCAGTGCCGATGACTACCAACCCCTTCTTGCCGCTCTCGATGAAAAGAAACGAATGACCCTCGCCGAGGCCCAAGAGGCCCAGCTGCTCATCGCAGGCTACGAGGAGTTCCTTGCTGACCCGGAGCTCGCTTCCGAGGAGCGCCCCGAGCTGCGCAGGAGCCTCATCAAGGAACGCGCCCGCTACAAACTGCGCCGCGCCCAGGCCGGCCGCATCCAGGTGGCAGTCCAGGAACTCCGCCGCGTTCCCATCGATGAACACGTCACGATTGCCTCTCTGCGCGAAGTCTACTCCGGTCTCGATGTCCTCGCCACACAGGGCAAGGCGGCATGGGACGAGGTTCTCGCTAATCGCAACGGATTCGTGAACGACCTTGAGCGGGAATACAAGGAACAGCGCCGCAAGGCCCAGAGCACCCTCCGCGACATGAATGTGGAAGAACAGGCCACTCAGTTCCTGGTGGAAGCCATCAACCCAGACAACGGCACCTCCACCGATGCCGAGTTCTTCGTCGCTCTCAAGCTCCCTGCCGTCAAGGCTGCCGTCGAGCGCGGATTCCGCATCACCCCGGATCCGAAGGATCCCAGGCGCCAGGCCCAGACCACCCTTCTCGCCCTCATTGCATACTCCCAGTTCTTCTGGGATCACTACGGCGGAGAACGTGCCCTTTTCACCGAGGAGGAACTTCCCTCCGACCGTCGACGCAACATTTTCGGAGTGCCGGATGGCAAGGTCCTCACCAGTGGAGTCATCTCCAGCAACAACAGCCACTTCTACGATCTTGCCCCGGAGGCACGCGACCGCTTCAACGCCCGGCTCAAGGCCATCTGGGGAGACGAAGCCGTGGCCGTCGCAACCTGGAATCAAAAATACGACGAGCCGTTCGCTCAGGCCTGCAGGGCCCTGGCCACCATGAGCGACGAATATCTCGTACCCAACCAGGAGGTCTTTACCCTTCTCGAAAAGATAGAGCTTCTCCTCAACGAGCTCGAGCTGGTCACCAAGACGATCGCCCGCCTCGACAGCAGCTACCAGGACCAGCTCACCAAGGCCAAGCAGTTCGGAGACAAGGCCCGGCTCTCCACCACCCACTACAACGCCCAGATCTGGAGCCGGGAGGCCGAGCGGCTTCTGCGTGGCTTTGAACAAGGCACCGCCCTGCTCGATCACCAGCTCAAGGCCTCAGCTGCCGCAAACTGGACTCCCGACGCGAGGGGCATTTCGGAGAGCTCCCTCGTCATCGCCAAGGCTCAGAAACGCTTTTACGCCGTGCGCAAGGTGAAACGTGAGTTGCGGGAGCTTCTCGGCCAGCCAGCCCCAGCCGGGATCCCAACCCCTGACCCCGCCCCGGCCGAACCTGGTTCCGACCCAGGGAAGAGCCCCGGCGACCGTGACGCGCCCGGAACCGGTTCACCCCTGCCTGCTCCCGTTCCGCCTCTTCCGGAGACAGAGCCCGCCCCTCTTCCGCCGCTCTAGGCCGGAGGATCCGCCCCAGAAGGACGCCCTCCCTCCTCACGACCTTAAAAACGCAATCAGGTCCGCCATCTCCTGCAGGGTGAGACCTTCCTCAAGCCCGTCGGGCATGAGCGAAAGATTAACGCTTCTGAGGCTCTTGAGATCACTGCGCAGAATCACCCTTGTGCTCCCGTCAGGGAGCTTGAAGGTGATGCTCACCGCATTTTCGGATGCCAGCAGGCCAAAGAGAACCTCCCCGCCCTTGATTTCACAATTGTAGGCGTGATACCCGGGCTGGATGTCGACGTTTGGATTGAGAATGTTGACCAGGAGCTTCTCCGGTGGATGCTCCCGGACAGTTCTCAGGTCCGGGCCCACCTGCCGTCCTTCCACCCCGCGGCGGTGACAGGCCAGGCAGAGATTCCGGTAAACCACCTCTCCTCTGGAGGCTGCTCCCTTCAGGTCCAGGGCAGGTCGAAAAGTTTCCACCACCCTCTGCCGCGCGGAGGAGGGCGCGCTCTCGAACAGAGTCAACGCCGCCTTGCGGACCTCCCCGTCTGGATGCTGACCGAGCCGCAGCCGGCGGGTCACGTCGAGGTCGGCCGGCTTGACCCTGCCGCTTTGTAACGCTCCCAGCAGGGCTTTCGTCCATCCCGATCTAGAGAAGAGTTCATCGACCGCCCAACCACGGGCAAGGGGCGAGAGCTGGGACCACTTCTCCAGGATCAGAGCAGCCACTTCTTCCTGCCCCGTCCCGCCGAGTGCGACGAGTGCGGCCCGCACCGTATGAGGCGGGGTTTCCGGAACAAGTTTTCCCCCGAGGAACTCCAGCGCGAACGCGCAGAACTGCGGATGCTGAGCAAGCAGGGCGGCGGCCGCCAGCTGGTCCTTCATCTCTCCACGCTCACCCTCGATCATCGCCCTCGCCCGCACCAGCAAATCAGCTTCGATGCGATCGAGTTCCTCGAAGAGAACCGGCCTGTCCTTCCTCAGTTTCCTGATTCTTGCCTCTTCTGCCTTCAGCAATCGATTCAGCTCGACACATGGAGCGACCGTCTCGGCCGTCAGCGCCTTACGGGCCCGGTCAAGGATTGGAACCAGGAACTGGATCATCTCCTCTCCCCTGCCCGCCCGCAGGAGAATCTCGACCAGGGGCCTCGCCACCACTCCCAACTTGGCATCCCCAGACCTGCTGAGAACCGCCTTGAGCCCATCGAGATGGGCCAGGGCCGAACTCAAGGCTGCGATGACGGCAAAGGGTTCCCCGTAATCCCGCAGCAACAGGCTGGCCAGGGCCTGGCTGCAGGCATCGGAAGGAGGGAAGGCGCCGATCGAAAAGGCGAGCTGCATACGGACCTTGGGATCCTCGTCGTCAACGAGACGCAGGGCCGCCGCAATCACCGAGGGAGCGGCGTGGCGCTCCGCAAAGCGCAGGGCCACTTCCCGCACTCCGGGATGGACGTCACCCAGGGCCCTGATCAGGTCGTCCTCGGCCACCGCGTCCAGCCCTTCCAGCACTCCCAGAGCGTGCGGACAGGCTCCCGGAGCTTGCGAGCCACCCACCAGCGCACGCATGAGGGGCACGGCTGACCGGTCGGCTCTCCAGAGGAGCTCCTGCTGAGCCTTGTCGCGCACCCAGCCGTTCGATGAACGAAGCTGGGAGGCCACCTCGGCAAGCTCACGGCCAGCCAGGAGCGGAATGCCGGGCGGTGGACTGTCGCGCCTGCGCACCCGATAAATCCGGCCCCGGGTCTCCCCCGCCCGGTAGTGAGGCAACAACTCTTCCTTTCCCTCCTTGGGAAGCCAATCCGGATGTTCGATCATGTAGCGGTACATGTCCGCTACCCAGAGACAACCGTCCGGACCCGTCCGAACCATGACGGGACGACACCATCGATCGCTACTTGCGAAAAAGTCCGGCTCCTTCTCCTGGCCCATCCGCTTCCCCCTGAAGGTGACCCCCTGCTGCTCAAGCAACAGGTGCTGCACGAGATTATGGAAAGGCTCGCAGGCGAAGGCATTGGCCGATACCTCTTCCGAAAACCCCCCGGGGAAAAGGTAGGTGTCCCGGTAAATCATTCCGCTGCAGGCAGAGGTGTAGTGGCCCGCCTGCTCAAAACTGTGGAACCGTTTCTGCGGTCGGCTCGCCGGATAGACCGGCGGGTTCAACTGGCCCGGAAGCTGCACCCGCCCGTCCGGCGCAGCGAGGTGGGGATTGCGCCGCAGGTAGTGATCAGGCAGGACGTAATGCCAGAGCGGGCGCGAGTTCTGCGTTCCAAACCAGCGCCCCCAGTCGTCCCTGTTCCGCCCGAACTGCGACGGGCCGCTCTGCGGTTCCAGTTCACCGGTATCCGGCCTGAAACGAAAGTCACGACTTCCCACCTTGACCTCGAGGCTCGCCCGCGAGGAATGCACTACCGTGTTCGCGGCGTGACCTCCATGATGCCCGCCGGCCGCCACGTAGACCCAGTTGTCGAATCCCCAGCGCAGGCCGTTCGCCCGCAACTGCTGGTTGCCCTGCGAGAGTCCCGTTAGAAGAACCTCCCGTTCATCCGCCCTGCCATCGCCATCCCGGTCCTGCAGGAAGATGACGTCAGGGGCTGCGGTCACGATCACTCCGCCACGCCAGGTCAGGATCCCGTTGGGGAAATTCAGACCCTCCGCGAAGAGGATGGAATGCTCGTAACGGCCATCCTCGTCGCGATCTTCGAGCAGCCGAACGCGCCCACCTGACCTGCCTTCGCCGCCCGCTCCCAGCGGGTAATCGGCCATCTCCACCACGAAGAGACGTCCCCGGGTATCCCAGTCGAAGGCGACCGGATCCTTCACCGCAGGCTCAGCTGCTACCAGTTCCACGAGGTAGCCCTCGGGGACCCGGATGCTGGCCAGGGCCTCCTCTTCCTCCAGGGGGTGGGACGCCAGCTCCGGGGCCGCAGCCCAGAGGGCCGCACCACCTCCCGGGAAGAGGAACGCGAAGGAAAACACGAACCGGACCATCAGCCGATGCTAAACAATGGAATGCCCCGCCACAAGCATGGCGCGTCCGGCCTCGCAGTCCCAGACTCCGGCGTTCCCGGGGACTTGGATAAATCACCGGTCTTCAGGGCCCTGCAGCCCCAGCCGGGTTTCCAGACCCGTCACCCGTCCACCCACCCACTTTCCTCCTGTTCAATTGCGCTCGAATTCGCATCCTTACCGATTATGAGCAGCAGCTACAACGTCGGCGTCATTGGCTATGGATGGGCCGCCACTGCCCACATCGAGGCCATCAACAACACCACTCAAGGCAACGTCACCGCTGTCTACTCCTCACGCGAGCTGGATCCCGCCGAGCTCTCTGCGACCCACGGGGGTGAGATCAGGGTCTTCAACAGGGTGGAGGATCTCCTCGCTGACGACTCCATCGACGTGGTGGACATCACTTCTTACCCGGCGCAGCACAAGGAGCAGGCCATCGCAGCTGCCCAGGCGGGCAAACAAGTCATCCTGGAGAAACCCATCACCCTGAACCTCGAGGATGCGGAGGAAATCAGCAGCGTCTTCAAGGCACAAAAAACCCGCACCTGCGTCTGCTTCGAGCTGCGTTTCATTTCCCAGTTCACAACCATCAAGTCCATCATCGATGAGGGCCTGCTTGGGGACCTTCACTACGGGGAGATCGACTATTACCACGGCATCGGACCCTGGTATGGACAATACCGTTGGAATACCAGCCGGGAGAACGGAGGAAGCTCCCTGCTCTCCGCCGGCTGTCACGCCCTCGACGCCCTCCTTCTCTGCATGGGGTCGGAAGTCGAGGAGGTCATGGCCTACAACGCCCAGTCATCAAACGAAATCTTTGCCAGCTACGAATACCCCACCACGACGACCACGATCCTGAAGTTCAGGAATGGAGCAGTAGGCAAGTGCGCCAGTGTGATTGACTGCCTCATGCCATATTACTTTCATACTCAGCTCTGTGGCAGTGAGGGCAGCATCCTCGACGACAAACTCTATTCCTCCAGGCTTCACCTCCGGGACAAGGCCTGGGCCAAGCTCCCCGTGGCCCTCGCAGATTCCGGCGACGTTGCGGACCATCCCTACCAGGACCAGTTCCAGGCCTTCTTCGACGCCCTCGACAGGCAGGAGGACATGCCCCTGACCAGCTATGAGGAGGCTCTCAGGACCTTCCGGGTTCTCTTTGCCGCAGACCGGAGCGCGGCCAGCGGAAGCCCCGTGAGACTCTAGGCGTCCGTAACAGAAACACACCCGGCCAACCAGACATCCCATCCTGCACGCCGTGCGAAGAACCGCCCTCGCCATCTTCGCCCACCCCGATGATATCGAATACTTCGGGGCTGGCACCCTNCTCCTCCTCAGGGAGGCCGGATTTGAAACACACTACTTTAACCTCTCCACCGGAAGTTGCGGCTCGGTGGAAATGGATGCAGAAGAGACGCGCCGCGTGCGCCTCGCGGAGGCAAAAAAGGCTGCNGGAATACTGGGAGCCAGGTTTCATCCCCCCATCCGCGATGATCTTGAGATCTTCTATGACCTCCCCACGCTGCGCAAGGTCGCGGGCTTGGTGAGGCAGGTGAAACCATCAATCATCCTCACCCACCCCCCGCAGGACTACATGGAGGACCACACCAATACCTGCCGCCTGGCAGTCACCGCGGGATTCACCCACGGNATGCCCAACTTCGTGACCGATCCGCCTTCGCGGGACACCTACCCCGAGGACGTTTTCATTTACCACTCGGTCCCCCATGGNCTTTGCGACCCCCTGCGCCGCCCCAGTCCAGTCGAGTCATTTGTTGACACCGGNTCCGTCTTCGAGACCCAGCGGGAAGCCCTTGCCGCCCATGCCTCCCAGAAAGACTGGCTCGACAAGTCCCAGGGCGCCGACTCCTACCTCAGGGTTCTCGACGAACTAGCCCTCCGGGTNGGCATGATGTCGGGGCGNTTCCACCACGCGGAGGGATGGCAGCGGCACCTCCACCTCGGGTTCTCNGCCCGCGACGAGGATCCTCTCCGGGAGATCCTCGGTGAAAAGTATGTCACCAGAAGCAACCCCGATTCCTGAATCNCCGACTGAAATGCGACCTCAATCCAAGATTTCTCCCTCCTGGTGGGATTACACGACCCTCGATCCCACCATTATCCAGGATGCCGCCCGGCTCACCGGGAAAGACCTCGAACAACTCAGTCGTCCGGGATTCCGCGTCGTAANNTACGANACCCTTGAAGATTTCTATCTTGCCGAGGCTCTNGAGTATATTGATGCGTGGCGNCAGGCGACCGCCGACAACCCGGTCGGCATCTGCGGGCCAATCGGTCCTACCGAACAGCTGCCCCTCGTCGCCCGGCTCGTCAATGAGCTCGGCATCAATGTCTCCCATGGTCACTTCTGGGGAATGGACGAATGGATCGGAGAAGACGGGANGGCAGTCTCTCTNGACCATCCTCTTTCCTTCGAACGAGCAGACCGGGAGCTGTGTTTCAATCGCATCGAACCGGGCTTCCCCGAGGAAAACCTCCACTTCCCGGCNGCCGATACCCAACCCTATGCCGATTCGTGGGGCGGGGCGGTTCGCTGCGCCGTCATGCAGGGCGGCCANGGTGATATCAAGCACTGGGCCTTCAACGATCCACTTCGCCGCGAAGGAGACTACCTCGACGCACCGCCACCGCCGGAGGAATACCGCAAGCTCGCTACCCGTGTGGTTGAGCTTCATCCCATCACCCTTGCACAGAACGCCCGNACCTCNGGTGGTGGCAATATCACCATGGTTCCAAGTCAGGCTGTCACCGTGGGGCCTGTCGAGACCTGGCAGGCCGAGAAGGTTTCTATCTGGCACGCCGGAACCCACGACAATCCTCTNGGCCAGCGGCTGACCGCCTTCATGATCTCAAAGGGCCTTGCGGATTCCGCCGTTCCCATGTCCCTCCTGGCCGATCATCCGAACGTCCAGTTCAACTACTTCCGGGGCGGGCTGGGCTCCTGTNCAGTNGAGATGCACTGANAAACATAGACAAAACCTTGACANAAGGCATTCTGGGCCCGTTTACTGGGNANTCGCACGAAAGTGCANAGCNCCTCTGCAACCCGCACCTTCCTTCCCAGATGAACCTATTTTTCCTCCTCCTTGTCCTCTCCCTGGCGGTTTCCTCCGCCACTGCTGCCCGGCCCGACTGGCTACAATGGCGGGGCCCCACGCGGGACGGCCAAATCCACGATTCAGCCAAGGAGTGGCCTGCTACCCTCAAGGAAAGCAACCTCAAGAAACTCTGGTCGGTTGATCTCGCCGAGGGCTATGCATCACCGATTGTGACGGGGAATCGCATCATCACGGTCGAGACGCGGTCCAAGAAGAATGAGATCGTCAGGGCCTTCGATCGCGACTCCGGAAAACAACTTTGGGAGAGCTCGTGGGCAGGAGCGATGAAGGTTCCCTTTTTCGCAGCCAAGAACGGGAGCTGGGTGCGCAGCTCACCTGCATCAGACGGCAAGAACATCTACGTCGGGGGAATGCTTGATGTCCTGGTCGCCCTCGACCTCGCTACCGGGAAGGAACAGTGGCGGGTGGACTTCCCTCGNAAGGAGAAAACCCCGAAACCACAATTCGGATTCGTATGCTCCCCCCTCCTCGANAAGGATCATCTCTACGTCCAGGTCGGNAGCGCCCTGCGCAAGATCCGGAAGGATGACGGGGAGACCGTTTGGAAGGTTCTGGCTGACGAGAGAGCCATGTTCGGATCTGCTTTTTCNTCTCCTGTCCGGGCCAGAATCGGCAAGCGGGACCAGATCATTGTCCAGACCCGCATGGAACTGGCCGGGATTTCACCGCACGANGGAAAGGTCATCTGGAAAACGCCNGTCAAGGCCTTCCGGGGCATGAACATCCTTACTCCGACCATCGTNGGAGACAGGGTCTTTACTTCGACCTATGGGGGCGGAACCTTCTGGTTCGGGGTGAAAAGCACGGAAACGAAGCAGGACATCTCTCCGCTCTGGCAGCACAAGCTGGAGGGCTACATGTCCTCTCCCGTCGTGGTGGACGGCCTGGTCTACATGCACGGTCGCGACAAACGCTTCCACTGCCTNGACCCCGACAAGAAGAAGGTGCTCTGGTCCAGCGGCGATGTTTACGGGGACTACTGGTCGATGGTGGCCAACGACAAGCACATCCTTGCGCTTGATAGNCGGGGGTATCTCATGCTCATCAAAGCGGATCCGAAGGGATTCAGGTCCGCGGGCAAGGTGGAGGTCAGCGGGCGCCCTACGTGGGCTCACCTTGCCGTGTGTGGCAACGAAATCTACATCCGNGATCTCAAGGGCCTGACCGCCTACCGGTGGCAATAAGCGACCAAAGGCCCTGACCNTCCCGGTCAGTCCAGGATATCCTCGGTGGGTTTTTTCTGGGGCTGGGGCTTGTTACCCTTGCCCGGGGCCGGGGGTTTCCAGTCCGGGTCAGGGGTGGCCCAGATCCGNCGCTCACCGAGNTTCAGGGTCTGGCGCACCACGTCGTCGGCAAAAATCCATCCCACCGGAATCTGTTTGTCTTCCGCGATCCGACGCATGGCGATATACTGCTCGAACGAGTCCCTGGTCACGAAGAACCGGAGATAATCCCTCTCAAAGGAAGCCGCCACCATGACCCGGTTGCCCCTCGCCTGCGGATTGGCCAGGTCCGCCACCGTCTCGCCCTTCCCGTCCCGCGGGAAACAATAAAGATGGATGTGTCCGTTCTCATNCAACTTGAACTCATACCTGAAGAGAGGATTGCTCTCCTGCAAACTTTCGAGCACCGGCATGATCTTGTCCCGGTCATAGCGGTTCTTGTATTTCGGATCACGGGAGAGAAGGTCCTTTCTTGGCCGAANTTTGGCAGCGATCGNATCAAGAATGGACGCCCGGTCAAAATGGANCAGGCGCCCTCCCCGGACAATCAGGCGAACCTCCTTGGCCTCCTTTTCCGGGACACGCGGATTGGGAAGGCGCACCAGCTTGGGCTTCCGTTTCACGAGCTCATCCCGGNTCGTCTCCACCTGGCTGCGCACCTGTGCCAGTTCTCCCCCCTCCNCTTCCAGTTTTTCCCGTAGCTGCTCGACGTCCTGCTCAATCACTGCAAGCTCAAGATCCAGCTTCTTGAACCGGGCCTGCTCCTTCTTCGCATCCTTGAGACGCGAACTGAGCGCCCGCAGTTTCTCCCTGGCGATCTCCACCTCCCGGGCCTCGACCTTGTCGGGCTCCTGCAGGCTGGCCAGCTCCTGCTGCACCGCCTTCTCCTTCTCGCGCAGTTCCTCCACCATGGGAACAGTCACTTCCGGCAGGTTGGCCCTGATTCGCTTGGCCGCGCTGGAAACATTCACCTGGGTCACGATCAGGACCACGATGAGGACACCCACCACGTTGGTCATGGTGTCCAGNAGGGAGTCCAAACTCCCCATTGCGCCGCTGTCCTTTCTTCGCCGGGCCATGGTCTCAGCGCTTGCGGTTGAAAAACTCCCCGAGGTCNAGGTCTCCNCCGCCGAGGAGGGGAACTTTGCTCGTCACNGCCCCATTGGCGCGGGCGAAAGTCTGGGCCTGGTAGAAACTTGAGCGGGCATCATCACGGACGAGGAACACGATGATGCGGTTTTCCTTCGATGCAACATACTCCACGGCCTGCCGGAACTTGGGGTTGGAGACCATTCCCGCNCGGGGCACCTCGACCCGCTGCGACGGACTGTGGATGACCAGCCTGTCCTTCCTTGCCTCCATGAAAACAGGTCGCACCCGCCGGAAGTAACTTGAGGTCGAGAGTATCTTGAGTGGCAGCCCCCTTCCCTTCCTCCTTGCCAGCTCACCAAGCCTTTCCCTGCCCTCGATCAGTCCGGCTTCCACCTTCTTCCTNTCATCCTGCACGCGGTCCCGCTCCAATTTCGCCTCTTCTACCTGGCGGAGAAGAGGCGGCAACTTGGCCGCATCCTCCTGGACAGACTTGAGATCCTCCTGAACCGCGACAATCTGGGGCTGGAGCTCGGCAAGTTCCATGGCCGTTGCATGAGTGCGCCGGAGTTCCTCCTTCTTTNTCACGATCTCGGNTTCCTGCTCCGCTACCTTTGCCTGCAGGGCAACATAGTCCTCCGCCCGNGCCACTGCTTCATCCTTCCGACCCTGGAGGATCTCGGAAACACTGAGCGCAACGATCAGGATGGTNAGAGCCCCGATCAGGCATGCGAGAATGCTCAGAAAAGGGAAAAGGGATATCTCCGGTCCCCCGGATGCTCGTACTCTGGCCATCGTCTCAGTCTCGTTTCGCCCGGATTACTTGTCCCTGTTCAAAACCACTTTCGTTTCTTCTCGATCTTGATCTGCTTNCCATCCAGGTCCCGCANAACCTTGTTNAGNTCCTTCATCCCATCNGCAAGGACCTGGAAGGAGGCCTTCACCCGCTCGGAAGTCGCCTCCAGGGTGTGCTTGGACTCCTCCTCGAGNTTCCTGGCCATGATCTCCACCTTTTCCTCGATTACCGTTCGCTGAGCCAGGATCGCTGCGGTGGTCTGCTCGACGAGCTCCACTTGCCGGGCCTGGCCCTCCGCCATGCCTTCTCCCACCTCTCTCAGCTGGCGAAGGAGATCCTGCTGACTCTCCGCAAGGACCGGGGCCAGGGCATTGGCCAGGGCCCTGGTGTTGTCTGCCACGTCCGAGAGCCCCCCTGCATCGCTGAGACGCTTCAGGAGATTTTCGAGGCAGTAGCTGTCCACCGCCGCCAGGAGATCTTCTTCCGCTTTCTGCATGCCGCTGGCCGGGAAGCTAAGCAGGATGCTCATGCAGAGCGCCACGAGGGTGGTATCNAAGGCGACCCCCAGTCCCACCGTCACATCCGTGAGCTGGTCCATGAGGGAAGTCATTTCCTGGGTCCCCGACATTCCTCCTGCCANGCCTGCAATCGCAGTGGAGATCCCCAGCACCGTCCCGATGAACCCCATGATCGGGATAGCCCAGAGAAAAACCTTCACCAGGGTGTAGCTCCCGCTGATCTTGCCCGCATCAATCTCGGACTGCATCTCCATCATGCCGGCGACCTCCGGATTACTCTCCCGCGCCTTGAAATGCTCCAGTCCCCGCCGGATTCTGCGCAACATATAGCTGTCTGCCAGCTTGCCCGGAAGAGTGGCCTGGTAGTGGAGGAATTCATCCACATTCTGCGGGGTGATGGAATCCGAGATGGAGAACGGCAANACGTCCATGATGAGTGCCCGCCTCTCCACCTGGAGCCGGCGGTACTTGAGGATGAGAATTCCCATCGCCCACCCGAGAAAGAGCACCAGGATGTAAGGCACCCACCCGCGATCGAGAAAAAGCTCGCCAAAGTAGTCGTCCTTGAAGGGGAGAAGCAGGGAAAGAAACCCAANCGAGATGGCCGCTCCAATCCCGAGCCCGAGCCAGAGCTCACTGGTANCNGCACTTCCCCANGAGCGGCCTCCCNANCCNTCCGGCTTCGGCCTGTCNTTCTGNGCAACGGCTCCCGGAGCCGGGGCGTTTCCCAGCGCCGGCACAGTACAACTGGCCCCGCAAAACGGACACTTCACCTGCGATTCGGACGCCTGCTGCTGCGCCAGAAGAGCTTGATTGCATGACGGACACAAGAACCTCACGGCCGGATTCCAACCTATCTCACGCCCGAGTGCAACTCACCGCCTCGCACCCACCGTCCATCGCTGGTNCCGGCAGCAGCAAGGACCGGGCTGTCCCTGCCCGGTCGCGGCTGCTCCACGGTTCTCATCTTCGACATTTATCGCTTCCTCCGGGAGGACGATTCCCCTTCCATGTCCCNCCCGTGNNCGTTCCGGACCGCNCCATCCCACCCTCACCATGAAATCCCTGCCTCTCGTCCCTCTCCTCCTCACGCTCTGCGCCTTCTNGCAGCCGNCCCGGGCCCAGGCCGCNGCTGACAGGCTGCCCAACGTCATCATCATCATGACCGACGACCAGGGNTACGCAGATACCGGCAAGTTCGGAGCAACCGAATTCNAGACCCCCTTTCTCGACAAGATGGCCGAAGAGGGCCTGCGCTTCACGAACTGGTATGTGCCCCAGGCAGTGTGTGGAGCCTCCCGGGCAGGCCTCCTGACCGGTTGCTATCCCAACCGTATCGGCATGNTNGGGGCGCCAGGGCCTAAGTCAACCGGAGGCATTAATCCCAAGGAAGTCCTCATCCCGGAAATGCTCAAGACGAAGGGATACGCCACGGCCCTCTTCGGAAAGTGGCACCTGGGTCACCGGGAAAAATTCCTGCCCCTCCAACACGGTTTCGACGAGTATTACGGACTACCCTACTCCAACGACATGTGGCCTCATCATCCGGGCGTGCGCCACCTTCCCATGGAGAAACGTCTCCAGCGCTGGCCCCATCTGCCCATGATCGAGGGCAACAGGATCATCAACGAGGAGGTCACTCCTGCAGACCAGGTGAGCCTGACAACCTCCTACACCGAGAGGGCCGTCGACTTCATCAGGCGCAACCGGGAGAAACCTTTCTTCCTCTATCTCGCCCATTCAATGCCCCACGTTCCTCTCTTCGTCTCAGACAAATTCAGGGGCANGTCGAAGCANGGACTCTACGGTGACGTTATCATGGAAATCGACTGGTCCGTGGGACAGGTCCTCGCCGCCCTCAGNCAATACGGTATTGACCAGAATACCCTTGTTCTCTTCACCAGCGACAACGGCCCATGGCTCAGCTACGGAAACCGTGCCGGGAGCGCCGGCCCCCTTCGGGAGGGGAAGGGCNCAACCTGGGAGGGCGGCCAGCGGGTTCCCTGCATCGTTCGCTGGCCTGCAAAGGTCAGGCCCGGGGAGGTCTGCCACACTCCCGCCATGCACATTGACCTTTTCCCTACAATCCAGGCNCTTGTCCAGGCCAAGGGTCCAGNCCACCCCATCGATGGCAAGGATATCAGCTCCCTTCTCACCAACCCAGCCACCGCCGGGAGCCCGCACGAGGCTTACTTCTTTTACTGGGGTGATCAACTTCAGGCCGTGCGGTCCGGCAAGTGGGTCCTTCACTTCCCTCATTCNTACCGCAGCCTGAAGGACAAGCCCGGCCANGATGGAATTCCGGGGCCNTACCAGCAGAAAAACACCCCGCTCGCGCTTTTCGACCTCCAGGCCGACGTCGGCCAGAAAAAAGACGTTTCCCGGGACCATCCCGGGGTCGCCGACCGCCTCCGANGCCTCGGGAGGAAATTCGATGCCACCCTCAAGGCCAACAAGCGGCCCAAGGGACAGCTCTGACAAATTNACTCCTTCCGGGAGGGCCCTCANATACTCGCGAACGCCTCATCCCGCACCCCNCGCGCTCATCAGGGGTNTNCCTNCTTCTTGGTGTCNCCANACGAAAGGNCGCNCTTCCAAGGCGCTATCAGCCATTCCTCTGATTCCGACCGGCTGGATCAATTCGGCTCCCGCCGCCTGCATCATCCCCGGGCTCCCTCCACCCCGGCCTTCCTCATCGAGTCTGCAAGTCCCTTCAGAACATGATGCAGTCGCCACCCGACATTTCCAACGCTCATCCCGGTCCGTTCACTGATCTGGGCATAGCTCAGGCCTTCCACATATTTCATCCGCAGCATCTCACGGTCGCGTTCTTCGAGCTCGCTCACCAGGACATGCAAAACGCCCGCCGCCTCCAACCGCCCCAGAANATCATCCGGAGATTCCTGGGTNCGTTCAACCTTCACGTCGGGAGCGCTTCCTTCAACCCTTTCCGACGAGGGAAGGTCCGCGAGGGTTTCACGCTTGCGGTCGCGGTTGTAGTTGTAGGCCCGATTGCGCNCGCACCGGAAGAGCCAGGCCCGGGGAGTCCGGACTTCCGCCCAGTGCTGTTGCAGGCGCATGAACGCATCCTGCACCAGGTCTTCCGCCACTTCCCTCCGCCCCACCAGTCCATAAGCGTAGCGAAGAAGCGGACTCTGCTCCGCTTCAAAGACAGCTTCGAGGGATGGCTTGGGCACCCCCCCAGCCTCGGCCGAGGGTTGCGCTTTCATTGGTGGTGTAGGGGTGCGCTGCCGGGGCCCGCAGGAGACTCCGGACCTGGAAATCGGGGTGAGCGGGNAGATCCTATAACTCATCCACCGTCCGATCGGCAAGCACTGATGGATCAAACGTCTCCCGGATTTCTGATATGAGGCAGTTTTTCAGGCAGGATCTTCCTCACCCGGAACAGTGCCGGGCGAACACCGTTCACGCATCACAGAAGCCCCACTCATCTCACGGAGGGTGGGAANAAAATCACNAGGATCGAGAATCTCCCNCCGGAATGGTCCCCGGCCNACTGGCCANGCAGGGAACCCGGTTTCCACTATCGTGCATGGCACNCTTCACTCCGCCACCTTGCGCCCCTCCATGGCGAAAGCGACCGGCTTGTTCGCCCCATCGTCCCCCATGAACACCACGAGGGCTTTTTCACGGATGCCTTCGGCCTTCGGGCCCGCCCTCGGGAAGCGGCTCGGCCGCCGGATGAGCTGCCAGAGCCAATACTCATCAAAGTCGAACGCATTTGNCCNTTTCAGCCCCCCGAGAAGCTGCCACTTGCCGCCACGCAGGTCGCATAACCCTTCTTCCTGAGCAGGTGCGCAAAAGTAGTGACCCTGGGGTCGAGCGGGCCGCCCTGGGCGCAGTTGCGGATATTTGAGGTCCCGGTCATGAGCTTCACCCCCGGGGGCGTCCGGATCGGCGNGGGGCATNGTGAAATGCCCTGCGGGGCACGCCCCTTGTCCAGCATGATCGACGATTCAGTAGCCGGTTGAAGACAGACTACCTCGGNGTTCCGAGCCNGCCTGTTNCAAGCCCTTCCTNCCTCCAGCGCGGATTGCGGAAAATCCTCTTATCCGTGAAATCGTAGTGGTCCCACGGGCTATGCCCACGCATGCGAGGATCTCCCGTAGCACGCAGATGGCTCTCCATCTTCCCTCTCAAGGAGGATACTACTTCAGCAAACTCTTCNTTCCCGGCCAGATTGTGCAACTGATGAGGGTCCGCTTCCATGTCATAGAGTTCCTCGCCCGCACGGCGTCCGAAACAGAGCAGGTAATAGGGNGCAATATCGCTGCGGTTGCAGTTGTGCATGAGAAAGGACTTGGCCGCNCCTCGATCACAGTCACCGATAAAACCCTGNTGGGAGGANACGAAATCAGGGTCTCCAGCNGGCCAGCGAGCAGGTTCATAATTACGGATATAGGAAAACTTTTTTGTCCGGATCGCGCGGGCCGGATAACCCACGCCATTACGACGGCAGATAATATGCCGTTCGAAACCGGTCACCACGAAATCACGAAACTCATGAGANCCGGNGTTCCGCGAGAGGACCGACTGGAGGGGCCTTCCCTTCATCCCCGCAGGAATGGTCACCCCGCCCGCGGTCAGGAAGGTAGGAGCCAGATCCACCAGGTTGATAAAGTCNTCACATGACCTGCCTTCCCCGGCGGGCCCCGGAAACCTCACCGCGAGGGGAACCCGCGTNCCCGAGTCATACAGGTTGCACTTGGANCGAGGCATGGGATTACCGTGGTCGCTGGTCACTACGATGAGGGTATTCTCCAGCAGGCCCTCNTTCCGGAGCATCTCCAGCATCCNGGAGAGATGCTCGTCAAAATGCTCGATTTCCAACCCGTAATCGAGGAACTCCCCCCGTATCGCCGGGTCGTCTGGAAGGCATCCCGGAACCAGGGCGTCTTCNAGTCTTTTACCTGCTTTCTTCCANGCGCCCACCTCATACCCTTGATGAGGCTCATTCGAGCCATACCAGAAAAAAAAGGGCTTCTCGCGGTCTCTCGAGGCNAGGAAGTCGGCGAAATTGGCCGCGTAATCGAGATTACTCATTCCCTTCCTTCCCTTCTTCAATTTTCGTTCATGGAAGGACTTCCCCAGAATAGACTCGGTCTGGGCCGATGAATAGGAACGGGACGGGAGTGCCTNCTCACCCTTCGGATCAAATCCCTCCANCCTGCCCGGACCCCATGTCTTTCCGGTAGCACCCAGCTGATAACCCGCCTGTTCCAGCAACAGCGAAAAGAGGGCATAGTCCGCCTTNAGGGTTCCCATCAGGTTCCCACCCGGTCCGGTCTCCCACATGTTCCGCCCCGTCAGGATGGAGGTTCGAGACGGCATGCAGGACGGACAGGAGGTAAAGGCATGGGTAAAAAGGACCCCTTCCCGGGCGACCCGGTCAAAGGCCGGGGTCCTCGTTCCCTTGTCTCCATAGGCACCGGCATGCATCCACGACTGGTCATCTGAAATCGCGAAGAGAATATTGGGGCGATCAACTGCGTGCNCGGGTGATGCCAGGGAGAGGATCAGCAGCGGNGTCAGGCGNATCATCGAGACCTTCATCCCANACGANAGCGCGCCTTACAAGCAGCCATNCTGCAATCACGACTCCTGCGGCCCNGGCCACATTTTCTGCAGGCTGGAGAGGCCAACACCCTCCAGGCTCTCTANCCTCATCGTCGCTCCGGAAAATGAGTCATTCCGGGCCAGCTCACTTGGCGTGACAATGCAGCTCATGCCCGCGCCCAGTGCGGCCTGCAGCCCGTGCCCGGTGTCCTCAAGCACGAGACAGTTCCCCGGCTTCACTGCGCAGCGCTCGGCGACGAGCAAATATATGGCCGGATCGGGCTTCTTGGATGCCACATCATCNCCNGCACATATCGTGGCCAGGGAGTCCACCAGNGCTTCGCCAAGGGTCGCCTCGAGAACCTTCTCNGCCGCCCACTTCACACAGGCTGATCCTATTGCCAGCAGGATTTCCGATTCCAGGATCTCCTCGAACAGGCGCTCGACCCCCGGACGNGGAGACAGTTTTCCGCCGTGAAGNTCATTCAGGATCAGNTCCACNTAGAGNTCGGTCTTNCGTGCATAGAGCCTCCTGCTGGCCTCTTCCCGGGGCTCCTCTNNCTGGTCGAGCCAGNCCATNATNTCCCGAAANTTTCCNCCCCCCATGGTTGCAAGNCGGGAGCTGTAATCCTCCCNGCTCCANCTCCGCGTCAATCCCAGCTCCTCAAACAGNACGTTATAAGCCCTGCGGTGGTAGTCTTCCGTCTCCAGGATCGTCCCNTCGAGGTCCGAGATAACNAGTTCAAGTGGCATGTCCGNTACAGGTAAGATCTNCTTATTCGTCCCCGGTCCGCCCAAGAGACAGCTCGCACTGTTCCCGAAAGGCTCCGAGGCGATCATGCAAGTAAGAGGCCCGCCCCGGATCGGGCTCTACCATGCGCTCAATCCTGACGAGGCGTCGCGACCAGAGTCCAACCGGGTCCCCGTGNAATCCAGCGGCNGCNAGAACTGCCGCTCCCATCACCGAGTTGGGATGGGCTGGCACGTTAAGGCCCTTCTGCAGGAGGTCAGCNCGNACTTGCAGGCTCAGTGCGCTGCGTGCCGCNCCNCCNGTTGCNNAAANCGTATCCCCGATCNNGCCTCCGAGGGACTCGATCAATTCGTAAACCAATGCTTCCACGCACGCGACCCCTTCCACGCAGCCAAGGAAGGCTCCCACCTCATCATCNTCCGGGCCCACGAANAAGGGAGCAAAGGATGCGGAAGCATATGGAAGGCGCTCACCNTNCCGGATGGACGGATAGATCAGGTGATCCGTAGTCCTGCGCTCCAGCGCGGNCACCTCCAGTGCTTCCAGCGAACTCCCGAATCGCTTCTGCACGATTTCNCCTCCNGCATTGGATGCTCCTCCGGGNAGCCAGGNCCCATCGGGATGCTTGTGACAGTAGATCCGGGCATCGGCATCGGTCAGCTTGACGGCACTCACTCCCTTGACCGCCAANGTAGTCCCGATCGTGGTCGACCAGTCACCCGGTCCAGATGCCCCGGAAGCNTAGAACGCCGCATTCGAGTCAGTCGCACCACTCGCCAGTATTACCTCACCAGCCAGCTGCCAGCGGGTCTGCAAGTCCTTGCGCAGGACTCCGATTCGTCTTCCCGGCGCAACCACGCCCGGTAAACGCACGGCAGGCATCCCAGCGGGCCAGTCCTCCGTCTCGAGATCCACCCCNCTNTTCATCCCGTTCGTGAAATCNGTGGGCAGCGCTGTCGTGCCAGCCAGCCAGCTATTGAGAAAGTCTGTCGCGTGCAGGAAGAGGCAATCCTCGGGGAGCTGCAGATGACGCTGCATCCAGAGAATCTTGGGCAGTGAGAAAGTGGGTGAGGATGCCCCTCCCAGGATCGCCGCNCAGTNCTCGGACTCCTCAACNGCCCGCATGTCATTATACAGTAGTGCAGTGCCGAGCGGATCACCGTTGTCCGAAACCGGCAGCACCGTTCCCGAGGTGCTGTCTACGGCGATCGCNTGCACCTCCCGNCGCCCCGNCCCNGCAAACAANTGGTCGAGTGCGGACTCCAGCGCCCGGATCCAGTCAGCAGGGTCCTGCTCCGAGGCNCCTTCCCCGGTTGCCACATTGAGGCCTTCCAGCCNGCAGCNCGTCTCCCCCNCAATCNCCCCGTCCTCTTCCACNAGGAGGCAACGCACTCCCCCCGTGCCCAAGTCAATGCCCAGAAATGCCATTGCTCCCCGGGATCCTTACAGATTGAGCGCCTTCTGCCGGTAGACCTCGTCAGGACGGCCCGCTATCCGCTCGACCTGTTCCCCGGGCAGGAACACCGGTCCCCCGAGGGTGGCCGCCCCCGCAAAAATTCTCGCCGCCTTGTCCGCCATGAAGGTGCAGGCCAGTACCGCGTCCGCGGTCTTGCCCAGTGCAATGATCCCGTGATTCTCAAGCAGGATGAGACGGGGCGCTTCTCCGTAATCCGCAATGTGGGCGGTCGTCTGCTCGCGGATTCCGATCGCGAGAGGCAACCCGGGATCGCAGTTCTCCACGAAAACCGAAGCCCGCCCACAGCATACAATCTCGTCCGGAAAAATCCGGTGCTCCGCAAAGTCCCGCGCCCGCGGACTGCACAGGATTTCATTCGCGGCCTCGGAATGGCAGTGCCCTACAAATTCGATACCCTCCAGCGTGAGCAACCACGCATGGAACATCGTTTCGATGCTCGGCTTCCTCGACTCGGGATCAACCCTGCTCGCGAGGAGCACNTCATCGACCTGTTCATTGGTGAATGGGNAATCACGCTCCTCCAGCAGGGTCAGGACGGTATCAAAGCGGCACTTGGTGACCTGATCGGAACGCAGGTCCGCCAGGCACGAACCACTGGCCTTGACCAGAAACTCCTCCCGGTTCAACCGTGCCGAGGTATTTCCTTCTCCCAGGATCGTGAGCTTGCGGTCTTCCCGACCTATTTCGTGGGACAACCGAATTAACTCCGCCAGCGGATCCTTGCTTGCACTCATCGCTGACCCCGAACATGCGGCCCCCACGCTCGAAGCCAAAGACAATTCACCCCACGGCACTTCCCCGCTCGCTCCACCTCCAAACGAGAGCCCCCCTGCCGGCAGGCCCCGTTCCCGCCGCCGGACGCTCAGGGCGAGTTCCCTCTCGTCCGTGCAAAGCATGCCCCGGGGCCCGATTCCTGCATGAAAAAGCCTGATCCTCGGCCGTCTCCCCTCCTGCGGGCAGGAGTTCCCAGCCACAATTGAGGTTGACCGGACGGCCCGGAGATCCTATTACCCGCGCCCCCACGGACCCGTATCGGTCCACGACCGAGACTCAAACCCTTTCCCGGCATGCGCACGAAGAGAAAATTCATGAAGACGCATCTCACGCGTCCCCGCAAGAGCGGTGCCGCCAGGCGTCGCCGTCAGGCCGATCACCGCAAACGACTGGTAGCGCTCGGAGTTTCCCAGGAAACGGTGGACCAGATGAATCAGAAGGAAGTCCGCGAAATGCTCAAGTACCCGGCCAAGATCGGTCAGGACTAGGGTGCTCCTTCGCTCCGGACATCTTCGCACCTGCAATTCCACGGCACCCTTGCACCGTCCGCATCATTGATACGGGCGTTCTTTTGTAAAAGGGTCAGTTGCTTACCCGAAGCCGCATGAACTGCTTCGGCCGGTCTTCGAGGGGAATCGTAGACCGAAAGGTATGTGAAACTGTCCCATCCAGGTTACCAAGCGAGGACCCCAGTTTTTTGACGACCGAGGGGCCATCCTGCCAACTCGCAAGGTCCTCCGAATGCTCCACCACCCAGGCGACTCCCCCTGCTCCCAGCCACTCCGTATAGGTAAGGGACAGGTAGGTTTTCCCATCTTCCCTCACAATACCATTCTGCGGGAAACTCTTCCGGCTGATCTGGTCGTCCGGCGCGTCCCCCAGTGCGAACTCGAAAAAGTTGCTGCGGCCGTCGGAATCCTGGTCTGCATCGGGACCCGATATCATCGTATTCTCCAGCTCCTCCGCAGTGAAGTTGAGGCCTTGCCAGTCCGCAAAATTGAGCACCGTCCACACTCCATCCGGGGTCCCGTGGATGCCACGGGAGGCCCGCCAGTTCTCAGCGACACCGTGGTCGGGATTGGCACCCGGATTAATGAGCTCCAGGCTGTAGCCGTCACCGTCCGGTGCTTCTGGCCAGGGCAGCTTATCGTTGTAGGTAAAGGCCCGGATTACCGTGTCACCGAATCCACGGATCTCAATCCGTTCTCCATCATTGCTCAGGTTTCCGTCATACTCGCCGGCAATGACACCAGATGACACAGTAGGGTAGCGTGCCCTGAACGCATCCATGTTCTCCACCAGGAGCACGTTCTCGCCCGGCCCCAGACCAATCAGCGGGTTGTTCCTGAAATCGAAAGTGATCCCGTTCGTGAAACGGACGTCGTTGAGGTGGATGGTCTCATCAGAGATATTGCGCATCTCTACAAATTCAAAATCTACCCGGCTGTACAAGCCGCCGGGATCCTCTGCCGATGTGGCTCCCTTGGGGCGATAACTGAACTCGGTAACCGCAAGGTTCCTGCCGTCAGCCGGAGGCCCGATGGTGTAGCTCACCGTATGAATGGGTGACCACTGGCCATTCTGGAGGACCCTGGCCTTTATCACCGTCGACTCCTCAATCGAGAACCGCGAGGGACTGGTGGGCACTGTAAGGGCCAGGCTGAAATTGAATGTCAGATCCGAGCTCGTGGGCAAAATCTGGTGCACCTCCACCGCCAGCGTATTCTCTCCATCAACGAGCAGGTTGACCGGCACGTCGTTCTTCGTATACCAGGCGTGCTCCCCGGGCGAACGCTGTCCTTCAAGCGCAAGGGTGTCAAAGCTGACCACTCCATCCGGCATGTTGGAACGCCACACCTCTGTCCCATTGAGATAGACCACTGCCCCATCATCCCTCTTCATCTCCATGAAGATGGCAGAGACCTCCGCGGCGTCTCTGACGTCGAACCGCCTGCGGAAATAAGTGGTGATCTGCTTGGCCCCGGCGTCCGACCCCCAGCTCACCTGGGTCTGCTCGTCGTTGTCTCCATATCCGAGCTCAGCGGGTCCTTCCGCCCAGTTCTCGTCAGGATAGGTTGTGCTCCGCCAGGCCGGGCCCTGGTCGGTCCCGTCATCCAGGTATTTCCAGTTCGCATCCCGTGGGATCACTGTCGTGGTATTTGAAGATCCATTGAAGGCCTCCGCTCCCGGATTCACCGCCCCTCCTGGGAGGCGAGGATCACCGCCGTCCGTAGTCAGGTAAATGGTTCCACCACTGGGAGAATCGATAACTGGTGAAAAGCCTGCATTCACCGGTCCTCCCCTCGGAGTGAACTCCGGGGCCTCCACTGGATACCATCCGCGGTCCCGCAACTGGTCGAGCAGGACGGTCGTCCGGCCAGGGAAAAAGGTATCGCGCATGTAATCAATTTCCACCTGCCACTCCCCGTCGCGGTCCCAGGGTGCGCTGTGGGTATTGGACGGCTGCCAGCGCGCGGTTTCGGGAACGATCGCGTTCCGCAGCTCGTCGATGCGGTAATCGAAGGCTGGGCGGAGCCCATCTGCTCTCAGCACCCCGTCATGGAAACAGTGCTTGAAGACGCGGTCCCGGAAGTAAACCCGGAACTCCTCATTGTTCATCATGGTGGGGAAAACTCCATCCGGTGTATTACGCCCGAGATTGTTCTCGTTCACATCATACATGGAGACGTCGCAATCCCACGAATAGAAGCGCCAGCCACCCTCGCCGGCGTTCTTGGGCCCGGCCGCCATCCAGTTGTGGCGGCTACTCCAGTCCCAGTCGTTACCAAAGTAGAAATAGAGGAGCTGGTTGTCCGCAAGGCTTTCCCAGCTGATCCAGTCCTTGGATATTTCACCGGGTGCGCTGGCCGCTGTCCTCACTTCATTCCATGCATTATTCCAGGAATCACCCCCACCATGATCGCTGCCCGTGCGCCCGGAATTCGTATAGTGATAGTCCTCGGGATCTCCTCCGAGGTATTTGTCGAGGTAGTGATGCATCGGACGCTCATGGATCTGGTAGATGCCGTGATAAACGCCGTTCAAATAACAGTGCGCCCATCTTCCGTGAATCGAGGTATGACCCATCAGCATCTCGACGTCCCACGTAAAGCGATTCCGGATGTAGAGTGCGTCCGCATCCCGGAATGGTGAAGGAGGGTGCCCCAGACGACCCATCCAGTAAAAGTTGTCGTGCGAGGCACTGCGCAGCTGGATCACATCGAAGACCTCGCTTGCACCCCCGGAGTAGGGGTGATTCGCAAAGAGCGGATAACGCAGCTTGGGCTCACCATACTGACTCCGGAAGTAACAACGAAAATTGTTCTTGGGAGACCCTACGCTGGCTCCGCCCACAAGTTTGATGCCACAATCCACCTGGAAACCTCGTTCGCTCCCATCGTTGCTTATAAGCTCGATGGAAGTCTCCGTCTCCGAACTGCTGACCCCCCCGGACTTGATGATCGAAATGGCGGGCAAAGCCTGCAGTCCATCGTTCATGAGGGGTCCATAGACTTCGTGGTTCTTGATGGAGGACTGGAAGATGCTCTGCCCTACCACCCCATCCCTCCCGGGGTCGCGAGTGCCGTCCACGAAGATAAATGTATGCGTGGCCACCGGGCTCATGGCCGCCGTGGGATGCACCGCGATCGCCCGCACCCGTCTCGTGCCCCGCGTGCTGGGGGAGGTGTCTGGACTGACCCGCAGGGAACCGTTGTAGATGCTCCCACTTGAGGGTGTGGGCTTGGACCCGTTGGTCGTGTAGCGAATGGCGGACCCTGGAATGGTGGCGCTCAGGGTGAGCTCGAAAGCACCCCGGTAAAAACCACGCTCTTGGCTGAAGCTCACTTCATTTACGATCTGCTCAGCGAAGTCACTGTTCGGGCTACCCGGGGTCGGGACTTGGAAATAGCCGAGCTGCCGGCCGGCAGGATCCACCCCGTAGGAGGTATCCACGAACTGACCCGGAAATTCGACCTGGCTGGCAATGGTCACACCATCCGGCATG
This sequence comes from Roseibacillus sp., assembly GCA_002721695.1. Lineage (GTDB taxonomy): Bacteria > Verrucomicrobiota > Verrucomicrobiia > Verrucomicrobiales > Akkermansiaceae > Roseibacillus_B. Next base: position 4,584 of record PBLI01000013.1, on the reverse strand, counting down.
ACGAGGGCAAGAAACTCTCCGCCACTGTCGAGCTGGAAGCTGGTGTGCAGGGGATTTCCATTGGCCGGCCTGCGATCCTTCCCTGAGGCAAAGATGACGAGGTGCTCGTTAGCCGCGAGGGTGACCGCCGGGAATTGCCACTTGGTCAGATTGTCCGGGTCGTCGGTGAGATACCACCCGTTCATACTCGCCGCTCCAGCCTGCTCGTTGAAGAGCTCAAGCCAGTCGCTCTCATCATTGTCCTCGTCAACATGGCTGCCACCGTTACTCGCCAGGATCTCATTGATCCGCAACGACGGCTCGGTCACATCGAGCGCAAAGGTCTGCTCCACACTCAGCCCCGCAAGATCCGTACTCCGTACCCGCAGGGAAACTTGCGAGCCCCCCCCCGGCAGCACTCCCGCCACGCGCAACCACTGACCGTCGACCGTGAAGAGATCATTGTCGTCATCCCCCGACCCCAAAACCAGTTCATAAACATGCGCATCCTCCGCATTCGGATCCGCCGTCCCCAGCTGGCCCGCCGGCGTCCCTACAATCGCTCCCGAACTGATCGAGTTCGCACTAAAGCTCACCCCCGTCGGCGCCAGCGCCTGCACAATTGTCAGCGTAAAGTCCACTTCCAGAAAACGCGTGGGATCATCCGCATCCGTCGTGCGCACCCGCACCGTGTAACTCGTCCCCACTCCGTCCGCCGCAAAATCATGCTGCCCCGGAACAATCGTGTTGTCCGTGATCACGAACTTCTCGTTGTCCAATACTCCATCCTCCAGCGAGTAGACATGCGTGACATTGCGCTTCAGGTCTTCCGTCGTCAGGGTCCCCAACGCCAGGGTCTGATTCTCGAAGAACACGTTGTTGGATAGCGTCAAACTCTCCGGCGTCGGCGGAATGGTAATCTCCGTAACCGTGAAGGCCTGCAGAATCGGATTGTTGTCCGAACCCATCGCCGGCTGCCCGCCAATGTGCTGCTTCATCTCCACATTCAAGGTCGTGTCTCCAGGCGCAAGATTGAACGGAACAATATAGGCGAAACCATTCGTCGGACTCCACGTCCCATCCCCCTCCGAACTGAAATCGTCCACCACCAACTGCCCCTCCACCCCGATATCCCATCGCCGATCCCGATCCGCTCCCTCGTTGAACAGCATCTGCAACTCATACTCGATCCCCGGCGTCAATCCCGACACCGCCACCTCCACCGCACTCGGCGCCGCCGTCCATCGGATGTCCCGCATGATCTGCTCCAAGTTGTCCGCCGAGGCCACATCCGCTCCCGTATAGCTCGGCTGTGCCGCCCAGCCATCAATCGTATTGGCCGCCGTCACCGTCACGTTCTCCGGAGGACTCTTATCCGTCTCGAACAAAACACCGTTCACCATCCGGTCCTCGTCTCCAAAGACGTCAATCGCCACCACCACCCGGTTCGGATCGAGATTCAATTCATCCGGACTACTAAACTCCCGAATCTCTCCCGCAATCACGGTCGTCTCGCCGTTCGCGAGGGAGGGAGAGAGAGAAAGGACGGCCAAAAAGGCGAAGCCTCGCAAATAGGGTTTTTGGGACGTGCTCATGGCGATTGGGTGGGAATTGGGGGGCCACCTAACAACACAGGTTGTTGAACACAAAAGCCTTCCCCGATTCCGTTGTCAGGTAAAGGCGATTCTCCGCCTCATCCTGCACGAAACCTAACCGCTCCCGGTCAATTCACTCTACGATTCCGGCACCACCACCCGTGTGTTCATCTCAGGCCCCTCCACCACCTGCTCCTTGCCCGACGGCCAGCGCACCGTCAATCGCTCCACCGCAGTCGCCTCCCCCAATCCAAAATACAACGGCATCACACCGTGCGACAGATAGCCCGACACCCCATCGTGCACCTGCGTCCACGACTTTCCACCCGCCTCCACCGTCACGACCGCCCCAAGGCCGTCCTTGTTAGATCCCCCTTCCCCGACCCCCACCAACTTCACTTGCAACCAACCTATCGCCTTCCGCTCCGAAAGGTTGCTCACCAACACCATCGGTCCGTCGTGAAACTCGTTCGTCACGATGTCGAGATCCCCGTCGTTCTCGAAGTCAAAGATCGCCGATGCCCGCGTTCCCAACGACCCCCAAACTTCCACCGGCTCGGTCAGATTGTACTGCGCCACCAACTTGTGCCCCTTGTCCTCCCCCGTCGGATCCAACTTGAACCACGGCTTCGCCGTCCGCCCACCCCGCCGCGGCTCCACCCCAAGAATGTATTCGCTGTCCTCAAAGCGCTTCCCGCCATCGTTCAGCAACAGGCTGTTCACCCCATAGCGGAACGGAAAGTTCATGCTCGCCGCGATAAACACATCCACAAACCCGTCCGCGTTCAAATCCCCCGCACTCAATCCCCACGGCCAATAGTTCTCCGCCCCGATCTCATCCGAAATCTCTTCAAAGGTGCCATCACCCTTGTTCCGGAAGAAGGTGTTCCCAAAAATGCTCATCCCCCCGCTCCGCAACATCTGCTCCTTCCACAACATCTCACTTTTCTGCTTCTCACGATTCGGCCCTACCGCCTGGCTCATGTCCGAGTGCATGTCCGTGATAAAGAGGTCCTGATGCCCGTCGTTATCGAAGTCCAGGACCTGAACTCCCATCGCACCCCACGATGTCTTCGGGAAAACCTCCCGGCTCTTCATCACGAAATTCTCACCTCCGACGTTCTCATAGAGCTGGTCGTGTCCCTGCATCGAGAGCACGTAAAGATCCGTCCAGCCATCCGAGTTGTAGTCAAAGGGAGCGGCGTCGCCAGTCCAACTCTCGTCCACCAGACCCACCTTTTCAGAAACATCCGTAAACACGTTCTTACCCTCGTTACGGTAGAGGATGCTCCGTTCGGACCGACCTTCCTTGGTGTGGCCTTCAAAGGCATCCGCCAGCCCGACGCAATACCCCCCTGCTCCACGCTCATCAGTCGTGTAGACTCCCACATTGCACAGGAACAGATCCAGCAACCCATCCTTGTCATAGTCGAAGAACACCGCTCCCGATGAGTGCCCTACATATCCCAGACCCGCGCTTTCCGTCTTATCCGTGAAGCTCCCCTTCCCGTCATTCTCAAAGAAATAATTACCGCCCCGCACGGTCGTCGCGAACAGATCCACGTCGCCGTCATTGTCCGTGTCCCCGAAGGAGGCCGACACGCCGATCTTGTCAGCCAGCGATATGGCGGGCGAAGTGATGTTGCCGAACTTACCACCCCCGAGGTTTCGCCAGAGCTCGTTACTCCCGATCTGGGTCGTAAAATAAATGTCGAGCAGTCCGTCGCCATCCACGTCTGCAACCGCAATCCCGTTCCCGTGGTCGTAGTGCACCGCCTTATGATACTTTCCCGCATCATCCACGATCCGGTTCTTGAAGGTGATCCCGCTCTCCACCACCTCATCGCTGAACCGGAAGTCGTGAAAAAAACCGATCCGCCCCGCCCCGGCAATCTGCAGCTCGGCCCGGCTCTCCACCCAGGGCGGGGAAACGATTTCCTCCGGATACGGGAACTTCCTGAAAGCGGCCCCACGATCACCCCCTGCCTCTGGGGGCCTCTCCGCCAGGACTTTCGCCAGGTCGCCCTTCAACTTCGCCATACCCCCCGCGGTCAGGCCGTCATAAGTTCCGCGCAAACGACCCTGCCGGTCCACCACGGAGAATTTCGAACTGTGCAGAATAGGCATCTTGGTATTCCTCGCATCCTCCGCCACTTCAAAGCCGAAACCGTTCGAGCTCAGGTTCCACAAGTCTCCCCGCCCACCGGTGAGGAACTTCCACTGTGGACCAACCCCATGCGCCCTCGCATACTCCGCCAGCACCTGAGGACTGTCGAATTCTGGATCCACTGTAAAGGTCACCATCCAGACCTCTCCCGCCAACTGCCCCTGTAACTTCACCTTCTCGGCAGTCTGGATCGGACAACTGCCTGCGCACCGCGTGAAAACAAAGTCCGCAATCCATACCTTCCCATGAAGATCAGCCGATCCAAATGATCCACCGGTCTGATCCGTCAACACGAATTCCGGTAGCTTTGCCACCACCGGAACCGGCTCCTCGCCCCCCTCTTCCTCCGGCTTATCCACATCTTTCTCACCCCCACAGCCGGCCAAAATCCCCACAACCACAAGGAAAACCAACCAGAGAATCCCTCTGCGCTGCTGGAAAATCCGATCCACCTGCATCCCCGCCCTCTTAAGGACTTTGGTCCGCAAAGTCCACTCAATCACAGCAACTTATCACTCCGTCCTTCCCTCGAAGAGGCCCCCCTTTCTCCTTGCCCCCTAACCCATTTGTTTCGAAAATCTCAAACCACAACCCATAAAGCAGTTCTCACCATGAAACGCCTGCTCAGCGCCATAGCCTGCGCTTCCTTACTCTCCGTCGGATCGGCCTCCGCGTTTACCGTTATCACCGGAAACGTCACCGAGTTCACCAGCCCCGACGACCTCCTCTTTGATCCAAGCCTCTCCGTCATCGCTGTCGACACCTACGGCAACACCGACTCCGCCGTCAACGGCGTCACCTTCTTCACCGATCGGGCCGGACTCGGAGCCGCCGTCACCGGTG
>PBLI01000012.1 GCA_002721695.1 Roseibacillus sp. | reverse complement strand
TTGTTGACCGCATGCACCGCCTTGCGGCTACCGTCGATACCCACGTTCAAGGCCTTCTGGGTCACAAAACCGATTTTCACTTCCTTGGTGTTGGCGACAAAGACTTCATCGATGATCTTGTCCATCGTGTCGGCTGTCGATTCGACCGCTCCAGTGATGGTGGCGTCCCCCATCGTCCGAAAGCGGATCATTTTCTTCTCAACCGTCTCCCCCTCGCGCGGTTCCACGAACTCCGAAACTGCCAGGATCGTGCCGTTGCGCGTCACGGTCTCCCGTTCATGGGCATAATACAGGCTGGGCAGCTCGATGCCTTCGCGCTGCATGTACATCCACACATCCATCTCGGTGAAGTTGGAGAGAGGAAAGACCCGGAAATGCTCCCCCTCGTGCTTCCGGCCGTTGAAGACGTTCCACAACTCAGGTCGCTGATTCTTGGGATCCCACTGTCCGAAGTCATCGCGGTGCGAGAAGAAGCGCTCCTTGGCACGGGCCTTCTCCTCATCACGGCGGCCCCCGCCCAGCGCCGCATCGAAGCCATGTTCCTAGATTGTATCGAGCAGGGTGGTAATCTGCAGGCTGTTGCGGGAGGCGTTGGCGCCCTGTTCCTCCTGGACACGCCCCTCATCGATCGATTTCTGGACCGATCCCACCACCAGGCGGGCACCCAGCCTCCCGGCAAAGGCGTCCCGGTATTCGATCGTCTCCCGGAAGTTGTGTCCGGTGTCTATATGCACGAGCGGGAAGGGCAGCCGGGCCGGCCAGAAAGCCTTGTGGGCCAGGTGCGCCATCACGATGGAATCCTTGCCCCCCGAGAAGAGAAGGGCGGGGTTTTCAAACTGGGCCGCAGTTTCCCGCAACACGAAAATGGCCTCCGCTTCAAGCTGGTCGAGGTGGCTGAGATGATAATCGGGCATTTCGGTCTCTCTGGGTAATAGTCTGGGCACCCCGGTTCAGGCGCGGGACGCCAGATGGGCAAGAAGCAGGTGGGCGCATTCCTCCGCACTGTGCTCATCGGTATCGAGGATCAGTTCGGCCTCTTCCCCGGGCTCTTCAAATCCGCTGTCTTTCCCCGTAAACTGCCTGATCTCTCCCGCCTCCGCCTTGGCATAGAGCCCCTTGGGATCACGCGCTGCGCAGGTTCCATAGTTGGCCTTCACGAAGATCTCGACGAAATCTTCGCCGATGGTTTCCCGGGCGAGGGCCCTCAGGTCACGTCGCGGGGTGATGAGCGATACGAAGGTGATGACTCCCTGCTCCGCGAAGAGCTTGGCCACCTCTCCGTTACGGCGGATGTTCTCCGTGCGATCCCCGTCTGAGAAGCCCAGGTTGTTGTTGAGGCCGGAGCGCAGGTTGTCGCCGTCGAGGATGGCAGTGAACCGGCCCTCCCCGTGCAGGGCACGCTCCGCGATGTTGGCAATGGTAGACTTGCCCGATCCCGAGAGGCCATAGAGCCAGAGAACGACTCCCCGCTGCGCAAGGAGACGCTCCTTGTCCTCCCGCCCGAGGAAGCGGTGGAATTCAGTATGGATGTTGGTTGCCGACATGAGTCGAACCCGCAGGCCGGGATCAGGAACTGCTCACCGCCTTGCTGATCGTACCCCGGGGGATGATCTGCCACAGGCGCTCGTGGAAGCAGTAGATGAAGAACTTGGCAAAAAACTCAATTCCCCCGATGGCGAGAGCGGGACCGATGTCCCGGTAGACCAGCCAGGCAATCAGGATGGTGGTCCCGGTGGCGATCAAACGCCAGCTGATCGCCTTGAGCAGGCTGCGCAGGTTGGACTCCTTCTGGACTTCGGTGGCCATGGTTACTTTTCGATGGGGTATTTCTTGAGATCCATCAGCTGCGGAAGGATTGCGCGGATGAAACCGGTATTGTTGACCGAGTAGCGACGCCAGAGACGCCGGGGCTCCTGGCAGAGGCGGAAGAACCACTCCAGCCCACGCCGCTGCATCCAGCGCGGGGCCTGGGTCACGCGCCCCGTATGGAAGTCGAAGGCGGCGCCCACTCCCAGCATGATCAGACCGTGGTCCCAGTTCTCACACAGGTCCGGATGCCGGGCCAGGAAATCATGCATGAACCGCTCCTGCTTGGGTGTGCTTAATCCCACCCAGAAGAAAGATGGTCTGGTCTCCCTGAGGCGGTCCGCCAGGGCCCGCTCTTCCTCATCGGTCAGGGGACGGAACGGCGGACAGAACGTGCCTGCAACCTCTGTTCCGGGAAACCAACTCTTCATTCGCTCACCCAGCTCCCGCGCGACCCCTTCCTTCCCCCCGAAGAAGAAGTGTCTTCGTCCCGTTCCCGCAGTCGCCCGGATGACCTGCAGCATGAGATCGGGCCCGTATACCCGGTCGATCTCCCCGCATCCGTTCCACTTTCCCACCCACACCATGGGCACCCCGTCCGGAGTAGTCAAAAACGACCGGTTGTGAATCCGCCGCAGTTCCGGATCGCGTTGCGACTCCATGACGCCGTGCACACCGGTCACGGTGACATACCCGGCCTTCCCCGCACGATCCGCACCCGCAACCACGATCTCCGCGCCCTGTTCCAGATGAATCACACTGATGCCGACCCCAAGAACATTACAGCGCCGCGGACTGTAGCCATCGCCCGGAGTGGTCGTCGCCGGCGGGAGCTCCTCCACGCTGTCGCCCGTGCTGTGCTTCCGCCGCGGGGGATCTTCACGCCTCCCTCCCTGCCGGAGCAGGCCTTGGAGAAACACCGTGTTGTAGAAAAGATAGCGTTTCCAGAGACGGCCTGGCTCCTGGGACAGCCGGTAGAGCCAGGTCAGGCCCACGTTTTGCATCCAGGTCGGAGCATCACGCTTTGTCCCGGCATTGACATCAAAGGCGAATCCTACCGCCAGCAGGGCGCCTCCCCGCAGCCGGCTCCGAAAACGGTGAATCCATTCCTGCTGGCGAGGGGTTCCAAGGCCCACCCAGACGAGGTCGGGCTCTGACGCGTTGATGTCCCTGAGCACAGACTCCTCCTCCCCGGGGCCAAAATACCCGTGGTGCGAACCAACAACCTTGAAACGGGGATTGCGCTGCCCGATCCGCGCCAGAAGCTTGTCCAGGCATTCCTGGGAGGCCCCAAGAAAGTAGTGCCGAAGGTGTTCGGGAGATTGCTCAATCATGTAGGACAGGAAGCGCGGCCCATACACCCGGTCCGGCATCTGTCCGCCCCGCCAGTTCACCGCCCACGTCAAAACCATGCTATCGGGAATGAAGAGGTCCATCGAGTCCGTTCCACGGCGAAAATCGGCGTCGCGCTCCCGAAGGGCCACGATATGAACATTNGTGAAGTCGATCGCGAGGGGACGTTCTCCCCACGCNCGGCAATGCTCCACCAGGTCATCCTTGAGCCCACGGTAGGTTGTCTCCGTGCACTCCGTATCGAGGACCCGAAACCGNGGCCCGAATTCCTCTGGATCAAGACTCATTCTCCCGGGCAGGCAACCCTGCTGTAACTCAAGACGCCTGACACGCGTCGTGGATCTCGCTCATCGTGCGGCGNAAGTCATACTTCTGATTCCAGTCGGGATAGTCCCGCTGGAATGCTCTCACATCACTAATCCACCAGATGTGGTCACCAATACGGTTGGTCTCCTCATAAGTGTGGTCAAGCTCCTTGCCGCTGATTTCCTCGCACAGTACGATGGCCTCCCGCATTGAGCAGTTCGAGTGGCGACCCCCTCCAATGTTGTAGACCGCCGCAGGCCGGGGATTTCTGAAAAAGGCCAGAAAGGCGTCTACGAGATCATTGCTGTGAATATTGTCACGGACCTGCTTCCCCTGGTAGCCATAAATCGTGTAAGGGCGCCCTTCCACCGTACACTTCATCAGATAGGAGAGGAANCCGTGGAGCTCCGCCCCGGCATGCGCCGGCCCGGTCAGGCAACCTCCCCGGAAACAAACCGTCGGCATGTCAAAGTAGCGGCCGTATTCCTGCACCATCACATCAGCCGCCACTTTACTTGCCCCGAAGACAGAATGCCGCGATTGGTCGATCGTCATTGATTCCGGGATGCCGTGTCCGAAGTAGGGATGGGTCTCATCAATCTCCCAGCGACTTTCCTGCTCCACGAGGGGCAGGCTATTTGGAGTATCGCCATAAACCTTGTTCGTACTCGTGAAAATAAACGGAGCCTCCGGACAGTGCCGCCGTGCAGCCTCGAGGAGATGGAGCGTTCCCGTGGCGTTCACACCAAAATCCGTAAAGGGTTCGCGNGCCGCCCAGTCGTGGGAAGGCTGGGCTGCCGTGTGAATCACGACCTCGATCTCTTTCCCCAGCGTTTCAAACAATCCGAGAACCGCAGCCTCCTCCCGAATGTCGATCGACTCATGCCGGTAGTTCGGCAGGGATTGCACGAGGCCCTCAGCCGTCGTCTTCGTGGACGCNTCCTGCCCGAAGAAGTATGCCCGCATGTCATTGTCGATCCCCACTATATCGAGACCTTCCGCGTGGAATCTCTTTGCCGCCTCCGAGCCGATGAGGCCTCCGGATCCTGTGACAACTGCAATACTCATCTTGTTTCGGCCACTGATCCTCAGTTTCCCTTTCCCTATTGCACCACTCGCTCACCGCGCTTCCGCCGCATATACTGNTCCCTGATCCAGTGGTAGGTCTTTTCGAGGCCGGTTGCGAGGTCGACTTCGGGCTCCCAGCCGAGCACTTCCTGGATCAGGGTGTTGTCAGAGTTTCTCCCACGCACGCCCTGGGGTGCATCAAGATTGTAGCGGCGCTGCAGCTGGACTCCCGCAATGCCCTCGATGATGTCGAGCAGTCCATTGATGCTGACCAGCTCACTGCGTCCGAGGTTCAGAGGGTCCGTGTATGCCGAGCCCATGAGCTTGTCGATACCAGTGATACAGTCGTCGATATACATGAACGACCGCGTCTGCTCACCATCTCCCCAGATCTCAATCTCCATGTTTCCCGTATCCTGTGCCTCGATCACCTTGCGGCAGAGGGCAGCGGGAGCTTTCTCCCGGCCGCCATCCCATGTCCCGTCCGGCCCATACACATTGTGGAGCCGGAATACGCGGACGTTCATTCCGAAGTCCTCCTCAAAGTGCTTGCACAGGCGCTCGGAGAACAACTTCTCCCACCCATAACCGTTTTCCGGGACGGCCGGATAGGCATCGCTCTCCTTGAGGGCCGCGACATCGGTTTCCTCCTGACGATAATCCGGGTAGACGCACGCACTGCTTGAGTAAAAATACTTGTCCACCCCCTGCTCGCGCGCCGCCATCAGCATGTGGGTGTTGATAAGCACACTCAGCATGCAAAGGGCCCGATTGCTCTCGATGAACCCCATCCCCCCCATGTTGCAGGCAAGATTGTAGACCTCGCCGCAGCCTTCCATCACCTTGAGGCAGTTCTCCCGCTCTTCCAGATTGAGACTATGGTTTTCGGCGCACTCGTGGAGCTGATACCATTCGTCCAGCGGCTTGATGTCGGCGACCACCACCTCGTGCCCACGCTCAAGCAGGACGCGGGCAAGCTCGCCTCCAATGAATCCGCCACCACCACCTACCAAAATTCGTTTCTTCATCGTTTCTCTGTCGTTCTGCTTGCTGGGGGGAATACAGTGGCTCGCTCAGCGCAGCGGCCTCTCGGGACACTCCTGTGAATAACTTTGCGCAGGCACGCTGCCGCCCTTGGTCAATTGATCGCAAAAGCGCCAAAACCAAGGAGCAAATCGAGGTTGTCGTTCTGTGAGCAACTTGGTTTGCCGCTCCGCGTGGAAAGAGAGACACTCGAAACCGCCTAAAAGTTCAACAAAATTTGAACCAGTTCACAAAAAAATGAACTTTTGCCCGGTTCTCGCGTCAGTCCTTTCGCCGCGGAATGGGTTTGCGAGGTAAGAGCAGCGCATAGAGATCCACATCGACCGGCTGCTCCTGGCCGAGGAACTCCACAAAAATACGGACCCGCTCCTCAGCCGGACGAACTTCGATGACCTGCCCACTCAGCCCCTGCAGGGGCCCCTCTGCCAGCTCAACCTCGTCTCCCGGCTCCGCCACCGGCTGGAGGGTAATCAGGTCCTTGCCGTCTTCCTGGGCGAGTTCCATGCGCAGTTCATCCACAAACTGCCCGGGTACGGTCGGAATGCGTTCGCCGAACTTCAGGATCCNGCTGACCCCCTTCGCGTAATTTACGGCCCTCTCCAGATCGGCGAGAACGAAACGCGCAAGAAGATACCCCGGGAATAGAGGCTCGACCCACCAGATCTTTCCCCGGCGCGTCACCTTCTTATAGCGTAGCCGCGGACAGATCACTTCAACATCACCCAGCTCTCGAAGTGCAGCCGCCGCCAGGCNCTCCCGCTTGATCTGGGTCCGCAGGCAGTACCACGCCGCTTTCCCTGCCGGTTCACCAGACATGATTACTCTCCAAGGACCCTCTGGATAAGGGGCAGGACCAACTTGGCCTGCTTGAGCCAGCGCTCGAGCTTCTTTACGCGCTCCTCATAGAACGCCCGCTGCCCTGCATCCGNCTCCAGGCTGACCTCAGCCTCGAGATCCCGCAGGCGGTCTTTGCCACTATCGAGGTGAGGTCTCAGCTGCTCCCGGATGAATCCACCCACCAGTTTCTTCAGCTTGATATCGGCCTCGTAAAACGTGCGCCGCGCATCCGGACCATCCACCTCCTGAATGGCCCCGAGGGTCCGCAAAAACTTCAGCCCCTGACTTGCCGATCCCTTGGAAATCTNCAACCGCTCCACNAGATCGTCAAGCGAGAGGGGGTTCCGGGTGATAAACAGCAATCCATAAATCTCCCCGAGTGAACGGGGCAGTCCACCCACCCTCACGCCATCTGCGAACAGGCTCACCACCTGCTGCTCGATCCGGGAGAGTTCATTGGATACACCATCCGCCACACCGGGATTGGAGCATAAGAGGAGAAGTGTTCAATTTTTATTGAACAATAGACGCCCTTTGCCGGCGAGATCTGGCCGGANCCTGCCCCNCCAGCACCCGCACACCCAAGGGACGATAATCCCGAGGAAAGGCCCNTGAGGACATATAATTTGCTATACTTAAAGGACTTAAAACCCNGAATATCTATTAATTGTAAAAGTTTTTCCAATTTAANCATTTTTGTTTAAAATAAANTNCTNCCGCGTTTCTCCCCCCATCCTGATGAAGCCCCCCAGAAGTTTGAAGGCCTGTGCTCTCGTTGTCCTCGCTCCCCTCGCAGCCCTCGGCTCCGAGTGGCATGTAGCTCCTCCTCCGCTCGGCGACGATAGCAACCCCGGCACCCTCTCCNACCCGCTGGCCACGATCACCCGCGCCGCAAACCTGACAGCNCCCGGCGANGTCGTCCACATCCACGAAGGCGTCTACCGCGAGGCCGTCAGGTTCCGCAACAGCGGNACGGAGGCCGAACCGATAACCTACCAGGCCTATGACAGCGGAAGCGGTCCCGCCCAGGCCACTGTCTCTGGTTTCAAGCGGATCGAACCCGGGCTCCAAGGAGCCGGACACTGGCAGTTGCACTCGGGCTCGATCTACAAAATCCAGCTCACCTCCGACTACGGCGTCCTTCCCGGTGCCTCAACCGTCATGGTGGATGGCTCTCCCCAGAGGATCGCACGCTGGCCCGACGCTCCAGCCCCCTTCGACTTCAACTGGGAAAACATGGCCCAGGCCGAGGGGGCGAGNCTCGACGAGACCTCCAGCGGTCCCCAGCCTCCATTCTCCGGCACTTTCCACACCGCTACCTACGAAGATGCTGAGCTTCCCTNCACNCGGGAGAATGAGTGGGCAGGCGCNCGCATCGACATGAGCCCCCTGGGCGGNGTCTACCACACAACCGGCACTGTCACCGCCTCCNGCANCGGCANCCTGACCATTCGCTATCGCTACTTCGAGACCCAGGCNGTTGCCGTCGGAAACCCCTATTTCCTGTGGAACACCCTGCGAGCCCTTGACGGCGAAGGCGAATACTTCTTCGACATCGAGGGGGTGAGCGGGCCGGCCTACACCCTTTATCTCTGGTTGCCCGGTGGAAAATCTCCCGAGGGCCAGGCAATCGAAATCCGAAGCCACGACACCTGCTTCGATTTCTCAGGGACCAGCAACATCGCAATCCGCAATCTCTCCATGGTCGGAGGCCGGATCTTCTGCCCCTCCCGAAGCGAGGCCATCAGCATGGACCGCCTGCACCTCAGGTACTGCGGCCAGGGNCTCGACTATCTCAGCNNCCAGCGCCCTGCCATCCACATGCGCAGTGACAACCACGTCGTCACCAACTCCCTCATCGAGGATACCTACGGTGGGGGCATTCACTCAAATGGTAGCGATATCGCGATATCCAACAACGTGATTCGCAACTGCATGCTCTATTCGATCGCGACCTGGGGAGGCAACCGCATCACCGTNACCCGGAACACCACCTATCTCAATGGTGGTCTCAACATCGCGATGTTCTCGCCCGCCAGCAAGTTCAATAGAAACCACTGCTACCTCGCCGGCCTGCGAACCTCGGATGAGTACAACATGAACTCACACTACAACGGGGATGCTGAGAACACCGAGGTGGCCTACAACTGGGTGCACACCAACGTCGCCCGCCGCAATCCGGCCTTCGGCTGGGGTGGTGGCGGAGGAATCAGGCTCGATACCAGTCCATCCAACTTCGTCATTCACCACAACGTNATCTGGAACGTGACGAGATCGACTCACAGCCTGATCCTCTTCTCGCTCGCGCCAAATGCGGTGAACTACCGGAACAGCCAGAACCGCGCCTACAACAACACGATCGCGGGAGGAATCGTGTTCCCGAAGGAAGGAAGTATCGGCGGGCACGATGTCCGAAACAATATCTGCACCGAGATTCGTGAATTCGGGGTCCAGCTGGACAGCGGCATCGTCCGCAACAATTACCTCACCGATGGCCTGAAGATCGAGGATTGGCCCGGCAACTTCTTCACGGAAACCTCCTTCGTCTCTGCATCCACGGGCAACTTCGAGCTCAAACCAGGNGTCCCGATGATCGATGGGGGAGAAATCATTGCNCCTTATACCGACGGATTCAACGGACCGTCCCCTGACGTCGGCGCCTTCGAGTCCGGAGGAGCGGGAGGCGGTTACTGGACCGCNGGAGCCCANCTCCTCCCGGAACACCTCNCCGCCCTGACNCTCAGGACCCTGACCAAGCCCTCGGGACAGTCCTTTGTCGTCCTTGAGAACTTCCCGGCCGGNCGNCTCCCCGCCGAGGATTTCAAGATCAGACTGAATCGACGGGCGACTCTCCAGAATTTCCGGATCACCTACTCCCCCGAGTCTCACCGCGGCAGCGCCTACTTTGAGTTCGATCCCGCCGCTCACCCCGGTAATAACCTCGTGGAACTGTCCCTTGACGGCGCCTCCTTCACCAACGCCGGACAAAGGCTCCTCATCAGCGCCGATGGCCTGTCCGCTGGCCAGCTGGTCAATGTGGGCGCCAATCCAGCAGGCGGCTCGGTCCACCGGGTGACCGGGACCGGGTTTTCTCCTCCCTACTGGATGATGCCCATCAACATGGAGAACCTCACCGGNGCGGACCTGAACGAGAAGCCCGTTCCCCTTGTCTTCGATTCCCGCGAACACATCCGGAAGGGCCGCATGAACCCCGACTGCTCCGACGTTCGCCTCGTGCACTGGGAGACACAGTCCGAACTGCCCTACTACCTTGAATCCGGAATCAACGGGGAAACGACCCTGCTCTGGACCATGCTCAAGACGAATCTTCTCACCTCACGGTTCAGCCACCTCGATGAATCCACCTACTACATGACCTTCGGAGTCCCCTCCCGTCCCAGCACGTCCGACTGGAATGTCCTCGGGGACTACTTCCACATCCTGGGGCANCCTGAAAAGCTCCTGTGGTACTCTGCAACAAAGGCGGGAGAATCCTTCGGGGATGGCGAATCCGTCGACCAGTGGTCGGACCTTTTTGGCCTCGGCAATCACGGAGAACAGGCTGACCAAGTCAGGCAGCCCACCTTCAAGACACAACAACTCAACGGCCTGCCCGCCCTTCACTTCGACGGTGGAGACCTCTTCAAGCTCAAGCCCCTTGCTCCCACCGCACCAGACGGCATAACTTACGTCATCCTTCACCGCAACGACCTCCGGTGCGACCCCAAGGGCCGCATTTTCAGTGCGGGTGCCGGAAGCAAGGAATTGCAGNACNTCNGTGCCAAGGGAACGACCGGCACCTGGCAGCTCACCGGAACCCGCCGCCGGGGCGTGGACCTCACGACCTGCACCTCGGGAAAGCGCTTCACCGGGAACGTCGCCTGGTACACCGGCGAGATCGCCGAGATGATCATGATCGGCGAGCACCTCGACGATGCTACCAACGGGCCCTTTGACCGTCTNCTCGAATTCGTCAGCCGCAAATATAATCTCAACGGGGAGGCCCGCGGAATTGCCGATACGGCAGCCCTCAGGCCTCCGCTTGAAGTTCGCCTGGGGGATCTGCGCGTCACTGACATCAACTTCATTGACCAACAGACCATTGAATTCGTGGCACCGGCCGCCCCGCCGGAAGCGCTGCCCCTTGTCTACGACCTCGAAGTGCGTCGTGGCATGGTCCGTTCCAGCCCCCCGGAGTCCTTCTCCTACTTGATTCCATCCTACGACCNGTGGGCCGCCAATCTCCCCCCGGAGGCCGGTGGGGTGGGCGACAACCCGGACGGGGACGGCCTTCCGAACTTAATCGAATTCGCCATGGACCTTCCCCCCGGCGAGTTCGACAGCCTGCCCCGGGGATCCCTCTCCAAGGACGGCACTCCTGTCCTCCTGTTCCGGAGGAACACCACGGCTACTGACGTCCTCGTGCAACTCGATCATTCGTCCGACCATCAAAACTGGACCCGCTCAAACCTCTCAGACCTTAACCTCCAGGTTGTCGATCCTGATCCAGATGGTGATGGATCGGCGGTGCTCTGCAGGATTGACCTGCCGGACGGCGGCCGCTGCTTCTGGCACTTCGTGGGCACCCTCGTGACTCCCTAGTCCATCCACCGCCCCAGCGCGGTCGCAAGNGCCTCCGACTTCTCGACCCGGAACTNCTCCCCACACTCGATAGTGGCNCGNTTTCCCGTCCCGCTCTGCAGGTGGAGCAGAACCGGAGTATTGCCCGGGTGGGCGGTGAGCACACTCTGGATGGTCTCCAGGTCCGCCACCCCGCTTCGCGAAACCCACAGCGACAGCTCCAGCGGGCCTCGGCCATTGCTTCCGTTCTTTCCCTGCCGCAGTGTCAGCTCCTTCAGGCTGCTCCCCACGATCTTGCGTTTCTCCGTCCGGTCATCAACGGAAACTGCTCCCTTCAGGGCAATGATCTTTCCTTCCTCGAGGATCCCGGCATCCCTTGCCGGAGCATAGGACTCCGCCCAGCAGAGAACTTCCTGGCTCCCCGTAAAATCCTCGATCATCAGGATCCCGAACGGCTTGCCCGCCCTGGTGGTCCGGTGCTCTATCTGCCGTATCATTCCCGCGAATGGAAAGCGGGCCCGCCGGTCGCTCACATCGAGGTCGTCCAGCAACCCCAGTTTGCAGAACCGGTCTGAATCCAGGAGAACCCGGTAGTTGTCGAGCGGATGACCCGTGACGTAATAGCCAAGAAGCTCTTTTTCCTGTTCGAGACGCTCGCCCTTCGGCCATTCCGACACCTCCCTGCGCGCGGCGGGAGAGGTCAGCTCGTCGTCGCCAAAAAGCCCTCCCTGTCCGCTGGCCTTGTCACGCTGGGCCGAGCTTGCCGCGGCACACACCTCCTCCAGGCGGTCGACCATCCCGGCCCGGGTCTCCCCGGTCCAGTCCATCGCCCCCGAGCGCACCAGGTTTTCAAGGATGCGCTTGTTGACCACCTTCGAGTCCAGCCGGTTGGCAAAATCGTCAAGACTCTGGAAGGCGCCCTCTTCCGCCCGCTCCGCGAGGGCCTGCGCCATCGCCGCCTCGCCGACATTCTTGATCGCAGCCAGGCCGTAACGAATAGCCACCTTCCCCTCCCGAATCTCCTCCGGGGCGAAACGGAGCTGCGAGCGGTTCACGTCGGGAGGAAGAATCTCGATGTCCATCCGGTGACACTCTGAGACGAAGACTCCGATCTTGTCCGTATTGCTGAACTCATTGGAGAGCAGAGCGGCCATGAACTCAACCGGGTGGTTGGCCTTCAGATAGGCTGTCCAGTAGGAAATATGCCCGTAGCACGCCGAGTGCGACTTGTTGAATCCGTAACCAGCGAAGCTCGCGATCTTGTCAAAGATGCGGTTAGCCAACCCCGCATCAATGTTGTTCTCGCTCCTGCAGCCCTCCACAAAGGTGGCCCGCTGCTTGTCCATCTCGGACTTCTTCTTCTTCCCCATCGCACGACGCAGGATATCCGCTCCCCCCAGCGTGTAGCCCGCGAGGACCTTGGCCGCGTTCTGCACCTGCTCCTGGTAGATCATGACCCCGTAGGTGTCGCCGCAGATATCCTCAAGCAGCGGGTGCTCATACTGCACCTCCTTCCGGCCCTCCTTCACCTCGATCATTTCGTCGATGAACTGCATCGCGCCCGGGCGGTAGAGAGCGAGGAGGTCGATGATGTCATCGATGCGCCGGATCCCGTAACGCCGGCAGGTTTCGGTCATGCCTCCCGACTCCAGCTGGAACACTCCCATCGTCTCTCCCCGGTTCAGGAGGTCGAGAGTGCACTGGTCGTCGAGGGGAACGCGATGAATCTGGAACTCAGGATCCTTGAGATGAATGAAATCGGAAGCTTCCTGGATCACGGTCAGGTTCTTGAGCCCCAGGAAGTCCATCTTGAGGAGTCCCACTTCGGTAATGGCCCCCATGTCATACTGGGTAACCACCTCGCCCTCGTTACCGCGGCTCAGAGGAACGTGCTGGTCAAGCGGCCGGTCCCCGATCACCACACCGGCCGCGTGCACCCCCGTATTACGGGTCAGTCCCTCCAGCTTGATCGCGTATTCCCACAGCTCGCGGTAGCTGCTGCTGTTCTCAACTGTCTTCCGCAGCTCGGGATTCGACTCGAACTCCTCCCTTAGCTTCACCCCGGGACGCGCCTCGATCATCTTGGCCAGGAAGTCCGCTTCCCCGTAGCTCACTCCCATCACCCGGGCCACGTCCCGGATCACGCTCTTGGCTCCCAACGTGCCATACGTGATGATATGAGAGACACACCTTTCCCCATACTTCCGGCGAACGTAGTCGATCACCTCGGGACGACGCGTCTGGCAGAAATCGATGTCCACGTCCGGAGGGCTCACCCTTTCCGGGTTCAGAAAGCGCTCGAAGAGAAGCCCGAAGCGGACGGGGCAAATGTCGGTAATCCCCAACGTATAGGCCACCAATGAGCCGGCGGCCGATCCCCTCCCCGGACCGACCGGAATCCCGTTCTCCTTGGCCCAGTTGATGAAATCCGCCGTAATCAGGAAGTAGCTGTTGAATCCCAGGTCGTTGATGGTCTGGATCTCATACTCCAGGCGCGCACGCAGGCCCTCGTCACCCTGCGCTTTCTCACTGCCGTAGCGCTCTTCCAGGCCCTTGAAGCACTGCTCCCGGATATAGGTATCCCGGCACAATCCACCCGGCGCCTCGAAATTGGGATACTTCTCCGAGCTCGTGGCGTCGAGGCTGAGGGTCACGTTGCAACGCTCCGCGATTTCCAACGTGTTTTCACAGGCCTCCGGGATGTCCCGGAAGAGCTCCCGCATCTCCTCCGCGCTCTTGAAATAAACCTCTGCAGGATAGCGCATGCGGTTCTCATCGAAGAGCAGCTTGCCCGTTCCGATACAGATCATTACATCGTGCGCCTCGTGATCGTCCCGCGAGAGGAAGTGCACGTCGTTGGCCGCCACCGGCCTGAGGTCCAGCTCGCGCGCCAGCTCGATAAGCAGGGGCCTGACCTCCTGCTGAGACTCCAGGCCATGGTCGTGCAACTCCACGTAGAAATTGTCCCGCCCGAAGATGTCACAAAGTTCCTCCAGTGTTTCCCGGGCCCTGTCCCGTTGCCCCTGCAGGAGCCACTCGTTGACCGGCCCCGCGATGCATCCACTCAGGCAGATGATCCCTTCCGCGTGGGCCCGCAGGACCCCGCGGTCCACGCGTGGCTTCCCGTAGTAGGTTCCATCCAGGTGGCCCTTGGTCACGAGCTGCACCAGATTCTCCCACCCCCGGTTATTCTCCGCCAGCAGTGTAAGATGCGTGGCGCGCTTGCGCCCGGGGATCTCCTTCTTGTGATCCAGCGACTCGGGAGCGAGGTAAATCTCGCAACCCAGAATCGGTTTCACCCCGGCCCCCCGCATCGCTTCATAAAACTCGATCGCCCCGTAGAGATTCCCGTGGTCGGTCATCGCCACTGCGGGCATCCCGAGCTCCGCCGCGCGCGCGGCCACGTCCTTGCAACGCACCGCGCCGTCCAGAGTCGAATACTCAGTGTGAAGGTGAAGGTGAACAAACGAGCCAGCCATCGTGCCTGATCCTGACACAGGATAGAGGCGCCCCTTCCACGGGCAATGATGAAGCAGCCCCGGAGCGAAGATTTCATTTTAGAATTTGGCACAGCTGTTGCATAGGAGTGATTGAATGTTCACCCCGGGAAAGGCTTCCCACCGGCGAAACCGGAAACCGCACATGTAAAAATTGAGTGACCCCCGTGCACCTTGCCGTATTCTGCTCACAGTAATTCCCAAATCTCATGCCCGCTCCCGCCGCACGCTTCCTCCTGCTCGCATTCCTTGCCTGGGTCGCTTTTCCAGCCCTCGCTCAGAACGATGAAAAAAACGAACAGGAGAAAAAGGATGATGGATCCTTCCGGATCTTCACCTCCGCCCGTGGAAACAAGACCCTCCGTCTGAAGGTCCTCTCCCGCATCGACGACGAAACCTACAAGGTGGAAAACGAGGACGGCAAGGCCTTCAACATCAAGACCTCCAATCTCAGCCGCTCCGACCAGCTCTTCCTCGAAATATGGGAGCCGAACGCAATCTTCAATCTGAAGACCGCCAAACTTCCGGAGGTTCTCGACCAGATGGGCTACAGCGCCCTTGACCTCACCACCGCGGGCAACACCTTCATCGTCAACATGACCGCCGACGGAAAGAGCGGTAAATTCCTCCTCGATCCCAGTCGCAGTTTTTCCACCTTCGATCCGGCCGCGGCCGCCGCTATCGGCATGAAACTGGGTGAGGGCCGTATCACCTTTACCGACAACGCGGGTCAGAATTCCCGCTCCAAGCAAGGAGCGGTGAAGGAGCTCAAGGCCGGCGAGGTCACGCTCGCTTCTCAGGAATTCCAGATCCTCGAGATCGCCAGGATGTTCCGTGGGGTGCCAGCCGGAACCCTCGGCGCCATCGGTGGAGACCTTCTCAACCGGCTCAACGCACTCGTCGACTACGAGGGCAAGAAACTCTTCGTCAAGGCGGACGAGTGACCGGATGTCTCATCGCCGCCCCCCACGAGGCCGGCTGGCCCACCCTCCCGCCCACGCCCAGCTCCACCATTCTCCTGAACGAGCTCCCCGGGGCCCCCCTCCGACACGATCTCCGCATGTTGGCAGGCTGATCCGCCAACCCCCACGGTGGGCCCGACCCGGGCAGACATCACCTCTCGGATGTAACCAGCGAGCACCTGCCAACGTCGCATCCATGGAGAGCAAACGCGGCTTTCCTCTGCCACACCCTCGGAATGCCGCTCGCCCCGGGCAACTCGCCAGGCTCCCGGAAACTCCACAACCCAGATGCGCCGCTCCATCCATCTTGTCGCCCTCACCGGCCTGATCGCCACCACCTTCCTGCCGATCGCCCGGACGCATGAGCACCCCCCCGGTGCCCGGGCGGCAGGTGGGCAGGACGACCCAGTCGATTCTGAGGGAGACCCCTGGCCCGGCATCATTGCCAATTCGTCGCTGACCGGACCTGAGCGCACAATGATCGGGCACCTTCGCCCGTGGCTGGAGCCCCATGACTACCGCGCGCTGGACCCGGACCGGCGCAAGCAACTTCTCCGCTACGCCCGCAACCGGCTCCTCGGAGCCCAACCCCTCGCCCGCTGCTGGGCTCCTGACACTCCACAGCACATCCTCTTCGCCTTCCACTCCGTGGACGAGGCCGCCATCGCTCAGAACCGGCGACGGAAGGCCAACCAGTTTTTCAACCGTTGGGACCGGACGGCCGACGACGGCCCCGGACAGGCCGTGCAGGGCCGACCCATTACCCTGAGCTGGAGCATTGTGCCGGACGGCACCCCCATCGCCAGCAATCCTGCCATCGGCGACAGTGACGATCCCAGTTCCCTCCGTGCACGCCTGAACGAAATTTATGGGGGCAATAACGGCCCGCCCGCCCAGCAACCGTGGTTCCCGGTCATCCGCAACCTGTTCGAGGCTATCGGCGCGCAGACCGGGATCACGTATCGCTATGAACCCAATGATGACGGCCGCCCGCTCGACGCCCTCCACCGGGGCCAGCGAGGCATCCGTGGGGATCTGCGCCTGGGCGGACACTTCATCGACGGCACCGGGGACACCCTTGCCTACAATTATTTTCCCGACCACGGGGACATGGTCATCGACACCAGCGACAGCTGGTTCGAAGACCTCAGCAACAATTCCCAGCGCCTCGTCAATACCTTCACCCACGAGCATGGGCACGGGCTCGGGCTCGAGCACGTGTGCCCAATCGACAATACCAAACTCCTTGAGCCCTTCATCAACACTGGATTTCGCGGCATGCAATTCGATGAAATCTACACTCTCCAGCGCTGGTATGGTGACCCCTTCGAACAGCACGGCAACGCGCGCGACAATGACACCATCCAGCGCGCCTACGAGCTCGACGTTGCTGCCGGGTCACCCTTTTCCTTCCACTGGCTCAGCATCGACGACAATACCGACATCGACTACTTCGCCCTGAGCATTCCCGCCGGGGCCCAGTTGACCGCCCGGATCATTCCCAGCAGCGCCGTCTACCTCGAGGGAGAGGAGGGTGCACGGGGCTGCAGCGCGGGCGCTACCTTCGATTCTTCCAGGCGGCACGATCTCTCCCTCAAACTCGTTGACCACCGTGAACAGGCCCTCGCCACAAGTGAAAGCGCGCCCGCCGGAGAACCGGAAGAACTCAGCAATATCACCGTCCCCGGAGGGGGAGCACACTTTCTCAAGGTCACTGGAGATGACTCGGACGCCGCCCAGCTCTACCGGCTCGAAGTGGAAATCCATCCCCCTTCCACCATGATCGAGCCGGGCAAGATATTCCTCGTCAATGAATCCCACGCTCCTGCGAATGGACGCATCGAACCGGACGAAACCATCGAACTCAGCATCGAGCTGACCAACTCCGGAAGTATCCCCGGCGCAAACGTAAACGCCACCCTTTCCGCTCCCGGAGATCAAGGCAGCATCACAGGATTCCAGATGGATCGGAACTACGGGGTGCTCTCGCAGGATGCAGTGGTCAGGCGCAACTTCACCCTTGCTCTGCATGGTGAGTGCGGCGACGTGTTCTCCCTCCAGCTTGAAGTAGAAGCGGACGACGGATTCGCTCGTGTCATCCCCATCCAATTGGAACTCGGCGAGGTCACTACCCTTCTCGGCGAGAATTTCAAACGCTCCGGGAAGCCCTCCCTTCCTCCCGGCTGGACCTCCACCACAACCCGCTCGGGCACCGGTTGGAGGCGCTCTGAGGAACAATCCCTCTCAGGGGACTATTCGGCCTTTGCGGGAACCCTTCCTGCCCTGGGCACTTCCACTCTCACTTCGCCCCCTGTAACAATGGGCTCCCGGGGTGGCCTCCTGCGTTTCCGCCACTTCCTGGATACCGAGGCCAGCCTCTTCAATCCCGACGTCGGATTCGATGGGGGCGTGCTTGAGGTCTCCCGCGACGCAGGACCATGGGAAGATATTCAGGAAGCCGGAGGCCGCTTTACCCAAGGGGGCTACAACCGGATCCTCAGCGAGTCCTACCAGAATCCTCTTCCCAACCGCCGGGCGTGGTCAGGATCACTCGGCTGGATTCCCACCGCGGTTCGCCTTCCGCCTGGTTTCGCCCGTAACGATCTACGATTTCGCTGGATCCTCGGACACGACACCTCCGAGGCCGAGGAGGGCTGGCACATCGATGAGATCTCGGTCAGCAGTGCCACCTGCGCAGACACCAGGCCCATCGTCCGGATGGAGGTCCTCCAGGCGGAGGCTTCTGAATTGCTTCCCCTGAACGTCGCCCGACTGAGCTTCTCGACACCGCTTCCGCGGGGAGTGGATCTTCCCCTCCCTCTCCTTTCCTCGGGCAGTGCTACTCCCGGAGTCGACACCCAGCCCTTTGAGAACGTCGTGCTGCCCGCCGGGCACACCAACTTCGAACTGCCCATCCGGCCCCTGCCGGATGGGCTGGCAGAGGGGCCGGAAATCCTCGTTCTCTCCCTCGATCCTCAGTTCGTGGCCCCGGCAGGCGTCGACTCCGCACGCATCACAATCTCAGACACTCCCTACGGCAACTGGGCCCATGCCCGCCTCGGCCCGGACCCCGGCAGCGAACCCGGCAACGACTTCGACCTCGACGGATGGTCGAACTTCGAGGAATTCGCCTGGCAGAGTGATCCCGCTTCCCCCCAGTCCCATCCCACCCCCCTGATCAGGCGCGAGGGCAACTTTCTGCGAGTAGACTTTCCGCACAACCTTCTTCCTCCATTCACCGCTGTCCGGGTCGAGACTTCCACCGATCTCAGGACCTGGACCATTCAGGAAGCCGAGCGCCTCCCCAACGGATTTCGCCTCCCGGCCGACGGGACACAGGGCTATCTCAGGCTTCGCTACGACATAGCTCTGCCTCCCTGATTCTGACAAATATCGGATCAGGCATCTTCCGCTGGCCAACTGGCACGGAAATTGCTACCTGATTTGGAGCAACCACGTGCGTCCATGAAAAAAGTCGAAGCGATTATCAAGCCATTCAAACTAGAGGAGGTCAAAGAGGCCCTCGCCGAAGTCGGGGTGCAAGGCATGACCGTGACCGAGGTAAAAGGTTTCGGGCGCCAGAAAGGTCACACGGAAATCTACCGCGGAAGCGAGTACACCGTCGACTTCCTCCCCAAGGTGAAAATCGAGGTCATCATCGATGACGGGGAAGCCAATTCGGTCGCGGAATCCATCGTCAAGAGCGCCAACACCGGAAAAATTGGTGATGGAAAGGTTTTTATTTCGACCGTAGAGGAAGCCATCCGGATTCGCACCGGTGAAACGGGCGCCGAAGCCGTTTCCGTAAACTAGGATTTCTCAAGCATTCTCCGAAGAGCCGGACCTGTCTTCGCAGGCCCGGCTTTTGCGTGTTGTGTTCGCTGCCGCCATCCCCAGTGCCATGTTCACCATAGATCCCGTTCATATCCAGTTCCGCATTCCCGCCCGGGATCCCCTGGGACGGGAAGAGGTTCTCGGCAAGATCCGCTTCCTCACGGGTCACGTTGAAATCAACTGGCGCCTGAAGGGAAACGTCTTCGTAGGCGGTAAGGGCGAGATGCGCTCCATCGAGATTCCCTACACGGAGATCGAGCACGTCGAACTGGTCAAAAAGTGGTGGCGTCTCCGTCGCCTCGTTCTTCGTATCTCCGACCCGGCCCTCGTTAAGGAAATCCCCGGGGTCGAACTGGGCAAGATGAACCTCGAAATCGACGCCCGCTCCCGCNAGGAGGCCATGAAACTCGGAGGCATTATCGACTTCAAACGCTCGGTTTTTCTCCTCGACGAACAGGAGAAGCGACTGGCCGCCATGGACGACGAGTAGAACCTCATCGCCGCACGCTATCCGTTTTCAATGTCCTTCCCGCAAAATCCAGCGTCCCCGGCAGAGGACGCCTTCTGGCGGATTTACACTCCCTTTACAAATAACAACCCAGCTGCTGGGTCTTTCCGGATATGAATACCATGCCCAAATCAATCGCTCTCTCCCTTGCTCTGGTGACCGCCCCCGTGCTCGGTGAGCAGGAGCTTCNGGCCAGCAGAGCAAACAACGAATTCGGCCTCGAACTCTACCGCGAGCTNGCNGGAGAGAGCGGCAATCTCTGCCTCTCTCCNCTCTCCATCATGACCNCCTTCGCCATGACTTCCAATGGCGCGGACGGCAGGACCCTCGCCGAGATGCAGAAGGTCCTCCGCTTTCCCCGGGATCTCTCCCACCTCAATNCCTCGGTTCTCAGCCTTGTGAGTGACTTCGAGAAGCGAGCCGGTCAGAGCATCCCAGGCCGGAGGCCCGGGCCCGGGAGAGAGGCCAGCCTGGAACTCTCCATCGCCAACACTCTCTTCGGCCAGGAGGGATATCCGTTTCGCAGGGACTACCTCACGACCCTCGCGGACAGCTATCGCGCTCCGCTTCAGCTCATGGATTTCAAGCGCGATCCCGACGGAGAGCGCCTTGTGATCAACAAGTGGGTCAGCACCAGGACAAAAGGAAAAATCGAGGACCTCCTGCCCAAGGGCTCACTCACCAGCCTCACCAGGCTCGTCCTCGTCAATGCCCTCTACTTCANGGCCGGTTGGCGCCACCCCTTCCCCNAGTCGGCCACCAAGCCTGCCCCCTTCCACCTCTCGCCACGCAAGTCCATCCAGACTCCCACCATGCGAACCTCCCAGCAGTTCGGCTACGCCAGGGGAGATAGCTACACCGCCATCACCATCCCCTACTCGCAGAGTTTCGTCATGCTGGCCCTCGTGCCTGATGAGATCGACGGGCTCCCTGCTCTGGAAAAGAAACTGACCGCCGACCAGCTCNGCCAATACGCCCGACTGCAGTCGCGGAAGGTCCAGCTTCATCTCCCGAAGTTCCGCATCGCGGGGAATGCCCTTTCNCTCAGCGGCCCGTTCAAAAACCTCGGNATGAAGCTCGCCTTCAACCCGAAGGAGGCCGACTTCGGCCGTATGTGCTCCGATCCCGCCGGGCTCTTCATTGACGATGCCTACCACAAGACCTTCATCGGCGTGGACGAAAAGGGAACCGAAGCCGCGGCGGCCACCGCAGTCGTGATGACGTTGCGCTCCGCTGTNCCACGCCCGGAGCAGCCCGTTGAAGTGCGCCTCGACCGCCCGTTCCTCTATGCCATCATGGACAGCCGGACAGGNACCGCGCTTTTCCTCGGGCGGATGGTCGACCCGCGGTGACACGCGCTNGTNGATAGGAGAACCGCATNTTCAAANGCCCTGNGGNTCCCGNCCTAGGGGACGATCACAACCCGGTCCCCGACCTTCGTGATCTCCCACAGCTCNGCGGCCTTGCCGCGAGGAACCCGCAGGCACCCGTGGCTGGCAGGGTAACCGGGACAGTAGCCTTCGTGAAACCCGAAGGCTCCGCAGCTGAACCGCTGGAAGTAAGGCATCTTCACACCCTTGTAGATGTTGGACACGTGGTGCCGATTCTTGTTGGTAATCACGAATTCTCCCGTCCTCGTCCGGTANCCCTTCTTCCCGGTAGACACCTCACTCGCAAANACNTCCGCACCCTCCCCGTCGTGGACCCAGATCTTCTGCTCCGAGAGGTCGACCTTGATCAAACGCTCCTCGTTCTCCGGATCCACNCCCAGGAGAAGCTGCATCATCTTCACATCACTGCGTCGCGCCGCAAAACCGATCGGATAATAGGACTTCCGGCCCGACCAGATGAAACGCTTGGCCCCGTGTGCCATGAGAAGACTGGCAAGCTCGAGATTACCACAATCCGCCGCAGCCATCAGAGGCGTGACCCGGGAATCATGTTTCAGGTGGGACTTCAGGTAGCCAATGGGCCGCACCCGGGAAAGAAACTCGGTTGTTACCGGCCGCGCNAAGGCATCGTTGGGATTCGCCCCTGCTTCCAGGAGGAGCCTGCACAGATCCAGCCGGTTCAGCGCAAGCGCCAGATGAAAGGCGCTCTGGCCCTCTCTCCCGCGACGACTGAGGTCCTGGCTCCCGCTCACCTGCAGCAGGTCCGCGACGAGCTCCGCGTGCCCCTCACGTACNGCCGCCACCAGGATCGGGTCCTTCACGCCCNTTTCAGGCTTCACCCCCTGCTCGAGGAGGAAGCGGAAGGTCGCACGNTCACCCTCCACGACCGCGTTGTAGAGNGCCACCCCCGCCCNTCCACCATGCCGCACCAGAGCACCGGCCCGCTCGAAATCCCCCTCCGCGAGCAATAGGTCGATCGCCGTGCGACCGTCCGGGCCGACCTCGTTCGGGTCGGCTCCGGCCTTGAGGAGCAGCTCGATCTGCTCCACCGGGGAATCCAGNGCTAAAGCCAGATCCAGGGAACTGCGGTTGTTTGTTCCTCTCGCCCGCGGGTCCGCCCCGTGACCCAGGAGAATCCTCAACACCTCAGGGTCTCCTCGCTGCAGCGCCAGTTGCAAGGTATTCCAGCCAGTAGGGTGCTTGCGGGAAACTGGAAATCCCGCATCCAGGAGCTTTCGCAGAAGAGCAGCCCGGCCCTCAAGCACAGCCACCTGCACAGCTGACTCACCCCGGCTGTTGAAACCATTCCGCCGGATCCCGCACTCCTCCAGCATCCCAAGCAGGGTAAGGTTCCCGGTTCCCACGACGATTGGTGCTGCCGAGTTGCCCCACGACTCGAGATCTCCTCGGGCCTTGGAAGCCCGGGAGCCCAAGTCCCGACTACCCCCGTGCAGGGAGGGCAGAAGAGGTTCCACCCCATCTCCCATCCGCGGGCCAGTGGTCCGCCCTGCGCGGAAAAGCAGGGACCGCAAATCGACCGGCCCGCCCNTCAGGGACTCCAGAAGGGAGNCCTCCAAAACCGGGATCGCTTTCCTGGACAGCCCACCCTCTCCCGCGGAATCATCACCCCGCTTCAAGCCTGGCAGGAANGCCATATTCGATACAGCCAGGGCGGACAGAACCGGGAGGATGGNNGGGNGGCGCATTTTCGATCGCNNCCGCNGCAGGNAGCGACCGGAATCTTACCATNCTTCCCAGCTGCTGCGCAACACCACGCATCCTGTTTAACCAATCCTAGAAGACGGGAGAGCTTGCATAATGAAGGCGGTTCACATCCCCCGCTCCGGAACGGTATGATGCCNTGATTCTAGCCCCCAAAGACCTGNGCGATCCGCGCACAAACCTCTTCCACATTCGCGCGCGAGTTGAAGGCCGAGACCCGGAAGTAACCCTCCCCGGCGGCGCCGAAGCCAGCCCCCGGGGTGACCACCACCTGAGCGTCCTGAAGCATCTTGTCAAACATGCCCCAGCTGTCCACGCCTTCGGGGCAGCGAACCCAGACGTAAGGCGAATGCTCGCCGCCGTACACCGAGAGACCGCTCTGTTCGCACGCTTCCTTGAGCATGGCCGCATTCCCCATGTAGTGCTCTACCAGATTCCTGATCTNCGCCTTGCCCTCCTCCGAGAAGAGAGCCTCTGCCGCCCGCTGCACCGGATAGCTGACCCCNTTGAACTTGGTCGAGTGGCGACGCGCCCACAGCCCGTGGAGAGGCACCCGTTCCCCGCTCCNGGTCGTTCCGGCAAGTTCCTTCGGAATCACGATGAAGGCGCACCGCGTACCCGTGAAGCCCCCGTTCTTCGAAAAGGAACGAAACTCGATCGCGCACTCCCGGGCCCCTTCAATCTCGTAAATCGAGCGCGGGAGATCTTCGTCCTGCACGTAGGCTTCGTAGGCCGCATCATAAAGAATGACGGCATCATTCTCCCGNGCATAGTCGACCCACTTCTGCAGCTGCTGCCGGGTTGCCACCGTGCCCGTCGGGTTGTTTGGATAACACAGGTAGATCAAATCCACCTTCTCTTCCGGCAAGGCGGGGGTNAACTCANTCTCCGCCNTGCACGGGAGGTAGACGAGTCCCTCGAACTGTCCNNTCTCATCTCCTTCTCCGGTGTTGCCCGCCATCACATTGGTATCCACGTAGACCGGGTAAACCGGGTCGGTAATCGCAATCTTCTGCCCTTCCCCGAAGATATCGAGGATGTTGCCCGTGTCGCACTTTGACCCATCCGAGACNAACACCTCATCGGCGGAAACTCCCAGCCCGGCATAGGCATTATCCGCAATNGCCGTGCGCAGGAATTCGTAGCCCTGCTCCGGCCCATACCCCCGGAAACTCCCCCGGTCCCCCAACTCATCGACCGCCTCCTTCATGGCCGTGCGGGCCGCCAGGGGCAAAGGCTCGGTTACATCCCCGATCCCACAACGGATCAGGCGCTTGGCCTTTTCCGGCTCAGCCTCTGAAAAAACACTCACCCTGCGGGCAATCTCGGGAAAAAGATACCCCGCCTTCAGCTTCAGGAAGTTCTCGTTGATTCGCGCCATGGCGGCTCCCTGTAGCGGGCCCGGAGCCGGGCCGCAAGCGTTGCCTCCATTCGTTGAGGCTCCCGAGCCTCACAACGTGCCCACAACGGCTCAGGCAGCCCTGGTGGTCCCCCGCGCGTCAGGGGATGGTGTCTGGCAAGGGAGCGGGGCCACAATCAGCCCTGCCCGGCTCCCGTGACCTTCTGGAGCGTGCCAGCCACCGTGTCCCAGTTGATCACGTTGAAAAACGCCGCCACNTAATCAGGCCTGCGATTCTGGTAGTTCAGGTAGTAGGCATGCTCCCAGACATCCAGTCCCAGGATCGGGATGCATCCCCCGCAGCCGGAGACTTCCCCCATCACCGGGTTGTCCTGATTCGCGGTGGAGCACACACTGAACTNGCCCTCNCGGTTCACNCAGAGCCAGGCCCAGCCGGAACCNAAACGCGTCATGGCTGCCTTCGTGAANGCCTCCTTGAACCCGTCGAAGGAGCCAAAGGCGGCGTTGATTCCGTCAGCAATTTCCGCGCTGGGCTCNCTCGCGCCACCTGGCTTGATACAATCCCAGAAGAACGTGTGGTTGAAGTGGCCGCCCCCGTTGTTGCGCACCGCTCCACGAATCCCTTCCGGAACATCTCCCAGGTTCATCACCAGCTCGCAGATGGACTTTTCAGCAAGATCGGTACCGTCGATCGCCGCGTTCAGGTTCGTGACGTAGGCATTGTGATGTTTGCCGTGGTGGATNTCCATCGTGCGCGCATCGATATGCGGCTCGAGCGCGTCGTAGGCATAGCCGAGATCAGGAAGTTCGTGAGCCATGGGTAATAGTATGTTGACAGGTGTTAATATGTTTGCGTTGCGCGCTTTCGTGCATTGCGGATATAAGCGACAATCTGCAATCGCACCCGTAGGAAAGCAGCTTCCACCTAATCCGCAAGGGCAACTTCATCATGGATCTCGAACCCTGGCTCCCCCAACTGACNGGTCTCGNAGGCATCGTCATCGGATCCGTGGTCACCTGGTTCACGTGCCGCAACAAAGCCCAGGCTCTGCGGGCGCGCTCCGAGGAACGCGCCAAGAGTGCTCAAAAATCCATTGCCGACCTGGAGGCCGGCTGTGCCAGCCTTGAAGCGGACGTGCGACAGCTTCGTCAAAGNGAGGCGGTTGCCCTCCGAAGACANTCCGAGCTCGAGATCCTGGCCCAGTCCCAGCAGCGTGGGCTCGCTGAAAAACAACAGCTCCTCAGGGACGCAGAACACCGCCTCGCGCAGAATTTCAAGGCCCTCTCGGCCGAAACCCTGCGNGACANCCAGCGCGAGTTCCTCNACTACGCGCACGCCACCTTCGATAATCAGCAGAAGGAAGCTACCAGCGAGCTGGAGCAGCGCCGCATCGCAGTCGAGACGCTCGTCAAGCCCGTGGCCGCTACCCTCAGCAAGGTGGAGAGCCGGATCGGCGATCTTGAGCGCGCCCGCCGAGAGACCGAAAGCGCCCTCGGTGAGCAGGTCCGCCAAATGGCCCACGCGCAACAGCACCTCCAGCGCGAGACCGCCCAACTCGTCAAGGCCCTGCGTCAGCCTTCTGGCCGCGGACGCTGGGGGGAACTCCAACTCCAGCGCGTGGTGGAGCTCTCCGGGATGCAGAACTACTGCGATTTTTCCGCGCCCACCGGGAAAGACCGGGGGCCGGCGGAAGGTCCTCAGAACCCCAGCCTCGTCGTCAAGCTCCCCAGCGACCGGATNATCGCGGTGGATGCNCACACCTCCCTCGAGGCCTACCTCGCGGCAGTGGAAGCCCCGGACCAGAAAACCCAGGAACGCGAGATGAAGCGCCACGCCGAAACCGTGGCCCGGCGCCTCAACGANCTGGCCTCCCCCGAATACGCCGCCCAGTTCGGCAGGAAACCCGAGTTCACCGTGCTCTTCCTGCCGGGCGAGGGATTCCTCACCGCTGCCCTCGGTGAGGAACCGGACCTCCTTGAGAAGGGTATCCAGCGCGGGATCATCCTCGCCACTCCCAGCACCCTCATTGCGCTTCTACGCTCGGCCGCCGTCGGCTGGCGGCAGGAAGGCATCGCCGAGCAGGCCCGAACCGTTTCCGCGGCCGGCAAGGAGCTCTACAGCCACGTTCAGCAACTGACCCACCAAGTGGTCAAGGTTGGCCGGTCCCTCGACAGCACGGTCCAGCATTACAACGCCACCCTCGGCAACCTGGAGCAGAACGTTCTTCCCGGCACCCGCAAACTGGGACGCCTCGGCATTTCNCCCAAGCCCNCCGGGATTCGTTCCGTGACCGGGGCGAAAGTCACGAAAGAGGTGCACTCCCCNCAGGAGGGGTAAGACGGAAAACNCCCCGGACGCCCGGCACNACNCTGTCCTACAGCTCCTTNACGTAGAAATTCGCGAACTCGAGCGGGTTGCCGTGGTTTTGAAGTCCCAGCTTTCCGATGGGGTTCACCCCCGGGAGCTGCGCCTCGTGGAGGACGACTTTCCCGTTGAGCACCACCGTGAGACGATCGCCCTTCACCGTGATGACAAAGCGGTTCCAGTCGCCCACCTTGTTGTCGGCAGGCACGCGGGGAGTCAGCGCCGCCCGGATCGGCAGCGGCTGGCGGCCGTCNTTGCGGATNCCATAGACCTCCCCTGAACCCACGGTCCAGTTCCAGAGATTCACCTGCGTCCGCACCGCTCCACGCAGAAGAATTCCACTGTCATATTCGTCGATCTCNGAGGTCACCCCCTTCTTGTCCGGACCGGTCTTCTGCAGACCGTTGAGAAGAAGGACAGGCTGATTGCGCTTTCCACTGTGCTCCCCGGTCCAGCGCCAATCGACCACCGTGGTGAAATCCTTGTATTCCTTCTCCGTCCAGATGCTTCCGCCTTTGCCATCGTAGTGCAGGATCCAGCCCTCCTTCGCGGTCCAATGNGCCTTGTGCTTGTCCTGCTCGGCAAAGTTGCTGAGCGTCTTCCCGTCAAANATCGNCGTGAAGCCCTTGGCGGCAAGCGTGCCGTCCGCCTTGCCGGCCGGCTGGTAGAGAGCATCGTTGCTGTCGTCCCCGAAAGACACCTCCGCNATGCGCATCTTGCGCACCCGGATCACATCCCCGTGACCCGCGAAACAGATGTGCCCCTTGCGGCGCTTCACGCCCTGGTGCTTGGGCTTCTGCTTGCTCAGGTCATCCAGGTTGGCATCGGTGATGCAGACCCCGTTCAGCTCCACCGTGACCCGCGGCCCACGCACNGTAACCCGCTGCTTGTTCCATTCCCCGACCGGGACGAGGTGGCCCCGCAGGGAAGGGGCCAGCGAGTAGATCGANCCATGAAACTGCCAGTCCTTCAGGTTCTTGTATTTCTCGGCGGTGTTGTCGATAATCTGGAGCTCCATCCCCGTGTAGGCCGCGTCCCCGCTCCCGGGATAGTGAATCCCGAGGCCGTTGTTGGCCCCGGGCGTGAGCTGGAACTCGAACTCCAGAATGTAATCCGAATACTGCTTCTCGGTCATCAGGTTCCGGCACTTCCTGGTCGACTC
The DNA here is from genome assembly GCA_002721695.1 of Roseibacillus sp. GTDB lineage: Bacteria > Verrucomicrobiota > Verrucomicrobiia > Verrucomicrobiales > Akkermansiaceae > Roseibacillus_B. The sequence goes on along the minus strand of PBLI01000012.1, from coordinate 9,584 downwards.
GATGACTCCCTCCTTGACCAGGTAACCGTTCTGCTCGGTCTTTCCGGCAGCACCGAAGTTGGTGAAATCCTTCCCGTTGAAGAGCTCCACCCAGTCGGCGGAGGCATTNTAGGAGAAGGCAAGGAGGCAGGACAGTGAGGTCAGGGCTTTCATGATTGTGTGAAGCTGAAACTGAAGTTGAAACATGGAACTTGGAAAGTGAAAATGACTAGAAATGNCTAGAGTTCGACTGTCTTNCCGGTCTTGTAGGACTCGTCCGCAGCCGCCACGATACGCATGGAGTTCAGGGCGTCTTCCATGTGATCGGTGAGATCCACGTCTTCCTGGATGGCCCGCAGGAAATACTGCTGCTCCCGGAAGCATAGTTCATCGTGGTCCGGCTCATCGGTCATGTCGATCCAGTCNTCCTCCCGGGAGAACTCCCGGTTGCCGTCCAGGTCGCTGTGGTGAATGTGCAATGACTCAGTCTTGCTGTGGGCATCCACATCCGCGGAAGCTCCCCTGCTCCCNGCCTCCTTGGCCTCAATCGTCACGCACCCCTTCGGTCCCACCACGTCCTTCACGAAGAACGCCATCTCGCTCATCATGGGCCCCCACCCCGCCTCNTACCAACCAACACTGCCGTCCTCGAAGGCGACCTGCAGGTGTCCATAGTTGATCTTGTCCTCCGGAATATCGTCAGTAAGCCGCGCCCCGAGCCCCGAGACCCGCACCGGCCTCGACCGCGTCATCTGGCACATCACGTCCACGTAGTGCACGCCGCAATCGACAATGGGCGAAATCGAGGAAATCAGGTTGCGGTGCGTTTCCCACGCCGCCCCTGAGCTCTGCTGGTTCAGGTTCATGCGCATGACCAGGGGCTTGCCGAGGGTCTGGGCGAGCTCGATGAACTTGATCCAGCTCGGATGCACCCGGAGGATATATCCGATCACCAGCTTCTTACCGCTCTCCTTCGCCTTNGCGACGATGCTCTCCGCCTCCCTCACGGTCTCGGCCAGGGGCTTTTCGATAAAGACNTGGGCNCCGGACTCAAAGGCAGCCTCCGCATACGGCCCGTGGGTATCCGGGTAGGTNGAAATACTCACCGCATCCGGTTTCGTCGCGGCCAGCGCCTCGTGATAGTCACTGAACAGCGCGTGCCCTCCTCCCAGTTCGGCATCGAGTTTTTCACGCGACTCGGCCGAACGGGTNACGATGCCCACGATCTCAAACTCAGCGAGCTTGTGATAGGCCCTGGCGTGAGAGCTGCCCATGTTGCCGGCACCCACACAGAGGATACGAATTTTTTCACTCATGATTACGGGGCAGGCTCTCGGCCTGCGTTTCGGGAAAAAGATCGCACGCCNGATCAACGGCGGGCGGGCCACNTGACCTGCGGATTACACCTTCCAGGGGCCGCGCATGTCCTGGTGCACATACTGATCCGCCTCGGGCTCGCTACACTTGAAGGTCTTGGGGTCGTAGCGGAAGCTCTTGTTGGAACGGTGCGCGATCACGCCGAGATTCACGATCGAGGCGGAGCGGAACCCGTTGCTNTCGTTCANGGCAAACGTCTTGCGCTCGCGCACGGCCTGGTGGAAGTCGGTCACCTGTGGTGCGGGGTCGTCGAGGGTCTTGAGTTTCTCCTGGAGGCCCTTGACGTCGGACTTGAATCCCCGGGAAATGCTCCCTTCCGAGCCCTTGATGTAAGNCGTATTCTTTTCGCGGTTGTCCCCGTCGAGGATGATCCTCGTGCCGTCAGCATACTTGTATTCGATCCGGCGCCAGCGCCCCACCGCGTCGTCATGCTGCTTGTCCGCGTCGATGAAGACTTCCACCGGACTCTCCTCATCCTTACCCAGGATGTACTGCACGGGATCAAGATAGTGCTGGCCCATGTCACCAAGGCCCCCCCCGTCGTAGTCCCAGTAACCCCGGAAAGACCCATGGGTGCGGTGGCGGGTGTATGGCTTCACCGGTGCTGGTCCGAGCCACATGTTGTAGTCGAAGTGATCAGGGATCTTCTCTTCCGGCTGGTTCACTCTCCCGGACCACCCGAACTTCCAGTTGAATCCCTGGTTNCCGCCCACTGTGACAGTCAAGGGCCCATCCCCAAGCAGCCCATGCATGACGGCCTTCCTGATCGGGGCAGCCGGNGTGCCCATGCCGTAGAAGCCCCCCTCGAAACGAAACCAGGTATTGATCCGGAAGATGCGCTTGTGCTTCTGCACCGCCTTCATCATGGCGATACCCTCNCCGATCGTGCGGCTCATCGGTTTCTCGCACCAGACGTCCTTGCCGTTCTTGGCCGCCTCGATGGCCTGCAGGGCGTGCCAGTGGGGCGGGGTGCAGATGTGGACAACATCAAGGTCGTCGCGCGCACAGAGCTCGCGAAAGTCATGATAGCCCTTGGGGTCGTGACCCCGCTTCTTGGCATCGGCGATGCGCCTTGCGAGATGGTTCTTGTCCACATCGCACAGGGCAAGGAGCGGCCCCTTCTGACCCACGTGGGCGCCCGAGCCCGAAATCCCTCCGCANCCGATAATTCCGCGCGTGATCTGCTCNCTGGGTGGTTTCTNGCCACCNACNCCCAGNACNTGGCTCGGGACGACCTGNATCGTGGCGAGCGCGGCCATGCCCTTCAGGGCTTTTCGGCGGGAAAAGGGACTGGCTAAGGGCGGCGGCTCGTTGTTCATAATGGTGGATTTACGATGAGGACGGGCGGAGTCTTGCGCCTCTCGGGCAAAATCCGCAATGGCCAAGAATAGAGGATCACCCCCACGGGTCGAGAGGCAATTCGAGCTACTCAGAGCCCTCTTCCTCCTCGTCCGCATTGATCTTGTCCCAGAAGCTGACGGCAAAGATCACTAGGATGACGATCGCCAAGATCATGGGAAACATCCAGTAACTCTTCCACTGGGACATACTCGGCTCGATCAGGGAAGAATCCAGGCCCTCCGGGTAGTCCTTGCCGAACATTCCCTGCAGGGACTCAATCGTCGACTTGGCAGGCGCATCCGCGTTGGCNTCCTTAATGGCGTTAACGAGATCGGCAGACGGAGGAGTCCCCAGGGTGGATTCGCCGGAGCCGACGGTGTTGGGCAGTTTTGCTTCCGTGAAGGGGAAATTTCCGCCGAAGGCAAAACGGAATCCGAAGAACATNCCNAGTCCCTGCGTCAGGAAGACCAGAAGGCTCTGGGCCTGTCCCCGGATCTCCTTCGGCGCCTTCTTGTCCGTATACATGAACCCCGTGACGAAGAAGAAGTCATAGCAGATCCCGTGGAGGGCGACTCCAAGGAGGAGCATCCAAGCCACCTGGTCGGGAGCGCCGAGGGCGAAGAGAGCGTAGCGCAGGACCCAGCACCCCATCCCAATGAGCAGCATCTTTTTGACTCCCAGCTTCCGGAAGAAGAACGGGATCAACAGCATGAAAAAGATCTCGGACATTTGCCCGATGGTCATGAACGACCCCGCTTCCGTGTAGCCCGCAGCCCCGAGGAAATCAGAGGTCTGGCCATAGTAATAGGCGAGAGGGACGCAGAGAAGCATCGAGCAGATCGCAAAGACTGCGAATGGCGGGTGCCTGAAGAGCTTGAATGCGTCCAGCATGAGGAGGGAGCGCAGATTGACAGGCTGGCCCTTTGCCGGCGCAGGGGTGTGGGGCAGGGTAAAGGACATTGCGCCCAGNAGGATGGAGGATCCCGCGGCGAGCCAGAAAATGTTCAGGGAGTCGGACCACCNTGCGAATCCGAGGCCCAGTCCCNCGGCGATCCAACCGATAGTCCCCCACACGCGGATCATGGGAAACTTGTTCCGGGGGAGATTGTGGAAGGTAATGGTATTCGCCAATCCGAGGGTCGGCATGTAGCAGCACATGTAGGCGATCATCAGTTTAACGATCAAGGGGCCCTGGGCGGCCCCCTCGGGAGCCAGCAGGGCGATCCATGTCATCAATGCGCCACCGATCAGTAGCAGGACGCCCATTACTTTCTCNGAGGGGAAGAAACGATCGGCGATCAATCCCAGAAAGAGAGGAGCGAAGATGGCCCCGATAGGGGCGCTCTCGAAAGCACCCCCGATGAAATCACCGAGACCGTTGGTACTGAAGGCCAGCTTGAGCGTCGCGAACCATGCTCCCCACGCAAAGAGGAGGAGGAACATCATGATGGAGAGCTTGATCGTATTCGCAGAGCGGGAATCGGACATCGGGTCTAATCGGTTTGTGGACAGGGCATTTCAGGGGCTGGCTTACGTTCCGGCAAGGCCTGAATCCGTTCCGAGTCGTGTTCCACGGTTCTGCCGGACGGGACACCCCNAGGCNGGGCTGCTCCCCGGTCCGGCAGGCTTCACCCCTGATTTCCNTTGGATTCCTTATATTGCTGGATTTCTTCCCTTTNCCCCCGTTCTTGCCCCGGGGAGCAATCTTGGCCCCTTCCTGATGGCTTCCAGCCTTGGTAGCCGTCTAAAATCTTGAAACACAGTTTTGACAGCCTACCTTGTCCGCCCAGCGAGAACGTCCCCAACGAATAGAGAACCATGAGCGACGCCCCCAATTCCAACCGACGCCACTTCGTCAAGACTACCACCGCGGCCGCCACCGCCACCACCGTAGCTGGCTTCCCGCACATCGGCCGCGCCGAGATCGGAAGCAGCAACACCATCAAGGTTGGCCTGATCGGCTGCGGCGGACGCGGAACAGGAGCCGCGACCCAGGCCCTGAAGGCCGACGACAAGGTGAAACTCTGGGCCATGGCTGATGCCTTTCCCGAGAAGATCGAGGGCCCCCTCAAGACACTGGGCGCCGCCTTCGGCAAGGAACGCGTGGAAGTGGACAAGGGGCGCCAGTTCACCGGCCTCGATGCCTTCGAGAAACTCGCTCAGTCCGACGTGGACGTCGTCCTCATGGCGACGCCTCCGGGATACCGGCCGTCCATGCTCCGCAAGTGCATTGAGGCAGGCAAGCACGTGTTCGCCGAGAAGCCGATGGCTATCGACATGGCGGGCATTCACCATCTCATGGAAACCGCCAAGATCGCGGAAGAGAAGAAACTCGCTATCCAGCACGGCTACTGCTGGCGCTACAGCCCGGCCAACCGGGTCGGCTTCGGGAAGGCCCTCGATGGCGAGCTTGGCCGCATCACCAGTTTCGTGGGCACTTACCTTGGCGGCACCGTCCGCGCCCTCTCTCCCGACGCCAAGCAACCAGAAGGCATGGGAGACGTCGAGTGGCAGCTGCGCAACTGGATCAACTTCGAGTGGCTCTCCGGGGGCCCCCTCCTCGAACAGTGCATCCACGCTGTCGACAAGATGGCCTGGGCGATGGGCGACGTCGCGCCGGTGGCCGCCTTTGGAAATGGCGGGCGCGGGCAGCGCCATGATGCCGGCAATGTCTACGACAACTACTCGATCACCTACGAGTATCCGGGCAATGTCTTCTGCCAGATCCAGCAGCGCCAGTACAACAACTCCTTCAACGAGAACGCCAGCCGCATCATCTGCGAAGGCGGCACCGTGATCGGNCCCTGGAAGGTTTCCACCAAGGATTCCAAGGGCAAGACCAACTGGAAGTATCGGGCCGAGAAGGGCGTAGAGCAGAACATGTATCAAACCTGCCACAACGAATTCTTCGCCAACCTGCGCGCTGGCAAGATCGTCAATTCCTGCGAATTCATGGCTAATTCCACCGCCGTTGGCATCCTGGGACGAGAAGCTGCCCACACCGGCCAGCGCATCACGTGGGACGACCTCTGGGCAAGCAAGGAAGACCAGGCTCCCGACAACCCNCCNCTNGACGGCAAGATGCCCATCCCGGCTCCTCCCGTCCCGGGTACAGACAAGCTGGTGAAGGCCTAGCGCTTTCCGGGACAACCCGGGACGGAGTTTAGCGGAACGTCGAATCCGGCGCTCCATCCTGCCTATCCTCCNTATTCTACCCGNAACACCATTCTTCCCCCCTCTCTCCCCCACAGAACTTAATGAAACCGACCAACCCCATCCTAACTGCTGGCCTTGCAAGTGCGCTCGCCGTGACCGCCCTCGCCGAAAAGCCAGCGGCAGACGCCGANGCCGCGAAGGCCCCGGTGATCAAGGCTCCNGCCAAGTTCACCAACTCCACTCCCACTCCCTCCCAGTGGACCCTCCCCTCTGCCAACCGCCTGTTCGTAAGCAAGAAGATCCACGAGCTCGTGGTCGAGAAGGGCGGCCCCGCAGCGGAGGCGGAAATGAAGAATTACGACGAAGTTGTTCCGCGCGCGGACAAGGCCAAGTACAAACTTGTCGCCCTGAAGGGCGGCGAATTCCTGATGGGCTCTCCGGAAGGAGAACACGAGAAGCGGACCGAAGACGAGGGGCCCCGGAAAAAGGTCAGGGTTGAGCCCTTCTGGATCGGACAGACCGAGATCCCCTGGGCCCTCTACAANCCTTTTTACGAGAACGGGNTTGCCCGCAACAAGGATGGAACNCTTCTNNCCCAGNNNNCCGNNCNGAAGGTCACGGTCAAGGGNANGCAACGCAAGAAGGCCGTNCAGGATGCCCTCGCGAGGGGAGACCNCNACAATATCGTGGACGTTGTCTCNCAGCCCACTCCGCAGTACCACGACATGTTCGGAAGTGGCGAGCACGCCTCCGAGCTGAACTACCCCGCCATGTGCACCACCCAGCACGCGGCCTCCAAGTTCTGCCAGTGGCTCAGCGCCCAGACCGGCCACTTCTATCGCCTGCCAACCGAGGCAGAGTGGGAGTATGCCTGCCGCGCCGGCTCCACCACTGCATTCTGCTTTGGNGACGACATNGAGAAACTCGATGAATACGCCTGGCACGGCTACAACGCCGACTANACCTACCACCCAGTCGCCACCAGGAAACCCAACCAGTGGGGCCTCTACGACATGCACGGCAACGTGGCCGAGTGGGTTCTCGATGGCTTTGACGCGAGCTACCGCAAGACGATCGCAGCCGGAACGGTCAACCCGTGGAATATCTCCCTTACCCGCTACCCCCGCATCGTGAAGGGCGGCTCCTGGGACCAGGATCAGGACGAGTGCCGCAGCGCAGCCCGTATCCAGTCTGTTAACGACTGGAAAGATACCGACCCCCAGGTGCCGAAAAGCATCTGGTACCACACCGACGGACAGCACATCGGTTTCCGCATCGTGCGTCCTCTCAAGACTCCCACCGCCGAGGAGATGCACCTCTTCTGGAACACGGACTGGTGGGAGCCCACGCGNAACGCCGAGGATCTCTAGGGCGCAANTCGGGCCCGATTCACCGCTCCACCAAGNGGCCCCGATGTGGGCCCTTGNCCCTACAGGGCCTCNAGGGCCCGCAGGAGATCCNCACCCTGCCCGGCGGTCCCGGCCTTCTCGTCCTTCCAGACGAGTTTGCCATCCTTGAACAGATAGGCCTGCCGGGAGGCAAATTTCCCNAGGGAAGGAACTCCGAACGCCTTGATGATATTGCCTTCCACATCGGCCAGGAGATCGTAGGGGAGGTTCTGGNTTTCAGCGAATTTCTTCTGGGATTCCACNTTGTCGAAGGACACNCCGAAGATCTTCACTCCCTTTTTCTGCAGCTTCTCGTTTGCGTCCCGCAAACTACACACCTGCTTGGTTCATCCNCCGGTCGANGCCTTGGGATAAAAGAAAAAGAAGGCGAGGCCCTCGGAGGCCACCTCGCGGATCTTAACCAGCTCTCCCCGGTGGTTCCTCGCCTCCGCCTCGGGAAGGGCTTTGCCAATTTCGAGTGTTTCCGCCATCGTCCGATTCACCGGGACGAGNATCGATCCCAGTCCCGCCAGCAGTGTAAACAAGCTCCGCCTCATGAGTCGACCCTTATCCCAGCCCCGCAGGAATGCCAGAAGGTTTTTTGTCCTGCTGGTGCTGCTTGCAATGGGCGCAGGTCTCTGGTGGTTCGTGGCTTCTTTCAAGACACGAATCCGATCGGGGAAGGANCAGNCACANCCTGCTCTCGTCGAGCTACGTTCGGGCGAGCGCAGGCTCATGGGAACGACCGCCAGGGTCGTCCTCTTTGCNCCNGACGAGGAAACCGGCCGGGCTGCAATCGACGANGCCTTCAAACGCGCGCAGGAAATCAACGACATCTGCAGTGACTANAGCCCCGAGAGTGAACTGATGAGGCTCTGCCGCGAACCGGTGAACCAGCCCGTTGTGGTTTCCGAGACCCTGGCCGAGGTGCTCACCCATGCCCGGGCCATGGCTGAAGAAACCGAGGGGGCCTTCGACCCCACTCTCGGCGGCTGCAGCAAGCTCTGGCGCAAATCGAAGCGCAGGAAGGAGCTTCCAGATCCCATTCTCCTGGAGAGGGCACGGCAGGCTTCGGGCTGGGAAAAATTTGAGGTCGACCTCGNAAACCTTACCGTGGTGATCAAGGATGAGAACCTTCTTCTCGACCTGGGCGGAATCGCCAAGGGCTANGCTGCGGACGAGATGCTGCGCGTCATCAATGGCCGCGGNATCACCTCCGCCATGGTCGCGGTTGCCGGGGACATCCGCCTGGGGGCTCCTCCACCCGGGCGATCCGGATGGGCCGTCGGGATCAGGACCCTGGGTGAGAAAATCGAGCAGATCATCCATGTCAAAAACTGTGCNGTCTCCACCTCCGGAGACATCGAGCGTTACGTCGAGATCGCGGGCCAGCGCTACTCCCACATCATAGACCCGGACACCGGCCTCGGCCTCACCTTCCGCATCGCCGCCACCGTGGTGGCACCCAAAGCAGTACTCAGCGATCCCCTCGCCACCTTCTGCTGCATCAGGCCCGACGAGGCCCTGAAGGTCTTCACGGCTGGGGAAATNTCCTGCCGGATCGTCGGGCTNNCCGGAGGCCCCTACGATCGCAGGACCCAGCAGTTTCCCTCCATCACCAGCCCTTAGGGAGGCCCCGTGCCCCAAATGCCTCGCAGGCCNGCGGGGGNGTCACGTTTATTCTCGCAAACTCCTCCCNGCCCTCTTTCATTTCCCACGCTGTGTTCTTCGACACCTGGCTGCCGGATTTTTCCTATCTCTTTCTCTCCATCCTCGTGGAGGGGGCTCCCTTCATTCTGCTTGGCACCATTATCAGCGGCTTTATCGACGTCTACCTGCCCTCTGGTGCTATGGACAGGCTTCTCCCCCGCAGCCGTNCCGCCGCAGTCGTAATGAGCGGAATGCTCGGGATCATCTTCCCNGTCTGCGAATGTGCGGTCGTTCCGGTCATCCGGCGCCTGGTCAAGAAGGGCCTTCCCCCCGCCTGCGCCATCACCTACATGCTGGCCGCGCCAATCGTCAACCCGGTCACCTTCCTCAGCACCTACAGTGCCTTCAAGAAGATCCCCCTTGAAATGGCCGGTTCANGCCTGGTCTTCGGCTTTGCAATCGCAGTCCTTGTCGGCCTGGTCATCCTGCGCATGGATGTGCGCCGCATCCTCAAGCCGCGCCTAGCCGATGAGGTGGACGCCGTNGAGGCCCGCCGCGCAGCAGGCCGNTCAGAAGAGAGCGAGGCCGATGATNAGTCGACTGGTCTACACGACCACGACCACGACCACGACCACGACCACGACCACGACCACGACCACTTGACCACGACCACGACCACGACCACGAACACGA
>PBLI01000011.1:30523-34956 GCA_002721695.1 Roseibacillus sp. | reverse complement strand
CGATCCCAAGGCCATCAACTTCGAGGGACACCGGAAGAACTTCGAGGAAGTGGTGAATGCAATTGCCGGAGGCCGGGAGGCCAGCGTCAATGCCGTGGAGGCGCGCAAGGCAGTCGCCCTCATCTGCGCCATCTATGAGAGCGCACAGGATGACGGAAGGAAGGTCTCCCTCTAGGGAAGGGGCCACCATCCTGTTCGTCCGGAAACTGGGGTCTCCTCCAGGGCGAGCCTACAGGCAGGGAAGTCTCTCCTTCCTTCTTCACCTGGACTCTGCAAACTCCCTTACCCTCTTCTGGCTCTCCGCATCGAGGTTGGCGATGGGGTACTTGTAGGTCTTCCCGTTGCTCATCCTGAGCAAGGCCTTGTCGTCCTCCACTCCCAGGAGAGCAGCCTTGATCTTTTTCCCCGCCTTGTTGGTCCAGATTCCCTCCAGCGGCTCCTTGCCCGGCGCCGCGGGTTCATCCTCCCCGAGCTCGGCCCCCTGGGTGATCCAGATCTTGAGAGTGTTTATTTCNTTCTCGCTCAGGCGNGCTCCCTTTGGCGGCATCCGGTTCTCCGGGTCCTCAGACAGAATCACCTTCATGAAGAGGCCCCCGTTGGGCTTGCCGGGCACGATCTGGAGACCCGATCCTATGTGCTGCTTGATCCTGTGGGGCTCAAGGTTCAAATCGCCCTTCTCCTTTCCATCCTTGTGGCAATTCAGGCAATTGCTCTTGAGGATGGGCAGGACATCTTCGCCAAAATCCACGGCCGAAGCCGGGAGGGCGGGTAGAAGGAGGACTGCTCCAAGGANGATTATCTTCACCCGGCCATGATGGCCCCATTTCTAGTCCAGTTCCAGCTCCCAAGTTCCGAAATACCAGCCGTTTTCCCGGGACCCGGNCGGCAGGAGACACACTCAACCGCATCTCACTCTTGCCAGCTCGGGACAATTGCTCTTTTTTCCCCGCATGTACTTTTCCGGTTTCGCGGACGAAGCAGCCCAGGATCTCGCTACCCAGATCAAAGCCACCAAGGAACTCGGCTGGAATGCCATTTCGGCCCGCTCCATCGATGGAACCAGCATCCACGAACTCTCAGAGAAGGCGTTCAACAAGGTTCTCAAGCTCCTCGAGAAGGAGGAGGTGCGCATTCCCGAGATCGGCTCCCTGATCGGAAACTGGGGCAAGAAGATCACTGACGACTTCGATGTCACCCTCGGGGAAATCGAACGTGCCATCCCCCGCATGCAGCGCCTCGGCACGAAGATCATCAGGATCATGTCCTACGCCCAGGANCCCTGGGGCGAGGAACAGCACGAGGAGGAGCGCTTCAAGCGCATGCGGGCGATTCACCAGCGCTTTGCGGACGAGGGCCTGATGGCTGTCCACGAGAACTGCTCCAACTGGGGAGGGTTCTCCGCCAAGCACACCTTGCGCCTGATTGAGGAAGTCCCCGGCCTCAAACTCGTCTTCGACACCGGCAATCCCATCTTCCAGCGGGACCGCTCCAAGTCCGAGCCACATCCCTTTCAGGACGCACTCGGATTCTACAACGACGTGAAGGAGCATGTCGTCCACGTCCATATCAAGGACTGCCGATACCCCAGCGTCGGAGAGACCGAACCGGAGTACACCATGCCCGGCGACGGGGACTGCCACCTCCAGCATATCCTGCGCGATCTCAAGGCTCGACGCTACGAGGGCGGCTTCGCCATCGAACCTCACGTCGCCACCGTCTTCCACGTACAGGACGGCGGGAAGCCCGATTGGGACCAGTGCTACAAGAGCTACGTGGACTACGGAAATTGCGTTGAAAATCTCATGGAGGAAATCGGCTGGGAACCCAAGCCCTTCTCCCACGAATAAATATACGGGACTCACTTTTCCNGTCCTGCGGNAAGCNGTCGCAAATTGTCGTTTCGGCCGAAGCGTTGAGGGGTTACCCTGTTTCGTGCTTCCGTGGTTCCAGAATGGCGCCTTCCCGCTCTACCTCGCCCCCATGGCGGGGGTCACCGACGTCGTCTTTCGCAGTATCTGCAAGGAACTCGGGGCCGATGTGATGGTCACCGAATTCGTGTCCAGCGAAGGCATCATCCGCCAGGACGACCGCACCCGGAAATACACCGAGTTCACTGACGAGCAGCGCCCCGTCGGAGTCCAGCTCTTCGGAGCCGACGGGGAGCGAATGGGGGAAGCCGCCCGCAAGATCATCGACTGGAAGCAACCTGATTTCATTGATATCAACTTCGGATGCCCGGTTAACAAGGTCGTTTCCAAGAACGGAGGGTCTTCCCTTCTCCGCGATTGCCCCGTCCTCGCCTCGGTTGCCGGGGGAGTAGCCCGCGCAATCGGGGACCAGGTTCCTGTCACGGCCAAGATCCGGATTGGCTGGGACGAAGGGTCCATCAACGCTCCCGAGGTATGCACGATCCTGCAGGACTGTGGGATGCAGGCAATTTCCATTCACGGCCGCACCCGGGCCCAGAGTTACCGGGGAGAAGCGAACTGGGAGGTCATCGACGAGTGCAGCCGCCAGGTCGCGGTGCCCGTGGTAGGCAATGGCGACCTCCAGTGCGGGGCGGATATCAGGCATCGTCGGGAAACTACCGGGGTCTCGGGCGTCATGATCGGCCGCTCCGCNATGCAGAATCCCTGGATCTTCCGCGAGGCCCGGCACTACCTCCGGACCGGAGAGGAACTCCCTTCCGTTCCCATCGAGGAGCGCTGGCAGCTTATTGTCCGTCACTGTCGTCTCGCCATCGGCAGCTCCCGCTACGGAAATGAACGCCAGTCCATGATGGCGATGCGTTCCCGCCTGATGGCCTACTGCAAGGGATTCCCGGGGGCAAAGCCGCTTCGCCGTCGTCTCTCCACCGTGGTCTCCCTCGCCGAAATAGAGGAGGTCGCTGGAGAGCACCTCGCTCATCTTCAGGCTACCCCCTTCCTCGACGCTGCCTCCGAAGCGGCCTCCCTCCCGGGCACGGCTGCATCCCCCGGAGGCGCCTGAGCCCCGCTACCCCTTTCTTGCCATCGCTCCCGCTACGGTTCTAGATTGCCATCATGGAATCCCACGAGGTCCTCAGGAATTCTTTCCAGCATACCAGCCCCAAGGCCATCGCAGCGGAACTGGGCGTCTCCCTCTCCCTGGTCTACAAGTGGGCCCAGGAACAATCGGACACCGGCAGCGGAAGCCGTAATCCGCTCGACCGCCTCCTCGAAATCATCCGCCTGACCGGGGACGTGCAGATCATCGAGTGGCTGTGTCAGAAAAGTGACGGCTACTTCGTCCGCAATCCGAAGAGCAGTTGCGAGGAAGGCTTCGAGGTTCTTCCCGCCACCAGCGAGATCGTCGACCAGTTTTCCAGGCTCCTGCGCCGCATCTCGGAATCGGCCCTCGATCACTCGATCACCCCGGATGAGGCCCGGACCATCCGCAACAGCTGGGACAGGCTCAAGTGCTACGCCGAGGGATTCGTGCGCTGCTGCGAGGAAGGAGATTTTGAAGCCATCGAGAACGCGGAAAAGAGCGGGGACTAGAGTAGCCTGAGCGCATCACGCTTCTGATCCAAACGCAGCCGGGATTCACCAACCCCTCTTCCGCACGCGTGAACCTATCCGAAGCGGCTCCTGCCAGAAACCATGCGGGAATAAGCCTGTGCGGTGGCGATCACATCTCTCCACACAAAGGCCACACCCTTTCAGGAAAACGGCGTCTCAACCCCCGCCACCTGCCTTGCCAAGCACGGCTCATAACGTAGAATCCCGCCCACGCTCCCGTAGCTCAGCTGGATAGAGCAACGGATTTCTAATCCGTGGGTCGCAGGTTCGAGTCCTGCCGGGAGCGCTTTCTCAACAATCTCCGCTCACACCCTGAACAATCGACCAAACCATCCCGGCTTTCTCGTTGTGATCGAAGGTATCGACGGCACTGGAAAGTCCACCCAGGCTCGCCTCCTCGCCGAGGCACTGCGCGGTCGTGGTCACCGTGTGATCCTTTCCCGCGAGCCGACAGACGGGGCCTTCGGCCGCAGGCTTCGGGATTCGGCGACAAGTGGCCGTCTCTCGGCCGAGGAGGAACTTCAGCTCTTTCTCCAGGATCGCCGGGAACATGTCGAGACGCTGATTGAACCCGCCCTCCGGGGTGGCGAGATCGTGATCCTCGACCGCTACTACTTCTCGTCAATGGCCTACCAGGGCATTCGCGGCTTCGACCCACAGGAAATTCGTCGAGCAAACGAGGATTTCGCCCCCCGGCCCGACCTGCTTCTTCTACTGGATCTCTCTCTCGACCTCGCCCTCAGCCGNATCGGNNTNCGCGATGGAGCAGNCAATGAATTNGAACAGCGGGATGCNCTCCANNGCTGCAGNNNGNTATTNCACTCNNTGCACGGATGANTTNNTNAGGGTNATTGATGCCAGCGGCNCGGTNGAANAGATCCAGCAGNNNATCCT
>PBLI01000011.1:0-30518 GCA_002721695.1 Roseibacillus sp. | reverse complement strand
CNGTCNCNACCCTGCNTCNCGGGTCCTGACNNCNGGCCAGCCACCTANTCNGCGGCCACNGGCTCNCCCTTGAGGTAGACTTCNCGNGGNCTGGCNCCGTCNGCNGGACCAACGACNCCCCGNTGTTCAAGAATGTCGACCATNCGNGCGGCCCGGGTNTAGCCGAGGCGCANCCGGCGNTGNAGGAGNGANGTGCTNGCCTTCTGNTCCTGGACGATGACATCNATGCATTTCTGGAGNATNTCCTCATCTGCATCAGACACCTCTTCGTCCTCATCCTCCCCACCGCTNCCGCCCCCGTCGATACTGGCCTGGACACTCTCTTCAAAGCGCTGCTCGCTCTGGTCGGAACAGAAGCCCACCAGGGACTCCACTTCCTCGTCTGAGATCCAGGCGCCCTGGGCCCGGTCCAGCTTGGCCGATCCGGGGGGCAGGAAGAGCATGTCTCCCTTGCCTACCAGCTTCTCAGCCCCTTTCGTGTCGAGAATCACCCGGCTGTCCAGCGCAGAGGAAACCTGGAAGGCGACACGGCTCGGGATATTGGCCTTGATGATACCCGTAACCACNTCNGCCCGGGGAGTCTGGGTGGCCACGATGAGGTGAATACCAGCAGCCCGGGCCTTCTGCGCGATACGGGCAATGCACATTTCCACGTCCGCCGGAGCGGTCTGCATGAGATCGGCGAGCTCGTCGATAATGACCACAATGTAGGGGAAGCGATCCGGAACCTCCTCTTCCTCNTCCTCTTCCCAGGAACCGCCCGCCGGACCCAGCTCCCCGTCCTCGAGAGCTGAGGCGATCGATTCGATCTGCTCATCGTCAACGATTTCTTCCTCTTCCCCTTCATCTTCTTCTCCCGCNAGCTCGTAGCCCTGNTCCTCCTCCTCGCGCACCCGGCTGTTGAAGGAATCGAAGTTCCTCACTCCCTCCTTTGCAAAAATCCGGTAGCGGCGCTCCATCTCATTCACACACCACTTGAGCGCACCTACCACCTTGCGCGGGTCTGTCACCACCGGGACCACCAGGTGGGGAAGGTTCGCATACATCTGCATTTCGACCACCTTGGGGTCGATCATGATGAAACGCAGCTCATCGGGACCAAACTTGAAGAGNATGCTTGAGATGATCGAATTGATACAGACCGATTTCCCGGAACCGGTGGCNCCCGCTACCAGCAGATGGGGCATGGCGGCGAGGTCACCGATCACGGCCCGTCCATAGACGTCCTTCCCGAGCGCGAGCGGGATCTTGCGTTTGGAGCTGCGGAATTCGTCATCCTGGAGGAGTTCNCGCAAGGCCACCGGCATGCGTGAATCGTTGGCAATCTCAATACCTACCGTGTCCTTTCCGGGGATGGGCGCGAGGATATTGATCCGCTCGGCCTTGGTCGCCCGAGCGATGTCAGGCTCCAGCTGGGCGATTCGACTCACCCTCAGGCCGATGCTGGGATAAACCTCATAGCGGGTGATGGTGGGCCCCCGTGTGATATCACCCGCCGTCACGTCCACCCCGAAGGCCTTGAGGGTATCCACGATCTTGGTCTGCTGCGCGATGAGCAGGTCGGTATTGTCTTCAGCCGGTTCGTCTCCTTCTTCGCCATACTCAAGGAGGTCGAACCCGGGAAGCTCGTAGTCTTCAAAACCCTCCGTGCTGAGGGCGGCATGCTGCTTGGACTTCTTGCGCTCAAACGGCTTGGCACCAGCAGCCATGGTAGGAGTGATCCGCTGGGTGGCATCGATGATCTGTGGCTCCGGAAGCTCCTGCAACGGCAGCTTGGACTGCCCTGCTTCATCTTCCTCGTAAACAGCTTCCTCCTCACAGTCCCAGCCTTCTTCTTCCTCATCCTCCTGTCCGGCCCCCTGCGCCACCGGCGCCCTGCGTCTGGACTTTTTCTTCTTCGCGGCCGGCTTTTTGCTGGAAGCGGCCGCCCTGTTCTTCCGCTTTCCTTTGACTTCTACCCGCGCGGCCCAGGCCTCACGGGCCTCACCCGCCTTCTCCCCCACCCAGAGGTAAAGCTCCTTAACGAACTTGATGGGGTGCACGCCCAGCAGGCTGAAGAAGCTCAACCAGTAAACCATGCCCAGGAGGATGATGGAGCCAAGGCTGTTCAGCAGCCCCTTGCAGACCGAAACGCCAAGGCCTTCTCCAACAACTCCGCCCGCCCCGGAAATAAGGTAGGCCCCCTGCCAGTTCGTGAAAAAACTTTCCTGCACTGCAACAAGGCTCGCCGCACTCATCAGGCAGACCACGAAGCCGATCCACGTCCGCAGGCTGAAGGAAGCATTCAGGAAGAGCCGGGCAACTCCCATCCAGATCAACCCCAGCGGGAGGAGGTAGGCTGCGACTCCGAAAAGCTGTATCTGTCCAAATCCGAGGAGGGTGCCTACCGGGCCAATCCAGTTCTGGCGGGGATTACTCGCTTCCATCCCAAGAGCGAATTCCCCCAGAAGGGACCAATCCGTAAACGGAAACTTGATGGGCAGATCACCCGGCGTGTAGGAGAGCAGCGACAAAAGGAGGAGCACGCCTGCTCCTGCCAGAAAAATGCCCATCCCCTCACTCGACCATCGAGAGTTATCCCCGCCGCGGCGCTTCGACTTGTTACGGGACTTCGCCATAAATTTTTATGCAGAGCCCCCCAAAGACTCTGACCCACCCCTAGAATCTCCTAATAGCAAAGGGAAAACAAGGTTGAATGCTTAAATTTTTTAATTTTAAACTATTATTAACATATTCCGGCTCCCACTGCCGCCCAATTTCATCGCTCTGAGCCATGCGCCTCCTCATTCTCTTTCTCAAGGAACCCCTCCCGGGTCAGGTCAAAGCCCGGCTGGAGGACAGCATGGGAAGCGAAAGGGCGGTCCTCATCTACCGCGCCATGGTCCGAATTCTTCTCCAGCAGCTAAGTGGGCTGGAGCACTGCCACCTCCGGATCTCCTACACTCCGGATGATGGCGAGGAAGCCATCCGCTTCTGGATTCTTCCCGAACTCATCGATGACCCCTCGATCGACCTTGATCCTCGCCTGATCAGTTTTGCGCCCCAGGGACCGGGCCAACTCCATACCCGCCTGGCCCGTGCAGCCGAGCGGGCCTTTCAGGAGGGCTTCAGCAAGGTCGCCTTCATCGGGAGCGACTGCATTGAAGTTTCCAGCCGGTGGGTGCACGCCGCCTTCGCACAGCTCAACGACAAGTATGACGCAGTCCTCGGCCCTACCACCGACGGCGGCCAACACCTGCTGGCCGTGCAGCGTCACCTTCCAGCCCTCTTCGAGGACACCCCCTGGAGCAGCCCGCCTGCCTGCCGGAGGACCACCGAGCAATCCGCCAGTCATGGGATCTCTCTCTTTACACTCCCAGCCCTGCCCGCCATCCGGACCGAAGACGACTACCGGGCGGCCCTCGCCGGTCCTCTCGGACCACGGTTGAAAAAGGCGGCGGAGAACCTGGAAGAAAAACCCTGACTCAGCCCCCCGGGGACCGTCCGAGCCCTCTCGGCCGTTCCGCAGTGGGACGACGGCACCCCCGTTCTTGTGCCTTGGCAATTCTGACCCCGTGTGTTCAATACGGTGACGTGGCCCCGATTACCTTCGAACCGCTCTACATGACCCGGGTATGGGGTGGTCGAGCACTGGAGCAGGTCTACGGCCGGGAACTCCCTGATGAAGGACCCTACGGGGAATCCTGGGAGATAGTCGACCGCCACGAACAGCAGTCCGTTGTCAATGGCGGGCCCCTGAAGGGCGCCACCCTGCATGATCTCTGGACCCAGCAGCGGGAAGAACTCTTCGGGCCGGGACTGCCGGGGGAGCGCTTCCCACTTCTCATCAAGATCCTGGATGCCCGCGACAACCTCTCCATCCAGGTTCATCCTCCCGCCAAAATCGCGCCCCGCCTCAGCGGCGATCCGAAAACCGAGATGTGGTACATCGCCCGGGCCAGCCCGGGCGCAAAACTCCACCTCGGCCTCCGGAACGGAGTCACCCGCAGGCAATTCGAGAACGCCCTCTCGGAGGGCACGGTCGGCCAGCTCGTCCACACCGTGAAACCCAGGGCCGGCGAGTCCATCTTCATACCTTCCGGGCGCCTCCACGCCATCGGAGCCGGATTGCTCATATACGAAATCCAGGAAAACTCAGATACGACTTACCGGGTCTTCGACTGGAACCGCAGCGGCCTGGACGGCACGCCTCGCGACCTCCACGTTCAGGAGTCCATGGCATGTATTGACTTCCAGGACTTCGAACCCTCAATGAANCCTCCCGGGGANACCACTCTTGCCAGCTGCGAATGTTTCNTCGTCGACAAATTTGACTTGCCCGCTGGCGCAGGGCTGGGGAATCCGGANCCCGGACGCTTCTCTATTGTCACCGTGGTAGACGGAGAGCTCCGCTCAAGCGACGATCGCAGGTTCGGGGCAGGATGCGTCCTCCTCCTCCCTCGGGGGGGGACGCNGCTGGAAGCNGTCTCCGGGGCCTCCGTTCTGCAGACTTCCATNCCGGGCTAGGGGGCCACCCCTCCGCATTCCACCGCTTGTCACCCTGTGGAAAACAGGATCAGTCGGGGAACACGATGGCCCGGTTCCCATCGAGAATGATACGGTCGTGCACGTGGTAACGNATTCCCTTGGCCAGGGCCGANCGCTCGCAGTCACGCCCGAGCCTGATCAGNTCCTGCACCGAGTGGTAGTGCTGAACTCGCTCCACNTCCTGCTCAATAATCGGTCCCGCATCGAGNTCACCGGTTACATAATGACAGGTGGCCCCGATTAGCTTCACCCCCCGCTCAAAGGCTTTCCGATAGGGATTGGCTCCCACGAAGGCCGGCAGGAAGCTGTGATGGATGTTGATCATCCGTCCCGCGTAGGATCGACACAGCCAGTNGGGCACGATCTGCATGAACCGCGCGAGCACTACCAGTTCAACCGACTCTTNCTGGAGAATCGCCNCAATCTCACGAAAACCNGACTCCTTGTCCCCGTTGATCCCGACATGGTGAAAGGGAAATCCGGACTTCTCAGCGATGGCGCGGCAGTCCTGCCGGTTGCCGATGATGGAGGTGATTTCCACCGGCACTTCTCCGAGGCGCGCACGCCAGAGAATCTCNTTGAGACAGTGATCCGTTCGAGTGACCAGGATCGCTGTCCGCATCCGGTAGGGAAGGCGCCTGAAGTGCCATCGNGCNCCAAGGGCGCGTCCCAGCGTACCAAAACCGGCGACGAAATCATCCGTCTCCACGTCGAGGCCGGAGGTCTCTATTTCAAGGCGGGCGAAAAAGCGTTCGTTCGCCGTGTCGGTGAACTGGTTAAACTCGACCANGTTACCCTGGTGATCCGAGACATAACCCGCAATCCGCGCCACGAGACCCGGGCCGTCGGGACAGTCAATCTTCAGAATCAAACCTTCACGAGTCATGGCATCATTTGCGCTTGCTGAGGGAACGGGCAAGTTTTCGCGCCTTCTCGAGGAAACTCTTCGCGATCGGTTTCAAGCCCCCCTGGAAAAGCGCACCCACCACGACCGGGGAAACCCCGGTAAGACGGATCGTGCGGGTCCCTTTCGGCGGCTCCCGTCCCGGGATCGACACNCCCATACCNACTCCAAACCCACGCACGACGTACTCTGCAACCAGGTCCATCGAATCCAGTTCCAAGCTGGGGGTCCAGTTGATATCCCGCTCCTCGAGACCCTCCTGGAAAATCCGGCCAAGGATTTCCTGGGGTGGAAGCCCCACCAGCGGATACTTTGAGACCTTGCCCTTTGAATACGGGTCGTCCATCAGAATATCGGATAAGCGCCGCACTTTCGATTTCTCCGGAACGAGGAGAACCAGGGGAAGTTTGAGGAGTTCCACTGCCTGAAAACCGTCGGCCTGTCGGCCGTGGATGACACTGATTGCCAGATCAACCTGCTGGTTGACAAGAAGGCCGTGAACATCACCAGGATCGACCTGCCTGAGGGTAAGTCGAAGATCCGGTTCCTCCTCCCTCATCTCCACAAGAAGGTCCGGGAGATGGTTCCGCATTGCCGATGCGGAAGCAGCAATGCGCAGGTGCCGGCTCTCCTCTCCCCTCAACCGGGACTCCATTTCGTCAAGCCGGGAGAAGAACGGATAGAGAAAATCATAAAGCTCCTCACCCGCCGGGGTCAGCGCAAAGGGCCGCCGGTTGAAGAGCTTGACTCCCATCTCCCGCTCAAGCTGCAGGATCTGCCCACTNACCGCCGGTTGCTGGATGCCATAGGGCATCTTGCGCACTGCTGCTGTGATCCCCTCGTACTTGGCGACGAAGTAAAAAAGCTCAAGGTGGTGGATATTCATCTGCNCCCNGAGGGGTAGCAATTCTTTTCATCAGTTCAATCAATACTTCACCTTACTTCATCCAGACAAGAGACTTCCGGAACTTGAAACCTGTAANCCAAAGCTCAAGATNCCGGCGTGCGCGCAGTCATCCAACGGGTCTCGGAAGCCTCGGTCACCGTGGAGGGCCAAATGGTCGCGTCCATCGGATGNGGGATCCTGATCCTTCTTGGCGTCGAGGAGGCCGACACGGATGNGGACGCCGCCTGGCTCGCGAGGAAGATTGTAAACATGCGGATCCTCGAGGACGGAGAGGGCCGTATGAACCGGTCGCTCTCCGATACCGGGGGAGAAGCCCTCGTCGTCAGCCAGTTCACCCTCCATGCCAGCACCCGGAAAGGCAATCGCCCTTCCTTCATCCGGGCGGCGNGGCCAGAGCAATCCGAACCCCTCTACGAACATTTCTACGAGCTTCTCTACGAGGAACTGGACGGNGCCGTTGGCCGGGGGCGCTTCGGCGCCATGATGGATGTCGCCCTGGTCAATGACGGACCCGTTACCATTGTGATCGACAGCAGGAACCGCGAGTGATCGTGGACCCGGAAAGGAACCCTGCTCCTCAATCCTTCAGGCGCGTCTTGGTTCCGCACAGCATGCACCGGAAATTTGCCCGGAACATCGCGCTCCGTGCGACTGCGAAAGTATAGCCGAGAATTGAACGAGACGCCCTTTCATGCTTGCGGCAGTTCTTGGGAACGAAGAGCCGCTGCCCACACAACCGGCAGCGCGCCTTTGTTCCCTGGGTCACATAAATAAAAAGACACCCNGGAATGACCAGCAGAAGCAGCGCGATACTCCCGTGGAAGCGAGCCTCGAAGAAAGCGGCCATGANCCCCACCGCCGCCAGTGCTCCGATGNCAAGACAAGAGCACAGGAACGACATCACCGTCACGGTGGCGGACCATCTCACCAGCCCGGCCTCCGGGTGAGACATGCCCCTGTTGCGCCGCTCTCCCTTCATCCTCGCGGCCGACGCCTCTTCCAGTGGCTTGAAGGCCACGGGAGGAGCNTTCTCCTCCTTCCNCGGACTGGCAGGCGCCTCTCCTCCGGCNGAGCTTTCTTCAGGGATTCCCGAGACTTCCTCGAAGCCACCTTGCGGAGGTTTTACCGCCGCTTCCTCTACTCCCATCNCCTCNCGCCTCGTCTCCGAACCGGGAACCGGCGGAACTACCGGGAGCGGCTCATCAAGCTGCAGGGNTGCTGACGGGGGTGGACTCCAGGTCTCCTCGGGCGGCTCGGGCGGGGGAGGCTCCAACAACTGAGCCACCGGAATGGCATTCAGGTCGATTCCGGCCTCTTCAAGGCTCGTGGGGGAAACCTCCACTGCATCGGGGACCGGATCCTCCGCTCGCTTGCGAAGAACCTCCCGGGCCGTCATCTGCCAGGCCCGGATCAGNTCCGCAGGGGGCCTTCTCACCTCCAATCCCCTTCGCTCATGAGCTTCGTCCAGGCGAATGAGAATTTCGCCCACTTCCAACGAAACAAGCAGTTCTGGCGTTTCCACCCCGGCTTCCCGGAGGAGAAGCAGAATCGGCTCCGGAATTCCTGGCAGATCGGAAATATCCCCCATGNCNATCGTAACATTCCCCAGTNAGCCAACAAATCAAGTGNNAGGAGAGCGCNGCGAGCAGTTCCTCCAGCTGCGCCATCTTCTCCTCCCAATCGGCCAGGCGCTCGCGTTCCTTCTCGACGACTTCAGGCTTGGCGTTTTCCACGAACCTCGGATTATTCAGCATCCCCCCGGAGCGTGCGATTTCCTTCATGACCTTTTCCTTTTCTCCCTCGATACGCTTCCTCTCGGCCTCGACATCTACCAGCCCCTCCAGGGGCAGGTAGACTTCCCCGATGTCCGTGACCGCCACCGGNGTGCCTTTCGGGGCCTCGTAATTCGTTGCAAATTCGATCTCTTTCGCGCCGCACAGCAGCGCAACGGTTGCCCCCTCCCCCTCCACCCACTCACCCGCTGGTTTCACGATGAGACGGACGTTGCGATTCGCGGCAAGGTTGTACTCGGCCTTGAGATTACGTACTCGCGAGACTGACTCGTAGATCGCTGCCACCCGCTCGCTCGCCTCGGCACGATGCTCTTCCGGAACCCCGTAAGCGGCGATGGCCGACTCGGCCGGCAGTCCACGTTGCATCAGCAACTCGCCCTCCTGCCCACAACCAAGTTTCTCCCACAGTTCCTCGGTGAGGTGNGGCATGTACGGGTGCAACAGCTGCAGGTAACGTTCGAACACCANGTCCATCACTTCAAGGGTAGAGGCCTTGCGACCCACCTCCGCATCTTCACGAAAGTCTCCCTTCACCGCTTCCAGGTACCAATCGCAGAATTCCGACCAGAAGAACTGATACAGTTGCTGCGCGGCATCGTTGAAGGCATAGCTCTCAAGGGCCCTTGCCATCCCCTCTTCAAGGCCTCTCAGTTTTCCCAGGATGTCGATGGCNAATATATTGGGAGCCGCAGCTTTCCCTTCCACCGCTCCCTGCATCTGGCGATAACGGCAGGCATTCCAGAGTTTGTTCGCGAAGTTGCGTCCTTCCTCAATCTGTTTCTCATCAAACTTGACGTCCAGCCCGGTGGGCGCGATGCGCATCAGCCCATAGCGCAGGGCATCGGCACCATACTGCGCGATGAGATCGAGGGGGTCCGGGGAGTTCCCCAGTGACTTCGACATCTTCCTCCCCTGGATGTCACGNACGATACTATGAAAGTAGACGTTCCGGAACGGGATCTCATCCCGAAACTCCAGTCCCGCCATGATCATGCGGGCCACCCAGAAAAAAATGATGTCAGGCCCGGTGGAGAGATCGGTGGTTGGATAGAATTTCTTCTCAGTCGCTTCGTCCATGGTCGCATAGGGCCACAGCCAGGAGCTGAACCATGTATCCATCACATCCTCATCCTGNACCCACTCATCCGGGTTCCCCGGCCCATCGACGCCCACATGAANTTCCCCACTTTCTAGGTGGGAAACATCGAGGCTCTCCGCTTCCTTGAGCAGTTCGACCTTGTCTCTCCNGTACCAGACCGGGACCCGATGTCCCCACCAGAGCTGGCGACTGATGCACCAGTCCTGAATGTTCTCCAGCCAATGCAGGTAGGTCTTTTTCCAGCGCTCCGGCCGGAAGACAATGTCGCCCTCTGACACAACCCTGGTGGCCCGCTCGACCTGCGGATAGCGCAAAAACCACTGCATCGAAATGCGCGGTTCGATCGGAACCCCCGCACGCTCAGAAAAGCCCACCTTATTCTCGTAATCCTCCACCTTGTCGAGAAGCCCCATTTCCTCAAGTTTCGCTGCCGCGAGATCTCGAGCCTCAAAGCGATCCTTCCCATGCAGATCCGGACAGGNGGGGCAATTCACAGTCCCGTCCGGGTGGAGNACATCCACAATCTCGAGGTCATGCCGAATCCCGATCTCGAAGTCGGCCTTGTCATGTGCAGGCGTGACCTTGAGCACCCCCGTTCCGAACTCGATGTCAATGTGCTCATCCGCTACGATGGGAATATTTGCCTCCGGGAACGGCCTTCGGACCTGTTGCCCGACCAGATGACCATAGCGTGGNTCCCCGGGGTTGACCGCCACGCCCGTATCCCCCATCAGGGTCTCCGGGCGGGTGGTGGCGATTTGCAGGAATTGTCCGGGCTCGTCCACCAGCTCGTATCTCATGTAATAGAGCTTCGATTGCTGGGGAATCATCTCGACCTCCTCGTCCGAAAGGGCCGTCAGCGAGACCGGGCACCAGTTGACCATCCGCTTCCCACGGTAGATGCAACCATTCTCGAAGAGACTGACAAACACCCGCTGGACCTCGCGGGAATACCCCTCGTCCATCGTGAACCTCTCCCTGCTCCAGTCACAGGAACAGCCCAGGCGTTTGAGCTGTTCAATGATGATTCCACCGTGGTGCTCCTTCCAGTCCCAGACCATCTCGAGGAACTTCTCCCGGCCCACATCGTGCTTGGTCTTGCCCTCATCCCGGAGCTTTTGCTCGACCTTGGTCTGGGTCGCTATCCCGGCGTGATCAGTACCCGGCAGCCAGAGCACCTCCTTGCCTTCCTGGCGGGCACGGCGGCACAGGATGTCCTGCAGGGTGTTGTTGAGCACATGACCCATATGCAGGATCCCGGTCACATTGGGTGGTGGGATCACGATCGAATAGCCCGGTTTGTCCGAAGACTCGTCTCCCCGGAAGCAGCCTTCCTCGACCCAGCGCTGATACCAGCTCTCTTCAACCTTTCCCGGTTCGTATGCCTTGCTCAGTTCCGCCATAGCGGGCGGAGGAAAGCTCAGGCCCGGGCGCAATTCAAGACATTCAGCCCTCGGCCACCTTCCAGGAAATCCGGTGNCCGGCCCTTATTCCGGGCCCCNCGGCAAGCGAATTCCATCCGCATCCGAGAGCGTAACCAGTCGCTTCGGGGTCTCCACATTAAGCTCCGCATTTTCCCCGAAGCCACGAATCCTCCCCCGTTCGCCGGAAGCGGTCTCTACCTCCTCATCCTTCCAGGCGAGGCGATCCCACGCCNGTTCCGCAATCTGGGATTCCTNCAGGCGAATCAGATCCATGAGCCTGGCCCAGATCCCACCCATGAGCAGTTCCCGTCCGGTCTCCACCCCGAGGAGTTCATACATTGAGACCGCGGCCAGTTCCGCAGGCATGTTGTGCTCGTTGACATTCAATCCGACCCCCACCACTGCAAGTTCGCCAGCCGTCTCAATCAGGATGCCGCACACNTTCCGCCCTCCGATCAGAAGATCATTGGGCCATTTGATCCGGGGATTCAATCCGTGCGGAAGGAGAGCGCCCTCGCACACCGCGAGGGCCGCAGTCATGCTCAGCCATCCCCAGCGACTGCGCTCCCAGACGGGCGCCACGATCATCGAAAAGGCGAGGCCTNCCCCTGGTTGACTGATCCACTCGGAACCCTTGCGACCTCTCCCGGAAGTCTGCGCGTCCGCGCCCACGATCCATCCATGTGCCTCCCTGCCCTTCTCCCGGGCCATCTCACAGGCGCGGTCGTTGGTAGATCCCAGGGAGTCATGCCACTCAATGTGGGCTCCCATGAATTCGAAAATCTTCCGGTCGGCAGCCATCTGGATCAGATCGGGCCNGCGGCCCGCCTAGGACTCTTCCCACTCNACGAACTCCAACGAAAGATCNAGGGCGGTNGCGGAGTGGGTCAGGGCCCCGACCGAGATGAATTCCACTCCCGTTTCCGCAATCCCGCGCACCGTTTCCAGACTGACTCCCCCACTCGCTTCCAAGAGCGGGCGCTCGCTCTCNCCCCGCATTTCCACAGCCCGTTTCATTTCCTCGTTTTCCATGTTGTCGAGGAGGAGATAATCAAACTCACCGATCTTCAGGAAATCCTCCACCTGTTCCAGGGTCTCGGCCTCGACTTCCACCTCCACTCCTGGATGGGCCTCCTTCAGCCGGATGGCAGCATCCCGCAGGGCGGTCACCCCACCCTCNACCACAAGATGATTGTCCTTCACCATGGCCCGGTCGTAGAGACCCATCCGGTGACTCCGCCCTCCTCCGGCCACCACCGCNTCCTTCTCAAGACGNCGCCACCCCGGNGTCGTCTTGCGGGTATCGATGATCGTCGCCCCCGTCCCCTTCACCGCATCCACGAAGGAAGCCGCCTTGGTGGCCACGCCCGAGAGTCTCTGCACGAAATTAATCACCGTNCGCTCGGCAGTGAGCAGGGACCGGGCCCTGCCGGTCGCCTCCATCACGTAGGCTCCAGGTGCAATAGAGGCTCCGTCCTGCAGCATGACATTCACCTCGATNTCTCCGTCTACCCGGCGGAAGACTTCCGCTCCCACCTCTACNCCAGCAACCACTCCACTCTCCTTGGCCACNAGGAANGCACGCGCCATCCGCTCACCNGGCACGAAAAACTCCGAGGTCACGTCCCCGGAACCAATATCCTCGACCAGAGCAAGATCGATCAATTGCGAGACCTTCTCGTCCACGCCGCAGACTAGGTCCAGCGCTTCCCCCCACGCAACCCNCAAGTTATGCAGGTCCGNCCCGCAGCCANGCGCNCANTCAGTTCCCCACCACGCTCACGACGACACTGCGCCTGTGACGAGCCCGGCGGTGCTCGAAGAGAAAAATGCCCTGCCACGTCCCCAGAGCCATTCGCCCCTCAACGACCGGGATTACCTCGCTCGTCCGCGTCAGGGCCATCCGGATATGAGAAGGCATGTCATCCGGNCCCTCCATGGTATGAATGAAGTANGGCGTATCTTCCGGCACAAGCCGCTCGAAATATTCCTCAAGATCCCTCCGCGCGCTCGGATCCGCATTCTCCATGATCACGAGGCTGGCACTCGTGTGTTTTACAAAGACGGTCACNGTGCCATCGGATACTCCTGACTGGCGCACGATTCCCGCTACCTCGCTGGTAATTTCGTAGGTTCCCTTCCCGCTGGTCCCCACCACGAACTGTCCGTTCTCGGCAATCACGGGGTAACCTTGCTATTCGACCGGATCAGCCGCAATCCCAAGGGAAGGAATTTTCGCGGGGATGAGCTGAGAAGTTCCACCAANGNGCCTCGTGATCTTGGGCCTTGTNCTCAGGTCGCGGGACGTGGCTGACNCNAGGACCCGGACGATCCCCGGTAACNGGGTGATGAAGACCCCGGGGAATCAAGTTTCCCGTGCCGAAGGTCATTCCTGAGATCCCTCGCGGGATCGGGCCCCTGCCCGGACTGGATGTCTCGGAACTGATGCATGAGAGCTCTCCCCGGAACCCTCCCGGCGTCAGGAGCCCACCCGCTCCCCCCCGGCGTAGAGATTGTAACGCGGTGGCCTCAGGAATCCAACCACGCTTTGGTTCGATTCGAGGGCGAATTCTACCGCAAGCGAGGAAGGTGCCGAAATTCCCGCCACCAGGGGAAGGCGTCCAGCCAGCGCCTTCTGCATCAATTCAAAGGAGAGGCGTCCGGACATCAGGACGAAGCACTCCGTAAGGGACACTCCCTCACGGAGGGCCCAGCCAAGGACCTTGTCGAGGGCATTGTGGCGCCCCACATCCTCCCGGAGAATGAGCAGATCACCCTTGCGATCGAAAATCGCCGAGGCGTGCAGTCCGCCGGTTTGCTCAAAGGTTCTCTGCGCGTTTCTCATCTCGGCGGACGCCCCGAGGAGAGCAGACTCGGGGAAAGTCGGGCCGGGATCCACGGGAGCATGAACCGAGGTAATCGCCTCGATGGTTGCCTTCCCACAAAGGCCGCAGGAGGAGGCACTGAACAGGTGTCTCGTCAGGCGGTCGAAATCGACCTCTACCCCGTCAGCGAGGAAGACGAGCACATGATTGTCCTTCGCCTCGACTTCGATCCGGGCGATTTCCTCGCGCGATCTGACAATTCCTTCCGTCCAGAGGAACCCAGCTGCCAGCTCCGCATCATGTCCGGGCGTCCGCATGAGCACTGCCACCGGACAGCCGTCCACCACCAGCTGCAGGGGTTCCTCCACGGCTACCCGGTCCATACCAGGAAGCCCGGCTGATCCCACCCGGGTCACTGCGAGCTCCTTGTCACCTTTACCCGGCACCGACGAACCATCGCCGGCCGCCCTCCACTTGGCAAGTTTCCCGCCAGCGCAGTTTCTTCCCCCGGATGCTACTCCCCGGCCCCCGCGAGACGCAGGAAGAGCCGCTCCTCGGCAGAGACCGACACCCGGACGATCCGGGTTTCAATCGCCCCTTGCACGCTCTCGACCACATCCGGGACGGTCGTCCAGGTCACAAGGTCGGTGGACTTCTCCACCCAGAGCGTGACCCCCGTGCGCTCCGTGTCCCGCATGAAGCGGATAACCACATCGTCGCCTTCGCGGGCGACCTCTGTCGCCGGGCCATCTGCGCGCCTGGGGTCCAGACCGAGGGCATACTCCAGAAGGTTGGGAACATCATCGAAGTCAAAATCCTCCAGGGGACCACTTCCCGACGGCTCTCCCGGACCGAACTGAGCTTCCCTCCAGGCCGCATATTGCGCCGGGGCGCTGGACTCGCGCAGGCTGGGCGGAGCCCCGGTCCAGCTACTGGCCAAGGGCCCAAATCCGTCAACATCTGCCCGCGTCAGCGAGTTCCCTCCTCCCCCGGCACTTGCCGGCCAGGGTGCAGTGCTGAAGTAATTGACCAGGTCTTCGGTGACCGCTGGATAAAATCCGGGGTCACCGGGGGGCGGATCGTCCGGACGGTGGAGTCGGATGGAACCCCGGTCATTGCGCAACGGACCGTCCCGGAAGGGACCCACCAGAACCACCTGGTCGCTGATTCCATAAGCCGATCGGAAACCGGCCGCCGTGACAGGATCAAGATCCGGATTGAAGCCCACCACCACCAGGGACGCACCAGCAGCGAGCTGGTAGCTGGAGGTGAAGTCGAAGTCCACCCCACCGCGGAGTTTCCAGCGGTTCAGGTTCTCCATCACTCTCCCGGTATTGCACAGCTCGACATACTCCATCCTGTCCTCGTTCCCCCCTGCGGGGTGATACATCACCTCCGAAAGAATGACCGGCCCCACCTGGGGGCCGCGGTTCGGCAGGCCCAGGGTAGGCGTAACCATGCTGACCAGGTAGCCCCTCCCGGAACCGTCCGGCCAGCGCCCGAGGGATTCACCCTCCCGGGCTCCGTCGAAGCTCACCTGGTCTACAAAACGGACCGGTTGTCCCTCCGCGTCTCCTTCAACCAGCCAGACCTCATCGCCATACGCACTGTTAAGCGCGAAGGAGCGCCCGGCCATCCACGTTCCGCGCACTCCGTCATCATCGAGGAAGGCGACGTCCATCTCGAAAGTCGTGGAACCGGTCACCCGCACGAGGTGACTCCCGTCGTAACCCGCGACCCCACCATAGCCGGAGATCGTGACAAGATCACCGCTACTCAGACCGTGGGGCACTGCCGTCGTGACGGTGGTGGGACTGGCAGCGACCGTGCCACGATAGGAAGAAACCGCAGAAGCAGCCCCGGAATTGAAGGCGCTTTCATCAAAAACGAGGTAACTCCCGCTTGCGAGCACAGTGGCAGCCGGGATCTTGAATGATTGCAAGGAACCTGCCGAATCAGAGAGAAACCAACCACCAATATTGATCTCTCCACCCGTGGTGTTGTGCAGTTCGACCTGGTCGACCGCCGGCAACGACGAGTGACTCAGCACCTCGTTGATAACCACCCGCTGATCCGGACCGGCACCCGCTGCCCCGGGCGTGCCGTGGTACTCGCTGCTCGCCCGCCAGCTGTCCGCCGCATTATAGTCACCGTCGTAAGCAACGAGCTCGAGGGAAGAGCCCACTCCATCCGCCCGCGCGGGCCAGTCGCCTGCGTCATTGAACACGAAATCGTGAGCAATCGCCCCCGAGGCCGTCCTCAGGATGATCCGCTCCCCATCGTTGTTGAGGGCGCCACTGAATGTTCCGGCCACTGCTACCCCCGGATAGCGAAGGCCAAACACATCCGGATCCCTCACAACCACCACGCGCCCACCGGCTGGAAGCACCGTATTCCCGAACCGGAGTTCGATCCCGTCCTCAAACTCCGCCCCGGCCAGGTTCACATTCCGACCCGAGACATTCTCGATCTCCACGAACTCGAAGAGGTCCGCATTTCCGAGGTCGGCCAACAGCCCTGCACCCGCAATCTTCTCGGGCCAGGTAGACGCCACCGGATGGTAATGGATTTCGCTGATCGCGAGGTCGGAGGGCGTTGCGAGGGGCTCCGCGAAGAAAACGGCTTCCTCGATCGCAGACCAGGTCGATCCGCTTCGGGCCCGCGCCCGCACCAATCCACTTGCGGGAAGGTTGATCGAACCACCCGCGCTGACCGAAAGAGCCCCGGGATTGACCACTCCTCCAACCAGCCGGGGATCACTTCCGTCCAGAGTATAGTAAACCCTGGCAGAAGCCGACACCGTCAGGGAACGGCCCGCGGGGATCACTCCACCCCGCCGGGGAACTCCGTTCACCAAGAAATTCGGAGCCGCCACCGAGGGATAAAATCCACTCGAGCGATAGCGCCCAAAGACATTGCGGTTGCGCACGGGAAAATAGGAATTACGGAGCCGTGCCTGCTCCGCCAGCCACTCACCACCGCGGGTGTAGGGCGAGCCCCGCCGGTGATCACCCCAGCGGGCCGCCTCCGCAATGATCGCACGATCCAACGGGGCGGCAAACTTCATCCAGCGCTCCTCGCAGGCCTCCGGGGTAAGCGCCCCATCAAAGTAGAAGTGCTTCTGCAGCCGGTCTGCAAAACGAAGACGGTATTCCTCCAGTCCATCCATCGTGCCACGGATCCCGAGGGGGTCGAGCGGCTGATTCGTGGCCCCCGGACTTTCGAGGATACGTTCCGCATCCCACGAAAAGACCTTCCAGGGCATCATTTCCTCCGGACGACCCCCGCCGAAGGGGCCTCCCCCGGCAGCACGCCAGTTTCCGTTGGTCTTGAGGTCTCCGTTACCCCCAAAGCGGTTGATGATCTGGTAGTCTATGTAGGTGTCCACATCAAGGACCTGCTGGATGTCCTCCCAGTCTCGCGAGGACACCACTGACCGCATGGCGTTCCAGGCGCTGCTGTTCCCGTCGACATACTCCGAGCCGTTGCGGGCATCGAGCCGCTCCTGATCACCCCCATTGTAGCTCGCGTAGTGTGCCGCATCCTGACGTTCACATAGATTGTGTACTCCCCAGTAAAGACCATTGATAAAGAGGTGCACCATGATGCCCCGCCCGGCGTCCTTGTGCCCCATGTCATACAGTGATTCCCTCGCCCACTGATCACGGATCATTGACCCGCGGCCCCGCTGCCCCGAATCACGATGGATCCAGGAATTGTTGTAGCCCGCCCGGAGAACGAGGACATTGTAGGAATTGATGGGACTGTCTTCAAAAAGATCAGCCTGCAACCTTCCCTTCCCATACTCCGTCCGGAAGCGGAAGCTGAGCGAGTGCTTCGGGCTCGAGCTGGGGTTCCGACTCGCTCCTCCCTGTACCCTGATTCCGCAATTCTCACCCCAACCCCGGCGCCAGTCCCCCTCGGCCGGAATGAATTCCGCGGCACAGGCGCGCTCCCAGGCGAACCCCTTGCTCTGCGAGTTGGTATAGATCCCGTTACCGCCGGAAAAATCCCCTCGACTCATGGACACGGCCACGGTGGGAATATCGCGCATCCCCTTGAGCATGGCCTGCGCAACAGTCAGGCCGTCGTGGCCAACCGAGGGGGTCGTCGACTGCGAGATATCAGTATCCATCTCATAGTCCCCGGAGGTCAGGTTTCCCCAGCCGCGCGGTTGCCTCTGCTGGAGAAAGGTCGCATTTACGCGACCGGCGTCCATCCCGTCACCCCCGGTATTCCGGGTATCCAGCATGATGTAAGTATGGCTGTCCACATTGCTCGACTGCAGGCCGTCCTTGAGAGCCGCCGCACGCAAAGGGGTAGTACGCGAAATCGCAAGCGGACCGTTGTAGAGCCGGGCCGAGCCCGACTGGGTTCCATCGGGCCCCAGGGGCGAGGTCCCGTCCGTGGTGTAGTATATCTCCGACCCCGGAGTGGCCGAGGTAATGGTGACCGAAACACGGCCTGAGTAGTAGCCACGGTCCGGATCGAACTTCGTGTCGGCCACCCGCGCCACTCCCCCGCTGTCGTTGGCAGAACCCGGGGTCGGCTCCTGGAAGTAGACGGATTCCTCACTCACCGGGTGCAACCCGTAGGAAATATCATTGTCCTGACCCGGGTAGTTCGAGCCCGCCGGACCGTATTCGCTGCTCACCACACCCTGCGGAGTAACGAGACCAAGATACTCCCCCCCGGCAGAGAGCGCAAAATTGGTATGAAGGTTTCCCTGCGCGTCGGGTGCATTTTCCCCGGAGGCGTAGACCACCAGGTATCCCCCCCCCGGCACGGTCGTTCCCGGGGGAAAAGTCCACTGCGTCAGGTTCCCAGGGTTATCAGTGAGATGCCAGCCCCCAAGGTCGAGAAGCGAGCCACTCCGGTTGTGAATCTCGATCCAGTCATCAGTTGTTCCAGCCACCTGTCCCGCAATGGGCCACCAGTTGTTCGGATTGCTCGACTGGCCCCCGTCATTGGCGGCCATGAACTCCGTAATCTCGAAATCGCCGGTGGGCAGAGTGGTGAATTGCTGCGTGCTGCCGGCCCAGGCTGCCCCGCTACTGTTCTCGGCGAAGGCGCGCACATAGTAGGTGGTGTCCGATAACAGCCCGGATACCAGGAAGTCGAATCCCGCGCTCTGCTCACCCACGCTCCGGCTCTCCTCCCAGGCCTCGGTGTCCGCGCCTCCGTCACTGGTTCCCCAGTAGAGAATCACGGTGGGAGCTTCTCCCCCCGTGGAGGTAACTTCTCCGGACATGCGGGCCGCACTTCCCGTGATATTGGTGATGGGCCCCGTGCTCACCGCGGGTGCCTGGTAGTCCAACGTCTGGAAACTGGTGGTGCTCGGCGCCCAGGACCAGCCTCCCCCGTTCTCCACATAACTCCGATAGTAGTAGGTCGTAGCCGCAGAGAGATTGAAGAGGCTGTTTGCAAAGGCTCCGGACTCGGCGCCCAGGACAACCGAATCGTCCCAGGCCGCAGGATTCGTGGCCCCGTCATTATTCCCAAAATAAATAGTGACGCTGGGTGACTCTCCACCCGTGGCAACCACTTCCCCACGCACTTCTGCCGAGGTGAACGCGACCGACGAGGCCGGAAGATTAATTACGCTGGGGGGGCCCGGCAAGGCGCCCGAGGTAAAACTGGCGGTTGACCCGGCCCACACCGCACCTCCGGCGTTCCTCGCAAAACTTCGAAAAAAGTAGGTCGTCCCGGGTTGCAATCCCGACAACTGGCTGGAGAAGGCTCCCCCCTGCGGGCCGAGATCCAACGCCTCGTCCCACAACCCCTCACTGGTCCCTCCATCATTGTTTCCCCAGTAGAGAATCACCTCCGGCGCGCCCCCCCCGGTATCAGTGACCTCTCCCCCGATCGTTGCCGAGGACGCACCCACCCCCGACGCTGCCGAGTTGATCACCACGGGCGCCACGGGAGGCGCGGAGCCGGCCGCCGCCCAGTCAATGGCCTGTCCGAAGAGCGTTCTCCCGTCCTCAGTGAGACTTCCGAAGGTCGTTCCCTTCAGGCCAAACATGACCCGCCGGGCCGGGGCGCTCCCTCCGCCCATGAGAGCGCCTCCCTTCTCCACCACGCTGAGAAACTTGTTGGAGGGGGTATCATCATCCTCGGCGAGATGGACGACGGCCGCGGCCTCGGGAGCAACCGACCAGAAAACACTCTCCGCCCCGGTGACAAGCTGCACTACCTCGCCCACCAAAAACCCCTCTGTAATCGCATGGGCCCCGGTGATCCGGATACTGTGATTACTTTCCGATTCATTCAACCGCGTCGTCACGCCGAACTCACCGGGCTGGTCGTTGTCCGTAATCACGCTCTCCCAATTGAGAACGGGAACCACGGAATCGTGAAACTTGCCTCGCACCGACCCCGAACTCACCGTGGAGGAAATGATGACGAGATCAAACCCATCCTCATCGCCAGCCCGGCTCGCGCCATCCTCCACGTAGGTCACATTGGCCGCGCCGAAGCGTTCCTCCAGATAGTCCATCACCTCGTCATCAGCCTCGGCGGTGGGAGTGTTTGCACCACCAATGAAAAGAATCGCGGTCGCGCCGAGTGGGAGCCACGCACCAAACGTGAAGATCCAAAAGAGGGCCGCAGCCCGGAGGGGGAAAATAACTGCCATGGGGGTGGAGAGGGGCGCCTTGAGCGTAATACCTCGGGCGCTCGAACTCGACTGCCAAAATCCGCGCTTACAACGTGCCACGTTTCCTGATGGGACTTGGGGAAAAGGGCTTGCGGGCCATCATGTTTACCATTAACTAAACACTTAATGACCGCTTTCGGGGAGTACACCAGAAAGAAACGCATCGCCCTTAATCTGGAAAAACCTGGACACTACTCCCTCCGCCGGGTTGCCCGGGAGTCCGGGATCACCCCTTCCTACCTCAGCCTGGTCGAGAACGGCAAGCAGGCTCCCCCCGGGGAAGAAACCACCGTACGGCTCGCCCGGATCCTCGGAGAGGATCCGGATCTCCTGCTCAGCCTGGGAGGAAAAGTAGCAACCGATCTCCAGCAAATCATCATCGCCCGCCCCACTTTATTTGCGGGCCTTCTGCGCGCCCTGGAGCATCACCCTGACGAGGCGATCCTGCCACTTGCGGATGATCTCCGGAAGGGCGGCCGGTGAGGAGCGTGGCCCCTTCCCTCTCAATTGGCCTGATCGGAGGCCCGTGCCCAGGCGCCCCGCATCTCTCCCATCGCCACGATACAATCATGCCATACTGCCGGCCATGTACTGATTCCGTAGCCACTTACCACCGGCCCCAGCTCCGGCACGACCCAGAGCACGTTGTGCGGCCTCGGCCCAGCCAGCCAACAGGAAAAAGCCGCCTCCACGAAGGGCAGGTAATCAAGAAACTCCCGCGTCAGCCCGCCCCCTCCGTCTGTTACCGGAATCTGGCAATGGTGCCCGTTGAAGGGGCGGCAGTGAAGCAGGTTTCCATGCTGTAAGAGCTCCGGGCGATCCAGCAGGCGCTCCGCGAATCCAGCAGGGCTCAGGTGCTTGATGATGGCGGGATGGGAGTGGTCGACATTCATCCGCAGGACCTTCCCCGTTGCTTCACGATAGCCATCCGCGATCGCATACGCCTTTTCCGGGGTCTCTGTACACGTGTCACGATGAACTTCGAGGTGCGTATTGGCTTGCTGCCGTTCGTCTTCCTCCATCAGCAGAATGGTTTTTGTGATGGCTTCCTCCACCGGGGTGTCGTGATCGCACAACTGTACGTTGATGGTCTTTGCCCCGCAGGCCATCTGCGCCCGGATCAGGTCCGCATAATCCGCGGGGTCGTCGGCATCAAAGAGACCCGAAAACTCAAGGGAGTATTGGGCGAGCAGCTTTTTCAATTCGGCACTGCCCCGCCAATTGACTCCATCGAAGCCAGCCTCTTTCACTGCCGCCACCTTTTCTGCGAGGGACCATTCATTCTGCTCCGAAGGATGCTGCTCCAGGGTCCACAGATTCGCGACAAATCTGATCTCGGGCACGGAATCACTCACGCCCGAGTAAACCCCGGGGCAGCCGGCATGACCAACAAATCCTTCGGGTGGGTCCCACTCATCGGATCCCACGCCGGAAACCCTTGACCCTCCAAAAAATGTCCCGCGGCAGTCGTCCTTGAGAAGAGACCGGCCCGGGCGTATTGTTCCCCCATGTCCTGCAAGTGCCTCGGTTCACGCTTCAGGATAATTATTACCCCGGCCCTCGCGCTGCTGGTTTCAGGTGCCGACGCCACAACTTACCGAAATTTCAAGATCCCATGTCTCGCGCCCCTGCTCACGCAGGTAAACCAGGAGGCTCCGGGGACCGTCAACCTGGCCTTTTTACGGGGCCCGTGGCGAGCCCCCATCCAACGCAAGGATATCGGCACGGTCCACTTTCCCATCACAACCGACGCGCCGGATGCTCAGCGCTGGTTCGAGCAGGGAGTCGCCTGCCTCCACGGACTGGTCAGCAGCGAGGCCGAACGAGCCTTCCGCCAGGCCCTTCTCATGGATCCCTCGAACCCGATGGTCTTCTGGGGCCTGGCTATGGCCAACGAACACCGTCCCGGGAGAGCCATCCTCTTCGCGGAAAATGCCCTTCGCCGGATCGGCAATACCACTACCAGCCGCGAACGGCTCTGGATCCGGACCCTCTCCAACTTCTACGGTCTGAAGCGGAACCCACCGACTGCATCGCGTTCCGAATCGACTCCCCCCTGGGAGCCGGACCCCGCCCGTCAGCGGCAACGCATCCGCGACCTCGAACATCTGGCCCTCTCTTTTCCTGATGACCTTGAGGCGAAAGCATTTCTCCTGCGCCGACTTGTCCTCGACCTGCACCGCGCCGGGATTGAACCGACCAGCCACTTCGCAGTGGATCGTCTCGCGGAAGAAATTGCCAGCCTTGCTCCCACCCACCCCTCGGCACACTACCGTATCTTTCTCTGGTTGCGGGAGAAACCCACCGAGGCCCTGACGCACGCCCGCTCCAGGTCTGGCCTCGCCCCGGGCCTTGCTGATTCATGGCGGTACCACGCTGAAGGGTGGAGGGTGAGCGGACGGCCGCATGAAGCTATCACCCTCCTGGAATGCGCCCTTCGCGTCCACCACCGTGACATGGGCAACCATCTCCTCATGCCCGATGCAGTCGAGAATCTCGCTTCCAACTACTCCGCCCTGGGTGAAACCCTCATCTCGGTCGGTCGCCTCGTGGAAGCGCGCACGCTGGCAGACATGCTCCTCAGCCTGCCGCGCAGCCAGACTGGGACCGGCCTCACCCCGAACTCTTCCGAACTCCTCCTCCTCGGGCGGCGCCTGCACGCCCAGGCGGAACTGCAGGCCGGAAGAGGAGAGGCTGTCTCCAGGCTCTTCCGTCCGGACGGACCTTTTGGTTCATCCTCCCGGTCCCCGCGGGAACTGGCCCAGTCCCATTACTGGCTGGGCCTCGCACTCTGCGCTCTGAAACGAACGGATGAAGCCAAACCCCTCGTGCAGTCCCTCGAGCACCTCGCCCTGGAACACCTCGATGATTCCTTCATCACCACAAGGCACAAGGGCCTGCGTTACTTCCACACTCTCTGCAGCCGTCAAGAACCCGGCGGGATCATCTCACTTCCCTATCTGCCTGCCGGGATTCATGTCCGCGCGTGGCAGCAATTAGGCAGGAAAGAGGTTGCTCGGCAGATTGCCCGCAATCACCTCGCCCAAACCCCGGGGGGACTGTTTGCAACCGCCCTCCATTGCTCCACAAGTTTTGAAGCCGGTAACCACGTTGAGGCAACCCAGGCCTTTGACCGCACCTTCCGCCAGAACGTCCTGCGGGCCGACCGCGAGCTGCAGTCCTTCCCCTCCCTCGCCAAGGTAGCCGTGGCCCTCAGCCTTCCGAGGCGTTGGACCCTGCCTCCGGGAAATCTTGAACCCACCGTTGACCCGGGAGAAGCCGAGGCACTGGGACCAGCCGCATGGACCCCTCCGCCCGCACCCGACTGGCGACTTCCAAATCATGCTGGTCGCCCCGTTTCCCTCTCTGATTTCAAGGGCCAGGCCGTCCTCGTGCACTTTTTTCTCGGCGTGAGCTGCCCATACTGTCTCAACCAGCTGGCAACATTCCGATCCGCCCAGGCGAGCTATCGCGAGGCCGGCATTGAAATGGTCGCCATCAGCAGCGACCCCGTGGAAACCCTCGCCCTGCGCATGGGCGACACCGAGAAGAAGACAGAGGAAGCCCGCATGGTCTTTCCCTTTCCCGTGCTTGCGGATCCCGGCCTTGAGACCTTTCGGAGCTATCATGTCTTTGACGACTTCGAAGGGGGCCCCATGCACGGCACCTTCCTCATCGGCCCGGACAGCCGGATCCTGTGGAGCGATACCGGCCACGAGCCATTCAACCACGCCGGCAGACTCCTTGCGGAAGCGACCCGCCTTCTTAAAAGCCATGAATCCAAGCCGCGGACCCAGCCCACCCCCGATCCCCCATTGCGGTAGTTTCCGTCCCGGAAATGATCCATTGGTCTCCAAAAGGTGTAACGTCCGCCCTTGAACATGCGTCTATCTACATTACCAACCCTGCCTCAACGGGTCCGGAGCTGAAACGTTCAACCCCCCGGGCAAAAAAACGTAAGCTGGTGAAATCCAGCTGTGCTGCAGTTGTTCCTGACCAAGATGCCTTCCCGTTTTCCCTCTCCCCGGGGCTCAGCCATTCTCTTCTGCGCCTCCCTTCTTCCCTTCCAGCTTCAGGGCCAGGCAGTCCAATTGGACTCCGATAGCGACGGTCTTCTCGACGCATGGGAAATCCAGCATTTCGGGGCTCTCAATCACCCCGATGGCGCTGCCAATCTCGATCCCGATGAAGACAACTGCACCAATCTCAAGGAGAGCCGGGATGGCACTGATCCCAATGACCAAGAGGACTGCCTCAGGACTGCCAATACCCTCCTCACGCCCGGAGAACTGGTAATCAGCTGGAACACCCGGCCCGGCAAGCGCTACCAGATCGAGATCTCGGATGACCTCCGGACCTGGAAGCCGGTCAGCAATGCCACCGGCACAACTCCTCTCAACTGGTTCGGCACAGGCGGACCTCTCACCGTCGACCTGTCAAATTCCAGGGCCCCGAGCGTGCGGGGTGCCGTCACCCGGGAAATCTGGTACCACGGAACCTCGAACGGATCTATCAGGGCACTGCGTCGGCACATCAAGCCTCAGCCGGATGCTGCCGAGACCCCCGCCGATGGCATCGAATGGCGCGACAGCCTGAAGGGACCGTCCAACCAAGGTGACTCTTACGGTACAAGATGGCGGGGCTTCATTGTCCCGGAACGTAGCGGGGTTCACAACTTCTACATCGCGGGCCGCCACCAGTGCGAGTTCTGGCTCGATACAACTGGAGACCCGGACGACGGCATCGGCCTGCAGAAACGCTGCTGGCTCTACAATCAGGATCTTACCGGGGAAGAAGACTGGGATTACCTTGCCTCGCATGGAGCCACCGATACCCAGAAGTCCGCGGAGCTCAAGCTCACGGCCGGCCGGCGGTATTACTTTGAAATCTACCACAACCACAATGCCCAGTGGGATCACCTCGCGGTCGGTTGGGAATTCGAAAACAACGGGACAATCTCCGTCATCCCGGGGGACTGCCTCGAACCCGTGGAGGATTTTGTATCCAGCCGGGGCTACAGCGATAACAACGTCACTGAACTTCTCGCCCGGGATGAACGCAAGTTCGCCCGCGTGAAGACCTTCGGACCACTGAGCCCACTCGCCCTCGATGCCGATGGAGATCGTGTCGCGGACGAAATCGAGAATACCCTCAACGGCTACCAGTTCTTCCGCTCGGAAAGCGCCCGTCCGGGAACTCCTGACGGAGAATCCCTCACCCGGGCCGGCCAGGCCTCTCCTCCCGCTGATATCATCACGGTCGAAGTTGCTGATGACACCGGTCGCGAAAACAACGGAATCAGTGCGGATGGTATTCCGCGAGTCAAGAACGTGGCCCGGGTCCTCCTCAGACGCAGCGGCTCACTCGCTCCGCAGAACATCGTCTTCTCCCTCCATGGACCAGCTGATCCCCGCAGCAAGGGCACACCCGGGAAGCGGGATTACGTGGTGGAACTGCCCAGCGGCAACCTGATGACCGCAGACCCGGCAAACGGATTATACATGGCAACCCTCCCATTCGGCAGCACCGAGGTGGCCATTGAAATACGCCCCCTCCAGGATGAGATCGTGGAATACCCCGAGGAGCTGAACCTGACACTCGAGACCCCCACCGGGAACTACACCATCGGAACTCCCTCTCAGGGCTCGGCCGATCTGGTGGATGCTCGCGATGACCCGGAATTCAACAAGTATTACATCGGCAGCTTCTCCCGGGATCCTGCCGCCAGCATGCCTACCAGCGCTACCGGTTCCACGCTCCTCGTCCTCAACGGCAGCAATACGATTGCCACCATCAACGACTACTTCGAGAATCTGAGCTCAAACCAGACAAATACCCACGTCCACAAGGCCTCCCTCGCGGGCATCACCTACACCTCGGGTCCCATCGTGGAATCCATCACGGAGGATGGGACCGAGGACGGCACCCCACTCCTCGGTCCCATCAGCAAATACACCTACCGCATCGAGCCCCGGGGCGCCTTCTCGGTGCAGGACATCATTGATTCCCTGGAGTATGACAACCCGAAGCAGGAAGCCCCACCAGGCACGACTCCCCTTTATAATAACAAGCACACGGTCAATAATGGAGGGGGAGAGATCTGGGCCATCTACCAGCGGAGACCGGCCTCCGAGCTCTCTCCGGAAGAGGGAGGGCGCATCCCCTCTACTCCTCTGATCGAACCCATCGATCCTGACACCGAACGAGACAAACTTCGCCGGGAAGTCACCCGCTTCCTGACCCAGGCCACCTTCGGCCCTACCGAGGCCGACATCGAGGAGCTGCTCTTCGAGGTGATCGAGACGCACGGCGGAGACCGAATCGCGGCGTTTGACTCATGGCTGACCGAACAGTGGGCTCTCCCCCAGACCCTCGTCCGGGATCTTGCCCATGCCATGGACATGCAGGAATTCACCTGGCGCGGCTACTTTGATCCCGGGCGCAATGGCGCTGCCACACCTCCTCCGGTTGCTCCCGGAAACTGGCCCAGCTGGCAGTCGCAGGACATCTCCCGGTTCGATTCCCTCGACCGTACGACCTGGCAGAGCCCCGATGCGGACTTCCCCATGACCGGAGCACAGGAAAACGCCCTCGATAACATCCTCGGAAGCCCGGCACACCACAACCGGCGCCGGGCCCAGTGGACGATCATGGCCAACGCCAGGGACCAGCTGCGGCAGAGGGTGGGATTCGCTCTATCCGAAATAACGGTCATCTCGGAGAATGTCGCCCAGCTGCGTTCGCACCACATCGGCATGGCCCGGTGGGCCGACATGCTGGCCGAGAATGCAGACGACCACTTCCGGGAGCTCATCGAGGATGTCACTTACTCCCCGGTGATGGGAAAGTACCTCAGCCACCTGCAGAACAGCAGCGAGGCATCGTCCGGAGTTCCTCCTGACGAAAATTACGCCCGGGAGATCATGCAGCTTTTCACGATCGGACTCTTCGAACTCTGGGACGACGGATTCGTCAAGCTGGACCCCGTGCAGTTCAACCTCATTCCGACCTACGACAATAACGACATCAAGGAACTGGCCCGGGTCATGACCGGCATGAGCTGGAGCACTAACAGCGCGCTTCACACGAACTGGGACAATCCCAATCTCGTTCGCCACGATCCTCCCTCAGGATGGTACGACGACGCTGCCGGGAACACCTGGTATTCCTCACGCTACAACTACCCGATGACCTTCTACGACGACCGGCACGACCGTGGAAACAAGACGATCGTGGGTGGCGTGGTCATCAGCAACAACGCCGCAGCAAATGGCCGCTACCAGAACGAAGGCGACAAGGATCTCCGTGACGTCCACAACCTGCTGGCCGGCACCCAGCTCAACACCACCCCCAAGTCCTTCGCCCCGACCTGGTCTGGTGATCCCACTGTGAATCACCAGAACACCCCGGCCTTCATTTCCTACCGCCTCATTCAGCGCCTTGTGACCAGCAACCCCTCGGGCCCCTACCTCTACCGGGTGAGCAAGACCTGGCGCGAGACCAACGGCCAGCTCGACCAGGTCGTACGCGCGATCCTCCTCGATCCCGAGGCACGTAATCTGAGTGTCTCCGAGAACAATCCCGAGTATGGCCGCAAAAAGGAGCCCATCATCGCATGGATCCAGGCCCTGCGGGCGGTGGGAGGGAGATCACGGATCACCTTTGACGGAACTGTGATCCCGGGCGACCCCATTCTTCTTCCTACTCAGAACCACGTCGGAACCCTGGCCCCGACAAGCGCAGCGGACCTGCGGACCTACGACTATCCCGCCGGCTCCCTCGCCAGTTTCGAGGGCATGGTAAGCTATGGCCCCGACGGTCGGATGATTCCTACCACCCCGGGTAAATTCGCTCGCCTGCCGGCTACCTCCTACCGCCTGCAGAACCTCGATAACGGAGGCACAAGTTCCCTTGGACAGACGCCCCTGAATGCGCCCTCCGTCTTCAACTGGTTTCTCCCCGGCTACAAGCCGGGCGGACTACTCGGCAGCTATGGGAAAGTGGCTCCCGAATTCCAGATCCTAACGGAGAGCAGCGCCCTGCAGAACATCAATGTATACTGGCAATCGCATTACAACGACAATGGATGGAGCGCCACCACGGTGGGAGGCAATAATGACAACTCGGCGCGGGCCGGCTATGGCACGCAGCGCCAGTACGGCAATGGGTCAACCACCTACACCGATGACAACATCATTCCCAACTACTACGCCTGGATCAATCGCTACCGGAACTACCGGGTTGACCCCGGGAATGCCATCGACGACGAGCTGGAAACTGACCTCCAGCTGATCGACGACCTCGACGACCTCCTCCTAGCCGGTCGCCTGAAGCTGCTCTACGCCCTGGATACCAGGGATGACGGAGCCCCGGTGCAACAGGGCTCCCTGCTTCATTACCCCGGACGCAATCCTCGCGAAACCCTTCTCCACTATCTGACTGACACATGGAGGGACACGGACGACTGGCAGATCCTGAACAAGATCCGCAACGCGTTCTACCTCATCGTTTCCAGTCCCGAATACCTGATCCAGAAGTAACCCGGCCGTTGGGCTCCATGAACGAACGAAAGAAACTCCCCCTGACTCGACGCGCCTTCATGGCCAAGTCGGCATGCTCGGCCATGGGCCTGACTGGCATGGTTAACACGCTCGCCCACATGAAACTGATGCAGGGAGCCCTTGCCAACAACTCCGGATCGCTTGGCGATTACAAGGCCCTTGTCGTTCTCTTCCTCTTCGGCGCCAAGGATGCCAACAACTTCCTCATGCCGGGACTGCTTCACCCCAGCCGGTCCAATTACGACACCCATCGGGGGGTCCTGGCGCTTCCCACCGGGGGGGACAACCCCACCCATTCCATCGTGGCATCCAACCTTGCCTCCGACCCCTCTGCCCCGGCAGGAGCGGAGTTTTTCGAACTTCATCCCTCCCTCCCCGACGTAAAGACCCTCTTCGACGGGGGAGACCTCTCCATCGCGGCCAACGTGGGTACCCTGGTGGTTCCCACCAAGGCTTCCAATTACGATACGGTCACCCTCCCTCCCCAGCTCTTCTCCCACAGCGACCAGCAGAACCAGTGGCAGAGTTCCCTTCCGGACAAGCCCTTTCAAAGTGGGTGGTGTGGCCGTATCGCTGACATTCTTCATCCCCAGAACGCCGGGAGCGAGATTTCCATGTCGGTCTCCCTCTCCGGCATCAACGACATACAGGCCGGCCTCACCCAGGTCTCGCCCCAGTATTCCATAACCAATGCGGGAGCGATCACACTGAACGGATACGGAAACAAGTATGCCAATGCCCTCACCAACTCCCAGGACAAGACCAGCTACAGGTCCAACACTTCCGCCCGGCGCCTCAAGGCCTTTCAGGACATCATGGACTATACTCACGCCCACCTCTTCGAGGAGAGCTATAACAACGTGGTCCGCCAGGCACGGGAAAACGAGGGTTACGTGGACGCCGCCCTCGAGGAGGCCGGGGCATGGCTGCACCCGAACGCGGTAGACAGCCGGGGAACGGCGTGGTCTCACATTCCCGCCACCTTCCTTATCCAGCACGGCATAGACCCCTCCACCGTCAACAGCAACAGCAGCAGCTCACTCAATGTCCTGCCGAATCTCGCCCGGCAACTTCTGAAAATTGCCCAGCTCATTGCCGGGAGGCGGTGCCTGGGCAACAAGCGCCAGCTTTTCTTCTGCAGCTACGGCGGACACGACACCCATCAGGACCAGGGCGGCTTCAGCGCCGGTAATGGATATGTAGCCGGCGACCTGGACACCAACATGACCGTCCTCAATCACGCTCTCAAGGCCTTCAATGACTGCATGCACGCTCTCGAAGTCCGGGATGCTGGACAGCAGGACGGCTTTTCCTACAACGACTTCCTCCTGGCCTCGCATTCCGACTTCAATCGCACACTCACCCCCAACGGCACCATCCCGGGTCCCTCCGGTTCCGACCACGCCTGGGGAACGCACGTGTTTACGATGGGTGGCGATGTAAAGGGTGGGAACGTTTACGGTTACTACCCCGACCTCGACCCCGCGGGAGTGTGGAGCACTCCCGGCAGCACACGTGGACGCTGGATTCCAACCTGCTCGGTGGAACAATTTGCCGCCCCCCTCGCCCGCTGGATGAACGTCGGCGACCCCGAACTATCGACCATCTTTCCCAACCTCGACCGCTTCAGCTCACCCTTTGGCAGCTCCTACAACCCCACCGATTACGACAGCATGCTGGCCAATCCAAACATGGACTACCTCGACGGAATCTGATGACCCTGACTGCCTGGCACCGGACCCGCCTGCGCACGGCAGTCTTGCTCGCGATCGCAGTAACGATCGCAATCACCTGCCTATCATTCCTCCAGCCGGATACCG
>PBLI01000010.1:33342-37052 GCA_002721695.1 Roseibacillus sp. | reverse complement strand
TGGTGACCGTCTCTCCCGAAGCATCATAAGTGAGATCCGCAAGGCCTGCTCCATGGGCGCCATGGAGGGAAAAGATGAGTGTCGCGAGGAGTTGGATGAAGCTACGTTTCAAGGTCATGGCAGAACGAGCGGTTCAGCAGGTATCAAATGCTGTTAGAGGACCATCGTCAAGGACACGGATGGGAGGTCAGGAACACCTGATTGTCCTCACTTACGCCACGCGGACCGGGGCGGGGTGGGTTATTGGAAAAACCAACATCGCACACGACATGAGTGCCAGTGAGAGTATGGGAAGCAGGGAGCGTATCTCAAGTTGACCCCTCAACTAAAAAGGGCGACCAAGGGCCAGGGTGACCTCTGCTTTTCGGTGGAGAGACCTCTCTGAGATATCTCATCGTTGAGCCAACCAAGGGACACCGTTAGAGGG
The DNA here is from genome assembly GCA_002721695.1 of Roseibacillus sp. Lineage (GTDB taxonomy): Bacteria > Verrucomicrobiota > Verrucomicrobiia > Verrucomicrobiales > Akkermansiaceae > Roseibacillus_B. The sequence goes on along the minus strand of PBLI01000010.1, from coordinate 36,625 downwards.
AGGTAAACCCGGGAGCGAGAAGCCGTGTGAGGGCGAGAATCCCCAAAAATTTGGTAGCCCAATGGTAGCCTTAGATCTCAGGCCCTACAAAAAAGGGATAAAATTGGCGGAGAGGGAGGGAATTGAACCCACCAAACCCCTTGCGAGGTTTCAACGGTTTTGAAGACCGCGGCCAGCACCAGCCAAGCACCACTCTCCGCCGCGGAGCGTAGGCAGTGGAGAAAGGAAGTCAATGGAGGCGTCGGGGTGGTATTGGCAGAGATGCCTGAATTCTCAGCTATCGCTCTCAGTGAACAATGCATACCTTCAGCGAAACCAACTGCCGGGCGAAATCCTCAGTGGGTATCATCAACCGGACCCTAACCGTTGTATTTAAAGATGGACGTCTGATCAAATGGGCTGCGGGCCAAGGCCGCTCCAGATGACCAGCTTCCCGAGAAAATCAAGGCTACAGGAGAATCTGAATGCCTACTTCCACGACCTCAAAGCTGGTCTTGATCGGGGGCCTCTACCTCTCTCAGGGAATTCCCAACGGCTTCTTCCGGCATGCCGTCCCGGTAGTCTTCCGGGAAAGCGGGATCCCTCTTGAGAAAATCGCCCTTTTTCTTCCGGCTCTCTACATCCCCTGGATGTTAAAATTCATCTGGTCGATTTTCGTCGAGAAATTCCACCGGAAAGATTACGGCAAATATCGCTCTTGGATTGTTCCGTTACAGGTTCTCACCGCAGGAGTGATGGTGGCTCTCTCGAACTGGCAGTTGGGGAGTTCGGTCGCACTTTTTGTTCTCGCTGTGGCGCTGATCAACATCTTCAGCTCGATTCAGGATGTCGCAACAGACGGGCATGCTGTTCAGCTTCTCGACAGAGGTGCGCGAGGCCTGGGTAATGCCATTCAGGTGGGGGCATTCGCGATTGGATATATTATCGGCGGTGGCCTGATCCTGATGCTGATGAACTCGTTGGGGTGGAACGTCCTGCTGGTTGCGATGGCTATCGTTACTCTGCTTTCCACGATTCCAGTTCTCAAATCCAGAGGCCTCCAGCCTGATCAAAATTCCAAGGAGGTTTCCGGAGGGATTCTTGTATTTCTGAAACAACCCATGATCCTGAGGATTCTCCTCATGATCGCAGCCTTCCGGATGATCGAAGGCTTCATCCGTTCACTACTTCCCGTCATGTTCAAAGACTGGGGCATGAGTCTGGGGGAAATCGGACTCCTCCTTGGAGTCTTCGCTCCTGTTTCCCTCCTCGCTGGGGCCTTGGCTGCAGGACTTCTGGTAAATCGAATGGGAAGGCTCCGAGCTCTTCTCTGGTTCGGCGGCCTTCAGGCTCTATCAGCAGGGGGATACCTCTTCCTTGCCAGTCAAGATGGCCCTATCTCATTGTCTTCTGCGCTGCCGGCGGTTCTCGTTGACCATTTCGTCTCTGGAATGATCACCGTCGCCCTGTTTTCGCTGATGATGGATTGGAGCCGCCGGAAGCACGGAGGCACCGACTACACCTGTATGGATTGCATTGGAGTGTTCGCCATGCTGCTTGGAACGACTGTGAGTTATCTGCTGGCAGCATACGGGGGCTATTGGTTGGCTTTCGCAGCTGCCATTCCGCTGGTTTTCCTCTCGCTCTTCGTGGTCCAACGCCTCTATTCGAAAATTCTGCAGCACCCCCACTGGCAGAAGCTGCAGACAGAGTAAGGCGGCTTGCACCCCCGACCAGGCATTAGCGGAAAGGGGAAATGGCGGACAGGGTGGGATTCGAACCCACGGTAATGTTTCCATTACACACGCTTTCCAGGTGAGCCCGTTCGACCACTCCGGCACCTGTCCTGATGTGCAATCGTAATTGCGAGTGGGGGCGGGCCCTCCTGAGCGAAAGCCCTGTTGATGAACGCGGTCCCAAGGACCGCTGCCCTAAGTGATACTATTGGTGATACTTGAGTTGAGGAGAAACGGCGGTCTTGGACCGCCTCGGGGTGTTCCTCAGTGTTGCACCTGGGCCTTGATTTCAAGCGGCGAGAGGCACCTTGAGGCAGGGCGAAGAAATGCNNGGTTTCAANGNTTTTGAAGACCGCGGCCAGCACCAGCCAAGCACCACTCTCCGGGAAAGACGGTAGGGATTGACCCACNGAAGTCAATGGAGTGGGGAGAAGGATCAAGATGGTGCTGCCGGGAGGTCGAATGTGAGGCCGGACTGCGGGCTCCCTCAGTCGTCGTCCTGGTTCTCGCTCTCCTCCCGGAACTTGCGCTCGGGGGCGCTCTCCTCGTCACCACGGAATCCGTAGATCGGCAGGATACGGTAGTAGACCTCGAGACTGAGCGTTGCGAGGGCCGTGGAAGCAACCCGGCCCCCGGTAGCGGTGAGGCCACGGCTGAGGTCCCAGCTGCCCTCGTTGCGGCCGGTTTTTTCCTGCAGGCGGGGGAGGACTTCCTTGAGTTGCTCGTTCCAGTCGTTCCAGACGGGTCCCTGGTGCTGATAGAGGGCGAGGGTTGCGTAATAGATGTAGTAGTAATCNGGACGGGTNGTCCGCATGGGGCGGCTCTTCAGCTGCTGGGCACTCTCGATCTGCATGGGAGAAGTGGGGGGCACGAGGTCGAGCTGGCGGCAGAACATCCCGGTCGCGATCATGGCGGGCCACTTGGTGCCCGGTCCCTGGTAGCCGTAGAGACCACCGTGCTTTCCGCCGCCGGCGAGATCCAGCCACTTGCGGGCGAGTTCAAAGTGTTTCTCGGGGACCTTGAGGCCGGCGAGGCGGGCGCTGTGGAGGGCCATGTACTGCCAGCCGGTGATGGAGGTGTCGGAATCCTCCCCGGGGTTGTAGCGCCATCCTCCCTTGCTCTTGCTCTGGGCCGCGAGGGTGTAGGCGATGGAGCGTTCGGCGGGTTCACGGAGGCGCTGGTCCCTGGTGATCCCGTAGGCCTCGCAGAGGGCGATGGAGGCNATNGAGTGGCAGTACATGAGGCCCNGNCCACTGAGGTCGCCGTCTTCCTTCTGCATCTTGAGGAGATAATCGAGGGCGCGGTTGACGTGGTCGCGGTAGTCCCCGTCGCGGTCGTGCCGCGCACCCCAGCCGAAGAAGCAGAGCAGGGCGAGCCCGGTGTTGCCGGTGTCGAACCGGCCCTTGGCCCCGTGCTTGCGGGAGTCCCAGCGCCCGTCCTCTTCCTGGTTCTGGGCGAGCCAGCGGATGGAGGCGCGGATGGCCTTCTCGGTGGCATCGGATCCCCCGAGTTGCTGGATGACATCCATGGAGGGCCGCCCACGCTGTTTCTTGAGGAAGTCNCTGACG
>PBLI01000010.1:0-33336 GCA_002721695.1 Roseibacillus sp. | reverse complement strand
CCGGCGGGNGNGTCGAGCTTGNCGGGNAGCAGNGAGCCGGTGAGNGTNGGNTCCAGGCTGGCCGCNCCGAGGGGACCGGGATCGGTGACTGCCTCGGAGCCCNCGGCCTCGAGNCCATCCTGNGGNNCGGTGAGGTTNGCGTTCCCGGCGANGAGNCCNCCNCCNGAAACGGACTCGGTTTCTGGCTGGTTNCTGGCTGCCCCACCGCTGTCGGCCCCGGCATCGGCGGCCTTGCTGGCGGCCATGGAGCCACGGTCAGGTTTGAAGGACTCATCGCCCGGTTCCCCGGCAGCTGCGCCGGGGCCTTCTTCCAGCTCCGGGCTGCCGGTATCGAGCAGAGAGGGGGACTCGGGGAGGGCGCTCGCCAGTCCTGTTTCCCCGCTGGGCAGGCCTTCCTCGGAACGGGCCTCTCCGACGGACTCGGCGGATTCATCGTTGCCCTCCGCGGTCGCCATCTGTCCCTGCCCGACCTCGGAGGAGTCGGCCTGGGAGTCCTCGGCCCCGCCACTGTCGGCTCCGGGATCGGTGGCCTTGCTGGAGGCCACCGTCCCGCTACCGGGCTTGAAGGAGGGGTCTCCTTCCGCGGCGTCCTTCCGGGGACCTTCCTCGAGATTCGGGGCCCCGGTGTCGAGGGGTGAGTTTTCGGGGAGGGCGGCCCCGGCGAGGGCGGCGGTTTGGTCGGGCAAACCGTCCTCGGACCGGGCCTCGCCGACGGCTTCGGCGGATCCCTCGTTGGCTTCCGCAGCCGCCATCTGGGCCTGGCCGACCTCGGAGGATTCAGCCTGGGAAGATTCGGCGGCCCCGCTGGCGGCGTTGTTTCCCTCCTTCGAGGCCAGTTCGGAGGATGCTGCCGGCGTGAAGGTCTCGCTCCCGGGGGCTCCCTCGGGGCGGGGTTCTCCCTCGTCGAGCCGGGGGGCGCCGGGGTCGAGGAGGGCTGTCTCGGTGAGGTTGCTGCTCAGTCCGGATTCAAGTCGTGCTTCCGGCACGGCTTCCTCGGCCTGGGCCTCGCCCACCGCGGAAGAGGGGCCGGGGGCGGGCTCGGCCTCGGCTACGGCGCCGCTGCCGACTTCCGCGGTGTCGGCCTGGTCGGGGACGGCTGCTCCGGAGACTGGTGCGCTCTCGACGGGAGTGGTGGCGGTTGCAGCCGTGGCAGCGGCTGGATCAAAGGTTCCACCTGCCGGATCGGCTGGGGCGTCGGCGGGGTTGGGCTCTCCTTCATCGAGTTCCGGGACGCCCGGGTCGAGGAGGGCGGTTTCCGGAAGGTTGCTGGAGAGGCCGGACTCGACCTCGGCCTCGGGAACGGCTTCCTCTGCCCGGGCCTCGCCAACGGGCGCAGAGGGTGAGACTGCAGGCTCGGACTGGGCGACGGCTTCTCCGCTCACTTCCGCGGTGTCAGCCTGGTCGGGAAGGGCCGCATCGGAGAGGGGCGCGCCTTCCGCGGGGGCGGTGGGGTTCTCGGCGAGGGCTCCGCTGGGACTGAAGTTGTCCTCAGCCGGGTTGGCCGGGGCGTCGGCGGCATCGGGGTTTCCTTCATCGAGTTCCGGGATGCCGGGGTCGATGAAGGCGGACTCGGGCAACTCCGGGCTCGGGCCGGCTTCGGCCGGGGTGTCGGGGGACTGGCTCGCGCTGCTGGCTTCGCCCACCGGGGAGGCCGGGCCAGCGGCAACCTCGGTGGCTTCGACCGCGCCCCCGGCGATCTCGGAGGCCTCCGCCGGGCTCTCGGTGGGGGCATCGCTGGGAGAGTCGGAGTGGGTCTCGTTGCTCGTGGTCGCGGGCAGGGCCTCGGCCGGGTCGAAGGTTTCCTCGCTGGGGTCGGCCGGGTTGTTGTTCTCGCTCGGGGTGATCTCCTCCAGTTCGACAGGCTCGGTCTCGAGGGGGCTGCTTTCGGGAATGGCGGCGAGGAGTTCGGACTGGAGGGTCTCGGTAACCTCGGAGGGGGAGGCCTCCGCCCGGGCCGGGGTGATCTCGGCGAGGGGCGTGGCGGTGGGGTTTTCGGTGAGCGTCTCGGAAAGTTCAATCTCAGCGGCCTCGGCCGGGGTCTCGACCGCGGCATCAGCGACAGTCGCGGTTTCGGTGCGTTCGGCAGTGGGGACGGGCTCGGTTGGCGCGAATTCCGATTCGGCCGGGTTGGCCGCTTCCGGGGCCTCTGCGAATTCACGCTCGTCGAGGACCGGCTGGTCAGGCTCGGGGAGCTCTGCCTCCGAGAGTTCGCTGAGAAGGGCGGACGGTTCGGTCGGTTCGGCGACTTCCTCGGTTGTTTCCGCGGCTGCGGTCTGGACGTCCACTTCCATGGCCTCCTGCTGGAACTCGGCGTCGATGGGCACTTCCTGCGCATCTTCCTGTGGCTTGAATTCCGGGATATCGAAGGCGGCCGCGGCCTTCTCGGCCTGGTGGGCCAGGTCGGGCTGGGCCATTTCGGATTCTTCCGGAATACTTTCGAGGGCCAGCTCCTCCTCGTTGATCGCATCGATGGAGACAAGAACCTCCGAGGGCGGAATGCTCTGCTGCTCGATCTCCTTCACGATGACGAGGGCAGCGAAGATGATGAGGAGAAGAAGGTGGGCGGCGGCAGAACCGGCGAGGCATTTGTGGAAGAGACTGGAGATGTCGCGCCAGCTCTCCAGGAGGTAGATGAGGGCGATGAGGGCCGCGAGGGCGAGGAAGATCCACCAGCCGATGTTGCTGAGAAGCTCCTTGAATTGTTCCCAGCGGGAGAGGTCGGTGTAACCGACGACTTCGCGGGTGGTGGAGCGGTAGAGCCGGTAGCTTTCCCCGTCTGCGGTGGAGGCGGCCTCGTGGTCGGAGCTGAAGAGGAGATCGAATCCATCCATGCGGACGGCGGGGTCGGTCACGTTTCCTTCCTCAATGTAGAGGTCCACCTTTTCGGGCTGGAGAGCTTTCCCGTCGACCACCCGGCTGAAGTAGACGCCGTAGCCCCGGCTGCCCCTGCTGTCCCGGTCGGAGGCCAGGAAGACATGCTCACCTCTCCTGGTCAGGGCCGCTTGGACGTCTTGATCGCTCGAGTTGAGATGGTTGACGGACTCGGCCTCAAGGAAGGCAGGCGTGTCCTCCTTATTCTCGGAGGGAATGCGCTCGGTGATGAAGATATCCTCCTGCCGGGCTCCCTCGCGGTTGGAGGAGAAGTAGAGCTTGTTGTCATCGGAGGAGACCGCGGGTCCGTTCTCGTCCTCAGCAGAATTGACCCCGGGCCCGAGGGATTGGACCTGCCAGCCTTTTTTCCCGCGGGAGGCGACGTAGAGGTCGTAGCCGCCTGATCCCCCGGGGCGGTCGGAACTGAAGTAGAGATGGCGGCCATCCCGCGAGAAGGCCGGACCCCGTTCGTTCCCGGGGGTGTTGAGGGCGGCGAAGGGAACAGGTCGGCTCCAGGTTCGGCCGTTCCAGTTCGAAACATACAGGTCGGCGTTGCCGTCCGGTTCCTCCGCGCGGACGATGATCATGCGGGTGCCGTCCGGGGAGAAGGCCGCTTCCAGTTGGGCGCCGGGTGAGTTGGGGGAGGGGGACGCAGGGGCTTCCTCGTCTTCCTGTTTTCCGGGAGAAGTCGGTTCTTCAAAGGTATGGGCTTCAGGGTCCTGCCAGAGGACGTAGCGCGTCTTCTCATCGTTGACTTCCGCCTGCGTGCCCTGGTCGTCGGTGTAGTAGGTCCAGACCTTGCCGCGCAAGTCCCCGAGCAGGGAGAGCCCGGTGATGAGCGCGATGAGAAGGAGGGCGGCGGGTGCGGCCCAGCGGCGGAGTGACCCGCTGCGCATGTTGCGGAGAACCTCCCGGAGAAGGGTGCGCAGTTCCCGGGCCCTGGTCGCCGCCCCGCGGGAGGGCGGGGGGGCAGCGGCCGAAGGTTGTGCGATGGAAGCGTGGGCGAGGGGAGGCTGGGCAACAGGAGGTTCGGCGAGGGGAGGCTCGGCGACGGGCGGCTCGGCGACGGGCGGCTGGGCAACAGGAGGTTCGGCGACGGGAGGTTCGGCGACGGGAGGTTCGGCGAGGGGAGGTTCGACGAGGGGAGGTTCGGCGACGGGAGGTTGGGCGACGGGAGGTTCGGCGACGGGCGGCTGGGCAACGGGAGGTTCGGCGACGGGAGGTTCGGCGACGGGAGGCTGGGCGACGGGAGGCTGGGCAACGGGAGGTTGGGCGACGGGAGGTTGGGCGACGGGAGGTTGGGCGACGGGAGGTTGGGTGCCGGGAAGATCGTTGGGGGGAGGTGGTTGCTCAACGGGGGGCCCCTCGGTCACTGGTGCCGCTTCCTCGGACAGAAGCTCAGCCTGCAGGATGACCGGGGGCAGGGGAGCCTTCGCTTCCCGCTCCTTCTTCGTGCGCGCCCGTAAGTTTCGAAGGGTCGAGACGAGGCGGGTTCCGGTGGAGCTGCCGAGGCCCATGACCTTCCCCCGGGCCTTGCCGGCCGCGTTCCTGAACCGGGGCAGGCCGCTTCCGCGCATCCACTCCCTGACCGATGCCGAACCGCGGACCATTTGTCCCCACGCACGCGCCAGGCCCCTGGTCAGCCGGGCCAACTTGGGCTTGGGCGCGGGCGGCGGTTCGCTCGACATGCTCGGGGCGGGGGAGGGACTTGGGAGTTTGGTTAATTCGAGCCGTTTTCGGCGGTGGAGGCGAGAAGCTCCTTGGCGGTAACGGCAGCTTCCTCTTTCTCAAAGCGGGAGATGACTTCCTTGAAGCGCTCCCTGGCCTGATCGGTCTTTTGCTGGGAGAGGAGGACGCGGCCGATCTCGAGGACGGCCTGCGCCTGCCACCGGGGATACTGGGGATAGCTGATCTCGACCTTGACGAACTCGACCACGGCCAGGTCGAACTTCTTGAGCTTGGTCTGGCATGAGCCAGTCTGGAAGCGGCTGCGCACGGTCCAGAGGTCCGTCTTCGGTTCGTCCAGGATCCTTGTGTATTCGGCGAGGGCGGCAGTGGGATCCCCGGCGTTCTCGGTAGCGAAGGCGAAGCCGAACCGCGCGTTGCGCGTCCAGCGGCTTTCCGGGAACTTCTCGAGGAAGGCCTGGTAGGAAGCGGCAGCCTCGCTGTGCTCCCCGGTGAGGGCCTGGGTCTCGGCGAGTCGCATGGTGATTGATTCGACAAGGGCCTGGGGGCTGCCTTCGATGCCGGCCGCGGCTGCAAAGTGGGTCTGCGCCCGGGCCACCTCCTTGAGCTGAAGTTGCGATTCTCCGGCCTGGAAGTGCATCGAGGCCAGGAATTTCGAGTTGGGATAGTCAGCGAGAAGTGCGGTGAACTGCTCGGCTGCGGCGGCGTGGTCGGCCTTCTTGAAGTGAGCGCTGGCAAGCTGGTAGCGGAGCTCCTCGCGGAGGGGTTCCTTGGTCACCTTCTCAAGGGTGGCGGAGAGATCAGCGATGACCTGGTCCTGCGCGCCGCTGTCGACATTGAGTTCGGCGAGTTCACTTTGCACCTTGGGAGCAAGGGAGCTCTCAGGGTGATTCTTGAGAAGCACCTTGTAGAGGTGGGTGGCTTCGGCCTGCCGCTTCATGCCCCGCTCACACCAGGCCCACTCGTAGAGGGCGTGGTCGGCAAAGTCGGATTCACCGAATTCCTCACTGATGCGGCTGAATTGCTTGGTGGCGCTCGCGAACTCCTTCTGGCGCGAGAGGGAGAGGCCGAGGTGGTAGACGACGCGAGCCAGCTTGGGGTGCTCTTGGTATGTCTTGAGGACGGCCTGGAACTGGGCGGTGGCCTGCTCATAGGTCCCGGCATTGAAGAGAGCGATCCCATGCTGGAGGGCGGCATCCGGTGCAAGGGCGTGGTCAGCCTGCGCCGCAACGACGGCCTGGAAGCTGGCGGCTGCGGCAGGATGTTTGCCCTCCGAGGCCTCGACCCAGCCCAGGTAGTAGGAAACGCGGGGCCGTTGGCGGGCCGCTGACTTGGCGAAGGCTTCGTTGTCGGGTGTGTCCATGCTCCCGAACTTCTCAAGGGCGGTGCGAGCAAGTTCGAGGTTGCCACTCTCGTAGGCGAGCCGTCCCTGTTCCGCGAGGGCGAGGGGGAGCTGGGAGGACTGCCCGGGGAAGTTGTTGACGACGATCGAGAGGTGCTCGAGGGCAGCATCCTTGTTGCCAGTGCGGTCATGACAGACGGCAATCTGGATGAGAGCAGTGTCGACATTCGGTTCCGCTTTCACGGTGGCGCCCTCGTCATTGCGGGTCACCCTGGTGGAGAGGAATGCCGACAGGGAGGGGAGCGCGTCTTCCCACTTCTGCTGCCGGAAAAGGGAGTCCCCGATCATGAAGGGAAGCTGGGCGTAGAGGCTGCCTGCAGGCTTGGCGGCGGCAACCGTGCCGGCTGCCTTCAGGCATTCCTCCCAGCGTCCGGCCGCGTGGTGGATCTGGGCCTGGCGGAAGACGGCGGCNACCTTGTTGGGATGATCTGCATGGGCGGCCAGGAAATCGGAGTAGCCCTTGGAAGCTTCGTCCAGCCTGTTCAGCAGGAAAAGGTTTTCGGCCTTCATGAAGCGTGCCTCGGCGGCCAGCCGATGCTCGCCATGGGTGGNGAGAAAACTGTCGTTCGAGGCGAGGCTTTCGGCGAACTGTTTCAGCTTCTGCTGGCAGACGGCGGTCTGGTTGAGTACTTCAGCCTGTTGCCCGAATCCCTCCNCCGCGCTCAGCAGGCCGAGGGTCGCGAGGGCCGTGGTCCAATCCGGTTCGGGCCGGGCCATGAGCGCGTTGGCGTAGTCAAAACGCAGGTCATTGATGATCGGTGATTGCGCGTGGGTCTCGGTGGCGGTGGCCAGGATGGCCGCGGCNGCGGCGTAGTCTTTNNCCTCGGGACGGGTGTGGACGCGGGCGTGCCAGAGGCTGGCGCGGGCGGCGACCTTGCCGGTTCCCTCNGCGAGGGCCTGGAGTTGCGTTCCGGCCGTTTCGAAGGAACCTCGCTCGAGGTGGGTCCGGGCGAGGTAGAGCTGCGCCTCGGCGGAGTGTGTTCCCTCGGGAGCGGCCTCGAGGTAGGCGGTGAGATCGGCNGCCGCCTCCTCGAACTCGTCGAGGACAAAGCGGGTGANGCCNAGGCGATAGCGACACTCGACGGCATCNTTGCCTTTCAGNCCCGGCAGGGCTTTTTCGAAGGCAGTCATGGCCTCCGCGTATTTCTTGAGCTGGTTGAAACACTCACCGGAGAGGTAGAGACCGCGGGTGTTCCAGACCGGGTCCGCCTTGAGGGCTTCTATCTTGCCGAGGGAGGCGATGGCTTTCCCGGGAGCCTTGAGCTGATAGTGGGCGTAGCCCTGCTGGTAGTAGCCCCGGGCTGACTGGGCCTTGCTGGGCTCTGNGGCGAAGAGCCTGCCGGTCCACGCAACGACCTCGTCCCACTGGCTGGCTCCGAAACTGACATCACAGATGGAGGCGAGGGCAGCGGCGAGGTAGTTCGNTGCCTTGATATTGTCGATCTCGGCAACGTAGAGAGCCTTCGCCTTGTCCTTCTCGCCGATTATGAGAAAGCACTGTCCCTGCATCATGACGAGACGCTCGCGGCTGATCGAGGCGTCGAGCTTCTCCTTTGCAAGCAGTTCAGTGAGAGGGGCGATCGCTTCCTCGTATCGCTTGGAGGCGTATTGACTGAGGGCGAGTCCGCGGCGCGCGAGGTCGGCCTTGGNGTGTTCGGGATGATCCTTCAGGAAAGCCNGGTACTGCTGAATCGCTACGGGATAGAGCTTCCGGTTGTAGGCACCATTGGCGACGTAGTATTGTTCGAGGGCAGCTTCGTCCTTGCCGGCGTTGTCCGCAGGAGGGGCGGTATCNTCCTGGCCGGGGGCCGGGAGAGCGGGGATGAGGCAGAGCGAGAGGGAGGCGGTGACGACGAGGCGGGGAGAGAGGAAAAAGGTCACTGTTCGGCTGGGCGTATGTGTCTGGGAAAATACAAGGCGGGCAGCGAGTTTCCTTCATCGAAACCGGCTAGGGTATTGATTAGGGCAGAACGGCTCGNGCGGCAAGGCCGGCGGTTGTTNGCGAGGCATCTCGATACCGGCCCGGGTAAGGGTCGAAACGGCAGCATGAAGCCACCGGGGGAGTCAACGGNGGCAGCCCGGGAGACGGTTTGGAAGGGTTTATTCCCCTGACCATCAGGATTTAGTGGCGAGGAGGGGCGATTTTGCTGGAATGCCTCGGAGGGGCNGGGAGAATGGCAGCGCGGCCGGGGGCTGTTCTNATGAACATCATTATCGTCGGAGCTGGTGATATTGGCCGGCACTTGGCCACGGAGCTGTCGAGGGAGGCGCACAGCATTTCGGTGATCGATTCCGACCCGCGGCTGGTGGCGGACCTCGAGCGTGGAATCGACGCCAAGGTCATCTGTGATGATGGCAGCAGCGTGCATGCCCTTGCGCAGGCCAACATCGGGGAGTGTGACCTTTTCCTCGCACTCACCAGTGAGAACACGGTGAACCTGATGAGCGCCTCGATGGCGAAGGCGATGGGGGTTGAGACGGTGGCCAGCCGCGTGCANCCGGGACTCCAGCGCGAGGAGTGGCTCTTTGACTTCAGGGGCCACTTCAATATCGACCACATGTTCAGCTCCGAGCGTCTGACCGCGATTGAACTCGCCAAGTTCATCCGGAATCCGGATTCCCTGTCGGTGGAGGAACTGGCTCGTGGCAAGATCGAGGTGCAACAGGTAAGGGTGGGTGCCAAGAGCGACGGGGCGGGAGCGACCCTCGAGGAATTGAAGGCTCCCGACCGNACGCGGGTGGCTGCCATCACGCGGGCCGGGGAGAGCTTTGTTCCTGNAGCNGGCTCGGTATTGGAAGAAGGGGACGTGGTGACCATCTTCGGGGAGCCNCGGANGNTGCGCACGCTGGCGGAAAGGTTGCAGAAGGGCGGGAAGCGCGGCGAGACGATNCGGGTGGTGATCTTCGGAGGTGGCGAATATGGGTTCGCTCTTGCTCAGATGCTNGAGAGCTGGGACTGCCGGGTCCGGATTTTCGAGAAGGATGAAAANCTGTGCCAGGAACTGACCGAGCGGCTCGATGACACGACGGTGATCAATGCCGATGCCACGGTCGTGGCCGAGCTGGAAGAGGAGCAGGTGGGGAAAGCGGATTTCTTCGTGGCAACCAGTGAAAGTGACGAGGACAACGTGATGACCTGTTTGCAGGCCAACAACATAGGAACCAAGAACTGCCTGACGATCATCCACCGCGCTGATTACGCGCACGCGATCGGATCCAGCGGCCGGCACTTCGGGGTGGTCGCGGCAGTCAGTCCGCGGGAGGCCATCCGGCGGGATATCGAACGCTACCTGACCACCGAGAAGTTCTGCGTGGTCAAGAAGTTCACGGCGGGTCAGGTCATTGAGACACACGTGGCCGAGGACGCGAAGGTGGCGGGCTTGAAAGTGGGTGATATNGAATGGCCCGCGGGTTCGGTTCTGGTAGGTCTGCTGAGGGGCCTGAAGGCCATTGTGCCCGGTCNGGACGACGTGGTGAAACCGGGTGATCGGATTTATGCGATGGTATCTCCGAAGGTGCTCAAGAAGCTTCTCAAACTTCTTCACTGAGGCCCGGAGACTTCCGCTGTGACGGAGTTTTTGAGTAATCGCATGAGGACATGAACTTTCGTTTGCTTGCCAGGGTGCTCGGGCTGCTGCTTACGCTGGAAAGCGTGGCCATGGCCGCCTGTGGTGTCTTTGCCTTCTACGATCCGGTGGACAAGCTCGGGGCGGGAGCCCTTCCCCTGATGGCCGCCGGTGGAATCACGTTCCTGGTAGGGATCATGCTCGTCCTTGTGGGGCGCGGGCGCTTTGAGCGTATCCCGCGGCGGGAAGGCGTCATGATCGTTGGGTTGGGATGGATCCTGAGCGCGGTCTTCGGGGCCATTCCATTCCTGCTNGCCGAGCCCCGGCTCGCCCCGGCTGCCGCGCTCTTTGAGTCGGTTTCGGGGTTTACGACGACGGGCTCCACCGTGATTGCCGATCTTACCCAGTGGCCCCGGGGAATACTGCTCTGGAGATCGGTGATGCAGTGGCTGGGCGGGCTTGGNATCCTGGTCCTTTTTGTGGCCCTGCTTTCCACGATGGGAGGCGGGGCGAAATCGCTTTTCCGGAACGAGTCGTCCTTCCAGCCGGGAGANGCAGCAACCGCGCGGATTCACGACACGGCTGTGACCCTCTGGAAGATTTACNTGACGCTGACCCTCGTGTGCCTCCTCGGGTTGCGCTTTCTCGGGCTGGGCTGGTTTGATGCGGTCGCGCACGCGTTCACCACGGTGGCGACCGGGGGCTTCAGCCCACACAACGAGAGCATCGGCTACTTCTCCNGCATGTCCAATGGACTCCTGATCGAGCTCTGGCTGGAGTTGTTCATGCTCCTCGGAAGCATGAGCTTCCTGATTTATGTGGNNATNCNGCNCCGGGACTGGGACCGGTTGAGGCGCTTGGAGGAGGTNCGATGGTATCTCGTCCTNGTNCTCGCCGGGATTGCCGGGATGTGGGCCGTGGGATCCTGGGGAGGGGACATGCCGGTGGGTGAGGCCCTCCGGGGTGCGGCCTTCACGGTGATTTCCATCGCGTCCACGACCGGATATGCGACAGCGGATTACGAACAATGGCCGGTGGCGGNCTACTTCATCCTGCTTGCCCTCATGCTGGCGGGGGGATGTGCGGGGTCGACGTCGGGGGGGATGAAGGTGAGCCGGCTTATCCTGCTGGTTCGTTCCGCCTCTCAGGAGATCGTGAAGGCGTTTCGTCCGAACCAGATCCTGCGCATGCAGGTCAACGACAACCCGATTGATGATACCGCNCGGGCCCAGACCGTTCTCTTCGTAGCGCTCTTTGCGGCGATGGCNCTCGTGTCAATGGTCGTCGTGGCTGTGATCGAGACGAGTCACGGAACAATTGATTTTGAAACCACGGTTGCAACCGTGCTGGCGACCTTTGGGAACATCGGGCCTGGATATGGGGAGGTCGGTCCCACCGACAACTATGCTCATTTCCAGCCGGTCACCCACTTGTTCCTCTCACTCCTCATGATCCTCGGGCGCCTCGAATTGTATGCGGTGCTCGTTCTTTTCGTGCCGGCGGTCTGGAAGAAGTACTAGGTGACACTCGCCGAGGGAAAGGAATTTGCTTCGTTCCCGGGGATCATCCTTCCGGACGCGCGGCGGGCGGCTGCTCAGGGTTTCAGGGTCAATCTGTAAGGGTCGTAGTGATCGGAGGGATAGAAGAGCCAGCCGCCATCCCGCTTGAGCAGTTCGTATTCCCTGAGCCGGAATTCGGGCAGGAACTGGTTGCTGTTCGGCTCGTAGACCTCTTCTCCGGTGAAGTCCCCCCAGATCCGGTATTCGTAGTTGTGGTCATAGGCGTAGCGCTCTCCGGCGGGGCCGGTCTGGGGCAGGTTGTCAGGACTCCGCCGGATACCCTGGTTGAAGACCACGAGACGCGCCCTGGACCAGGGTTCGCGGGGGCGACGCAGGTAGCCCCACCACCAGGTGCGGTTTACATGATAGCGCCTGCCGATGTAAAAGTCCCCGGTTTCCTCGCTCGCGATGGAGGCCTTGCGCTGCTCCCGGGTCGGGCCACCCATGTTGGGTTCGCCAAAGGTCGTGGTAGGGACCGTCTCGCAGGAGCAGAGCACCAGGGTTACGCAGACTGCGGTGGCGGAGAGGGTCGTGCGCATGAGGAAGAATGTCCGGACGGGGAGGGACCAGGTCAAGTCCTTCGGTGGGGAGGGCGCGAATTGAAGCCGGGCGTAAGGATGGTAAACACCCGACATTGAAAAGCCCTTGCCTAGCATGCGGAATGAGGCTACCGGCCTCGTTGCGCGCTACC
This sequence comes from Roseibacillus sp., assembly GCA_002721695.1. GTDB lineage: Bacteria > Verrucomicrobiota > Verrucomicrobiia > Verrucomicrobiales > Akkermansiaceae > Roseibacillus_B. Next base: position 21,561 of record PBLI01000010.1, on the reverse strand, counting down.
TGCCGGCAGGCGTTTACCCCCACTACTCATGAAACTCGTATCGCTTCTGACGGAGCGTTGTGTTCTCCCCGGTTTGTCCTCGGAAACCGCGTGGGAGGCGCTCGGAGAACTGGTGGATCACCTCGTCTCGGTCGGTCATGTGGAGAAAGAACGGCGGGAAGATGTCCTGGAGGCGCTTCATGCGCGGGAGGAGCAGGTGAGCACGGGAATCGGGCACGGGGTAGCGATTCCACATTGTTACTGCGACCGGGTTGAGGAACCGGTGGCCGTTTTCGGACGCTCCCGGGAGGGAATCGATTTTGAGGCCTGCGACAATGCTCCCGTGCATTTTGTCATCCTCTTGATTGTGCCCAAGGACCAGCCCCATCTTCATCTGCAGACCCTGTCTTCGATNGCGCGCCTGTTCTCGCAATGCGAGGTGCGCCGGAAGATGACCGAGGCGGAGGGTGCCGGGGATCTGATGGAACTGCTTGGCTGGTTCGAGGAGCAGCCGACCTGAATATCTTTTCGGGGGTTTCTAGGCTCCGTTTTCGGAAGGCGAAATGTTAGTCTTCTTCCGTTGCCGGGAGCAGAAGGCTCCCGGACCCGGCCCGGGAAGGGTGGACAAGGCATCTGGCATGACACTGGCTGAGACACTGAAGAAACGCTTGCGGACAGGGTTTGCGGCTTGCGGGATCGATGGCGAGAACCTTGGGAAGGTCGGGGTGACCCAGGCGGCCGATCTCCGCTTTGGGGACTACCAATCCAATGCCGCGATGGTGCTGGCCAAGGAGGCGAGGCAGAATCCCCGGGCTCTGGCAGAGGCCGTGGCAGAGGCTACCGAGGTTTCTGACCTTGCTGATGTGGAGATNGCCGGTCCGGGCTTTCTTAATTTCCGTGTTAAGGTGGATGCCTTTGCCGGACGCCTCGGGGACCTGCTGGTGGATGCACGGCTCGGAGTTGCGCCGGTGCAGTCCCCCCGCCGTATCGTCATTGATTTCAGCGCGCCCAACGTGGCCAAGCCCATGCATGTGGGTCATCTGCGCTCGACCTTTATCGGGGATGCGCTGGCCCGGGTGGGACGCTTCCTTGGTCACGAGATCATCACCGATAATCACATCGGAGACTGGGGAACGCAGTTCGGGATGGTAATCTGGGCCTGGAAGCGGGAGCTCGACCGGACGGCCCTCGCGGAGGATCCTCTCAACGAACTACTGCGCCTCTACCGGCTGGCGAACGGGCAGTGTGCCGAGGAAGAGGGCGTTAAGGAGGAGTGCCGGCAGGAGCTTGTTGCGTTGCAGCAGGGTGATGGGGAGAACCTTGCCATCTGGAAGGAGTGTGTGAGCCTCTCGCGGGAGGGGCTGCAGGCGATCTACGACCGGCTGGACGTGAGGTTCGATCACTGGCTGGGTGAGAGTTGTTACAATGACCGGTTGCCGGGCGTGGTGGCAGATCTCGTGGGCAGTGGGCTGGCGCGGGAAAGCGAAGGTGCGGTGTGTGTCTTCTCGGATGACTCGCTGGAGCCGAGGGAGGATCCCTTCAAGATCCAGAAGGATGGGGAATGGGAGGACAAGCCCATGATCGTGCGCAAGAGTGATGGCGGCTTCAATTATGCCACCACCGACATTGCGACCGTCGATTACCGGGTGGAGGAATTGTCGGCGGATGCGGCCTGGTATGTCGTGGATCACCGGCAGGGCGATCACTTCAGGCAGCTCTTTGCGGTCGCAGCCCGCCGGGGTCGCGAGATCGAACTGGAGCACGTTTCCTTTGGAACAATCCTCGGGCCGGACAGCAAACCGCTCAAGACGAGGGCGGGAGACCTGCCCCTGCTCAGTGACCTGCTGAGCGATGCCATTCAGGCGGCACGGGAGAGCTCAGAGGGAAGAACACGGGTGGAGGATGAGGGCGAGCGCCAGGCTCTTGCGGAGTTGATTGGCCTCAGTGCGGTGAAGTTCATGGAGCTTTCGCACCACCGGACCTCGGACTATATCTTTGACCTCGAGAAAATGGTTTCGATGGAGGGGGACACGGCACCCTACCTGCAGTACAGCTATGTGCGTTGTCGTTCGATCTTTGGAAAGCTCGAGGAGGGTGTGGTGCTGGACGGTGAAGGGTTGGTCCTGGGGGATGACAGGGAGATTCATCTTGCCCGCATGCTGACGCGTTTCGGGGAAACGGTACCGGTGGTGCTCGACGACTTCCGGCCGAACCTCCTTGCAAGCTACCTGCTCGAGCTGGCCCGGGCCTATCATTCCTTCTTCCAGTCCTGCCCGGTCCTCAAATCGGAGGGGGCAGTGCGCAGGACACGCCTCGTGCTTTGTGAGTTGACGGCCCGTGCATTGCAGAAGGGATTGTATCTGCTTGGGATTGAGGTCCCGGAACGGATGTGAGGTGCGGAGGGTGGCGAGCGACAGACACTTGGAACGATGCCGGACGAGGATGTCATTGTGATTAAGATCGGGACGGGGGTCCTTACCCGTGAGGATGGGACGCTGGACGCGGCTTCCCTGGCCCGCCTCGTGAACGCGGTGGCNGATCTGCCGAATCACGGNGGGCGGGTGGTCCTCGTTTCCTCGGGCGCGGTGGGAGCCGGTATCCCGGCCCTGGGATTGAGTGAGTATCCAGATGATGTGCCGACCAGGCAGGCNGCGGCCTCNGTNGGTCAGACCAGGCTCATGCACGCCTACGAGNATCTCTTCCGCAGTTTCGACGTCAGTGTGGCGCAGTTGCTGCTCACGGCAGCCGATCTCGAAATCGAGGAACACCGCCAGCGGGTCTCGGATCTCCTCGTCCGGCTGATTACCACGCCGGGGATCATNCCCATCATCAATGAGAACGACTCGGTGGCGGTTGAGGAGTTGAGCGTGGGGGACAACGATATGCTGTCCGCCCGGGTGGCCACCCTGCTCGGGGCGCGCATGCTTGTGCTGCTGACGAGCGTGGACGGCCTGTTACCGCCGGATAGCGGGGAGATCGTCCGGGAAGTGCGGTCCGTGGATGAGGTGATGTCCTTTGCCCGGGACGGAAAGGGGCGCTTCGCGATTGGAGGAATGGGATCCAAGCTGCACGCTGTCAAACTGGCGGTGGAAGGAGGAGTGGAAACTGTGATTGCCAATGGCCGGCGTCCTGACCGGCTGGCCGGCATCGTGGAGGGCGGAGGACATGCCACCCGCTTCCGGGTTGGCGGGTGAGGCCAATTGCGCGTATAGGAGATTCATCATGAGCGCAGCGGAAGCACTGAGCCCGGAGGCAATACACGAGGCGGTTTATGCGATGGGCAGGCAGGCCCGGGCGGCAGCGCATGCGCTGGCGGTGCTGAGCACGGCGGAAAAGAATGCCATTCTGCTCGCAATGGCCGCGGAACTGCGGGCGCGCTCTCAGGATATTCTTGCAGAAAACGCGAGGGACCTGGATGCGGCTGAGGCAAACGGGCTGACGAGTGCGATGCAGGACCGTTTGCGGTTGGACGAGGACCGCCTGGAGGCGGTGGCGGNAGGTGTGGAGCAGGTGGCCAGGCTGGGGGATCCGGTGGGCGAGGTGCTGGATGAGCGTTTGCGGCCNAACGGCATTCGTATTGAGCAGGTTCGCGTGCCCATCGGGGTGATCGGGATCATTTACGAGAGCCGGCCCAACGTGACCAGTGATGCTGCCGTGTTGTGCCTGAAGGCGGGAAACGCGACCATCCTGCGAGGAGGTTCTGAGGCCATTCACTCCAACCGTGCGATTGCGGCGGCCTTGCAGGACGGAGGAGAGAAGGAGGGGCTCCCCGCGCACGCGATCCAGCTTATTCCCTTCACCGACCGGGAGAGTGTCANGGAGATGGCCTCCATGGATCGCTACCTCGACCTGATCGTTCCAAGGGGAGGAAAGGGCCTGATCGAGACTGTCGTCTCGCTGGCTCGTATGCCGGTTATCAAGCACTATGATGGAGTCTGCCACGTTTTCGTGGATGCCGGGGCGGATCTCGGTATGGCCAGTGGGATCGTGGTGGATGCCAAAACCCAGAAGCCGAGCGTCTGCAATGCGCTGGAGACCCTCCTCGTGCATGAGGCGGTAGCCGGGGAGTTTCTCCCCCTGGTTGCGGGGAAGCTGTCTGCGAGGAAGGTCGAGCTCCGGGGTTGCCGGAGCACCCGGGAGATCCTGGGAGATACGGTGATTGCGGCGACGAGCGAGGACTGGGAGGAGGAGTATTTGGATTACATCCTTGCGGTCAAACTGGTGGGCTCACTTGAGGAAGCTGTCACCCACATCAATGAGCACGGGTCGCAGCACACTGACTGTATCGTAACTGCGGATGAGGCTGTGGCCGAAAGGTTCCTGCGGGAGGTGGACTCCGCCTGCGTCTTTCACAACGTGTCCACCCGTTTCAGCGATGGAGAAGAATTCGGGTTCGGCGCGGAAATCGGGATTTCCACCGATAAGCTGCACGCGCGTGGCCCGATGGCCCTGCGGGAACTGACCTCCTACCAGTATCGCGTGCGTGGCGAGGGACAGCTCAAGGCCCCCNTAGGATANGGGNGTAGCCCGGGGCGCAGAGTCAGAGTTGAAGGAGGGAGACTATTCTCCTTCCTCCGGTCCGGAGGGAGAGCTGGGATCCACCTTNTTGCGGAGCGGGGTATCGCTCCACATGTCACCCCAGAGTCCCTTGGAGGTGGGATAGTCACTCTTGGGGAACTTGCTGCGGTGACCACTTGCGAGCCCGAAATAGAATGCCATCAGGGCGAGAAAGAGAAGACCGATCGTAATCGCGAAGTTTGCCCCGGAGGTCGTCTGGGGAGTGACGAGAGGGGAGGGGGCTCCCGGGACTCCCGGACGGGCAGGACCCCGCGGACCAGGGCTGGGACGCTTGGATGCGGGCTTCTTTTCCTTCTGTTTATCCTGTTTGTCCTGTTTATCCTTCTGTTTGTCCTTCTTCTTGGGAAGGTGGGCGCGCTGTCGCGGTTTGTGATCCTCTTCAGAGAGCTCGTCCTTTTCCTCGTCGGTCAGTTCGAACTCAAGAGCGGCGTCACCGACCTGCACGTCGAGGCCGTTGGCGAGGTCGATAATAGCCATGCGGTCTCCATCCAGCTTCATGCCGTTGGTGGAGTCGTCGTCCTCCAGAATGAAGCCTCCATCGATCCGCTTCATCTCACAATGGTGTGAGGAAACGGAGGGGCAATCGATCACGATATCGTTGTCCGAGGAGCGGCCGAGGCGGACGACCTCGCGATCGAGGGAGAAGCGNTATGGCTGGGCGTTCTTGCCTTTGACGGTAATGCAGACGCGGGGCATGGTTCGTTATCGGGAAATGATGCGTTCAGAGGAGAGTCAGACCCTGTTGACAGCTTGGCTGGAACGGGTTNCCTCCCCGCCGTTTCTAGTGCTATCATGAGTAAGACGGAGACTGAAACCAGAGAATTTCACGCGGAAGTACGCCAGCTGCTGGAAATTGTTATCCACTCGCTCTACACGGATCGGGAAATTTTCATCCGGGAGCTTATTTCCAACGCTTCTGACGCCCTTGAGAAGCTGCGGCTGACCCAGTTGACCGAGAAGGATGTCTTTGACGCAGAATTGCCTCTGGAGATCAATATCAGCACGGATGAAACGGCCGGAACGATCACGATTTCAGACTACGGGATCGGAATGACGCGTGCGGAATTGACCGAAAACCTCGGGACGATTGCGCACTCGGGAACCAAGGCCTTCCTCGAAAAGATGCAGGAGGGCGCCAAACCGGATGTGATCGGCCAGTTCGGGGTGGGCTTTTACAGTGCCTACATGGTGGCAGAGCGGGTGGAGGTCTTTACCCATTCGTGGCGGGGGGGGGGGGAGCACCTGCGCTGGGAAAGTGATGGAGCGAGTGGTTATACCATCGATGAGGTAGAAGGGCAGCGGCGGGGTGCGCGCATCGTGGTGCACCTGAAGGACGAACATGAGGAGTTTGCGAAGACGAGCCGGGTGAAGGGGATCATCGAGCGCTACTCGAACTTTGTTGGCTTCCCGGTGAATCTGAACGGGGAGCGTGTCAACACGGTTGAGGCACTCTGGCTCAAGTCGAAGAGCGAGGTGAGTGAAGAGCAGTACAAGGAGTTCTATCAGTTCACCGCGCACGCGATGGATGAGCCGCGTTACACGATGCACTTCTCCGCGGATGCTCCCCTTGCAATCAATGCGCTGCTTTTTGTCCCGGGAGAGAATGCGGAGCAGTTTGGACTCGGGCCGCAACCGCCCGGAGTGGCTCTCTATTGCCGCAAGGTTCTCATCGACCCACACCCCGAGGGTTTGCTTCCGGAATGGCTCCGTTTCCTGCGGGGAGTGATCGACAGCGAAGACCTGCCCCTCAACATCTCACGCGAGTCGATGCAGGACAGCGCGCTGGTGCGGAAGCTCAACGAGGTCCTGACCAGACGCTTTCTCAAGTTTCTTGAGAAGCAGGCAGATAATGACCCGAAGAGTTATGAGGAGTTCTACTCCCGGTTCCGGCGCTTCCTGAAGGAAGGCCTGGTCGCATCCCCGGTGCACCAGGAACTTCTCGCGGGCCTGCTCAGGTTCACTTCCTCCATGACGGAGGGGGAGGAGACGACGTCGTTGACGGGTTACCTGGACCGGATGAAGGACGGGCAGGAAGAGATCTACTTCCTCGTTGGCCCGGACCGGGAAGCCATCGAGAAGGGGCCCTTTTTCGAGGGGTTCAAGGCGCGCGGCCTGGAAGTCGCCTTTTTCACCGAGGCCGTGGACGAGTATGTCCTCGAGAGCCTGCGGGAGTACAAGGGGAAGAAGCTGGTAGCGGCCAACCGGGCGGGAATCGACCTGGAGGATGTGCCCGGGGAGGGGGACGACGAGGCGCTGACGGAGACGGAAACGGAGAAGCTGGTTTCTTGGTTGAACTCCGCGCTCGATGACCGGGTCACGCGGGTGGATTCTGGCGTGCGCCTCGTGAAGCATCCGATGGTGGCCCTCCTGCCGGAGGATGCGCCGAATGCCCAGATGAGGGCCATGATGGCAGCGATGGGTCAGGAAGTTCCCGAGACCAGGGCCAAGCTGGAAATCAATCCCCGGCATCCGCTCATGCACAAGCTGGCCGCCCTGCAGGACTCGCAGCGTGATCTCGCTAACAAGGTGGCCCGGCAGTTGACCGATCATGCGCTCCTCGCGGCGGGCCTGGAGGTGAATGCGGGGGATGTTTCGGAAGGAATGGCGGAACTCCTTTCCGAGCTCCTTGAGGAGCGGGCCGGGTCGTAGGACCGGGTGCGATCGGGGGTGGAAACCTACTCAGACCGGACAGTGGTGGCGCAGGTAAATACCCCGGGTGCCGGGAGGGGGACAGGTTCCGGGTCGGGCGCACAGGCCTGACGAGCTGAGAAGCCCCACGAGCAGTCAGGCTAGTCACCCAGGGCGAACCGCACCCGGTAGAATCCTCCGGTTCCCGGCTCAATGGTTTTCACGGAGAAAATATCAATACCGCTTACGGAATCAGTGCGTTCAAGGATCCGGTGAAGAAGTGGATCGTCATTCCAGCTCAGAAGGTCGGTCGAGTACTCGATGACGTAGGTGAGGTCATTGATCCAGAAGGGCCTGGGGAATTCAAGACGGGGGCTTCCTTCGACCACCGCTATTCGCAGCTCCGGTGCGCTGTCCCTGCTGCGAGGATCGGTCGCAAAGGCATACTCCTCAAGATTACCCCGCTCGTCGCCGTCGGGATCTGCGTCGGGCCCGGAAACGAAGGGATTGGCAAGTTCCACCCCGGAAAAATGCCTGCCCGCCCAGGCCGGGAAGCTGTCTCCAACCAGAACGGTATGTGCGGCGGTCCAGCTTGCCCCCCCGGAGCGGACCTCCAGTGAGAGGTGATATTCGCCCGGCTCCGGGAAGGAGACCGTTGAGACCTGCCCTTCCGGGGACGAAAATACCACCGGACGTCCCTGGCCTTCTTTCCAGGCGAACCTGTGCCCGGGGGATGGGATTTCCACCCCCTCATCAGCGAGCCCGCCTCCGAGAAGCAGGCTTCCTGGTTCCGGGAGGTAGGTTTTTCCCGTGACGAAGGCGTGGACTGCGGAGGTTCCGGGGCTGCCCCCGGGGTAGTCGGACACCTGCCACGACGCGGAATCGGACCAGTCTGCGGCCGGTGCGAGGGGATCCGCAATCGTCAGGCTGAAGCCTCCTCCGTTGGTCGAAGGGTGCCAGCTGTTGGCATACTCGAAGCGCTGAATCGCAATTCTGTACGGTGGAGGCATGGCCACGACAATCTCCTCTCCACCATTAGAGAGCTTGCCCGAAAAGGGTCCTGTTACCGGCCGTCCTGCACCATGATTTTGTTCAAATGCCGCAAGGTCGGCTGCAAGGACGATTCGCTCCCCGGGTGAAAGCGTGAGAGCCTCGAACGTGTAATCGACAGCGCCCGTGATGCTGACGCCCGCAAGGTCCAGAATCTCAAGCCCGAGATTGCGTAACTCAAGGTACTCGGCATCGGAACCGCCGGTGGGATTGTAGTGAATCTCGGTGATGCGCAATGAATCCAGAAGATGGAGAGATTCCGCGAGTTCGGCCGCCGGGGTGGTATTACTGCGATCCGGCGTTGGGACCGGCAGATCTCCAAATGTTGGTGAGCCGTCGGGGATCCGGCCGCGCGAACTGTCCGCCCCCTGGGATTGATAGGCGACCTGGTCAATCACGGTCCCGTCAGGCCCGAGCAGTCCGACCCAGCCCTGAAAAGAGCTCAAACCGAACTCAAGCCCGTCGGGGCTTCCGGAGTGTTCCCCATAAAAGGTGGTGTGACCGGCCGGGCCGACATAGCTCAGGGCGGGAATCAACTGCTTCCTTGGCTCGGAAGAGGGCCGGTCACTCAGGGCGAGGCCGGCCAGGGCCACTGGATGGATACCCGGATTGTAGAGTTCGATGAAGTCTCCTCCCAGGTGAACCCGGGGCGAGGAGAGCCATTCGTTGAGCACGATATCGGAAGGGTTTCCCAGAGGCGCTCGCCGGTTGGCTGCCCCGGGGGTGGGTATGCAAAGGCCCCATTCCCCGGACTCGTTCACTTCACCGATGCTGTAGTCGGCCGCTTGCGTCCCAAAGGAAGTGGAATCGATGAGAGTGCCGGCCGAATCACGAAGTTCCACCTGCTCGCCACCGGGATGAAGCAGAAAACCGGTATAAAGGGCACCCGGCTCCGCGCCGCTACCTCCGTAGAGGAGGAGGTAGGACCATGCCGGGAGGATGGTTTTCTCTGGCAGGACATACTTGTCGGGAACAAGGGGGTCATCGGTCAGCTGGTAGCCGGAGAGGTCGATCCCGGTCCCGCTCGCGTTATAGAGTTCGATCACGTCGGGATAGCTGCCATCGGGCAGTGCATGGGCGGAGACATTGGCTGCCAGCAATTCGTTGATTCGCACCCCCGGAGCGGCAGGATCCACGGTCCACGCGGCGGAAAAGGTCGCCTCGCTCTCTTCCTGCCAGACTCCGGCCGAGTTCTTTCCGATCAACGCTACCTGATGTTCACCGGGCGCCAGGCCGGAGAGTGAAATCGGAGTGGTGATGGCCGTCTCGGGACCGAAGTCCCCGCCGTCAAGGCTGTAGCGGTAGGTCAGTATGCCCGGACCGCCGATGTTCAGGAGAGCCGAATCCAGAGGGGTGGCTGGTGGTGCGGGGACCCCCATCACGCTTTCCCAGCGCGCGACATGGGCACCCATGTCGATACCGTTAGGTCCGATCCCGCGGGCGGGAGAGCCGGGTTCCAACCGATAATCTTCCCCTGCCTGGTCAACGAAGAGAGGATCGGTATCCACATTCCCGGTCCCGTGCAAATGGTCGGAGGCAGGCATGAGGTTAAGATCCGCCTGCAGGACAACACTCTCGTCGACGTTCTGAAAGGTGGCGGCACAGTCCCTGAAGATGTTTCCGCGGACCACCGCTCCATCACCGTAGCCCACCCCGCGCTCCGGTTCTCCAAAATTAATCGCCGCGATTGTGGCCCGCACCACCGTGTTGTTTTCAAACACCGCGGTGCTGCCCTGCTTCAGGAGCAGGGCGTGCTCCACATCATAGAAGACGTTTCTCACCACGGTCAGATTGGAGGGGTCACCGTGGATCCCCGTGGAAATGGAGTTCGACGTGCTGGGTCCGGTGCCAACCTTGTGGACGTTCTTGAAGACATTCCCCTCAATATGTGCGTCAGTGCCGTCGAGGTCGAGGTGCTCGGTCCGTGATCCGAGGAAGAGATTATTCGTAACCTGCAGGATCGGCCCCGGTCGCTTTCCCCCGGTGAAGTCGATGACATCGTTGTTCGCGAATCCGAAGACATTCCGGTCCAGAACAAGGTATTCCCCGGGCGTTCCCAGGCCGGTTCCAGTGATGCACTCGTTCCGGACAGGGGGAAAGGTGCAGTTGCGGACCTCCAGGTGGGGCTCAAGCAGGCGGAGAACCTTGTTCGTCGAGTGCGACCACCTCACGTTGTCGAGAAGGACCCGGGAATTTGTGATCTGCATCTGGCGGTTGTTGACCGCACCGGCATAGCGCATGTCGAGGTGGGCAAACGTGTGCCTGGGGATGATCCCGCTGTGAATCCAGACGCCGTGATACTCTTCCTGTCCTCCGGAGGGAACTCGTGTGAACTGGATGCGGTGCAGGTCCGTCCCGATCGCCGTGATCGTAGAGCGTGTTCTTGTTCTCAACATCGCGTTAGGAGGAAAGTAGACCGTGGCGCCGGGTTCGATGACCAGGGTGGCATCGTCCCGGATGTAGTGAGTGCCCGGTGACACCAACCAGGGACCGCCTTCCGCGGTCAGGGTGGTGGTAGTGAATTCGGACATGGGGCCGACCGGGTTCATGACGCCGTTATTGTAGCGAATGAGGATGCGGCGGCGGTCCACCTCCGCGCCGTCTTCCCCGAGCGCCTGGACCAGGACATTGTTTTCACCAGGGAAGAGTGCGGCATCCGGCACCCTCCACCGGCCGGTGACCGGGTCGTAGTCGGCCGTTTGACCTCCCACCAGGATGCCGAAGGTCGCCCCGGCATCGGCCGTTCCCGTGATCTCCGTGGTGGCTGTCGTTGTTTCGGGCAAGCCGTTGATGACAGGCAGGGCCGAGGAGACGCTGAAGTTGCCGGGGATACTGGCGAGGAGAAAATCCCGGCGGGCGGCATTGTAGGCAAGAAGTTCGTCGATCGAGGCCTGGGGGACGAGTCCACCAAGCAGTTCCTGGAGAAAAGGCGTCATTTCAGCGTCCGAGAAGATCGTTTCGGCGTATTCGCGAACCCAGGCGAAGTATCTGGGCAAGATCTTTGGATGGGCCATGAAGCGCGACAGTCCCGCATTCCCGGACGGCGCCATGATCGAGAGGCTGGCGTCGGGCCTCATGATCGAGTCGAGATCGTGGGGAATGAGCTTGAAACGGGTATCGATCACTCCGCGGTAGAGTGAAAAATCATCGGCATCTCCGGTGCTGATATTGGTCTCCTGGTTGTTGATGAGTGCACTCACCGCGAGAAATCGCACCCACTGGTCGATATCGATGTGCCGGGATATTGCATCGTAATAAACCTCGTCCGGACTTTCGTGGATCGCCAGGAGCATGTCGCGAAGATCGGACCAATCGTCCTGGCCCCGGTTGGTCTCCTTGCTGTAACGAACACGGAGACGCTTGTCCGTCGTGTTGTTGGAAAGGCCCTGGACGATGACCTTGTAGAGGTTTCCGTCCGGGTCTCCCGGGAAATGATTGCGCACCCACTCTTTGCCAAAACTCTCCGTGAGGGAATAGAATCCGAAACTCGGGGTCTCGGGACGGGAGCGGTCCTGGCCATTTACGCGGAGCTGCCCGGCGATCGCGCTGGCCACCTCGATGCCGGCCTTCTGGAAGATGGCCGACCCCACGATGCGCTTGAATCCGGCACGCCCATTGATATCGAGCGCGCTCACGCCTCTCCACGGTTCATCACTACGGAAGGTCAGGCGGAGGCTCTCGGGCTCCATGCCGCGGCTGGAGTTCCCGCGATTCCTTGCCCCCACGTTCTGCCTGACCTGGATCCTGCCGCCGATCCAGGAGACGACCGCGGCATTCATCCTGGCATTCGAGTTGATCGCATTGACATACATGTCGTCCAACTCGGCGAGCTCTGCCTCCGACAGAACGACCAGTAGATTCGGCTGGTCCGCATTCGCGGGGTTGTCCCGGTCGAAGCTGTCGTTGACCTGGTAGAGGTAGTTCGTCTGTTCACCTGCGACGGCTGAAACTGGCAGCTGCGGATACCGCCGCTGCAGCCCCGCGTTGTCGCAGGCGATCACATAGTACTCGATCACGGTTCCATCGGGGTGAGGGGGGACTTCAGCACTGAAGGTTCCGTCGCCGGCCTCAAGGTCTCCCTGCGTCCCGTCATCCACCATGTTGAACTGCCCGGATGCCCCACCTCCGGACCTGTAGTGAAGCTGGACACTGAGTCCCTCACCGGTCCCGGGTGAAGCCCTGATGCTGACGCGCACCGTTTCCGAGGACCGGGGCAGCGCGTGATGATGGGTGAGTTTTTCAAGAAGGGGTGGGGCATCGGTCACGAGTGCTCCGTTGGCGGCTCCGGGGCTTCCGCCAATCGCGTTGCTCACACTCCAGGCCCCGCCGAGGGAATTGTCGATGGCCGGCGAAGTGAGCTCCAGGCTGTAGCCTCCACCATCCGTATCGGAGGACCACTCCCATCCCTCATGACCCCGATCCTCTGGTCCGCGGACGCGGCGGGCCCAGTCCCCTTCGTCGGCGAAATCGATTTCGTCGACGAGACCACCGCGGGAGTCTTCCACCACGAGACGCTCCCCGCTGTTGGCAAGGTTCCCCGCGAAGTCTCCGAGAGTATTGGCAGCGATGTCCGGATGGACAGCGAGCAGTGCATCCCTGTCGGCGGCCACCACGACGAAGGCGTCCGGGGCAAGACGGTAGGCCGGGAAAGTGAATTCGATGCCGCCACGCAGGACCCAGTCCTCGAGCTCGATTGCGGTGCCGCTCGCGTTGTGGAGCTCGATAAACTGGTGGGCTCGTTCCTCCTTGATCGCTCCGACCTTGGCCGGCGGGTAGAACATGACCTCATTGAGCACCACCTCGGTTGCGGTTGCGACCGCGCAAACCGAAGCACCGAGCGAGGCCGCACCCGACAGCATTCTTGGGCGGCGAAGAAGGCCGGTGAAGAACGTGCAGCGAAAACTGATTTTCATCGGGGGGGTTCGTCAGGTTAGCATTCCCAAATTACCGGGCAAGACCGATTCCCCCGTGACAGCTGAGTGGCACAGGATTCAGGAACAGCAGTGAGGGCAGGGCATTCAAGGAGCCGGGGCCGAGAAAGGAGGCTTGGCAAGATAATCGATTGTATCGATGATATAAGAAAGATAATATATAATGGGAATTCGGGTCATTGCGTTAGCCTCTTGCATGAGAATGCAGGAAGGCGGTGCTCCTTGGATGAATATGAGAGTGCCTGTGACCTGATCGCTTTTGCTAACGATGACAGATATCAGGATGCAGCAGAACAAACAGAGCGACCCGGCGAAAGCACCGGATTTTACCGGGAGCCTCGTTCCGGCGCGTCCCTTCTGGCAGCAGCTCAAAATGCTGACTAATCCGCCCCTGTTCTTCGAAAAACTCATTGCCAGGTACGGAGACTACGTCCGCTACCGGGGGGTCGTGAACTTTCACCTCGTGAACCACCCGGCGCTGGTGGGCCGGGTTCTGCGCGAAACCCATCGCAACTTCGACAAGGCGACGCCGATCTATCATCGTTTCCGGAATGCCTTTGGAGATGGGTTGGTCACCGTCGAGGGGGAACGGTGGAAAAAGCGCCGCAAACTGATTCAGCCTGTTTTCAAGGGTTCGGCGATCGAGGATTTTTTCAGTCTCATGCGGGATGCCGCCCATTCGGCGGTAGATGCATGGCCTACGAATACGGTCTTCAACATCGCCGACGAGATGGATCATCTCGCCCTCACGGTGGCAGGTCGTTCGTTTTTCGGGCGCGCATTTGATGATTCCTCGGAGGATATCAGGCGATGGACGGATGTGATCAACCGTTATTGCGCGCTGCCACCGCTTTCCATCATCTCCAATCCCAAGGTGCCCACGCCCATGAATTTGAAACTTCGGGGAGTGCTGGGGGAATATGACCAGTTTCTCGGGCGGCTCATTCGTGAGCGGACCGAGGGGTTTGCAAATGATGACCTCCTGGGAATTCTTCTCGATACGATGGATGAGGAAACCGGGGAAGGCCTGGATCCGAAGGACCTCGCCGAGGAGGTGCTGGGTATGCTCATCGCGGGTCATGAAACCACGGGCAAGGCCCTCACGTGGATCTGGTATGAATTGAACAGGCATCCGGAAGTCGAGAAGGCACTCCGCGAGGAGATTGAGACGGTGACGGGTGGTGGTCCTCTCAAGGTTGAGCACCTGAAAGAGCTCAGGAAGATCACGATGGTGATCGAGGAAACGCTGCGGCTCCATCCGCCGGCCTGGTTCGAGAACCGGAACACCCTGGAGGAGGTTGAACTGGGTGGTGAGGTTCTTCCCAAGGGAACGATGGTCGTCTTCAGCCGCTATTCGCTGCAACGGCATCCGGATTTCTGGATGGATCCGGAAATGTTCAAACCGGAACGTTTTGATCCGGAAGACGCTGAGAATGCCGGCAATCGTCATGCCAGCGTGCCCTTCGGGGGTGGGCCCCGCGTCTGCATAGGGAGGCATTTTGCCATGATGGAAATCAAGGTTGTCGTTGCCACGGTGCTGAGACATTTCCAGGTGGTGGTGGATTCCAGTGACCAGCATGAAATGTGCGCCCGCATGACCATGGCTCCCAGGTATGGGCTCAGGGTGCACCTGACAAGACGTGAACAGAAGCAACAGGCGGATCCCGGACTTTCATGAACTCCTACCCTTACATGACCAACTACGTGAATGAGGTCTTCATGAGAGAGAAGAGTCGGGTCGACTATATCTTTCTCCGGCCCTTGTTGCAGGTGTTCTACTTTTTCCTGAGGACCGTGATCTTCCCGATCAAATACCTGATCCATCGCAGGCCCTATGGCCACGAGGCGCGCTGCATTGATGGAATCCTCGCCCTCGGGATGAAATACCTGGCCAGTGAGGAAGCGGTGGAACTGATTGTCCGTCATGTCCAGATCGAACCCTTGATTTACCGGCATCTTCTTGCGGTGGGTGGAAAATCCCCCGCAGAAAAACCCTCGCATCCGAAATTCAATGGCATCGACGGCGACTTCAATATTGAGAGCCTTACTGAAATGGTGCGGCACAACCTTACCATCGGTCACGATGAGCTCTCATACGAAGTAGTGGATCGATTCGACCGGGATTCGTTTCTTGAACATCTTGATGAAATCCGACAGCGGGTGCCGGAGGATCATGAGCTCATCAGCAAGAAAGCCATAGAGGTGACGAGAAAGTCATCGCTGGGATGGATTGGTGCCACCAATGTGGTGATCTTCATCGTCATCATCATCACGATTTTCGCGGATCTGAAGACCGCCGTAAAGGCGCTCAATTCCTTTGGCGCTGATTCCCTTCTGCTCTGGTCCATGAAACGACTGTACGAGCACGACCGGGACGTGCTCACGGACCTCGATTTCTATCTGCAGGCCCCTAACAACCGGAGCCATTACAACAGCAGCGTCTTCGTGTCTGACCCGAGTCTGTATCTCCAGTATCACGTCGCCTTCGATGAGTACGCCTACGAAACGCTTCGCACGCGTCAGCCGGCTCTGGCGCCCGAGGCATCAGCATCTTCCGAATCATGAACTGTCATATTACAGCGACCGGTTCGTTCCTGCCCGGGCGCAGGATCGACAATGAAAACCTGCCCGCTTTCATGGGTGAGCTCGATGGGGAAGCCGAGCTCAGGGCAAAAATCCTCAGGATGAACGGCATCAAGTACCGCCACTATGCCCTGAACCGTGATCAGACCGCGACCCACGATGTCTACGAACTCGGCACCCAGGCGGCCCAGGCCTGCCTGAAGGGGCGGGACGGACAGATCGATTACCTTTCCGCAGGTTCGACCAATACTCCACTCGTAGGCCCCGGATTGGCCAGTATCCTGCACGATCGCCTGAACGGGGCTGGATGTTTGCGTGAAAACCTTGAAATCAACTCCAACACCGGCATCTGCACCTCATCCGCGCAGGCACTGGTGAACGCATGTCGCGCGGTGTCCTGTGGTGATCACTCGCGGGCCCTGTGTGTCGGCGCCGAACAGCCGTCCGAGATCCTCAAGTCCTCGGTCATCGAGCCGCCGGATGACCGGGATCAGCATCCGGAGGATCCGACTGCTTCGAAGTGGTTCATGTCGGTATTCCTGCGCTCGATGCTGTCCGATGGTGCCGGAGCCTTCCTTTTGGAGGATCGCCCATCAGCCGGGAGCGTCTCCTACCGGGTGGACTGGACCTACTCACGGTCCTTTGCCAATGAAGCCCCGCTGTGCATGGCGTTGCAGAACCGGAGTCTCCTGTTGAGCCAGGATGTGTCCATTCTCGCGAAGTACATGAAGCCCTGCCTGCGGCAAGTCATGCATGGGGCGATGGATGCCCATGGTGAGAGCATTCTGGATTATCGCGTGGTGCTTCCTCATCTCTCTTCGTTCTATTTCAAACGATACATGTTCAGTGTGCTCAGGGAAATGTGTCGTGAGGGTGGTGGCATGGTTGACTACTGGACGAACCTTGAAACCGCAGGCAACACGGGAGCAGCCAGCATTTTCATCATGCTTGACGAGTACACCCGTACGAATCCTCCCGAAGATGGTGACCGGATCCTCCTTTTCATCCCGGAGTCGGGTCAGTTCAATTTCGTCGTGATCAGCCTCACCGCGATCTGCTCATGAGCTGCAAGCGTCTGGCCATCATCGGGGCCGGCAGCAGTGGCCTGGTGACGTTGAAGCATGCTCTCGACAGACTGCCCGGATGGGAGATCGTGTGCTTCGAAAAAGGAGGCGACACCGTCGGCTGCTGGGGAAATCCCTACCCCGGCTTCATCTCCACCTCGACCAAGTTCACCACGCAGTTCTCCTGTTATCGGAAGTGGGATTGTGAGGCTGATCCTGCGTCCCGGGCGAAGAGGGAGGATTTTTTCCGTGGTGCCGAGTATGGGCACTACCTCAAGGATTTCTCCGGGGCCTTTGGATTGGAGAAAAATATCCGCCTGCACGCGACGGTGGACCGAATCACGAAAGTGGAGGAGGGGTGGAAGTTGTGGATGGGGGAGGGCACCGAGGTTTTCAACCATGTGATTGTCTGTACCGGCCTGGCGGAGCGTCCCAGGAAAGTGAAGACCCATCTGCCAGTGCTTCGATCCATGGACGAGCTCCCGGAGGGAAAGGGGATCGTGGTGGTGGGAGGTGGAGAGTCGGCAGCGGACATCGCCCACAGGCTGGCGGCACCCGAACTGGGTAATCGCGTTTACTTGTCCCTCAAGACAGGGATCCGGGTAAGTCCCCGCTATCACCCGATTCGCGGGGTGCCTTCTGATTTCCTCAGGAATCGGCTGATGCTCTCCATTCACCGGGGATTAAGGAATGCCATTGGCCAGAAATTCGTTGAAGCGCGTATCCGGCATCGGGAGAAGTTCGAGAGAGCCTTCCACGCGAATCCCGAGGGACACGCGAAGGATGAGGCGATCAATGCCAGACGGAAGCAATGGGATGCCCGGCTCACGGCTGCGGCCAAGGACAACCTCTTCAATGTCTTTCATACGAAGAGTGATGAGTTCCTTGATGACGTCGCGGAGGGGAGAATCTCGATCATCGGTCCGCCGAAAGGTGACGGTTTCCGTGAGTTCTCCGAGTTCGATGGAGAGGGAATCATCGAAATTGAACCCGATATCGTTTGTCCAATGATTGGCTACACCTCCGGACTCGAGGATTTGACGGATGGTGAACTCAGGGTGCGCGACTTCCACCTCGGCTGTCTGCACGTGCGGCACGCTGACATGTTTCTGGTGGGATTCGCCCGCCCCATCATCGGCAATGTGCCGACGATCAGCGAGATGCAGGCCAAGCTGGTGATCTCACTGATCGCAGGAAACCTTGAGAGGCCTCGGGATCTCAAGGCGAGGCACGAGCAGGAGCGGGAGCGGGTGGAACGGGAATTCCCGCTCCTCAATACCGAGGCGCTACTGCCGGTGGAGATGTTCCCGTACTGCGATCAGCTGGCAAGCATGCTGGATATCCTTCCAACGGTCCGGAAGGTGGGTCTGCGCAGGTGGTGGAAGATCATGCGCGCCCCGGCATCGACGCTTCACTACTTGGATGACGATTATGATGCAGATGCGGTGGATTCCCAGAGAGTCCACAGTCCTCCGCTGATCACGGGGCTGCTGGTTCTGATCAAACTGATCGACTTGGTCTATCGGCGGATGCGGCGACGCGCTTCGTCGCGGGGATCAGTTTGCCCGGGGTGACGTGGTCAGGCAGACAGACGGAGCCACTGCTCGCGGGGACCCGGGGGCGTTCCCTGTCGGGGGCCCGTCTTTTCGCGGGGAGAGACGGGGAGAGGCAGCCGGGCCAATATTCCGAGGACCAGGGGGAAATGGGTCTGCGGGTTCAAAAAGCGACCCCCCGGCCGGTCTCCGCTTCCGATCGGGGGGTCTGGGTGGGGAGCAGCAGCAGTTGTCAGGGCGCTCCCACAAGGCAGGATGTATGGGCCAGAACTGAGAGAGATGCGGAGAGTTCTTCAAGCGGTCACCGGCAGTGACAAGCTGCCGGTGAGCCAGGGGGCTTTTGTCGCAGGGTAGTGGCAGGGCTTCGCTATACGGCAAGGCAGGGCGGCTGCGACGGGTGGTTGGTTTCGACTGGGCAGGGTTTGGGAGGCAGCAGAGTGTGAACTCTGGTATTGGCTGGAAAAGGTTATCGGAGGGCGATGTTCGGAAATTGCTGATGTGCTCGAACGTTGAAACTCATCGCTCTTCTAATAAAAATTCACAATTAAAATTCTACAAGAGTAGATTAGTCAAACTGACTATATGGATATCTTGTTTATTAAGGCATTTAACCTGTTAGCAATTCCTGGATAATTAATTTTCGGCGCAATAAGCTAATGATCAGATTTTTGTGAGAAAATAGATTTCAGGAGATTGGTCCTGGGCGGAGCTCTCAAGCGGGGGAAATTCGATTCAAGCTGTCGCTAAGACAGTAAAAAAAATTGATCACTACGGCTTCCAGTTTATTGGAAAAACATTACTATCAATGCTTCCGTAATAATTTTGAACCGGGTGCAGAATAGCCGCTTGTGGGAGGGTTACTCCGCACTATCCGGGTAACTGCCGAGCAGTTTGACCAGGGAGCAGTGTTTCTCGAGCTCTCCAAGGGCGGAGGAAACCTGCTCGTTCTCGCAGTGTCCCGCGAGGTCTACGTAGAAGATGTATTCCCAGTCCTTCTGCTTGGAAGGACGGGATTCGATCTTCGACATATTGATCTCGAAGGAGTCGAACGCCTGCAGGGCGGCCACGAGAGAGCCCGGGCGGTCGTGAACTGCAAATAGAATGGACGTGCGGTCGTTCCCGGTTGGGGGACAGGTTTGTTCTCCGATGACAAGAAAGCGCGTCGTGTTGGTGGCCCGATCCTGGATGGCCTCATCGAGGACGTCGAGTTCGGCAAGTTCGGCCGCGAGTCTTCCTCCCAGCGCTGCAGCCCCGTCGGAGGCCTTGTCCCGGGCGAGGTGGGCCGCCTTGGTAGTGGACGAAACTTCCACGAGATCGGCCTCGGGGAAATTGCGCAGGATCCAGTTCTTGCACTGGCCGAAGACCTGGGGGTGGGAGTAGAGGGTGCGAATGTCCCCGCGGGGAACCGCGGCCAGCAGGTTGTTGTCGATTCGGAGGAGAATCTGGGCGCAGATGCGCAGGGGAGAGTCCACGAAAAGGTCGAGGGTATGCGAAACCGCCCCCTCGGTGGAGTTCTCAATGGGGACCACCCCGTAGTCGGCCCGGCGACGGGCCACGTCATCGAAGACGTCGGCAAAGCTCGCGTGCGGCGTGTAGTTCACGGAGTGGCCGAACTTCTTGATGGCGGCCTGGTGGGTCCAGGTGCCCTCGGGTCCGAGGTAGGCGATCTTGAGGTCCTCCTCGAGGGCGAGGGCGGCAGACATGATTTCGCGGTAGATGGCCCGGATGGATTTCTCAGGGAGTCGCCCCCGGTTCATTTCGACCAGCTTGCGCAGGAGGGCGTCCTCGCGGTCGGGAGCGTAGATCTGGAGGCCGTCGCGCCTCTTGATCACGCCGACCCCGTGGACGAGATCGGCCCGCTGCGAGAGCAGGTCAAGCAGCTGCGTATCGATGGCATCGATTTTCTTGCGGATCTCGTCGAGGGTCACCGGGGAAAATCTAGCGACTAATTCCCCAGATCAAAATCGAAAAGCGCGCCAGGAGGGCGGGCTTTTTCGTCAGTGAGCGGAAGGGGGCTGACCGGGCTGAGTGTCCCCGGCGGCGGTAGCATCCCCGCCTGCCTCGATCAGGGAGAGTTGTTTTGCGCCCTCCTCTCCCTCATCCGGGTTGGAAGGGGGATCCCCGTCGTCCTCCCCGGGGGGAGGGGGCTCAGGGAGCTGGACCGCTCGGAGCTCAGCCGAGTTCGGCAGTTCGTCGATGGACTTGATTCCGAAGTGCTCGAAGAAAAAATCGGTGGTGGCGTAGAGGAGAGGTCGGCCCGGGAGCTCGGCCCGCCCGTCGATCTTGATCAGCTCCCGATCGAGCAGTTTCTGCAGGATGCTGTCCGAGGAGACTCCACGGACGTGTTCGATGGAGGCCTTGGTGACTGGTTGGCGGTAGGCCACGATGGCGAGGGTTTCCATGGCCGGCGGGCTCAGGCGGCGGGGTTTGAGTCCCGGGAAGAGATGGCGAACGAAGCCCCCATACTCGGGACGGGTGAAGATCTTCCATCCCTTGGAGCGCTCGAGGATGGAGAAGGACCTTTTGCCGCGATCATACTTGCGGTTAAGTGTTTCGATGGCCTCGACGACAGCCTCCTCGTTGATTGCCGAGATTTCCGTGAGATCCTCGGCGAGCTCGCCCGCTTTTCCGTAATCGGCTTCGTCCTCAAGCGCGCCGTCTTCAATTTCTGCGAGGCGGGCGCGGACGAGGCGCGCCAATTCCGCGGAGGTAAGGGGCTCTTCGGACGCGACGAGGAGGGATTCAATGACCGCAGGCAGATCCATAGGGCAGGGGCAGATTAGGAGGGGGGCCGTCGAATTCAAGCGCAAGGACGGGCGGGCAAATGTGAATATCAGGGATCTGGTGAGCACTTTCCACTTGCAGCGCTCGGAGAAAGCCAGTACCGACTCCGGCCCCCTGCCGGTGGGAGGGTTTTCGTCGGCGGGGCCCAATAAGATTTTCCCCATTGAGATCCCCATGGCGGCGAAGAAAAAGGTAGCGAAAAAGGTAGCGAAGAAGGCCACGAAGAAGGCCGCAAAGCAGGCTCCCGCAAAGAAGGCCGCAAAGAAGGCCGCAAAGAAGGCCGCGAAGAAGGCCGCGAAGAAGGCCGCGAAGAAGGCTCCCGCGAAGAAGGCGGCTAAGAAGGCCCCTGCGAAGAAGGCTCCCGCGAAGAAGGCGGCGAAGAAGGCTCCCGCGAAGAAGGCGGCGAAGAAG
>PBLI01000009.1 GCA_002721695.1 Roseibacillus sp. | reverse complement strand
GCCCGCCATTGGTGCCGCCATCGACATCGGGGCTGAAGGGGGCCTCGGCGTGTCCCGTGTTGGGCCCGGAGCCGAGGTAGCTGCCGCTGCCGAAAAGACCTCCACCCAGGTTGCCGGCATGACCGGAGGCCGGAACGAGGTTGTCATCAGTGGTATTGGCATTGCCCGGCAGCGAGCCCGCGCTGTCGTTCAGATCGCCGTCAAAATTATAATATACGGTAATACCGTCACCAAGGTCGGCGTAGGCTGAGGTCGAGGCTAGCGTGATGATCCCCGTTGCCAGTGCGATTTGTTGCAGAACTACTTTCATTTGGGATTTGTGTTGGGTGAGGGCGAGCGTTTCGAGGTCACGGTTTCCAAGCATGCTGGACGTCTGGAGGATTGGACGAGGTCAGAACTTGTTCGCCCTGGGTTTTTATTTCTTTAGGGTTCTTTCGATTGCTACACGGTAGGACTTAATCCTTCAAGGGCATTCGCTACCACCGTTACTTAAAAATAAATGGAAAGAAAGATATCCAAAGGACTCTTTCCGCGGATGATCCATCGGGCCGGATGATCAAGGCCGGGGCGAGGGTGAGGGGCTGTTCTGCCAGGCGGCCTCTCGGTAGGCTCGTCTCTCCCGGTAAAGGGCGATGCGGCTACGGAGCCCTGCGAGCGCAGGCTTGCTTTGAGGGGGGAGAAGAGCCAGAGCCTTGTTTGCGGACTGAATGGCTTCCTCGAAGCGGCCGGCGTTGGCCAGCGCAACTGAGTGAGTATCGAGGAAGAGGGGGTTCTTTTCCCCCGTTTGCTTGCAGAGACTGGTGGTAATCCGGAGGGCTTCGTCAGCGGAACGGAGAGTGGCGTCCGGATGGCTGGCGAGAATCCAGGCCAGGTTGTTGGCTGCCTGGGTAAAGCTGGGGATACGCTCCAGGGCCTTGCGGTAATTCTCGATTGCTTCCGGCAGGCGCTTGAGGCGCACTTCGTTGTTGGCAAGATGGTAGCGTACCAGTCCATTGCGAGGGGTCGCATGGACTACCTTGGTATACACGCCATGTGATTTCTCGAATTCCCCGAGGCGGAAGTGAAGGATTCCCAGGTCCATGAGGAGGGCGAGGTCTGAAGGATTGATCTCGGCTGCAATGGTCCACTGGGCAGCTGCTTCATGCAGCTTCTGTGAGAGGACGTGCTGGCGCCCCAGTTCCAGCCGGACACGGACATCCCGGGGAATGAGTTCTCCTGCCCGGGTGAGTTGCTTGATGGCGAGAGGCCTGCGGTCCGCGGTGAGCCCGTTAAGGAGACCGGCGATGTAGTAGATGTCGCCGAGATCACGCCTGCTGTCTTCATCGGTGGCACGGGGTTCCAGAATGGAGGCACAGTTCTGGAGATAGGAGGCTCCGAGTTCCACTTCGTTGTGGTCGGCCATCAGGGAGGCGACCCGGTTGGGTTGAGCGGGCACTGCGGATCCGATCCACCGACCGGGAAAGGGGATGGATGCATTGCGGCGTGCGTCCGTGGGCAGGTTCTCGCGGCACAGTTCCAGATCCTGGAGGAGTTGCCGGGCCGAGACAGGGCCCTTGTAGAAAGCGATGAGTTCCCCGTCCGGACTAATGAGAAAGGTGCTGGGAACCGGGAGGGGGAGCCATCGGTCCAGTACCGATCGCTGCAGGAAATCGAGGGATTTGAGGCTTTTGTCCGCTATCTTGCGGTTGGGAAACTTTGAGCCCGCTTTCCTAAGGGCGGCCAGGGTTTCCTCATCGGTTCCTGATCCTGAAAGATGGTCGGTACTCAGGGTGATTACCTCTGCATGACTGAGCAGTTCTTTCTCGTGGGTTGACCACTCAGAGAGTTCCACGAGGCAGGGAGCGCAGGTGCTGGACCAGATGTTGAGGATGGTTGGCTTGCTCCTGGTATACTGGTGTTGGGTGGGGGAACCGTCTTGAGCAAGAACGTGGAGCGCGGGAAGGGGCAGGCCGGCAGGGGCGATTGTCCTGGTGTTGGAGCTGGAGGCGAGCAGCTGCTGCCTCGCTGCGGTCAGGGGCGGGCGTCCGGCAGGCGGTGAGAATGGAACAACCTTTCCGCTGTGCTGGACGACACGGTAGAACCGGCCAGGCTCCACGCCGGTAAATTCCTCGGCTTTTCCCCCCGGCCAACGGACAATCAGCCTGGCGATGCCGGTGGCCTCTCCGAGACCGAAGTGAATCCAGTTGCTCGACTGTGAGACAAAACCCTCTCCCCCACGGAGGGTCCGGATTCTCCGATGGGGTTCCACACCCTCAAGATGGAGTTCGAGGCGTGCCCCAATCGCATCGCGATTGCATTGCCGTCCGTCACCGGAGAGCTTGAAAGCCACGAAATGACCCGGTGAGGAGGTGTTGTTCTTGAGAAAGCGGAGACGGGGGGCTGTCCGGTTGGTGATCCATACATCGAGGTCTCCATCGAAGTCCCAGTCGGAGGTCGCCAGCCCGCGACCATCTTCAGGGAAGCCGAAACCAGTGATGGACGAGACATCGGCGAAGGCGGCCTTCTTGCCGCGCAGGTTGAGAAAGGCGCAGTGACGTTCCTTGCCGCTGAAGGAGCGGTCCTCGTGGAGCAGCCGGCTCAGGGCCCGCCATCCCTGAAGGTATTTCTCGGTAGCGGGAGCAGATAGGTCATCGACCGGGGATTGCGACACGACCTGTCGCCAGTAGACACTTCACAAGTCGCCGGTATCCTCGGCGGAAATGAAACCGTTGGCGACGAGAATGTCGTCCCAGCCATCGTTGTTGAAATCGACGAACTTTGAACACCACGCCCAGCGTCCCATGTTCACGCCAGCCTGCAGGCCAACATCATCAAATGGCTTGTTCGCAACCCCTTGGAAGAGGGAGTTTCCGATGGCGATGTGCTGAAACTGCTTGCGTATTTGCTCCGGGACTCCCTTCTTGAACTGGCGCTGATATGTGATGCGGTTTCCAGCGCTGGAGTACATGTTGCTGGTATAGACGTCCATCATGCCGTCGAGGTTGAAATCGGACCAGCTCACCGACATCCCGGAGGAGGTGTCCTCCAAGCGCATCCGGGCAGCTACCTCGGTGAATTTTCCGCCTTCGTTGCGATAGAGGCAGTTGCGGCCATAGTCGTTGGCGACGTAGAGATCCTGGTCGCCATCGTTGTCGTAGTCTTCCCACGCCGCGGCGAACGAGAACCGGGTATTGTTGACCTCGAGGCCGCACTGGGCGGTGACGTCCTCGAAGCGCAGATCGCCCTCGTTGCGGAAGAGCAGGTTGGGGCCGCCATTGTTGGCGTCGTGGAAAGGCATGGGCTCGCCCATCGCGCCGGTTCGCAATTCCGCCTGCGAGGCATTGTATCCACAGACGTAGAAGTCTACGAGACCATCGTTGTCGTAATCGGCCGCCGCGAGGGAAAAGGACTGGGCCTTGCTGGACGATCCAAAGGCGAGGGCGAACTTTCCGGTTCCGTCGTTTTCCATCACCATGAGGCGAAAGTCCTGTGAAACAATGAGATCCCGGTCGCCGTCGTTGTCGAGATCGACGAGGAGGGCGGCTGCACAATACTCGAGCCAACCCGTGCCACTGGCCTCGGTGAAGTCACGCAGCGTTCCATCGTTCTGCTGGAGAAAGAGTCGGTTTGGGAGCCCCCCCTGCTGGCAGACGTAGAGGTCGTCGAGATCGTCGCCGTTGACATCGCCGACTGCGAGGCCGTGGTTGGCGACAGGTTCGATTCCCAGTTCACGAGGAAGGCGCGCGCGCCAATGGTCGGAGGGAAGAAGGAACTGCTTCTGGTAGGCCTGGTCTCCCTTGAGCAGGGAGACGGTGGCATCCTGAAACAGGGGGGTAGGTTGGTTCTCCTGGGTGATTTCCTCGTATCTGGTCACCTCGACCGCCATGAGCATGGGGCCGGACTCTTTACCTGTAAGTTTCCACCTGCAGGACCAGGTGGCATTGATCTGGCTGCGGGAGTGTCGGCTGTTCGCACTCAGGTCGACGAGCACTTCGCATCCAGCTGAGTCCTCATCCTCCGGGAAAACCCGGACAATCTTGAGATGGGCTTCAGCCTTTGCTTCTGGAAAGCGAAGCTGGTTGAGGTTTTTTGCGAGGGCTTCACGGCCGGTTGTACTGACGGAGGATGCTGCAGGAGCAACGGTGCGAAGGACTCGAAGACGGTCGTCCTCAAAGACCACGGAAAGTTGATCCGGTCGGAACGGGGTCGCGGTGACGCCTGCAACGGTCAGGTTTGCGAGGGAGTCGGTGGTGATAGCTTTGCCTGCGGTGAGCAGTTCCTTGAGATGGGAAAGTTGTTTCTTGGCTGCGGCACTGAAGGCCTCTGATTCCCAACCGTCTTTTAGCGGATCCATGCGATCGTAGGCGTCGCGCAGAGGGCCGATCAAGTCCCTCGCCGCCAAGCCCGGAGCGGTTTCGGAGGGGCCAGCCTGTATTGCCGGACTGGGTGGGAGGACGGGGCTCGGAATGGCAACGGTGGTCTCTGGAGCAGACTTCCGGGGGGAAAGGGGCTCAGGTTTCGCAGGGCCCGTTTTCGCACCAGGTGGGTCACTTGCTTCCCGACAGCCGCCCAGGAGAAGCAACGCTCCAAGCGAACCAAGACAGCAGGCGGGCCGGAGAAAGGTGGTCGCGCGTTTCATCGGGACAGACGGCAGCATGCCGGGAATGGGCAACAAGGGCAGCAAGCAGAAGGGGTTAAACGCAAGCAGGCCACCTTGCGGTGGCCTGCTATAAACTCAAATTTCGTTCCTGTGCCAGAGAGACGGATCCCTACCGGCGCCGGCGGCGCAGTGCAAGGAAACCGACGCTCAATAGTCCGAGGAGACCGACAGTCGGCTCGGGGATTGCTCCCAAGCTCGTTCCGGCCCGACCGGCGTTGTAGATTTCGTTAACCTCAGCTTCGCTGAGGGCACGGTTCCAGATGGCGACGTCGTCGATCTCACCGTTCCATTCCCGGTTGTTGGCCTGCGGGTTCTCACCGACCATGAGGGGAAGATTGGTATCCGAATTGATCGGGGTGCCAATTCCCTGGCTGGACATCACGACGCCGTCAATGTAGAGCACGCGAGTGTTCGAGGCGACATCTGAAGTGCCCACGAAATGGTGCCACTCGCCGTCGTTGATGTTGGCACCCCCGTGGATGTCACCGCCTCCGCCCTGCCAGGCCATGGTCTGACTGCCGCCCTGACGGTGGAAGCGCCAGTTCTGGCCCTCACCGCGGGCCACCCCGGCCTGCCAGCCGGTATCCAAGCTGTTGGCCCTGCCCCACCACTGGACGGTGATCGCCTGGACCTGCCCACCATTGGTGCCTCCATCGAGATCGGGGCTGAAGGCGGCCTCGGCGTGTCCCGTGCCGACCCCGGAGCCGAGGTAGCTGCCGCCACCGAAAAGACCTCCACCGAGGTTGCCCGCATGACCGGAGGCCGGAGCAAGGTTGTCATCAATGGTATTGGCATTGCCCGCCAGCGAGCTCGCGCTGTCGTTCAGGTTGCCGTCGAAATTGTAATATACGGTGACACCACTTTGGACCCCGGCCGCTTGCGCGATACCGATAAGGCCGACGCTGACAGCGGCACCTAATAACAGGTTTTTCATTTTTGGTAAGAGGTTGGTTTTGTTGAGTTTGTTATGGGTTTCGTCAGCTGACGTTACCTCAAACGAGTAGCCAGCTGTCGCTGACTGGCAGAGCAAATCAGGGCCGAGGTAGGGCGTCAACCTGTTTTTTCCAATTGAGGAAGTAAATTTGCAAGGTAGTTGACCGGACTACCTGGTCGGGCCCTGGACTCCGCGATTTACCCCTGAAAAATAGGACCTTTGGCCCTGGAAGGGGGCTTCTGGGAGGAGATATCGCTGCTGTGTCTCGCCGCCCGGTCTGATCTCAGAGAGCCGGAAGCCATCTGGTTGCTGGCTAAGGGGCTTGGTGAGGTGTTCCCGCGGAGGCCATTGGGCGGTCTGCGGGAAGTGTTTGCTTTGACCTGCAAGCCGGGAAAAGTAGCATTTTATAGTGCTCAAACCCATGAATCGAACCCCTTTTCTCATCCTGTCTGGCGGTGTAGTGGCAGCGTCTACCGCCCTCGGACAGCTCGATAGCCCCTCGCTGGTCATCAACGAGATTCATTATGACGAACCTGACAAGACCTTGTCGGCCGAGTTCGTGGAGCTTCACAATCCCACTTCCGATTCTGTTGCCCTCGCCGGCTGGGAGCTTACGGGTGGGATCGATTTCCTTTTCCCCCGTGGAGCGACGATCGCGAGCGGTGGGTTTCTGCTCGTGGCGCAGGATCCGGCTACGATGGCGAGCCGGTTTGGCAGGCCGGACGCACTTGGTCCGTGGAGAGGGAACCTGCGGAACAGCGGAGAGACGGTGAATCTGCGAGACCCCCGAGGCGCCCTGGTCAGCAAGGTGGACTACCGGCTGGGATTTCCTTGGCCCACGGTGGGGGATGCGGTGGGAGGGGGGAGTCCCTCGATTCAGCTGATTCATCCCGGGCTGGAGAGCGACCTGGGGGGGAGCTGGCGTTCGGCTGCCCCGACCCCTGGTGCGCGCAATGCCGTCTACGCGATGCGGGCACCGCCTCAGGTGCGGCGTGTTTCCCACCTGCCGCAGGAGCCGGCTAGCGGTGAGCAGGTGGTCATCACCGCCGAGGTCACCGATCCCGATGGAGTGGCGTCGGTGACTCTCAGCTATCAGCTTGTGCGACCGGGCGCCTACTTTGGACGTTACCTGAAATACAATAACAACGGGACGCCCAACATTGATCCTGACTATGAGCGGGGTTGGAATGACCTGCCCATGAATGATGACGGCCAGGGCGACGATGCCGTGGCCGGGGATGGGATCTACACCGGGGTGATCCCAGGTAGCTTGAATCGTAACAGGAACCTCGTGCGCTATCGCATCACGGGCGAGGATGAGGGAGGAACTTCGGTGCGGGTTCCCTACGACGACGATCCCCAGCCTAACTTTGCTTACTTCGTATACAGCGGCACTCCAGACTGGATCGGCTCCATCCGTGACGGAGATAGCCCGGTTCGCTACCCGGGGGAGCTCATGTCGAGCGTGCCTACCTACTTCCTGCTGAGCAAGTCGAGCTGGGTGACTGATTCACAGTTCGGCGGGTATTCGGGTTCCGAGTACCTGTGGCCCGGCACGCTGGTCTACGAGGGCAAGGTCTATGACCACATCCGCTACCGCCCCCGGGGTGGAGTGCACCGTTTCCAGTACGGAAAGAACTTCTGGAAATTTGATTTCAACCGTGGGCGCCGCTTCCAGGCCAAGGACGAATACGGCAACGAGTATGAGACGAGGTGGGACAAGCTCAATTTTTCCTCCATTG
The DNA here is from genome assembly GCA_002721695.1 of Roseibacillus sp. GTDB lineage: Bacteria > Verrucomicrobiota > Verrucomicrobiia > Verrucomicrobiales > Akkermansiaceae > Roseibacillus_B. The sequence continues at coordinate 37,653 of PBLI01000009.1, read as the reverse complement.
TCCAGCAGGTGAATTTCCGGCACCGAGGCGAGCAGGGGCTTTTTGAAGGGGTCGGATTCCGGCTCTTCGAGCTCGCCGGGGTGGAAGCGAGCAACACGCACCACGTGCAGTTCTATGTGATTGATAAGGCCCGTCCTCTCCGCTCCCAGTATGAGACCGACTACTATGGACTCTACCTGGCCATCGAGCAGCTGGATGGCCAGTTCCTGGACGAACACGATCTCCCGGATGGGAATCTTTACAAGATCGAGGGGCACGCGGGAACATCCAACAACCAGGGGCCTGCCCAGGTGAGCAATCGCTCTGATGTCTCCGCCTTCATCAGTGGATACCGTGGCCGGAATCCCTCCGCGCAGTGGTGGGAAGAGAATCTCAACATCGAAAAATACCTGAGCTACCGGACGATCGTGGAGGCCATCCACCACTACGACATCGCCTACGGTAAAAACTACTTCTACTACCACAACCCGGAGACGGGTAAATTCGAGGTTCTGCCCTGGGACCTGGACCTCACCTTCGCCAACAACATGTATGGGAACGGGAACCACGCCTTCAAGACGAAGGTGGCACAGAATCCTGCTTTCAATGCTGACTACCAGAACCGTGTCCGGGAGGTGCTCGACCTTCTCTTCAACCGGGATGAGGGTTACAAGCTGGTGGATGAGACCGTGAAGTTCGTCTACACGCCGGGAGAAGCGTCGCTGGTGGATGTCGACCGGCGCATGTGGGACAACCACCCGCGCCTCAATCACAAGGATCGCTATTATGATATCGCCCCCACCCGGGATTTTGCGGGGATGGTGCGCGTGGTGAAGACGTGGATCGCCTCGCGTGGAGAGTGGATGACCAATACGCTCCTGAGTGACGATGGGAGGGAGCCGGCCCGTCCCGAGCTGACCTATGCCGGGCCGGAGGGCCATCCTTCCGATGGCCTGGTCTTTGTTTCCAGTGCGTTCTCCAGTCCAAGCCGCTCCCGGTTTGCGGCCATGGAATGGCGTCTGGCGGAAGTGCATAATCCGGGGGTCGTGAATTACGACCCGACCGAGCCAAATATCTATGAGATCGCCGGGGCATTCGAGTCGGGAGAACTCGCGCCCTTCAATGCCACTTACCAGTTTCCTCCCATCTCGGTGAAAGTGGGCAAGACCTACCGGGTGCGTGTTCGCCACAAGGATACCACCGGGCTCTGGAGCCACTGGTCCCAACCCGTGCAGTTTCAGGCGACCGCTCCGAATATCTCCGACCATCTGCGCGATCTGCGGATTTCGGAGCTCATGTACCATCCTCCGGAGCCCTCGGGCGACGAGCGCCTGATCTCGACCAACCGCGATGAGTTTGAATTCATCGAGCTCAAGAATGTGGGGCCCACGGAACTGGATCTCCGGAATGTTCGCTTCACCAAGGGGGTGGACTTCGATTTCGGGGGAAGCGCAATCGAGTTCCTGGCTCCCGGGGACTATGCCCTGGTGGTGAAGAATCAGGTCGCCTTCGAGGCGCGTTATGGTGCGGGGCTGCCCGTTGCGGGTGAATATCCCAGCGACAACCTGCGTAACAGCGGCGAACGGTTGAAGCTCTCCTTCGGGGCGGGCACGACCATCCACGACGTGAATGAGTTCACGGATGAGTCTCCCTGGCCAGAGGCGGCGGACGGCGATTCCAGCCTGGTGCTCATCGGGGTGGATGACTTCCTGAGCCCGGACCATGGAGACCCGGCCAACTGGCGGCCGAGCCGGTTTCCCCTTGGCTCTCCGGGCAAGGACGATGGCGTGGATTACGCGGCCTGGAAGGAGCGCTTCGAGGTGAGCGAAGACTTTGGAGATGCCGATCGCGACGGGGTGGTCGCGCTGTTGGAGTTTTTCCTCGGTGGGGACCCGACCACGCCGACGACGCACCTCCTGCCCGTTGCAAAGTCAGGAATGTTCCTGGTGGACGGAGTGGAGAAGGAGTACCTGACCATCAGCTTCCCCCGCGAAGTGGGGGCCGATGGGCTGCGCTACGTGGTCGAGTTTTCTGATGACCTGATCACCTGGGCGGCGGGTGGAATCCTCGCCGGCCAGGAGATGAGCGGCCGGAACGACGGTATCGTCATGGAAACCTGGCGGGCCGGACATCCACGGAGAGAGCGCCAGATCCAATTTGCACGCCTGCGGGTTGAGGCCAGGTAGGCGGTCCTGCCGACTCTCTGCCCACGTCCGGCCTTGTTGGCCGGTTTGGGAGCTGCATTGGCGCGGTCCTCATCCGGCGGGAGCAGGAACGATATTTTTCCGGCCGTCAGCTGAATGCCGGCGTCCGGCAATGCCAGCTCAAGGTCGGGCTGGTGGAGGCCCGGGGCAACTGGAGACCGAACCAGGCTCTCCGGCTTCAGATCGTGACCTGGCTTCCGCCTCCGGGGCCGCCCTCCTGACCGAGCAGGCTCCGGATCTCGTCGAGCTGCGACTGCAACCCCTCGGCGAGGAAGATGGCGTCGGCCTTGTGAATCANGAGATTGGCCCCCATCNCGACGAACTGGATTTGCTTCTCGGGAGACAGCCAGTGGTGAATACCGGCNCCNANNCCNGCNGCGCGGGCCTTNCCGAGNATGAANGNGCAGGCCTCGAGGAACCTNGGNTGATCGTATTGCTCNGGAACNCCNAGGCTGGTGGAAAGGTCGTGNGGTCCGATCAGGACGCANTCGAGTCCCTNNTCCNCNAGGATCNGGTCGAGGTTTTCCATGGCCGGNACNCTCTCGATGTTGGTNAGGAGNATGTGGCTGGNNTTGTGNNCTTCGANGTANTNNNCCAGTTCNGNNTCGAGGCNNTCNCCNTCGAGGGCNCGNCTNNNCTTCTCNCCCTTNAGNGGNCGNAGCTTGGTNGCGCCCACCATNTCACGGACNACNCCGGGANGNTCNACGTANGGNACGATCACGCCGGAGGCCCCGTCATCGAGAACCACCGTGGCATCATTGGGATCCTGGGTCGGTATGCGGACGAGGGGCGGGATTCCCATTGCGGCATAGGTGCGGCACATCCACGAAACTGTTTCGCGGTTCAGGGCAATGTGCTCGGTGTCGATGAATACGAAATCGAGTCCGCAATTCCTGACCACGAGGGGCCACTTGGTGGAAGGTGAAACGAGGCAGGTGCCCAGCACGACGCGGTCCCNGCTGTGCAGAAGTGATCGTAGTTCGTGAGCGGTCATCNGGTGATATCGACGGGTGTTCCGGACTGCGCACTTGCGAGGGCGCCCTGCACGATGGCGGCAATATCGCGGGCCGCCCGGGCATCCACGATGAGCTCGGCATCGTGGTCGAGAGCGTCTGCGAAATTCTGCATGAGAAGGTAGTTGTTCTCGTCTGCGACCCGCCGGTGCTTGAACTCGGAAGGTGATTGATCGCGGGCGTAGACGGCTACCTCGGGCCGGGCTTCGCTGACAACGAGGGAGCCTTCGCTTCCGATGAGGTGGAGCTTGATTTCACCGATGTCGGGGTGGGCAGCAGCCCCGATGCGGCCAATCGCGAGCGAGCCGGTGCAGCCGTCCGTCATCTCGAGACTGACCGAGGCGAGGTCATCGACCTTGTTGTCGACGTTGGCCTGGTGGAAATGGGTAGCCGTCCGGGCAAAGACCCGCATGACGGGCGACCGGGCCAGCATGTGAATGTAGGCCAGGGGATAGATGCCTTCNATCTGGAGTTCGCCGAGGGGGGCNACTCCCACNCCGCCGTCCGAGCCNTCNGCGTGNGCGTCCAGTTGCCGTGNNAGCCAGTTGATTGGGGGAGCGCCCGGTTCAACTGATCCCTTGGGTGGTCCTGCGTCCTTTGAAAAATAAAAATCGCAGTGAATCGCCTGGAGGGTGCCAAGCGCGCCCTCCTCGACAGCCCGGCGGGCTTCCAGGAGGGCGGGGAGGAAGTTGCGATTCCAGACCAGGCACTTGAGTCCGCGTTCTTCCACCGCAGCCACGATGGCATCGCATTCGGAAAGGCTGGGCGAGAGTGGTTTGTCGACCACGATGTGCCTGCCGGCCCGGGCGGCACGCAGGGCGAGGTCGCAGTGGCGCTCCGCTTCGGAACTGACGACCACGAGGTCGCAATTCTCCAGGGCAGCCTCCACATCCCGGTGGTAGGGGATGCCGTGCTGGTCGGCATAGAGCTGGTTGCGTTCGTGGGTCCANNCCGGACGGTCCGGGTCGTCTGCCACGGCCACCAGGCGGAAGCGGGGATGAGCGGCCACGGCGTTGGGCAGGTAGTCGTGCTTGACCACGCTGAGGACGAGGACCCGGTAGACGTTCGCTGGTCCAGACATGATCAGTTCAAGGCCTCCCTCGCGGTTTCCAGGGCATTGTGGGTCTCACTCAGTTCCACGCTCCAGGGGTGATCTTCCCTCAGCCCGGTNAGGAACTCGGCCAGCATGGCCTGCACGGCGAGGAGTTCGTTATGCGCATGCAGGCGAGCGCGTGCCCCGTGAGCACCGAATTGAAGATGGACGTTCCTGTGGTCGTCGGCGTAGGCTGCTCCCTCGGATCCGACAAGGTGCATGGAATAGTAGTTCTCCTCCCCGGGACGGCTTGTGGCGATGTCGATCAGGGCCATGCCGCCATCCGGGAAGCCAAGATGGTAGTGGAGGTAGTTTTCCCGGCTGAGCGTATGGATGTGGCGGGGACGACATCCGAAGAGCCAATGGGCGAGATCGACCTGGGCAAAGGCCATGGCCAGCGGGTCAGAGGGAGTGGCCAGCCAGTGATGGATGCGCAGAAGGCCCGGCTCCCCGAGCTGTCCGCTCCGCCGGCTTTCCGCAACCGGGAGAACAGAGGGCGAGAAACGCCACAGGTGGGCCGGCATGATCCTCGATGAAGGCAAGTCCACGAGGGATGACAGGTCGATCCGTTCGGGTTGATCGAGGAGGGTGGGCAGGGGGCTGGCCCCGGGGGTATCGGTGATGAGGGCATCGGCCTCAGCGGAGACGAGCACCACCCCCTGCAGGCGGGCCGAGGCCGCCGCGTAGAGTGCTTTCCGTTCGGGTTCGAGCTGGAGCTGGATCCTGGTCATTCCGCCATGTCGCGTTTGCTGGTGTCGGGAGCGAAGTAAATGGCGACCACGCCGAGAAGGAAGACGAAACTGGTGATCCTGCCGATNGCGGCATAGTCGTGNTTGAAGGACCCNAGGANGTAACCGGTNCCAAAGATGGAGAGCGCGGTCAGGATCCGGCCGTAGTTNAAGCTCACCCCCGTTCCGGTTGCGCGGATCCGGGTGGGGAAGAGCTCCGGNAGGAAGAAGGGCAGCCATCCGAAGAAGATTCCGTTGAAGATGCCAAGGACGGCAGCGAGGACGAAGAAGGCCTGATCGTGTGGAGAGGTGAACCAGAAGGCNATTTGCGCCGACACGAAGGCCGCCACCGCGGCGATGAGGTAGGTNCGTCGGCGNCCGAGCGTGACNGCGATGAGACCGGCNANAAGGCTTCCCACGATGCTGGCAAGGGAGCGATACATGACCACGCGGGGCGCAAGCGTGCCATCGCCGATCGACTTGCCCTCGTCCTCGNCCCAGGGGACCATCCAGTTGGCGCTGCCCCAGCCGCCGATGAGAGGGATGGTGGCCAGCGCGATACCGATGAGGGTGACCTTGAGGTGGGGCTTGCGGAAGACCGACGGCTTTTGCTGCGTCGGCGCAGAAGAGTTGAGCCGCCACCCCGGCGACTCGGGGAGGAAGGCCAGGATGGTTGCACCGAGGAGGATGGGAGCCGTGTTGGCGAGCAGGCCCATCTTCCAGGAGACATCGTTCTCCGCGAATACCCGGGAAAGGTTCGACATGGTGAAGATGCCGAGATTTCCGGCCATGCCGATCGCACTGGCGAGGACGGGCCGGGCGGTATTGGCCCAGACCTCGCTCACGAGAGCCACCCCGTTGGGCCAGGTGCCGCCGATACCGAGGCAGGCGAGGAAGCGCATTACGAAAAGCTGTTCCGGTCCCGCGGCAAACCAGGTGAGCCCCGTGAAGGCTGAGAACCAGATAATGGCGATACCAAGGGTCCGGGTCCGGCCCANACGGTCNCCCAGCTTGCCGAAAATGTAACCGCCCAGGGCAGCCCCGAAGAGAAAGGCNCACTGCAGCCACGCGTACCACTTCTTTACGAGGGGACTCCATTGCTCCATGCGGGCGAGCTCATCCGCGGTAGCCGAATTGTTGCGTAACTTGGCGGTGAGCTCACCATACAGCTCCTGGTCGATGGAGCCGGACTGGTCGAGGACGTCCAGGACGCCGNTCTGGATCAGGTTGTTGAGGGCGATCTGGGTTCCCCCGAAGAACCAGCCGAGGAAGGCGCAGACTAATATTGCCACGGAGGCAAGAGTACCGAGACGTGGAGGAGAGGTGGAGTCGGGCATGAGGGGAGCAGGGAGTCNTCCTGNTTTCTCTNGCTGGAAGATCGTAGGTTGCGGGGGGGACAGATCAACCTTTTCGCGAGGGTCCTGCCACAGGTGGGAGGGGCGGGCCGCATTCGGGGATGGACCGAAGCACGTCTGAGCGCTAAAGGCACGGCCATGCCTGATCCGATCTTCAGAGTAGGAGTCCTGGGTGCGACGGGGTTTATCGGGTCGCCCTATCGCGCGGAGATCCGGGAGTGTGAGGAGGCGCAGNTGGTTGCGATCTGTGCGCGCAGGGAAGACCTGCTGGCCCAGGCTGCGGAAGAGGACGGGGCGGAGCTTGCTACCACGGACTGGCGCCAGGTCGTGGAGCACCCCGGGGTGAATCTCGTCATCGTGGCCACGCCTGATGCATTGCATCATGAGGCGGTGCTGGCTTGTGCGGCCCGGGGCAAGCACCTCCTTTGCGAAAAACCGGTTGGGATGAATGCCGGGGAGGCCGGGGAGATGTGGAAGCTCTACCGCGATGCCAGTCCGGCCCTGGCCCACTTCGTGCCNTTCTGGACGCGGATGGTGCGNGTTTTTGAAATTGCGCGTGAGATCGTGGCGGCTGGCGAACTCGGGGGAATTGTTTCAACCGTCTTCCGCTGGCAGAACCCGCGGCCGGCGGCCATGCCGCTGACGTGGCGCGACGATCCGGAGCTCTCCTCGGCCGGGACGATTGCGGATGTGGGATCCCATGCCTACGACGCGGTGCGATGGATCATCGGAGCGGAGGCGATCGAGGTGCTCGCGCATGGGGAAACCCTGACCCCTTCAAAGGCTGACCTGGGTGCCATTAACCTGGGAGAAGCGCTCGACTGGGTTCATGATGAGGGCAAGGAGTCCGGGAGNGCCCGGCAGGGGGGAACAGTGGACTACGCCAGCCTGTCCTGTCGTTATGACAACGGTGGAGTGGGAACCTACCTGCTTTCCCATGCCACCTTTCTGCGCAAACANCTTGCCCCGGAACTGGAACTTCACGGNACAAAGGCTTCGCTCAGCGTAGATCGCTGGTCTGGTGACGTTATCCTGGTCACCCCGGACCAGGAGAAACGGCTGGTTGAGAGCGCCCCGGANNAGGGNTTCGGGAACCGCTTTTCCAAGTGGGTCTTTCCAGCGCTCGCCCCCNNCGTGNGCGGCGAGCCNGTCGAAGGGGAACACCCNAACCTCGAGGACGGGTGGATCGCCCAGAAGTTCACGGATGCGGCTTCCCAGTCGGTCGAGGCCGGTCGATGGATCTCAACCTGAGAAGGAAATTTCCGTTCCGCTCATTCAAGGGGAGGATCNTGACTGTTTCCGTCCCGGATTCGTCGGGACAGCAGCTTGGTGTCTTGCCGGGCCGGCAGTGCCGGAGGGGGGCGCGTTGCGGGTCACCCACCTGCCGGTATCTTTTTGCGCGGCTGGGTTGAGCTGAGACTCTGCTTTATGCCGTGTCCGGTTCGGGGGGGCGGTGACTGCCCTGTTCACGCTTGTGACGCAGACCGCTGCCCCGGCCTTGTCCGGGGCGACAACCTCGGTCCAGAGAATGGGCCCTGCCTGGAACAGGAGCAGGATTTTTTCACCGGGAAGAATCTACTCCGTGGCAGGAACCTGCTGTGGATCTTCGGGATCTCCTTCGCGCTCCTCGTCCTGCGCATTCCTGACGATCTCGGCAATGCGTGTCCTGGCGGTCTTGTTGTCAAGGCGTTCGAAGATCATGACNATTTCAAATTCTTCCTGCTGTGGGGTCATATGCAGGTTTTTTCCACTTAGCTGGCATTTGGCGGTGTGCTTTTCACCCGCATCGNCCCCTTCGGTGAGGATCAGGGAAAACTCCCCGGCCACACCATCCTTCCGCTTGATTTCAAAGGTGAAGTTTTCCTGNCCCCCGTCGGTGTGTGCNATCACCCTGTTCTTGGTGCTGAATTGCAGGACAAGTGACCGGGCCATCTCGGCTACGGACTCGATCATGAACNCCAGTTCCTCCCGGGCCTCGTCGTTCCCNTCTGCGTCNTCGATGGNTTGCGTGAGGGCGGCCNTGGTCTTTCCNGCATCGATGGCCCAGTAACCGACCAGTTGATCGGAAATGGATTCTGCCTTGGTGCCGTTCCCGGCCGGGTCCCGCGCCAGGGCAAGAGGAGAGCTCATCACGAGCATTGTGGCAAACAGGAGAAGAACGGCGCTTTGGTTCATGGCCCCGTGTCCATATGCCAGATCATGAGGAGGGTCGAAAAAAATGTGTGAAGTCTTCCGGAACCNGGTCAGCGGGACCGTGGGTGCCCTTCCGGCCAGATGATCCATGGGTCGTCGGGGGAGATCACCCGGAGGCCGTTCCTGGTGCGCGGCTTCTTCTGCGGACGAGGGAGTGGATCAGGATGAACCACCCACGGATCGTAGTGGCCGCGCTCGATGGTGACGGTGGTTCCAAGGGTGACGGCATCAAAGAGCCTGGCCGCGAACTTCTCGGGCATCCGGATGCAGCCGTGCGAGGCCGCTGTGCCGGGNCGNGGGATGTAGCCCGCGTGCAGTCCTATTCCCGTTCCGGTCAGGCGCATCCAGTAGGGCATGGGAGCTGGGACATACCGGTAACCGGTCGGGACGGAGTCTNCCGGGCTTGCGACGGGGTCGACTTTTTCTCCCACTGAATTCTCGATCCATCCGTAGCGGTTGGAGGTTTTGTCGGCCACCTTCTCCTGGACGCGAAATGTCCCGGGGGGGGTATCGTGACCTTCACGGCCTGTCGCCACGTAAGTGGAGGCAATCCTCCTGCCCTCGCGAGTGACATACAGGCGTTGTCTGCCCAGGTTGATATGAATGCTGACAGGCCCCTCGCCGTCATCCGTTGTCCAGTGGTAGAGGGTGGTGGATTCGAGCAGCTTCCCGGCCCGGGCCGGCTTGGTGATGAGCTTGCTGGCGTCGGTGTTGCCACAGCTTGCGAGAAGAAGGGGGGCCAGGCCGGCCAGTGCAGGAACGAGCGCTTTCATTGCACCGAGGTCTGGTTTCACCTTGAACGAAGGAGAGTCCGGGTGCAAGAGCCGGCGGAAAGGTAAGGCCTTCGCAAAGAAGAATCTGGGAGTAGAAGGGTTTTCCCCTTTATCAAAGGCCCCGATTGCGGAGGATTGTCCTGNCCCCAACCTCGATGCATACCATGACCGCTTTCTTCCTTTCGACGTGCAGAAGTTTCTCCCTCCCGATCCTGGTGCTGCTCACCCTGTGTCCGGCCGGCGTAGAAGCGGAAACAAACTGGACCCAGTTTCGTGGCCCCACGGGACGAGGGCACTCCACCGACGGGAAGGTGCCACTCAAGTGGTCTTCCGAGTCCGTGCGCTGGAAGACGCCCCTGAAGGGAAAGGGACAGTCCTCGGTTGTNAACTGGGGCGACCGGCTCTTCGTGACCGGGGCCTCCGCCAACGGGCGTGAGCGCTACGTGACCTGTGTGGATGCGGGNACGGGCAGGGTGANCTGGGAGAAGATCGTGAAGTGTGCCTTCCCGGAGAAGCCCCACCGCATGAACAGTTATGCCACCCCGACCTGCGCCACTGATGGCGAGCGGGTGGTGGCATTCTTCGGCCCCGGGGGGCTGCATTGTTACGATCTTGAGGGAAACATCCAGTGGTCGAGAGAGTTCGGGGACTTCCCGGGGCCATGGGGAGTAGCTGCTTCCCCGGTGATCGTGGGCAGCATGGTAGTCCAGAACTGCGATGCGGAAGGTGCGTCCTCCCTNGTAGCGCTTGANCTGGCCACCGGTGATCCCATCTGGCAGACCAAGCGCGACGACAAACCTCGCGGGGGCTGGAGCACGCCCGTGCTGATNGAGACGGGCGGGAAGCAGGAGCTCGTCCTGAACGGGGAACAAGGGGTGCGGGGCTATGACCCCAAGACGGGAAGGGAGCTCTGGTTCTGTCGCGGATTCAATGGCAGGGGTTCACCGGTTCCAGACTTCGCAGACGGCCTGCTCTTCGTCGTGAACGGAAAACCGGGGGATACCTATGCGGTGCGGCCGGGTGGCTCGGGAGATGTGACAAAGTCGCACATGGCCTGGCACGCCCCGCGCCGGGGTGGCCGGGATCTGCCCTCCCCGGCAGTGGTGGGTGACTTTGTGATCGTGGTCTCGATGTCGGGACTGGCTACGTGCTACAGTGCGAAAACGGGCAAGATCTACTGGCAGGAGCATCTCGGGGTGAAGGGGGAATACGCCGCGGCGCCGCTGGTAGTGAATGGGCACCTCATGTTTCAAACGGTCTACGGCGGCAAAACCGTGGTGCTCAAGGCGGGCCGGAGTTTTGAGGTGGTGGGGGTCAATGACCTGGGAGCAGAGGTGGATGAAGCCTTCCGCGCGACTCTGGCGCCCATCAATGGGCGGCTCTATGCACGCTCGCACGGGATGCTCTACTGCATCGGGTCGAAGTAAGCCGGCAGGCGGAAAGAGGGTTACCTGCACACTCGCAGGTAGGCAACAAGGTCGGCCAGGTCCTGGTCGCTGAGGATGCCATCAAGGCCGGCAGGCATCAGGGACACCGGCGAACGCAGCATGCTTCGAACCTCGGTGCGGGGAACGCGGACGATATTCTGGTCGGCCTGCCGGAGGTAGAGGGCCCGGCTGGTTTCGCGGTGGATGACCCCGGCGTGGGTGCTGCCCTGCTTTTCGGTAAGCAGGTAGGTCTCGAAGCCGTTTACTACGGTGGCGCTCGGAAAAACAATGGCCTCAAGCAGGTCCTTGGTGCTCCGGATTGCTCCAATCCTGCTCAGGTTGGGGCCGAGTGTGCCGCCGCGGTTGTCGATGGCGTGGCATTGGGAGCAGGTGGANCGGTTGGCGTGGAAGAGAGCGCGGCCGCGCGAGGCGTTGCCCTTCCCGGCAGCTGCGACGAGTGCGTCCAGTCGTTCTGCNCGTTCCGCGGCGGTGTCTGCCTGGTCATCGGCGAGGCGGACGAAGACTCGATGGGCCTGCGGGTAGGTGGCGGAGAACGGTTTGGAAACGGCGGCCAGCTGTTCCTGGCGGAGGCCCTTGCGCCCGGGACTTTTCTGGAGGGCTTCTCCAAGGGCTGCGCCGAGGCTGTTGAAATCCGGAGCGGCCCACTGCTTTTCGTCCAGGNGCTCGAAGGGTTTCAGCAGGAAGCCGAGGTGGATGGGTGTTGAACCCTTGATAAGGTCGAGGAGGATGTCGCATTGCCGACCCGGGGGTCGTTGGAGGGTGAGGTGGCTCAGGGCGCGCGCTGACCGCAGGNCGAGTTCCGGGGAGGAGCTGGTTTCGAGGAGGTAGCTTGCGGCAAGCTCGACCTGGGCGTCACTGAGCTTCTCCCCGTGCGCGGAAATTGCTTCGAGGGCGGTAGCGCGGATGAGCGGGTCCTCCCCCGGGTCTGCGGCGATCGTCCCAATGGTTTTGCGGAAGCGCTGGTAAGCCCGTGAACTGACCACCAGTTTCGCGGCAGCGGTGCGAAGTTCCCGGGAGCTGCCCTCCAGAAGGGCAGCCACACCCGGGGCGCTCGGCCCGGGAAGGGACTCGAGATAGCCGAGAGCGTGCACGATAAGAAGTTTGCCCGCAGTGGGGACCGACGGCTCACGCAGTTGCCGGCCGAGGAGGAGATGGAATTCCTCGTCGCCAGGGTAGCTCATCATGATTTCCTCTGCGAGGGTGGCGGAGGAGAGGGAGAGGTTGGCTTCCCCGAGGAGGGACTGAAAGAGCTCGAAGACCTGCTTTTTCCATTCCGGGCGCGTGGCCACGATGCGTCGGGCTTCATTGCGCAGGACTGGAACGGGTGAGCGGAGAGATGGAAGAATGTCTTCGAGCTGGAGGGAGCTGCGGTCGCTCTGCTCCATGACGCGAAGGGCGGTGGCTCGCAGGAAGGGTTCGGGGCTCTTGAGTCGGGGACGACAGGCTGCGGGGTCACTTATTTCGATGAGAGCAAGCCGGACGGCGTGCTGGAAGGCGGGTCGCGAATCTGGTTTCAAGGCGCGAAAGAGCGGGTCGACCGCTTCTTTGCTCCCGATGTGTCCGAGGGCGGTTGCCACCGCGCGCCGGACCGCGGGGTCCGGGTCCGAGAGGGTGGCGGACAGCAACCCCGTAACCTCCGGGGAGCGGAGTTCCCCCAGGGAGCGAGCGGCTGCCTGGCGCACCTCGGGATCAGGATCGCGGAGGCAGGCTCCAAGTATCCCGGATCGATCCGGAATTGGCAGCTGGGAGAGGACGAAGATGGCACGGCGGCGGACGTCGGGGTCTTTGGTTGTCTCCGCGGAGGAGGCTTGGACAAGGGGCTTGCGGGCAGCTTCTCCCCTGGTGAGCAGGAAGGACTTTGCCCGGTCGCGCACCGCGGGGCGGGCGTCCGCGAGCAGGTTGACGAGTTCGGGAGAAGACAGGGTGGGCCAGTTGATCCTGGTTCCCCGGGGGTCGGGTGGGAAAGTGCCTTCCGTGCGCCTGATGCGGTAGATTGCCCCGCGGACTTCCGGCTTGGCAGCCTTGGAGTGCGGACAGCCCCAGCTCAGCCAGCCCCCGGTATCAAGGAGGAGCAGGCTGCCGTCGGCATCTTCCAGGATATCAGCCGGGTGAAAGTCACGGCTGGGAGAGGAGAGAAAGTCCGCATCCTCCGCGCTGAAGGTAGCCCCATCGGGAGCGAGGCGAATGTGGCGCACGCAGTTGGAATTGAAATGGCAGGCGAAGAGGGTGTCCCGGTAGCCCGGGCCAAAATGGGTGCTGCGGTAGCGCATGAGGCCAGCCGGTGCGACCTGTCCCCAGCGGATGGTGGCGGGCACACGGAAACCGGTCTGGGGGAGGAGAGGTTCGCCGTAGATGCGCTGGGTGAGTCCGCGCGGGAACCAATGGATCAGGGCGTCGTGGCGCCTGCCCCCGAAGCTGTCGTAAATTGCCGCGGTGGAGAGGACCTCGCCGGTCCTCGTAAAAACGACATCGACCGGATTGATCGGTCCCTGGCCATCGATCCTCACATCACTGCCGTCGGGGCGGCAGGAAAAGATTCCGCCCGCCCGGCTCTGCCCGGTTGAGCTCCCGTCTGTCCCGGTGAACTGGTAGCCGAAGTGCCCTCCACTGAAGTAAAGTCGGCCGTTTGGGCCGAGATATGGGCCGTGCTGGTTGGCTCGTCCATCAAACTCCATTTCACCGAGGATCTTCTCGCGCTTGTCGGCCACCCCGTCGTCGTCGGTGTCCTCCAGCCGCCAGAGGAAGGGCGCAGAGATGATATAGAGAGCGCCATCATGCCAGAGACCACCCTCGGGCATGGTCATCTTGTCGGCAAAGATCGTGCTTTTGTCGAAAATCCCGTCGCCATCGGTATCGGTAAGGCGCCGCACGAAGCGCGGGAGCTCTTTTTCGATTTCCTTCCGAGTGGTCAGGTTGCGTCCGTCGCTCTCCGCCACGTAGAGCCGGCCCTGGTCGTCAAGACAGGCCATCATGGGGTAATTAAGAAGGGGAGGAGCGGCGGCAATGGTGATCTCGAATCCATCCCGGACCTCGAGGGGAGGAGGTTGGAAGGCCGGGGCGGCCGAGGCTGTTCCAGCTGGCCCGGAGAGGGCGAGGATGGAGGCCGCAGCGGCACTCAGAGATGTGAGTCTCTTCCGCTTGCGTGGGCAGAGAGCGGGTGATAGGGCCTTCATGGACTGGGACGGGAAACTACTGCACTTAGGATCCTGCTTCTTGTCAACTTACCAGCTCATTATGCGCACACACCCACTTCAAGAGATGACCCGCCGAATCGCCCTCCCTACCCTTTGCAGTTGTTTGCTGGCCGGTACTGGCGCCTCTGCGAACCCCCTGACTGCCGCCGCTCTCCCGGCGGAAGGTGACCTGACCCCGCACGTGGGCAAACCAGGACTGGAGCTTGTCCAGGTGTTTAAGCGGGAGCGCTTTCCAAATATCGTGGTCGCGGTGGATGGAACACTGGTGGCTACCTTCGGAACGGGGAGTGTGCGGGCGCGGCGGAGCAGTGATGGAGGGGCCACCTGGGGCGAGGAGATCACCATTTCCAAGCCGGGCTTCCAATGTGGCGGGCTCACCGTGAACGAAGGAAACGGGGACATCTTCGCATTCGTGGAAGATCATCATCCGCCCGCCCCCCTCAAGGTCTTTAAGAGTGGGGACCATGGAAAGACCTGGGGAGAGGTGAAGGCGGTCATCAAGCCCGACTCGCTGGGAAACGTGCCCTCCATGCACATGAATGACCGGGGGATCACTCTCCGGCACGGCGAGCACAAGGGAAGAATCATCCGGCCCTCCCGTTGGTATGCGGGCCGGAACGCACGAGAGAAATGGCCCGAGCACTATACCAATGCGATTTACAGCGACGATGGAGGCAAGACGTGGGAAACGAGCGATCCCTTCCCTGCCAAGGGAACGGGTGAGGCGACCATCGCGGAACTGAGCGACGGAACGGTGTATTACAACTCGCGTCGCCATTGGGCGCAGGAGGGAGCAGACCCGCGTCGGCGCTGGACAGCCACCAGCAAGGATGGAGGTAAGACCTGGAATGGGCTGACCTACCTGAAGGCGCTTCCGGATGGTCCGCAGAATACCAACTACGGATGCATGGCCGGTCTCGCGCGTCTGAACGTGAAGGGGCACGACATCATCCTTTACAGCAATTGCGATAGTCCGGGTGGCCGCAAGCTGGGAACGGTGTGGGCCAGTTTTGATGGCGGTAAAACCTGGCCGGTCAAGCGGCTCATTTTTGAAGGGTCCTTTGCCTACTCCTCGATGACTTCGGGGCGCCCCGGGACGAAGACGGAGGGCATGGCCTATGTGCACTTCGAAGGTGGACCGAAAGGGGGTTCCACCGTCGCTCGTTTCAACCTGAGCTGGGTTCTGGAAGGAAAAGAGACGGGGGACGGAACGGTCCCAGACTGGGTAAAGAGTAAGTAGGGAGCAGGCCTTTCGTGCGGTGGGAGAACCGGGCTCCTGCACCTGGCCTCGCTGTATGACCAGCTCGTGGCTGCCGGGAAAACGGGGAATTCACCAGCAGTATGCCTTCTGCAGGACGGGATGCGGGTGGAGCAGGTGCCGTTGACCGTCGGTCTTCCCTGACGCAGGATCTCATGAATTTTCCGTCCGTGCTTGTTCTGGTGGCCCTGGTTCTGTCGCCGCTGCTCATCGCGGCGGAGTATCCGCTCTATCACCCAAAGCTGGCGAACAGCAAGAATGGGGCGCACCATGATTTTCCGTTGGGTGTTCTCTCCGCCACCGGGCGCCTTTCGGATGGTGAGCGGGAGATCCTCATCATGGATGTCGGGGGCAATGGGCCGGCTGAGAAAGGAGGGTTGCGGGCAGGGGATCGTATCGTGTCGGCGGGCGAACGGAGGGCCAGGGCCTATTCCAAAAATACGGAGACGGGAGTGGCGGGACCTCAGGAAGAGCTGGCGGTGGCCCTTGCGCTGGCCTGCAAAGCCGATCCTCCAGTCCTTGTCATGGAGGTGCGCCGGGAGAATAAGTTGAGCACGCTGCGGATCGCGTTGCCCGGCGGCGTGCCCGGGAAAGGGAAGTTGCTGGCCGGGATAGCCGATCATCTGCTTGCGACACAGCAGGAGAGTGGTCGCTGGCAACCGGGAGTGGGAGGCGATGCCGACGTCTACATGTCGGCGTTCTGTGCCCTGGCCCTCCTCGCCGCGGATGACCGGAAATATCTCCCTGCCATCCGCTCTGCGATCAAGTTTATCAACCAGAGGAGTACGTCCCTGATCGATCCCGGGAACCCCCGGCAAGGGCCCAAGAACTGGCAGGCGGCCAGCACGGCGATTCTCCTGGCGGAATACCAGCTTGCGACCGGGGATGGTGAGTTCGGGGCCGAGCTGGAGACGAACTGTGACCTGCTGGCCTCGAGAGTGTCACCAAAGGGCAGAATGGGGCATCACTTTGACATTCCCTACAATGGGGGAGGCCTCGTCGTAATCAACGTGCAGGCCCACCTGGCGTGGGCTCTGGCGCAAAAGTGCGGATACAGGATCGATGAAGAGGCCTGGGACAGGTCGATGGAGGAGGTGCGGGCCTCGGTCGACGGGAAAACTGGCGCTCTCGGGTATTCCGCCCGTGCGACCTGGAGCCCGGATATCTCTGCCCGCACGGGCGCGATGGCTGCTGCCCTCATGGTGGCGGACCGGGAGCCGAAACTGGCGCGGCAGCTGGCCGGTGCGCTGGTGGCTCATCACGGAAGAATGCGGCATGCGCACGCGATGTCCTCGATTGGATTGATTTACGGATTCGCCGGGATCAGGATGGGGCACCCGGGAGGGCATGCTGAAGTACTGCGGAAGTGGAGACCCTATGTGGAACTGAGCCGCAATGCGGCGGGCTCGGTTGCCTACTTTGGAGGGAAGCGCAACATCGGTGGGGACGAATATCTTGGGCTGAAACCAATCGGAAACTCAATGGTGGCGCTGATGCTCGCCAGCGAGCAGGGGAAGCTCCACATGCACGGTGGCAGGAAGAAAAACTGGTTCGGGAAATGAGAAGGGGAGCGATCAAGGTGGTCTGCATGGTCGGAGTATTTTGGCCGTTCCTCCTGCAGGCACAGGACATCCGGGAGATTGAGTATCCCACCACGGCGGACAACACGCAGCAGCGGGCCCTGTTCTTTGATCCTAATCCCGAGCAGCCGGTGCCTCTCGTGGTGGCCCTGCACACGTGGTCGGGCGACTACAGGCAGCGACACTACAAGGCGATCGAGGAGTGGGTGCGGGAAAAAGGCTGGATCCTGATTCATCCTGACTTTCGTGGGCCGGCCCGGCGACCGGAGGCGACCGGATCAGAACTGGTGGTGAAGGATATCGTAAGTGCNGTCGACTACGCCCGGAAGACAAGCAGAGTGGATGAGAAGGCGATTTTCTGCGTGGGCGTTTCCGGGGGAGGATATCACGCGCTGGTGATGGCTGGGAAACATCCGGAACTCTGGGCCGGCGTTTCGGCCTGGGCGTCGATCTCGGACCTGAAGGCCTGGTATGAGGAGTGCACCAGGAGTGGGCGTCGCTACGCGAACGATGTCGTGCNGTCCTGTGGCGGGAAACCGGGTGATAGTGCAATGGTCGATACTGAGTATGTGAGACGCTCGCCGGTCAGTTACCTGAGAGANGCGAAGGGGAAGGTGCCCCTGCAGATTGCGACCGGAATAACGGACGGACACAGCGGCAGTGTCCCGATCAGCCATTCGCTTCTCGCCTTCAATGAGGTCGCCGAACAGGAAGATCGTGTCCCGTCGGAGACTGTCAGGATCATGACGGAGAAGGCGGAGGTTCCTCCCGGTCTGCAGACCAGCAGGCTGGACGAATCGTTTGGAGCGAAACGTCCTCTCTTCGAAAGGTCCTCGGCGACGGCCACGGTTACCATTTTCAAGGGGGGCCATGAGATCATCCAGCCGGCCGCAATCGCATGGATGGAGAAGCTCTATGCCANGCGGCTGGAAGGTCGCTAGNTCNCGGCAGGCGGATGAATCCCGGGAGCAGTGGAGAAGGGCTCTGGAGAGGCTCGGGGCATGGTAGGCGAGGGGNCTTGTGCGGCGGGGAGCGGTGTGCTGCAGTCCGGGCATGCACAGAGTCTTTCTAGTCAGCCTCGTTCTAGCGGGTGCCNTTCCCGGGCAGGANGGCAGCAAGCCGTTCGTCCGGTATTCCCCNGAAACCNAGGCCTATCTGCTGCGGGTGCAGAAAGGNGAGCAGAAGTTCGCCTTCAAGCCTGGCACCGATCCCGGACCATGGCGTGGTGAGGCGCGAGCCGCNCTCGGCCGGACGATCGGGCTGGAGCGAATGGGTCGGGAACTCGCGGCCTTCCGTCCGAGGGTGGTGGAGAACGGGCGCGTGGACGTGGGAGAGAGCCATACCCGCACGCTTCACACGATTGAAACGGAACCCGGAGTCTCGATCCCGTTTTACCTGCTTGTTCCGAAGGGTGTGGNAAAAGGAAAGCGCTTTCCGTTGGTCCTCTGCCCGCACGGGCACGACCCTGAGGGCCTGCACTCCTACGCCGGGGCCTACCGGGATGATGCTCATCGGGACAAGATCCTTGGGCGGGAGGGCAACATTGCCGAGCAGGCGGTGCGCCGGGGATTCGTGGCCCTGGCCCCGGCGACCCGNGGGCTGGCGGAGGAGGTGAGCGTGCCNGACCCCAAGGGCCGGCATGGGAACCGACCNTGCCGGGCCCAGCTCATGCATTGCCTCGTGGCGGGNCGCACCCCGATTGCGGAGCGGGTGTGGGACATGCAGCGCCTGCTTGACTGGGCCGTGAAACATCAGCTGGTCGACCCCGGACGGATCGTGATGACGGGCAACTCGGGTGGGGGGGTGCTTACCGCCTACACCGCTGCTCTCGATGAGCGTATCCGGGTGGCGATCCCCAGCTGCTCATTTACTTCAATGACGAGTTCGGAGGGATACATTTTCCACTGCGATTGCTGCATGGTACCCGGTTTGCGGGACTGGGGGGGCTGGGCAGAGATTGGAGGACTGGTGGCACCGAGGCACCTTCTTCTGGTTCACGGNGTGAGCGACGGGCTCCACAAGCGGGCAGATGTGGAGGCGGTAGCAGGAAGAGTGAAGACTGTATTCGAGGCAGCCGGCGTCCCGGGGAACATGGGCCTCAAGTGGGGNCCGGGAGGACACCGTTTCTACCCGGAACTTATGTGGCCGTTCGTGAATGCGGCCCTCGGAAGGCAATGATGAGAGGGCCCGGGCGGGGCGGACTNGCCCCTTACTTCAGGAGGGAGGCGATCCCTCCCCCCAGGGCGTNAACGGACTGGACCTCCCCGGCCGTCAGAGCGCGATTGAAACAGGCGAACTCATCCATGAGGCCAACATAGTGGAGGCCGAGGAGGAGGCGGGCCGTTTCGTTGCCCTTCCACGAGAATTTCTGGTTCCAGCCGGTGAGGCTGCCGTTGAGCTTGCCGTTGAGATAGAGCTTGGCGACCGCGTCCTTCCGGCCGGAATTGAATTTTTCCCAGGTGAAGAGGACATGGACCCATTTGTCCGGAGCGAACCCGGGATTCCGGGCGGTNAGCAGCGGGCGCTGGGCCTCCGGCACGTCACGATCCCGGGGGTTCCAGACTGCCTTGTCGGCGAAGCAGCCGAGGCGGAAGTCCCGCGGCTTTCCCTCCTTGCTGAAGTCGACAAAGAAGGAGGCGTCGTTCCAGGCGCGGGTNGTGAACTGTATCGGGTCACAATAGCCCTTGGCGAGTCCGTCCACCGGGTCACACCTGAGCCAGAAGCAGGAGGTGCCACTCCAGTCCTTTTCGTCGTAGGTGAGGTTCTTGTCGGCGGCGTAGTAGATCCAGGGAGCATNTCCCGCCTTGAACTCAATGGCNCCNCCGTATCTGCCGGCATCCCGGGCGAGAGCACTCTTTCCCCCGGTGTGCAATCCGGCCTTGGCGATTTTCTTCCCACGGTCGATCCAGGTGTAGAGTCGGGGGTCACCCTTGGAGAAGTCGGCGTCTACGCNCCGGTCAAAGGAGGCGAAGATGGTGAGGGCCGACCTGAGCTCAGCGTTGTCAGCATGGGCGGCGTGGAGAAGGGCAANGGGAAGAAGAATGAGAATGCGCATGGGATCGCTGCCTGGTATTTCAGCGCACGGTCCACGGAGTCCCGGTATCGTGCGCGCACTGATTATTGACGAACAATCNCGATGGGCGTCCCCTTGTCGATCCACTCGTAGAAGAAGCGGGCCGGNTTGCCATTGGTGAGATAAGGCACCCGGATGCAGCCGTGGGAGGCGGGGTATTTCGGGACGTCCTTGAAACCGTGAATGAAGATGTGCCCGGTAACCTGGACGCTGTAGGGCATGTAAGCGTTGTTGTAGCGGCTCGAATAGTGCCTGCGGGCCTTGTATGGCCCGGCCGTGTAGCTGCCGCTGGGTGTGCGGCCGCGCTTGCCGGAGCTTATATTGGTATCGAGAACCAGACGCTCTCCCTGCCAGGCGCGCATCCGCTGTTCCTTGAGATTGATCTCGGCTCGCTTCTTGGCTAGCGCGACCTGGAAGTGGCGCCCGGAGGCAGAAACCTTGAAGCCGGAGCCGTCCTCCTTCGCTGTCACGGTAGCCCCGGCCTTGCCCAGGTCCGCCAGGCTGATGAGCCTGGTCCCATCCGGGAACTTCCGCATGTTTTTGGCAGAGAGGGTTTTTCCGTTGAGAGAAACCGAGCCGCTTTTTTCATCCACGCGCGGAGACCAGCCCAGGCGCTGAGTCGCCTCGGTCAGGGGCAGGAAGCTACGCTTGGGATCGAGGGCGAAGGTCACCGCCTCCAGGGTAGCTGCGCCAAGGGTGGCGAGCGGCGTCGTGAGCATGATCAAGTAAGGAATGATTTTCATGAACAACTTGCGGAGTGACGCGGCAGGCAGGCTCGCGAGCGGGGTCCGAAGAGACAAGCTCATTTCCTCTCACTTTCAGAGGTGAGCGGGGAGGCGGGGGCGTCGGGTGGGTGCATGATGGAATGATCGCTTCGAAGAACTGAATCAATTCGGAGGAAACACCTTCTTTGCCGATGGCCGGGCAGCGGCCCGCATTGCGTTTGTTCCAGCTGGCAGGTTCGAACTATTTGACCGGGATTTCGAGCTGGACGGCATTGTAGTCCGGTCCCGAGACGGTAATCGTGATGGTGCTGTCCTTCAGGACGTTGAGAGGAAAGGTGGCGTTTCCGGATTCATCGGAGACCTGAACGGCGTAGAGCCCGAAGCTGTCCATGAGGGAGACGATTGCGTGGGGGGCATCCGATTCGATCACGAGGCTTAGATTGCCGGCGGGCAACTCCTCGGGGGCCGCCACCATTGGCGTCCGGGGAGCAGTAGCACGCAGGCTCAGGGTGGGATCGCCGAGGAGATTCAGCTCGCAGGCACAGAGGTGGTGGTTAGGGGACTTCCGGGCCTCCTCCGCGAGGCCGGCCTTGACCAGCATGATCGCAGCTCCGGTGCTCACCTTGGTGCCCAGCCCGTTCTCCCAGAACTGGGTCATGGTCCGGGTAGTTCCATCCAGCTTGCCCTCTTTGACCATGAGTGGGAGGTCACGCTGGAGATCGGCAAAGTGTGGTTTGCCCTCCCGCACGGGAGCGACCACCGCTACCGCTCCTGCCCCGGGTTGTCGGATAATGGCCTCGGCGATCGAGGGGTCCTTCCCGCGATCGAATTCCCCGGTGAAGCAGGAGACCGTGGTGATGATGGGATAGGCATTCTCGTTGTTGAGTCTGGCAAGGTGGCTTGCAGTCAGTCTCTCGTCGTTGTCCAGAATCCAGCAGGAGTGCAGCCCGTGCCCGTGCATGTGAATCTTGCCACTTTCCCTGCTGTTTAGAAGTTTCATCCAGCTGTCAGGGCTTAGAGCTCCGGCGGCTCCCGGGCCCGAGTAGAAACGGTGGATGGTGCCACCCGGGAAGGCCTTGGAAACATGCTCGTCCCAGCTTGTGCGCAGTTTTGCAAAGGCGTCCGGGACGGTACACGTGTAGGTCATCGAGGTGGCGAAGATTGATTCGGGATACTTCGATTCATAGGCGATAACCTTGTCAGTGTAGGATTTGACGTCGGCGGGAGTGCGCACCGGGATGCGCCCCAGCCCAACGTCGCCATCCGGATAGTCGATCGACTCTCGATCGTCGTCCCACTCGCCGTAGACACCATCGTTGTCGCCGTCCCAGTCCTTCTTGCTCAGGTAGTAGATGTCCGTGGGAATGTGGTCGTAGTCTCCGAAGGAGGTGCGGTGGACCGTGTCGCGATCGGGAACGACGCCCTTTCCCCCGGGTTCGCTGTCGCCGCCGAGAATAATCCAGCGTGTTCCGAGATGATCAGTGTGATTGCGCACGCAACGCCTGATTTTCTCCTGGAGGTCCTTGGCTTCGTAGCGGTCGTCGATCTGCTTCGTGCTCAGGATGCGGATGGGTTTTCCCAGTTTCTTTTTCCAGGCTGCAAATGGTTTCCAGGCCTCCACCAGTTCAGGGGAGGTGATGAGAAGGACAGTGGCGGGAGAGGGAGCGCTGAGCCCAGCCATGAACTCATGCTCAGGGTGGGCGAGGCCTGTCCCAGCGGGGGCGAGGATAAGGGAACAGGTAAACAGGGCGCTGCGCTTCATGGTGGCAGATTCTCAATTGGAGAGCGTGCTGGCGAGCGATTCCTGTGCCCAATCTTGCCTCCCGGGCGAGGGAGAGGCATGTTCTGTTCGTGCTCAGCGTGGAGGAACAGATCGAGCTGGAGATCCGGGCGAGGGACGAACTTGAGAAGCTCCGGAAAGAAGCGACCACGGAGGAAGTGGATCCGCAGGCCGTAGCAGTGGACGTGGCGATAGGCCGTCTCTCGCGGCTAGATTCCATGCAGATGGAAGAAGTGCGCAAGGATGCCTCCCGGCGGCGTAATCACCGGATCCATGAGCTGCAGGAGGCCCTGCGCAAGATGGACGAGGGTAGCTATGGACTCTGTGCGGGGTGCGGTGAGTGGATCGCCTTCGCCCGCCTGGAGCAGCGTCCCGAGGCGGCCCTGTGTGGAGGTTGTGCCCGTTAAGGGTTCGGAGGTCCGTGCGCATCGTCNCGGANGCCTGCGGTCTTTNCCCCGCGTTGGTTCCTTACCCGTTGGTCCTCCCNTCTAAGCCAGGGTTCNATNACGAAGGGACCGAAGGGAANAAGGGCGGCGACGAAGATTTTNCCACATGTCCAGCTGTTCCAGCCGGCCGGTATGCGGGCCAGAGAGATCAGCAGGCAGAGCAGGATGAAGAGTGCGCCGTGAATGGTTCCGGGGAGATGAATAGCCTCATCGTTGCCCTGCATCCGCTTGAGAAAAACGGAGCAGTAGAGCAGCACGAGGAANGAGGTTCCCTCNAGGAGCCCCACGAGGCGTAACCTTCCNATTGCAGTATTGAGCATGAGGAGCCGGGGGAGGGCTACTTGGAAACGGGAAGTCCCGCTTTCTGCCAGGCGAGCATGCCGCCATCGAGGTGGTAGATGCGCTTGAAACCAAGTTTCTTCCAGGTGTCCAGGGATTGTGTGCTGCGCCCGCCGCTGCGGCAGTGAACGAGGTAAGGCTTGTCGCGCTCNAGCCGGGCGATCTTTCCGGAGAAGTCTTCCCCGAGGAAATCGATCAACTTGGCTCCCTTGATGTGGCCTTCCCTGAATTCACCGGGGGTCCGGATGTCGATGATGGTGGGACGCTCCTTTCGGTCCTCCGAGGAGAGTAGAAGGGCGGCTTTCCCCGCCTCGATATGGACGACGGCGGGNNTTTGGGGTGGCTCTTCCCCGGCACTGGCCATCGAGAGAGTGAGGCAGAGAAGGAGGAGCGAGGAGGCGGTCCGTTGCACGCTGCAAAAAATACCGGGCCGCTGATGGGATGCAAGCGCTGCGGGCGAGGTTCCGGTTCGGGGTGTGCCGTGATCCATGGCTAGCCCGGTGCCCGCCAGATCAGGCGCAGGGCGTCGAGGCGAAGGCGGGCCTGCCCGAGAAGCGTGCTCAATTCATCCCGGTGACGGGCGAGGGCCTCTATTTCAGAGGGAAGGATATGGCTGTTGCGCTGGGAGAGATCCTGCAGGCGTTCGACTTCGGAGGTGAGAGAGTCCCGGGCCTCCTGGACTGCGCGGTCGACCTGCGTTTTNGCCTGCCTGGNAGCAAGCTGCTCCGCGGTGTTCAGCATGCCGGGGAGGATTTCTTTGCGGAAAACCTTCTGGGAAACAAGTTTGCGNGGGCTGCCCGGTTCGATCTTTGCGGTGCGCAGTCCGTCGTCGGCGCTGTGGTCCNCCCCCTTGTGGTCGACGACCACCCGGTAGGGAGTGGGTGACAGGAAGCGGTNCGCATGCAGCCGGGCGGGGGCCAGGCACTCCAGGACNTAGTGGCATTCAAGAAGCATGGTCTTGCCCCGGGCAGTCTTCCAGTGGCCGAAACTGCTGTTGCCCTGTTCCCGGCCTAGGAGAACCCCNAGTGCGTCACGGAAGAGGGGGTGGTCCGGNGTCATGAAGGCGATGTCCTCGCGGGCGAGGGCGCANTCGCGATCGAAGGAGGCGGAGAGTCCTTCCTCCGGGAACTCGGCAAAGGCCTCGCTGAGGCGNTCCCCGGGTCGGAAGACATAGCTGCGNAGGGCGAGGTCTTCGATGGTGAGCCCCAGATGGTCGAAGAGGCGGACGACGAACTGCTCGAAGAGTGGGTCCTGGTCGGTCGCGGAGATCTCCTTGATCAAGTCTGCCGTCTTTNCAGCTGCTGGCGCTCCGAGTTCAAGGAGGCGGTCATGGCCGCAGGCGAGTTCGCGCACGACTTCCGCACGCATGGCCCTCGTGCGTTCGAGAAACTGTTCGAAGCGTGCGTCATCGCGCTCGGCCTGCAGGGATCTGAGTTCCGGCCCGAGAGCGGCAGAGAGGGTGGCCGCCCCNCTGAGGGAATGCTCGAAGGCATCGAGGCCCTCGGCGAACCAGNGGGCGAGGAGTTCATCCGGGCTCCCACCGAGGACGGGGACGTGGATGTGGATGGTCTCGGTCTGTCCGATCCGGTCGAGTCGGCCGATCCGCTGCTCCAGCAACTCGGGATCCGCGGGAAGGTCAAAGAGGACCAGNTCATGNGCGAACTGGAAATTGCGACCCTCGGAACCGATTTCGGAGCAGATCAGGATGCGGGCGCCCTCGGGTTCGGCAAACCAGGCTGCATTCCGGTCGCGCTGGAGCAGGGTGAGCCCCTCGTGAAAGAGCGCGGCCTCGACCTGGATGTGCGTGAGCAAAAGAGTGCGGATGGTCTCGGCCATCTCCATCGAGTGGCAGATCAAGACCACCTTGCGTTCGGGATCATCCTGCACGAATCCGGCAAGCCACTCCACCTTCAGGGCGATGGGCTCGTNCTGCCCGGAGCGCTCAGACAGGGTGACGAGATGCAGCCTCCGCCCCGGAAAGCCTGTCAGGCGGTCGCGGGTATTGCGGAACATGACCCGGCCGGTGCCGAAGGAGTCGATGAGGTCCTCGATCAAAGCCGTGGCNGCGGAGCGATCCCCGGAGAGGAGGGCCTTGGCCGCGCTTTCAGCCCGGGGAGAGCTGTCGGCCACAAGCGCGAGCTCATCGNGGGAGGGAACTTCTCCTTNCGCAAGCTGTTCGACAAGGTTGGCGACGGTTTCGTAACCTTCCGCCTCGGCCTGGAAGGCNGCGAGATCGTTGTAACGATCGGGATCGAGGAGACGCAGCCTGGCGAAGTGGCCCTCCGGCCCGAGTTGTTCCGGGGTAGCGGTGAGCAGGAGAAGCGATCCGGTGGCCCCGGCGAGGGATTCGACGAGGGCGTANGCCGGACTGGATTGGTCCGGATGCCACTCGAGATGGTGGGCCTCATCTACGATGAGGAGATCAAAGCCGGCGTCCCGGGCCTGCGCGGCCCGCTCGGGTTGGCCGGCTAGGAATTCAGTGGCGCATAGGATGAGCTGGCTGTCCAAAAACGGATTCCCGGCCTCTTCATTGGCCTCCAGCGAGGCNCAGCGCTCCTCGTCGAACAGGGCGAAGAGGAGGTTGAAGCGGCGCAGGAGCTCGACAAACCATTGATGAAGCAGGGGCTCCGGGACGAGAATGAGAGTCCGGTCAGCGCGTCCGGTAAGGTGCAGGCGGTGGAGAATGAGGCAGGCNTCGATGGTTTTGCCCAGTCCCACCTCGTCAGCGAGAAGGAGGCGCGGCGAGAGGCGNCGGGTCGCTTCGTCGGCAATTGCAATCTGGTGGGGAATCAGGTCGATGCGGGCTCCGGTGAAACCGTGGGCCGGGGAGCTGAGCAGGCGGCTGTTGTGTTCCAGTGCCTGGGTGCGGAGCTCGAAGGAGCGGAGATCGTCGCACTGGCCGGCGAGGAGGCGTTCCTCCGGCTTGATGAAGCTCAGGGAGTCGAAGAGGTGTTCCTCGGGGATTTCGTGATCCCCGGCGTGGTAGACNAAGAGGCCCTCCCTCTCCTCNACGCGCTCGACGGTGAACTCGGTGGCACTCTGGTCCTTGATGCGGTCGCCTTCCTTGAAGTGAACCCGGATNAGGGGAGCGGACGAGAACACGTATTGCCGCATTTCCTCGGCTGCGGGGAAACAGATCTCGACCCGGTCCCCCTCCGCCGCAATGACGAGTCCGAGACCGAGTTCCGGTTGGGATCCACTGATCCAGCGCTGGCCGGGGAGAGGGGGTTGCACGNGCGGGAGAGTGGNGGCCGGGGAGTGTGCTGGCAAGAGGTTAGCTCAGCNTGNGGAGATTGCCGTGCAGGCCCCGNGACAGCTGGCTGTGAGAGCAGGGGGTCATGGCCCGCTCCGGGTGACTGCCACCCGGTAGAGATTGGCGTGGGCCGCAGGGTNGCCGGTCACGGCCCGGATTTCTTCCTGGCCGGATCCGGGCAGGGTGAGCAGCGGAGACCAGTCCTNNAGGTTGCTGCTGTGGGAGATCGTGTAGCTGAGCCCGGGCAGGGTGGGAAAAGAAACGAGGACCCCGTCAGGGTTGNCCGGGATNGGAGCAACGCTGATCTGGAAGCGGGAGTTGGCATCGAGGGGGTCGGTCCGGGTCAGCGCGACTTCGGCCAGGTTGCTCTGCCCATCCCGGTCCGCATCCTCCTCCCCATCCGGAGCACCGTCGCCGTCGCTGTCGGGCAGGTGAGGATCCGTGCCGAGCCGGGGTTCGAGGGAGTCCGGGAGTCCATCGAGGTCAAAGTCCTCCATCGCGATGANTTGNANCTCNTCGATGGCAATTCCCGGAAGACCTGGAGANGAGAGNTCCTGNCCGGGATTGAAGTCCCCCCGGGAATGNGTGTCCAGCCGGAGCCAGTTTTCCAAGTCTTGTCCGAGGCCGAGACTGCCTGTCCCGGGGGNGGGAACGGGACCAGNCTGCGATACGCCGATATTCCGGGACCTGATCCCCTCNGCCGGACCGTCGGCTGCGGTAAAGAATCCTTCATAGGAGAGAAACTCGCTGACTGCCCCGGCGACGGTGACCGCGATTCCGTCTGGTCCGTTCTGGAGACCGGGAACGAGCTTGGAGAAGAGGCGGTATCCCGATGAGTTCGTTTGGTCATGGGAGAAGCTGGCGAGGTTGTGCTGCCNGTAGAGACGACCCCCGTTCCCGTTGTAGAGATGAATCTCGACCTCGTCCAGTGGACCTTCAAAGGCGGGACCAAGGAGGAGCTCAAGGAACTCACCGGTGTCCTGTCCGTCATTGTCATAGTGGAACTCATTGAGCCGTGCGGACTGGTCGACCGGCCCCGCGGGGAGAGAGCCCCGGGTGGCGGTGAAGGCGAGTTCCATGGTCTCGCCGGGCGCGAGGGAGAGACCACCGAGAGACGTGGACCGGGGGACAGGGCGTCCCCCGGGATTCGTTTCGTTGATGAACGAGCCCTGTGCGGTGAAGGTCAGGCCCGGGAGCGGGATGCTCGTGCCCCCGAGCCAGCCTTCCACCGTGATGGTGTCTTGCCTTCCGCCCGTGAGTGTCCTCCATTGTTCCGCCTGGTAGGTGACCTGCAGGGCCGTGATCGTCCGGTTCGTGGTGTTGCGGAAGCGTGCGGTGGCGGTCACAGGGGTGCTGCCGATCAGAAATCCCAGCGAGCCGTCGGTGCCGTACGAGTAGAGCCCGGTGACCGAGGAGGTGCCGTCATCAGTGCCGCGCCAGAGACCGGAAGAGGTGGGCCAGAGTGGGTGGTCGGACAGGCCGGCAAAGCCGTTGAAATCCTCGGTGACTGCTACCCCGAGCTGGCGGATATCATAGTAAGCGGTCGTGGCGTCCTTGATCAGGAGTTCGGCCCTGGCCGGGCCCAGTTTTCCTGCCGTTGCAGTAAAGGTCACTGTCTGTCTGCCGTTCACTGCTCCGGTGGGCTGTGTCAGGACATCGACCTCGAGAGAGCGCTCTCCAGGTTGGAAGAGGATGGTGCTCTGGGCGGGAATGGCTGCGGCTGGGTTGGAGGAGCTGAGGTTGACCTGCACTGATGCGCCGGGCCCGGGTGCGACTGGCAGTTCCACGGTGAGAATGACGGTTCCCCCGGGAGCGGATTGTTCGATGCTCGGGGGAGTGACCTGCAGGAGGAGGCTGTCGGGCGAGGTGAGGTTGAAATCAGCAAAAACCGCTAGATGATCGGAGGCTGCACCGCTTGTGCCGTCGGCGAGTGGCAGGCCCGTCTTGGGCAGGCCTTCCTGATTGTTGAGGTCGAGCGAACTGTTGTAGACCTCGCCGGCATGGGGACGGTTCACGAGAGCCGGACTGGCAAGGATGTAGTCGAGGCGGCTTCCGCCCTGTGTATCCTGAGAGCCGTCTAGTTGCCGGGCGTCGAGGGCAGAGATTTCCCAGGGTTGGAAGTAGTCAGCAGGGTCGATGAAGTAGTGGACTGGGAAGCTGACATCGTCTCCGAGTGCAAAGGACCGGGGCAGTCCGCCCGGGAGGGAGTTGTAGACGAAGTCGTTGCCGATCAGGTTGAAGTCACCGAGGATAATGATGTTGTCGCCGCCAGTCAGCTCGCGGGAGGTGAGGTAATCAGAGGCGCGTTTCAGTTCCACGGCCCGCCGGAAGGGGTCGTCAATCTCGAGGCAGCACTTGAGATGCAGGGTCAGAATGGTGGGATCCGCTACCGTGTCGGGAACGTCTACCATGATGGCGGGAATCTGGCGCGTCATGTCCAAGGCTCCAGCTGGCGACCCGATGTTGGCTGTGGCAGTGAGCGGGTAGCGGCTGAGGAACCCGGACCGCATGCCGAGGTCGAGGACGTTGCTGGTGGAGGCCTCGTGCACGTGCGGATAGCCCAGCGACAAGGCGAGACTCTCGAGGTTCGTTGGTGCGCCCGCAAAATCAGCGCGGTCGAGTTCCTGCAACGCCACGACGTCCGCATCGATTCGAGCGAGGATGTCGCGGGCCGCCCCGTGGGCGGCGCTCCCCGGTGGACCCAGTCCAAACTCCACATTCAGGGTCGCGACCCGCAGCTGGGAAGCTGATGCAGCGCAGCAAAGAACCGCCATCAGCAGCAGAATCCGCAGCTTATTCTGGGCCTGGGGCCGCGGGCAGCTCGGAACGGGAAGAATCATGGGGGGTTTCTCCTCCATACCCTATAACTAGGCCGATGTCGAACGGCCGGACGCGCTTCTATCCTTCCAGGATCTGCGCGAGGACGTAGGGAAGGATGCCACCCGCACGGTAGTAGTCGATTTCGACCGGGGTATCGAGACGCACGACCACCGGCACGGTCACCGCGGATCCGTCCGGGGCGGTTGCGGTGAGCGTCACTTCCTCCCGGGGAGCGATCTTATTGCTCAGCCCGGTGAGTGAGAAGGTGGCGTCGTGCATGCCGGACACCTTTTCGTAATCGGCTTCCTCGACGAAATTGAGGGGCAGGACGCCCATGCCGATCAGGTTGGAGCGATGAATTCGTTCGAAGGACTTGGTGATCACCGCTTTCACGCCGAGGAGGCGGGTGCCCTTCGCAGCCCAGTCGCGGGAAGAGCCCATTCCGTAGTCACTGCCACCAATCACGATCAGGGGGACCCCTTCGGCCTGATAGCCCATGGCGGCATCGTAAATGTGGGTTGGGGTGCCGTCCGCGGTCGATTTCGGATTCTCCAGGACGGTTACGTCCTGTTTACCGAAGTATGTGGTGTAGCCGCCCTCGGTTCCGGGAACCATGAGGTTCTTGATCCGGACATTGCCGAAGGTGCCCCGGGTCATGACACGGTCGTTCCCACGACGCGACCCAAAGGAGTTGAAGGAGGCCTTCTCTACTCCGTTTGCCAGGAGGTACTGGCCGGCGGGTGAATCCTCCTTGATGGCTCCTGCAGGAGAAATGTGGTCAGTGGTCACCGAGTCCCCGAAGATTCCAAGCGGGCGGGCATCGTTGATGTCAGCGAGATCTGCAATCGATCCGTCAAATCCCTCGAAGAACGGAGGCAGTTGCACGTAGGTGGATTTTTCGTCCCAATCATAGGTTGCCCCTGTCTTGCCAAGGATCTCCTCCCACTTGGGGTTTGCGGCATCTACATTACCGTAGAGAGCCTGATAGACATCCGGTTGAAGTGCGGAGCTGAGTAAGGAGGAAACCTCGGACTGTGCTGGCCAGACGTCCCTGAGAAAGACCGGGTTTCCTTCCTTGTCTGTGCCGAGCGGTTCCCGGGTGAGATCAAGGTCCACCCGGCCTGCGATCGCGTAAGCTACCACCAAGGGGGGAGACATCAGGAAATTCGACTTGATCGACCCATGGATGCGCGCCTCGAAGTTGCGGTTTCCGGAGAGCACGGAGGCGCATACCAGATCTCCCTCCTTGATTGCGGCATCGATGGTTGGATGCAGGGGACCGGCATTGCCGATACAGGTGGTGCAGCCGTAGCCCACGGTATCGAAGCCCAGTTCGTCGAGTTCTTCCTGTAATCGCGTTGCCTTGAGGTATTCGGTCACCACGCGGGAACCGGGCCCCAGCGAAGCCTTCACGTAGGGAGCCACCCTGAGGCCCGCGGCGTTCGCATTCCTTGCCACCAGTCCTGCCGCAAGCATGACGCTGGGATTCGAGGTATTGGTGCAGGATGTGATCGCGGCGATCAGCACCGAGCCATGGGCAAGTTCTGTCCGGGTGTCGGTCCTGGTGATGGTTTCTCCCTCGATCAGCGGGTTGTCAAACTCCCCGGGGGGAGAGTCCAGATGGATCGGGACACGGCGATCGCGTGCGCTGGCCTCATATCCAAAGCCACCCTCTGCAACGGGGGCCTCGAATAGCGCATTGAACTTTTCCCCCAGGGCCGGGACATCAATCCGGTCCTGAGGGCGCTTGGGGCCGGAGACGGCCGGCACCACGGAGGAAAGATCGACCTGCAGCTCATCAGTGTAGTCGATCTCTCCCCGATCGGGAATTCCGAAGAGTTCCTGGGCCTTGAAATACCTTTCAACAGTCTGGCACTGCTCCTCCGAGCGCCCGGTGCCACGCAGGTAATTGATCGTTTCCTCGTCTACCGGGAAGAACCCCATGGTTGCTCCGTATTCCGGGGCCATGTTTGCGATGGTCGCGCGGTCAGGAAGGCTCAGGGCTCTTGTTCCAGGGCCGTAGAATTCTACAAACTTGCCGACTACTCCATGCGTGCGCAGCATTTCAGTAACCCGGAGGGTCAGGTCAGTGGCGGTAACTCCTTCAGCCAGTTCACCGTGTAGATAGACACCGACGACCTCCGGAACCAGGAAGGTGACCGGTTGGCCAAGCATCCCAGCCTCGGCCTCGATGCCTCCAACGCCCCAGCCAACGACTCCCACCCCGTTGATCATGGTCGTGTGGGAGTCCGTGCCCACGAGGGTGTCCGGATAATAAACGCCTTCCTTGGCAAGCACTCCCTTTGCGAGGTATTCGAGGTTGACCTGGTGGACGATTCCGATTCCCGGGGGCACAACCGAGAAGGTCTCGAAGGCCTGTTGACCCCATTTGCAGAACTCGTAGCGCTCCCGGTTGCGAATGAACTCGATCTCCATGTTGCGGTCGAGGGCCGCCTGTGAGCCGGCAAAATCCACTTGAACGGAGTGATCTACCACAAGATCCACCGGGACGAGGGGCTCAACCACGGAGGGGTCGGCTCCCTGCGCGACCGCTGCATCCCGCATCGCGGCAACATCGACGAGGAGGGGGACCCCGGTGAAATCCTGCAGGACGATACGCGCTACCGTGAAGGGAATCTCATAAGAGCCCGGGTTGGCCGCATCCCACCCCGCGAGATTTCGTACATCCTCCCCGGTCACCTTCTTGCCGTCCACATTTCTCAGGACGGACTCGAGGACGATCCGGATCGAGACGGGCAGGCGGGCGAGGTCCGGGAAGCCCTGCTCAGCGAGGGCGGGAAGGGAGTAGAACTGGCCCTCGGATCCTGAACCGGTGGTGAAGGTGCGGAGCGTATCCATGGCTGGTGGAATTTCGGAGGTCTCAGGTGAGGGCGGCAGGGACAAGCCGGGGGTCCTCCAGCCCCGCGGGCGGAAAGGTTAGGAACTGCGAGAGGAATGTCAAAGAATGAAAGACAACCGAAGTGCTCCCCGAAGGCTCCGGGGAGGAATTAAGCCCTGTACGTGGCAGTTCCTTGACGTTGCAGCCGGGGCGCGGGGCTGCTCTTCTTCCAGGGTGATCGGCGACCTCCTCGTCTTTGCGGGAATCATGGCACTCGGG
Organism: Roseibacillus sp.; assembly: GCA_002721695.1. GTDB lineage: Bacteria > Verrucomicrobiota > Verrucomicrobiia > Verrucomicrobiales > Akkermansiaceae > Roseibacillus_B. The sequence continues at coordinate 5,281 of PBLI01000009.1, read as the reverse complement.
CAGTTCAGCCCCGGGCCCGACATGTTGCTGCTCACGAGGACCTCGCTCGCGCAGGGGCGGTTGGCGGGGTGGTGGATGAGTGCGGGAATTGCGACCGGCCTGTGCGTGCACGCGACCTTCGCGGTGTTCGGGATGTCCTACCTCATGGGCCAGGGAGGTTGGCTCACCAGTGGCCTGCGCTGGTTGGCCGCGGCCTATCTCGGATACCTTGGGGCTCGGCTCCTGCCCACCGCCCTTGTCGGGCTGTCCCCGAGCCGGCGCGACGAGGATGAGGAGAGCGACAAGGAGCGTTCAGCTTTTGTGCGTGGGTTCCTCTGCAACCTCCTCAACCCGAAGGTCGTCCTTATCTTCGCGGCGGTGGTCGCTGAGTTCTTGGCCGGGGAGCCCCCCCTCTGGTGGTCCTTGGCCTTGTGGATCATCATCGTGGGGCAGGGGTTGGTTCTCTGGATGCTCTACGTGTGGCTGCTGCAGTTTCCACCCTTTCGCAGTGGCTACCGGAGGGCGGGGCCATGGTTTGACTCGGCCTTCGGGGTGGGCCTTCTGACAATCGCGGCTTTCCTGCTCATCAACTGAGCAGGGAACGAGGACAAGCAGGGAAGGGTCCACTTCCGAGGCGCCCTCGTCCCGGCGTTGCAGGTGGCAGGGATGACGCCCTAGCGGTAGCTTGGTGTCTTGTGGTTCGTGAAGTAGCCGTTGCCGAGGTAGAAGGAGCGAGGGTGGTCCGGGAGTGGTCCGGCGTCGGGAGGGCGCGGGATGTTTCGCCCGATGGTGGCATCCTCCGGTTGGGTGGTGCTGATGTTTAACGGGGTGCCGACCTGCACCAGCCGGAAGAATTTCGGGGCCACGTTCTGGTGCATGCGGAGGCATCCGTAGGTGCACGGGTAGGGTTTCATCCAGCCGGTGTGGAACCCGTAGGCCGGGGTGAACTCGCACCAGTAAGGCATGGGGGTTCCCTTGAACTTCCATCCGGCGGGCTTCCTGGCGAGATAGGTCTGGACGATGGAGTTTCCATTGTAGGCGTATCCGTGCGTGTTGGCGCGTCGCTTGTGCTTCTTGAGGTAGATGCGGAAATTTCCGCGCGGGGTGGGGTTGCGGGCGGTTCCTACCGAGACCGGCATGACGAGAAGGGGCCGCGACCCCTCCATCACGTAGGCAGCCTGGTTCTTCAGCGAGACCTTGACCCGGACCTTGTCCGGGTTGGTCGGCTTGGAGGCTGGGACATCGAAGGCAGCGTAGCGGGCAGATCCACCACTGCCTCCCGAGGGGGTTTCGCAGGAAACAGCGGCGAGGGAGGCGCTTACCACCGGGAGAAGGAGAAACTTTTTCATCAGGTGTCGGGAGGCCAGTCGGAGCGGCCGCCCGGCATTACATCCCGTTCTCCGGCAAATTCAAGCACCTGCACTGGATTTGCGGAGGCTGCTGGTCCGGTGCCGTGCCGCCTTTCAGGGATGGTAGCGGTAGCTTGGAGGCCCCGGGGACAGCTGTTCCCATGAATCCACCTTCTCCCCCTTGAAGAGCACACTCGCAGCCCGGTAGGGGCGATAGCCTACCGTGGGGGAGAATCCAAAGCCGTGGATGTGACGGCCATGGCGCCCATACCTTTGGACGTGGTAGGTATGGAAGGAATGGTAATAGGCCGGCCGGAGCCGCGTGTAGTCCCAGCGCTCGAAGGAGGCATCGTCCCGGAAACCCCGTATTTTCCGGCTTGGTCCTCCGAGGGCGAGGTAGACGGCGTTCTTGGACATGCCTTTTGCGATCCGTCCCTGGTGAACCAGCTCCTTGTGCTCGCCGGGAAGTGATTCGTAGAGGGAGAGATTCTGCTCGATGCGCAGCCGGGGGGTGTTCGGTGCACAACTGATGCTGACCAGGGCGGCCGCCGCAGCGGTGAGGAGGGCAAGGGGGCGGAGGAAGGGCGTCATGGATCTGCGGTATGGGAGTAGGTAGTGTAGCCACTATTTGTGTTCGTGCATCTGTTTTTCGCCGGGAATGCGACTTGTCACCTCCCTCCGGACGGGCACAGGGTGGCGTCATGAGCGCAAGCGAGCAGATTCCCACCCCGGACCTTCCTGAACATCTTGCGAAGTGCCCGGGCTGGTCACTCGAGGGGAAGGAAATCGTGCGTGTGTTTTCGTTTGAATCCTTCCCGGAAGCGATTCGCTTTGTCGACGAGGTGGCCGATTTGGCCGAGAAGGCCTGCCATCATCCTGACATCGACATCCGGTATGCTCGTGTGACGCTGCGGCTGACCACCCATTCGAGGGGTGGATTGACGGTTGCCGACTTCGATCTCGCGGCGGAGATCGACAGGATTGCGGGGTGAGGCCCGACGGTTCCGGGTCGAAGGGGTGGGCGGGGAGTGCTAGCGCGGCAGGAGGATTTCTTCCGTATCCAGTCCGGTGAGCTTCTTCAATCCACTTACCAGGTACCACATGACGAACATCAGGATGGCCAGGATGGGCACCCCGATGGCGATGAAACCCCAGAAGGTGAGCTTACCCACGCCGTTGTTGTACTGGCGGCGGGCCTCCAGCTTGTCGTCGAAGTCGATGCCGCCGAGGAAGTGCTGGGCGAGGAAGAAGTTCGCTACCGTGCTCACGAGAAAAGAGAGGGCGAAGAAGATCGTGCAGTTGAAAAGGAGCTTGGAGTAGCGCTCAAGGGAATCCCGTTCCCTGACCGCATTTTCGATCTTGGCGATGTCAAAAATCTGCGGGCTGTAGAGGAAGGTGTTGAGCAGGGGCATCCTCGTCCAGTGGGAGACAAAGATGGCAATGCCGAGAATGAGTGGGATGGAACCTTCCTTGATCCCGAAGAGGGTGGGAGCATTGGGGCGGACACTCCCGTCTTCCTGCCAGAGGTAGAGAGTCAGGCCCCCGGTCAGGAGCACGGAAACGAGGCCCACCACCGAGAAGAAGTTGAGCTTCCGATACTTGCAGAAGAACCAGATCCCGTAGCAGACGGGGAGTGCGAGCGCGAGGATGAGAGCCTTGACCGGGCCGAGGTGCCATGGCCGCGGCTCCTTGGCGTCCACACCCTCCGCGGCCAGCTGCTCCAGGATGGCCGGGTCGTCGCTCATCATCGTCAGGGCCAGGATGGGCACCAGGACGTTGACGAGAATGTTCGTCAGCGGATTTTCCTGCGGGGGCTTGGAATCGGCTGCGGACATGTTCGGCGGACGGTGGACGGGTTGGAGTGGCCTCTTTACGGGTGCTCCACCCTTTCGGAGTGGGGGCAGGGGGGAGCAACGCCTGAAGGGCAGCTCCCGGCCTGTTGCCGCTTTACTTGTAAATGCTGTTCCCCGTGGAGAGGAGGTCGTCGCAGGCGCGCTTGAGACGATCACAGAGGCTCTGCTCCGCCTTCTTCAGGTAGGCGCGCGGGTCGTAGAGTTTCTTGATGCCGACCTCTTCGCTGCGAATCGCCTCCTTGTGGGATTCCAGGCCGACCCCGGTCTCCTCCAGGATGCCGATGTCCTCGACCTTGAGCAGGCCGGCAAGGTTTTCACAGACATGGTCCACGACCGGATGGGTGAAGGCATACTGCGTATCGGTGTCGATGTTCATCTTGATGACCCCGTATTCGAGGGTCTCCCGGAGCTCTTCCAGGGAAGAGCCGCTTCCACCGTGGAAGACGAGGTCCATCTCGGCCCCGTCGCCGTGCTTGTCCATGACGGCCTTCTGGCCGTCGCGCAGGATGGTGGGGGTGAGCTTGACCGAGCCGGGCTTATAGGAGCCATGGACATTACCGAAGGTAGCCGCAAACATGAAACGACCAAGCGGGCTCAGCGTCTCGTAGACGGTCAGCATGTCTTCAGGTGTAGTGTAAAGCTTCTCGGCGGGCAGGCCCGAGGTGTCGTGGCCGTCTTCTTCTCCACCAACCACCCCGGCCTCGACCTCAAGGATGATGTCGAGCTCCACACACTCCTTCATGATCTCGACCGAAAGCGCCATGTTCTGGTCGAGCGGGAGTTCAGAAGCGTCCAGCATGTGGGACTGGAAAAGGGGGCCCTGTCCATTTTCCCGTCGCCGCCTGGACTCGGCAAGGAGGGGACGCAGGAAGCTGTCGACCTTGCCCGGGTGGCAGTGGTCGGTATGGAGAGCTACGAGGACATCGTATTTCTCGGCGAGGCGGTGGACCGCCTCGGCGAGGACGATTGACCCGTAGGCCGCGTCATTAATCGCGAGGCCGGAGGCAAACTGGCCGCCTCCGGAGGAGACCTGGATAATTCCATCCGACTTGGCCTCGGCGAATGCCTTGAGGGCCCCGTTGGCGGTCGGGAGAGAGGTGATGTTGATGGCTGGATAGGCATATCCGCCCTTCTGGGCGGCATCCAGCATCTCGCGGTATTGCTCGGGAGTTGCAATCGGCATGACGCATGGGCCTTAGCGGGCAAAGCGACGTCTTGCAAGGCCGGAGCAGTTCGATTGCCCCTCGTATTTTAGGCTTGAGCGTAGCCGGTCCCCGGCGTATCCCGTGCGCCCCCACGCTTCAAGGGTAGGTACCGAAGTGGTCAAACGGGGCAGACTGTAAATCTGCTGGCTTACGCCTTCAAAGGTTCGAATCCTTTCCTGCCCACCATTTTCCTCCTGAAGTCCGGATGGTCCGGGATTTTAAGGGCATGGAGCCTGAATAACCAGCTGGGGCGCCAGTAACGAAGGCAGGTCGGCAAAGGAAAAAGGCCTCTGGCGGGACATGTCAGGCAATGCCCTCGGCCGGGAAAATGGTCACGAGCAGGCAGGCCGCGGCGGGAAGCCGGGGGAAGCAAAGCGAGGGCTGAAGACGCCAGCCACTGCCATGGGCCGGTGCGTTTTACGCATGATTCTGGGCTTCCCGGGCCATTAATATCCGGGAGAGAAGCAGACCGGTAAGAAGAACAGGGATGATACGGATTTCCCTTTACGTTGAATACGCAGGAGAGGGGGCTATGCAAAGAGGCCCTGGAGTCGCTCACCTTCGGGAACCTTCAACGGAAACTTCCTGCTGAGGGCGTGATCCTCTATTCCCGCCAGTTCACGCAGGGCGCGGTGAATGTGCTCGGGGCGTGTGCGAATGCCTTCTTCCTCGTCGATGGTCAGCGTCTTGTTGTTGACGGGAAGAAGGAACTGCCGTTCGTCGGTGGCTCCTATGACACGGTTCCCACGGATGCCTGCTCCCATGAACATGATCGAACCTATGGACCAGTGATCCTTGCCCTTTCCTTTGTTGTAATGGGGCGTACGTCCCATTTCACTTTGAATCACCACGACCAGCTTGTCGCGGATTTTCAATTCCTCGGCACGCTTCATCA
>PBLI01000008.1 GCA_002721695.1 Roseibacillus sp. | reverse complement strand
ATTGACGAAAATGGACACGAGGACGGACCCGGCTTTGCCGGCAATCCCGCGCGCCGCCTGGATAAGAGCTACGTGTCCATCGTGTAATGCTCCCATGGTGGGAACGAGAACGGAAGGGGAGACGGCTTCCGGTGGGACGGAGGATAGGGAGGCGAAGTGCTGCATGGCGCGGGTTCCTTGCAATTTCCTGATATATTAATGAACTTGAGTTTTTTTGGGGAGCTCCGTAGTGTTATCGAAAGGTCGTGGGAGAGATTAGAAGATTGGTTTTGACGGGGGTGGTACTGGTGTGGGGGCTGGGATTGCCCGGATGGGCGCAGGAACAACGGGAGACGAGTGAGGGAAACAGGGAGGCCAGCGGGGTGAGGGTGTCTGCGGATGAGGAAAAGCTGCGCACGGCGGTTGTCAATATTCAGGAGCTGTTCCGACAGTATCACAAGGTTAAGAAGGCGGAGGAAGAGATCAACATGGAGCGGGCCCGGATCCAGAAAGAGCACAATGACCTGGCCGGGCGGCTTCGCAGCATGGACCAGAGCCTGCGGGAACTTGAGGTGCGTTTACAAAAACCCGGTCTTTCGAACCGTGATCGCGCGTCCCTCGAGCGAGAAAAGGGAGTGCGTTTCCACGAGCGGGAGTTCCTCCGCCACGAGCGGAAGGCGAATCTCATCGCCCGCCATTCCGAGCTGAACCGCAAGATGGTGGCACACATGGATGCGCTCCTCGAGGAAATCCGGGATATCGTGGCGGCTCGGGCCGAGCGGTGGGGGTATGACCTTGTCTTCGATCTTGACGGGACTAATTCCTCGCAGGTTCCGATGCTTCTTTTTGCGAAGGAGGCGACTGATATTACACCGAGAATTCTGAAGAGTCTAAAGTGAGGGTCCCCCGGGGGTGACCCCAATAAACGCAGGGACCAGAGCTGAAATCCTGTGGAAGGGGTGTTTCGTTCCCGAATCAGGGTGGTGAGGCCGATAGTCTCAGGCTGGGAGCGCCTTCAGGCGGAGATTCCGGGTTGGGGTTTGACGCACCCGGTATTTCCCTCCAAGCTCCGATGGAATCCCAAGAACGCCAATCAAGATGACTTTTCGCCAACTGACCATCGCTGCAGCCGGTATCCTGTTTTTCGCCCTCCCCGCGTTGGCGCAGGATAAACTCAAGATCGCCACGGTGGACATGCAGACGCTCTTCAAGCAATACCATCGCACAAACGCAGCCCAGAAGGAGATCAATGTAGCGCGAGCCAAGATCCAGCAGAACAACAACGAGCGCCTGGAGGCGATCCGGGGCCTTGAGGATGAGCTGCAGGGATTGCGCAAGCAGTTGGACGATCCATCCCTCAGTGACAAACGAAAGCAGGAGCTCTTCAAGGACTTTCAGATGAAGACGCAGGAGGGCGTAGCTCTCGACCGGGAGCGGCGTGAGTTTCTCCAGCGCCGCAACACAGCCCTCAACGAGAAGATGGTACAGAAGATGCGTGGGATTCTTGAAGAGATTCGCAAGCTGGTGGAGGATCGGGCCAAGTCCGACGACTATGACTACGTCTTTGACAAGTCCGGTCTGAGCACGTCGCAAGTACCTTTCCTGCTCTATACCAAGGACGCGACCGACATTACGGGAGGCCTTCTTGAGTTGCTGAACAAGGACGCGCCAGCTCCCACCCCGGAAGGTGGCAACTAATCCCGGGTGAAGGGTTTTTTTCCCGTTCTCCCGACAACAGGTATCCGTCGTGGAACTCCGGGTCTCGGACGTGATCGCCTTGGTGGGCGGAACGCTCGTGGCTGGCGATGACTCGGCCATCTTGNACGGGGTCGCTACCCTNGAGCAAGCCGGGCCNTCTGACCTGAGCTTCTTCGGGGTGCCCAAGTACGAGGCGCAGTTCCATGCGACCAGGGCNGGTGCGGTGTTCATTACACCGGAGGTGGCATCTGGTCCGGAAGGCGTCGCACTCATCCAGGTTGAGAATCCGTCCCATGCGCTGGCGGTGCTCGCTGCCAAGACTGCCGAGCTCACCCGCGACTTCAGGCCGGGAATACGATCCGGGGCCCATGTTTCCGAGCAGGCCCTGATTGATCCGGGTGCTGCCGTGCATCCGGGCGCGGTGGTGGAAGCCGATGCGATCGTNGGAGCGGGATCGGAAGTCTGCGCNGGTGCGGTTATTGGTCGTGGCGCGAAGATCGGGGCAGACTGTATCCTCTACCAGAACTCTACTGTCCGGGAGGGTTGCATACTGGGGGATCGGGTCATCCTGCAGCCCGGGGCAGTCATTGGCTCTGATGGATTCGGATATGAATTTGAGGGCGGAAAGCACGTAAANGTACCGCAGCTCGGTATCGTGGTCCTCGAGGACGACGTCGAGGTTGGATCCAACGCCTGCGTGGATCGCGCCAGGATCGGAGAGACGGTGGTGGGAGAGGGAAGCAAGATCGACAACCTGGTACAGGTTGCCCACAACGTGCAAATCGGGAAACATTGCATCCTCGTCGCCCTGTCCGGGGTGGCGGGTAGCACCAANCTCCACGATCACGTGACNGTTGCGGCACAGGTGGGAATCGCCGGGCATATTGAAATTGCGAGCGGTGTGCAGCTGGGTGGCCAGGCAGGGGTTTCGAAGAGCATCTCCGAGCCTGGCGCCTACCTTGGAACCCCGGCCAAACCGTTCAAGGAGGAGCTCCGCCTCTGGCGCGAGTGGGGCAGGCTGGCCGCAACTCGAGAGGAAGTGAAGGCCCTCCGNAGGGAGNTGGANGGTCTCAAGGAAGACTAGATCCTCACTTTCAAAGTGGAATGGTCTTCCCCGGCGNCGGGATGAGGGATCCCTCGACTTGCGGGGCGAACCACTGCTGGGCGGCAGGATCGCCGTGGACAAGCACGGTCCTGCGCGCCCTGGCTTCCTGCATGAAGGCCAAAAGTTGCTCGCGTGGAGCGTGTCCACTGAAGTCGTAGACNTCAACCCCGCAGTGGAGCTCGATCTCCGGAAGGCTTTCATCCAGCCGGATCGGATCGCCCGGGCGGGCGGATCGAATCTTTCCTCCGGGGCTGTCCGGATCGGCGTAACCTACAAAGAGCAGCATGTTCCTNGGATTATCGATGAAGCCACGGGCAAATCCGTTGGAAGTGGTCTTCTCGGTCATCATGCCGCTGGAGAGCGCGTAGATCGCCCCGGGCTGCAAGGGTATGCGCTTGCGGCCCCTTCGGNTGCCGGTGATGAGGTCCATGTCGCGTAGAATCTTGAAGTCGGGNTGGAGCCGGCGGGAATTCCCGGAGAACTTGTCGTAGATGACGGTCATTTTCGTGCTCAGGCCCCCGATGTAGACCGGGGCATCGGAGAGGCGTCCGTTCTCCTTGCTGTCGTGGATCATGGTGAGCACTTCCTGGGTCTTGCCGATCGCGAAGACCGGGATAAGGACCGAGCCTCCCTCCCTGAGACAGCGGCGGATATCGCCGATGAAGCGTTCCTCTTCGGACTCGCGACGGTAGTCAGGCGAGCGGGGCGTGCCGCCCCGCGTTGTTTCCACGATGAGCGCGTCCAGATCATGCTCTGCCAACTTGGGGAAGCGGGCGCCGCGTATGAGGGAGTGGTCCTCAAAGTGGATGTCCCCGCTGTAGAAGAGCCGTTTGTTGCCTCCCTCGATGAGGACGCCGGCCGATCCGAGGATGTGGCCTGCATCGTAGAATGTTGCGCGGATGCTGCCATTCCAATCGACTTCGAAGGGTTTTTCGTAGTCACGCGGTTCGATGCGCGGAGTGAGNTCCTCGATTGCCCGGTGGGTAAAAAGGGGATATTCCTCGATGCCCAGTTCCGTGCGCTGGGACTTCATGACGTTCACGGAATTGTGGAGCAGGGCGTCGGCGAGCGCACCGGTTCCAGGAGTCATGAAGACACGCGCGGAAGGCTGGTCGCGCATGAGAACGGGGAGAGTGCCCACATGATCGAGNTGGGAGTGAGTGACGATGACGGCGTCGATGCTGTCGTGCCGGAGGTCCTCGTAACGAGGGAGGCTCTGCGCCCCGGTCTGCTTGGGGTGCATCCCGGCNTCGAGCACNATACGCACGTCCCCAATCTCAAGCAGGTAGCTGTTGGCCCCGATTTCGTTGGCGCGGTTGAGCAGAGTGAAGCAGGCGTCGGCCACAGGTGAGGAGAAACTTGCGTCCNGGGTCAGGGGATGTCAAAGCAATGCTGGANGAGNGGGAGAACTAGTTTTTGCTGTAGACAGNCCNGCCGCCGCGATATAGTCCCCGNCGTGTTCCCGAGGGTGCACCAACTCCAGTTGCAAACGGCAGGGTAGCTCAGGGGTAGAGCAAAGGACTCATAAGCCTTGGGTCGGCGGTTCGAATCCGCCCCCTGCTATTTTATTCCCAGGCAGCCAGATGACGATGCCGGCGGGGATTGCGGGGGGTCACAACCAGCTGGCAAGGGTGGGAGATACAGCATCGCCCGGGGCGGGCAACCAGCCGATGTAATCGTATTGGAAGTCCCCAAACACTCGGGTTGTCCAGACAGGAGCAAAGTCGTCCGGTGAGTTTGGAGCACCTGAGGGTGATTTGCCCTTGGTTTTGCGTCTTTGGGGGTCAGTTTTATGGGTTTATTGATAATTTAGAGGTTTCCTGGGAATATTCCTCTAAAAATGCCCGAAATAGGCCTTGTCAAGAGGGGGCGCGCTCCTATAGTCGCGGCCCCCAAAATTGCGGCTGGGATCCGTGTTTTATCGCGGAAAACAGCATAAAAACAGCGATTTACCAGCTCATCGGGTGCAGCTCCGGATAACAGGCTTCCTGCGAGGGTAATTCTCGTCGCCTGCCTTCTGCGCTCTGTGAGCAAGCAATGACCCTTCGAGATACTTCCCAAAAGCAGGAATCATGCCGACCATCAACCAACTTGTCCGCAAAGGGCGCAAACAGGCTACGCGAAAGTCGAAGTCGCCGGCACTCTCCAATTGTCCGCAGAGGCGCGGGGTGTGTTTGCAGGTATATACCCGGACGCCGAAGAAGCCGAACTCCGCGCTGCGGAAGGTAGCCAAGGTTCGTCTGACGAACGGCTACGAGGTGATCGCTTATATCGGGGGCGAGGGACACAATTTGCAGGAGCACAGTATCGTGCTGGTGCGCGGGGGCCGGGTCAAAGACCTGCCGGGTGTCCGTTACCATATCGTACGCGGGTCGCTTGATACACTCGGCGTCGAGAACCGGAAGCAGAGTCGCTCCAAGTATGGCGCCAAGCGCCCCAAGAAGTAATTTGAACCTGAAGAATTAGGGAGATCCAGTATGGCTCGAAGAAGAAGAGTTTACCACAAGCCCGACCGGCGGGATCCGAAGTTCGACAGCGAACTGATCGGGCATCTTATTTCCAAGGTGATGAAGGACGGGAAGCGCTCCCTCGCGGAACGCATCGTCTATGCCGCCATCGACAAGGCCAACGAAGGAACTGACACGGTGGACCCTCTCGAGGTCGTTACGCGTGCGGTTGAGAACTCCAAGCCGCGGGTGGAGGTGAAGAGCCGCCGGGTCGGGGGCGCGACCTACCAGGTTCCCCTTGAGGTGGCCGCTTCCCGGTCCGAGGCCCTGGCCATGCGCTGGATCATTGGATTTGCCCGGGGCCGCAAGGGCACTCCGATGCATATCGCCCTCGCGAACGAGATCAAGGACGCCGCAAACAATACCGGGGGAGCGGTCCGCAAGCGCGACGATGTCCACAAGATGGCGCAAGCCAACCGCGCCTTTGCCCATTTCCGCTGGTAATAAGCCGATTTGATGCTCGCCACCGCCACAGCCGCATTTTCCCAAATGTCAGAATGCCCGAACAGCCCTGATCGACCGTATCCGCTTGAGCGGACGCGGAACATCGGGATTGCGGCGCATATTGACGCCGGGAAGACGACGCTGACCGAGCGGATCCTGTTCTACACGGGGATGATCCACCGGATCGGGGAGGTGCACGATGGTGCCACCACCACCGACCACATGGAGCAGGAGCGCGAGCGGGGCATTACCATTACCTCCGCGGCAGTGACCTGCGAATGGGTGCAGAACAAGGACGAGGGCGTCTGCAAGCTGTTTGAGTCGCAGGAACAGCGGGTGAATATCATCGATACCCCGGGCCACGTCGATTTTACCGCGGAAGTTGAGAGATCGCTTCGTGTCCTCGATGGCGCGATTGTTGTTTTCTGTGGAGTGGCTGGCGTTCAGCCGCAGACCGAGACCGTCTGGAGGCAGGCGTCGAAATACAACGTTCCGCGCATCGTGTTTGTAAACAAGATGGACCGTGTGGGTGCCGACTTTCAGCACGTGGTGGACGAGGTGCGGGAGAAACTGGGGGCCATCCCGCTTCGGATTCTAATACCAATCGGGGCAGAAGATCAGCTCAAGGGGCAGATCGATGTGCTCAACAAGAAGGCGGTCGTCTACACCGAGGATGATGCCCTCGGATCCACCTTCGAGGTGACTGATCTCACCGAGGAGCAGCTGGTCCTTGCGAATGAAGCCTACGAGGAGATCCTTGATACGCTGGCCAATGAAGACGAGGAGCTCGGTGAGAAATTCCTCCTTGAGCAGGAAATCACGGTAGCCGACCTCAAGCGTGCCATGCGTCGGGCCACGATCGCCAACAAGGTGGTCCCGATTGCGGGTGGATCAGCCTTCAAGAACAAGGGGGTTCAGTTTCTGGTGGATGCGGTCGTGGACTACCTGCCCAGCCCGCTTGAGATTCCTGCCGCAAGGGGACAGAAGGCTGACGACGAGGATGTCGAGGTCCTGGCCCCCACCGATGACAATGGCAGGTTCTGCTCCCTGGCCTTCAAGCTGTGGGCAGACAAGTATGTCGGCAAGCTGGTCTTCTTCCGCGTTTACTCCGGGACGGTGTCCAAGGGGGACATGGTCTACAACCCGCGCACCCGGAGGAAGGAGCGTATCGGCCGGCTGATCCAGATTCAGGCTGACAAGCACGAGGAGATTCAGACCTGCTATGCTGGCGATATTGCGGCCATTGTTGGAATCAAGAATGTGACCACGGGGGACACCCTTTGTGCGCAGAAATTCGATATCCTGCTTGAGCCTCCAAGCTTCCCGGAGCCGGTCATCGCGATGGCGGTAGAGCCCCGAACAACTGCAGACCAGGAGAAGATGTCGACCGGTCTGGGCCGTCTCATGGAAGAGGATCCCACCTTCGTAGTGCATACTGACGAAGAGACCGGGCAGACCATTATATCCGGCATGGGGGAGTTGCACCTTGAGGTCATCATCGACCGCTTGCGCCGGGAGTTCAGCGTGGAGGCCAATGTGGGCAAGCCGCAGATCGCCTACCGCGAGACAATTACAGGTGAAGCGGGGGGCGAGGGTATCCTCAAGAAGCAGACCGGGGGGCGGGGCCAGTATGGACACGTGGTTCTTGATGTGGTTCCGAATGAGAAGGGAGACGGCCTTACTACCGAAAACCTCGTGGTTGGGGGAGCAATTCCCAGGGAATACATGAACGCGGTCAATGCCGGGGTGCAGGAAGCAATGACCAACGGGGTAGTCGCGGGATACCCGGTGGTGGATGTCCACGTGAACATAACGGACGGTTCCTCCCACGACGTCGACTCCAATGAGAACGCCTTCAAGATGGCTGCAATTTTCGCAATGAAGGATGCCTTCAAGAAGGCTGGCTCGATTCTGCTTGAGCCCATCATGGACGTGGAAGTCACCACCCCAGATGAGCATCAGGGTGATATCATCGGCGACCTCAATCGCCGGCGTGGTCATATCGACGAAATCGGAGCAAAGGGAAACGTCGCGATCGTGAAGGCCAAGGTGCCTCTCGCCGAAATGTTTGGCTACTCCACGGATGTGCGCACGATTTCCTCAGGCCGGGCCTCTTTCGTGATGACCCCGGCGAGTTTCGATCCTGTCCCGCAGGCGATCGTGGAGGCGATCTGCAAGGAACGCGGGATGGTCGCCGCCTGAACCAGCATGCAAACACTTTCGTAATTCTCTCTCCCCATGGAAAACCAGAAGATCAGAATCCGCCTCAGGGCGTTCGACCACCGCGCGATCGACAAGTCCGCCGTTGAAATCGTTGAAACCGCCAAGCGTACCGGCGCCAAGGTGGCGGGTCCCATTCCCCTGCCGACTCGCATCGAGAAATTCTCGGTGAACCGTTCCGTGCACGTGAACAAGAAATCCGCCGAGCAGTTCGAGATCCGGACCCACAAGCGCCTGCTCGACATCATGGATCCGACGGCCCGGACGGTAGACGAGTTGAAGAAGCTCAACCTTCCTGCGGGGGTGGATATCACGATCCGCATCTAACTGAACCTTTCGACTACCCCACCAACCATGGCACTAGGACTGATAGGCAAGAAAATCGGAATGACCCGGGTCTTCGATCAGGAGGCGGGGAGCGCCATCCCCGTCACTGTCATCGACGTGACCGGCAACGAATTCGTCCAGCGCAAGGCCAGTGATGGCTCGGACGGTTACGATGCGGTGCAGGTGGCCTACTCCGACCAGAAGGAGCAGCGGATGAAGCAGCCAGCACTGGGGCACTTCAAGAAGCATGGCTCTTCGAACAAACGTATTATCCGTGAATTCCGCCTTGAGGACGGAGAAGAAGTTCCGGAGAGCCACCCNGGAGCAGAGCTCTTCCAGAACGGCCAGTGGGTGGACGTNATCGGCACCACCAAGGGTAAGGGTTTTCAGGGTGTGGTGAAGCGTTACAACTTCGGGGGAGGTCCTGATTCCCACGGTCACATGACCCATCGCCGGCCCGGTGCGGTCGGGGCAGGCACCTGGCCGGGGCGCATCTGGAAGAACCAGAAGATGCCCGGGCACGACGGACAGCGCAACCGCACCACGCAGAATCTCAAGATCGTGCAGGTCCGTGCGGAGGACAATGTTGTTCTTGTTTCGGGTGCCGTCCCGGGAGCAAAGGGCAGTTACGTTGTTATCCGCCCTGCAAAAAAGAAACCCGCTCCGGCCGCTGCGGAGTAACCAAACTTTAGAATAGATAGCGATATGTCTGCCAAGACACTCACTCTTGAAGAAGCCAAGGCTGCCAACCTGCAAGTCGTAGAAGACGGCGAGCGGGGCGGTCAGGCTGTGCACGATCTGATCGTGGCTTACCAGGCCAATCGGCGATCCGGAACTGCCAACACCAAGACCCGGGGCGAAGTGCGGGGAACAGGACGGAAGATGTATCGGCAGAAGGGCACGGGCAATGCCCGCCACCGGACGTCCAAGGTGCCGATTTACGTAGGGGGTGGAGTAGCCCACGGTCCGCGTCCCCGGGACTATTCGAAGCATGTGCCCAAGAAGATCCGCAAACTTGCGCTTCGGCGTGTGCTTGGAGACTGCATCGCGGGCGGTAATATCCACGTGGTCGACTCCTTTGAAATCCCGGACGGCAAGACCAAGTCGTTCCAGGCCGCGGTGAAGGGGATTACGGAGGCCGCCAAGGTCCTCGTGGTCTCTTCCAAGTTTGATGACAAGACCCTGCTCGCACACCGGAACCTGCCCGGGGTGATGTGCCTGCCGGCCAGCGAGGTGAGCATCGAGGAGCTTCTTTACCATGATGCCATCATCCTGACGACCGGGGCCCTTGAGGTTCTTGCAGCCCGAACCAACTAAGTTAGTAAGCGCGAACAACACTGACCAATGAGAGACATCTACTCAGTCATCGACAACGTGCGGCTTTCCGAGAAGTCCACCCTGCTTCAGGAGGTCAACAATGAATACGTCTTNAAGGTAGACCGGCGTGCCAACAAGCTCGAGATCAAGCGTGCCGTCGAGCAGGCTTTCGGAGTGAAGGTCGTCGCAGTTCGCACCGCCAACTACAGCGGAAAGATGAAGCGTGTTCGCCGGGCCGACCAGGGGAAGACCGCAGCCTGGAAGAAGGCCATGGTCCGTCTCAAGGACGGTGACAGCATCGATCTCATCTAGTGAACCAGTTGATGGAATATTTCAGACTCAGGTAATCCGGATCCGAATCATCAAACTGACGATTTAACGAACCAACCACTTTCCACCCATGCCACTCAAAAGCTTCAAGCCAGTGACTCCGTCGAACCGCTACAAGGTGTGGCCGACGTACGAGGAGATCACGAAGACGAAGCCCGAAAAGAGCCTCACCGAACCGCTCCCGAAGAGCGGAGGCCGTAACAACCAGGGAAGAATCACCTGTCGTCACATTGGTGGCGGTCATAAGCGTAAGTATCGCCTGGTGGACTTCAAGCGCCGCAAGCACGACGTTGAAGCTGAGGTAATTGCGGTGGAGTATGATCCCAACCGGACGTGTCGGATCGCACTGATACAGTATTCCGATGGCGAGAAGGCCTATATCCTTTGCCCAGCCGGGCTTGCTGTCGGGGCTACGGTGGTTGCAGGTGAAAGCGCTCCGCCTTCCCCGGGCAACGCGATGCCGCTGAAGAGCGTTCCTCTCGGCACCGCGGTCCACAACATCGAGCTGCGTCCGGGCGGGGGCGGCAAGGTGGCCCGGGCGGCGGGCCAGCAGGCGGTGGTTTCCAACCGTGAGGGTGGTTACGCCCTGATCAAGATGCCCTCCGGCGAGATCCGTCGCTTCCACGAGAACTGCTACTGCACGATCGGGCAGGTTGGGAATCGTGACCACATGAACGAGGTTTCCGGGAAGGCCGGCCGGACGCGCTGGAAGGGGGTCCGGCCGACCGTGCGTGGGATGTGCATGAACCCCGTCGACCACCCCAATGGTGGAGGTGAGGGCAAATCCAAGTCCGGTGGTGGCCGGCAGCACCTGAAGTCTCCCTGGGGTCACACCAAGGGACAGCGCACNCGTACTAAACATAAGGCGAGCAACAAATTCATCGTCGAGCGCCGCAAATCCAANAAGCGTTAACCAATCCTTATCATGCCACGTTCTCTNAAAAAAGGACCGTTCGTCGACCAGAANCTTCTGGCCAAGATCGATGCNGCCGTTGACAAGGGTGACAAGAAGCCCATCAAAACCTGGAGCCGCCGCTCCATGATCACACCCGATTTCGTTGGGCTCACGTTCCTTGTGCATAGNGGCAAGGTTTTCACCAACGTCTACGTTACCGAAAACATGGTGGGCCANAAGCTCGGGGAGTTTGCTCCCACCCGCATTTTCAAGACCCATGGGGGTCTGGGTAAGAAGTAAGATTTCTTTGNCCGCATCCCGATCACTCTCCAATCTCATGAAAGGCACTCTTCCCAAGCTGATGCTCATCGCCTCCCTGGCGGTCGGGGCGGGAGTGTCCGTGGTTGTGGGCCAGGATCAGGAAGAGCTGGNCCGCCTCAAGACCGAAAACGCCCGGCTCAGGATCCAGAAAGCGAGCCTGCAGGAGAGCTTGGTGGAAGCCAACCTTCGCGAGAAGGAGTCTGCCGAAGCCCTCGCGAGGATCAAGGTTCGCCTGCAGGCCCTCGGCAAGGACCTTCTCGACGACAGTGGAGAGCGTNCTGTGGAAGCGTGGCAGAACGTAACAGTGCTGGATCGCCGCTTGCGGCGNATGGAGGAGGCAGCCATCCGGCTCTCTGCCGCGGTGCAGTCCTACCTGAAGAGCGCCATCACGGCTGATCCCGATGCCCGGGCCCGGGTGGAGGCTCACCTCCGGGCGCTCGAAGTGGAACTCGGACTGCGCAACAAGCCTGAGCAGAACATCGAACGCGGCAATCTCCAGCACGCCCTGGTCAAGAGTATCGACGAGAAGAGTGGTCTCGTGGTTCTGAACGTGGGTGCCAGGGAGAACGCTCGGATCGGAATGATCTTTAACATCANGCGTGGCGATCAGTTGGTTGCCGAGGCCATGGTAGCTGACGTNCGTCCCGANATCTGCGGGGTGTTCGTGCANCGACTCGAAAAAGACGATAACCCGGTGCGGTTCAACGACACCGCTTCTCTCAAGAAGAACTAACAGGAAGTTTTCCCTCACATCATGGAAGTTCGCTCCGTATACAAATATGCCCGCATCTCGCCCAAGAAGGCGCGTGACGTGGCGCGNGAGATTCAGGGCCTCCCGGTATCTGATGCTCTCGACACACTCAACTTCACCCCGAAGAAAGCCGCTTTCCTGATCGGAAAGACGCTNAAGAGCGCGGTGGCTAATGCCGAGAATAATCACGATCTGGCGGCTGACAGTCTGCACGTGAAGGAAGCCAATATTTCAGATGGTCCCTCGTTCCGCCGCTTCAAGCCTCGGGCCCGGGGGTCTGCAAGCGCCATCCGAAAGCGCACGAGTCACATNTATATCATCCTTACCGATGAGGTGGAGGCTGAGGAGAAGCCTGTGCGCGAGCGTAAGCCGAAGGCGAAGAAGAAACCCGCTCCCGAGTCCAAGGCCGGGGACGTGGAGGTTGAAGAGGCGGAGGAAGAAGTCCCGCCGGTGGAGCCGGAAGCGTCCGCTGACCAGCCGGCCGCAGGGGAAGCGGAAGTATCTGCTGGGCAGGACAATGCCGAAGAGCCGGCAGCTGAAGAATCGGCAGCTGAAGAACCGTCTGCGGACGAACCGGTGGCCGAGGCTGCCCCATCGCCCGTCGAAGAAGAACCCGCTGAGGCCGAAGAAGAGCCTGCTGAGGCGGAGGAAGAAAAGAAGGAAGACTGAGACCCTTTCCCCAACACTAATAATTATGGGACAAAAAGTAAATCCCGTCGGATTCCGACTCGTAGTCAACCGCGACTGGCGTTCCAAGTGGTATGCCGAAGGCGAGGATTATCGGGAGAAGTTGCATGAAGATCTCAGGGTGCGGAAGTACCTCAGTGGCCGTCTTCAGTTCGCTGCTCTCTCCAAGGTGGTCGTCGAGCGCGCCTGGAACAGTGTTCGCGTGACTCTCCACACCTCTCGGCCCGGTCTCGTGATCGGCCGAAAGGGTTCTGAGATCGAGCGCATGACGAAAGATATCGCAAAGATCTGCGGTGAGGCCCAGGTCAAGATTGACATTGTGGAGGTAAGAAAGCCGGAACTAGACGCCCAGTTGGTGGCTGAAAATGTGGCAGTTCAGCTGGAGCGCCGGATCAGCTTCCGTCGGGCCATGAAGCGGGCGCTCCAGACGGCGATGGATTTCGGCGCGGAGGGGATCCGAATCCGCTGCGCTGGTCGTCTCGGTGGTGCGGACATCGCCCGGGCCGAGTGGTATCGCGAAGGAAAGGTTCCGCTCCAGACGCTCCGTGTGCCCATCGATTACGGTTTCGCCGAGGCCAAGACGGTCTACGGCATTATCGGTGTAAAGTGCTGGATCAACCGCAAGGAGGAGAATGAGAAGGACGGGGGGGGCAGCCGTGGAGGCCGACCTCCGCGCCGTGACGATCGTCGTGGAGGGCCTGGAGGCCGAGGGCCGGGAGGCCGTGGACCCGGAGGACCCGGAGGNCCCGGAGGTCGGGGTCCGGGTGGGCCCGGGCGTGGACCCGGTGGACCCGGTGGACCCGGTGGACCCGGTGGACCCGGTGGACCCGGTGGACCCGGTGGNNNNGNTGGACCCTCTGGGGGAAAATAACGTGAAAATTCTAAGGAAGTAGAACCATGGCACAGATTCCAAAACGTGTTAAGTTTCGCAAGTCGCAGCGCGGCAATCGGGGTGGAAACGCCAGCCGCGGAGTAGACGTCAGTTTTGGTGACTACGGTCTCCAGGCCCTGGACCGGGGCTGGATGACTTCCCGTCAGATCGAGGCCTGCCGTGTCGCGATCAACCGTGAGCTCAAACGGAAAGGAAAAGTCTGGATCCGCGTCTTTCCTCACAAGCCGATCACCGCCCGCCCACCAGAAACCAGGATGGGTAAGGGTAAGGGGCCGGTAGAAGGATGGGTGGCAGTCATCCGACCTGGGGCGATGCTTTTTGAGATCGCCGGGGTTCCGGAAAGCGCAGCCCGGGAAGCCATGCGTCTCGCGTCCTACAAACTTGGTATTCGCACTCGCTTCGTCTCCCGCTCCCAGTTCTCCTCCTAAGCCACGACATCAGCCTTCAACGAACATCGTAACGATGCCTCAAACCAAGATTTCTGAAATTCGCGAACTGAGCACCGAAGAGCTCCAGGCCCGCCTGCGTGATCTCAAGCAGGAGGGGCTGAATCTCCGGCTCCAGCAATCGACCGGACAACTCGAAAATAGCGCGAGACTGCGTCTCGTCAGGCGGGAAGCTGCCCGCGTGATGACCGTGCTGAGTGAGCGCCGCCACCAGGGGGCGGAGTCCGAGTAAGGCCGCCAACCAAGGAACCAACCTTATTTCAATTCATGTCTGATACCCAGAAAGAGCAGGGCCTGCGGAAGCAGCGGGTCGGTAATGTGATCTCGACCAGGATGGATAAGACCATCGTGGTGGAGTTCATCGTTCGTGTGCCCCACCCGAAATTCAAGAAGATCATCAAACGTTCGAAGAAATTCTACGCTCACGACGAGAAAGGTGAGGCAGCGGTGGGGGACCGGGTACGGATCGAAGAGACCCGGCCAACGTCCAAGCTCAAGCGCTGGCGCCTGACCGAAGTGCTGTCCCACTAGCTGCAGCTCGAATCCAGACCACCAGAATCTGTTCTAACTACCAACGATTGATTTGCCATGATCCAGATGGAATCCAAAGTCGAGGTTGCCGATAATACCGGGGCCCGCATCGCCAAGATGATCGGAGTTATCGGCAAGGGTGGGACCAAGAGCGCCAATGTCGGCGATGTCATCACCGCACACGTGCGGGAGGCCATTCCCACTGCCTCCATCAAGAAGGGCTCGGTGGTAAAGGCCGTGGTGGTTCGCACTGCCGCGCCCATTCGCCGGCGGGACGGCTCGGCGCTACGGTTTGACGGGAACGCGGTCGTCATTATTGACAAGGATGGGAACCCCCGGGGAACCCGCATTTTCGGGCCGGTTGCGCGCGAGCTGCGTGAAAAGAACTTCATGAAAATTGTTTCTCTCGCCCCGGAGGTACTCTGATTCCGCATCCTTTTGTGCTGACCAGTCAACTCATCAAAATCAACCCCACTCCACCATGTCCCGCATCAAGACACACGTGAAGCCCGACGACGTCGTCGAGGTGATTGCCGGCAACCACAAGGGAAAACAAGGCAAGGTGCTCGAGGTTCATCCCGAACGTGAACAAGTCATCGTAGAAGGAGTTCGCGTGATGAAGAAGGCCGTGCGGCGCTCGGAACAGAATCCTGACGGTGGCATTCTTGAAAAGGATGGCCCGATCCACATTTCCAACGTGAAGAAACTGCAGGCCGATTAAACGATCGACTCCAGAACGAAGAATGCGCTTAAGCCAACTTCAGAGCTGAACCGCTACCATGACACCTACCCTACTGACCTACTACAAGGAGAACGTCGTTTCGGCACTCCAGGAGCAGCTTGGCCTGACTAACATCAATCAGGTTCCCAGGCTGGAGAAGATCGTGGTTACCAGCCACGTCGGATACGCTCAGGCCGAACGGAAGACCGCTACCGAGGATGCGGTCGAGGAAATAGCCCGCATTACGGGACAGAAGCCCAGCGTCGTTTTTGCACGAAAGAGTGTGGCTAACTTCAAGGTTCGTGCCGGTGAGGCGGTGGGTGCCCGGGTGACCCTGCGGGGAAGTCGCATGTGGGAGTTCATGGATCGTTTTATCCATGTCACGGCGCCCAACGTGCGGGACTTCCGTGGATTTTCGCCCAAGAGTTTTGACGGTCGGGGTAACTATGCGCTCGGCATTTCAGACCAGACCATTTTCCCCGAAGTGGAGCTCGACAAGATCAAGCGCAACCTGGGATTCGACATCATCTTCGTCACGACCGCAAACAGCAATGACCATGGCAAGGCCCTCCTTGATGCGCTGGGCTTTCCCTTCCGCAAGCCGCAGCCCCAGGAGGGTCAGGAAAAAGCCGAGGCGGCAGCCTAAGCATTAACCAACCAGATTGAATCATGGCAGTCCTTTCAGATCCCATTTCCGATTTCCTGACCCGCTTCAAGAACGCTTCGCGGGCCCATAACGATCATTTTTCGGCTCCCTTCTCAAAGACCAAGGCGGAAATCGCCCGTATTCTCAAGGAGGAGGGATACATCTGGAACTACGAGGTTGATACCTCGGGCGAGTTTCCACAGCTGCAGGTCAAGACCAAGTTCGTGGATGGCACTCCGGCTCTTACCGACCTGGAGAAGGTTTCCAAGCCGGGGCGTCGTCGCTATGTGGGATCACAGGAGATTCCACGTGTTCTCAACGGTCTTGGCATTTCGATCGTATCGACCTCCAAGGGAATCATGACCGGTTCGCAGGCGAGGCGTCAGAACGTTGGCGGTGAACTGCTCGCCTTTGTGTGGTAACTCCAACCTATAGAGAATAATGTCACGAGTTGGACAGAAAATCATCAGCCTCCCCGACAAGGTCTCGATCAACTTGACCTCGCAGGGAGGAGTTACCGTGGAGGGCCCCAAGGGTAAACTGGAATGGCAGCTCCCGACGGGTATCTCCGTTGAACAGGAAGACACTACCCTCACCGTCAAGCGTGAGAACGATCAACGGCGGGTGCGTGCTCTGCACGGGACCGCCCGCAGTTTGATCAGCAACATGGTCGAGGGGGTTTCCGCCGGCTTTACCAAAGAATTGGAGATCCAGGGTGTCGGTTTCCGGGCTGCGGTCAAAGGCGACAAGCTGGATCTCAGTCTGGGGAAGTCCCACCCCATCCTACATCCCATTCCCGAAGGAATTACCGTCACGGTGACCGAGAACACCAAGATCAAGGTGGAGGGAACGGACAAGCAGGTCGTCGGTCAGTTTGCGGCGGAAGTTCGTAATTACTATCCTCCCGAGCCCTACAAGGGGAAGGGAGTCCGTTATGTTGGTGAATACGTTCGCCGGAAGGCCGGTAAGAGCGTGCAGAGTTAATCCCCCAGCAGAGCAAAGACCATGAGTATCCTTAATCGAAAGGAAGCCCGCCGGAAGATCCACCGGCGTATCCGCAAGAAAGTATCGGGGACGGCAGATCGTCCCCGTCTGGCGGTTCACTATTCCAACTACCACGTCTACGCCCAAGTGATTGACGACGAGGCGGGACGAACACTGTGCGCCGCGTCCAGCCTGGACAAGGAAGTAGAAAAAGCGGGTTCGAATGTCGCCACCGCTGAGAAGGTGGGAGCCCTCATCGCCACTCGTGCCGGGGCGGCCAACATTGATTCGGTGGTCTTCGACCGGGGTGGACATCTCTACCACGGAAAGATCAAGGCACTGGCGGAAGCCGCGCGAGAAGGCGGACTGAAATTCTAATACCCTCATCATCATGGTTACCAGCAACGACAATTCGCCCTCCGACCAGGACGCTCCCGCCCCGGTTGAGGAGGCCTCTGTGGAACCAACCTCCACTGAGGACTCCGCTCCTGCCGAGGACTCCGCTCCTGCCGAGGACTCCGCTCCTGCCGAGGAAGCGACTCCCGCCGAGGAAGCGACTCA
>PBLI01000007.1 GCA_002721695.1 Roseibacillus sp. | reverse complement strand
GAACGACCCCGGCGTCGAGGAACGTGGCGAAGCAGTCATCGAAATCCTTGATTGTTTCGGCGGGGGTGGTGTGGAGGAACTCCTCGGCCTGCCAGATGGTGCCCACCTTGAAGTTGGGCTGGAGGAGCTTCAGCACGTCGAGGACGCTGGGGATCCCTCGGCTGAGGGAAATGTCAACAGTTTCGATTTCCTTCCAGTAGGGAAAGGCCCAGTCGCAGATGACGAGGGTGTTCGTGTGGCGAATGCGGGCGACAAGGTCGAGGACCTGTGGATTGAGAATACCTTCCTGAAGCATGGTGGGCGTGATTTCGGGAGGGTTGTGTGCCAGCTTTCTTCCGGGGAGTCCAAGGTTTTTTCGGTCCTTCATCAAGGTCCGGCGGAGGGATGGGCAGGTAAGGTGTGTGGGGTGAATATCAGGGGCGTGTGTGTCCGGGGGTATCCAGATCCGGGCTGGGTCCTGACAAAAAAAGAGGCCTCCGACGGAGGCCTCCTGTCTGTGGGAGAGGGCAAGGCTGCGGGACCCGGCCCACCTTGCAGGCTCTATACGTCCTTCCAGCTGCGGTCGGCAGCGGAAGCCAGGACGGCGTCGCAGACTTTTGCCGTCTCAAGAGCATCGCGGAAGTTCGGTTTGCAGGGTTCACCGCTGCTGAGGGAGGCGAGGAAATCGGCCACCTGGTGTACGAAGGTGTGTTCGTAACCAATGCAGAGGCCAGGGACCCACCACTTGTCCAGATAGGGGTGGTCCCCGTCCGAGATGTGAATGCTGCGCCATCCGCGCACCTGGCCTTCGTCGGAGTGATCGAAATACTCAAGGCGGTTGAGGTCGTGCAGATCCCAGCGGATGGAAGCATTCTCCCCGTTGATCTCCAGGGTGTAGAGCGCCTTGTGGCCGCGGGCGTAGCGGGTGGACTCAAAGAGGCCGAGTGATCCATTATTGAAGTGGCAGTGGAAGAGGCAGGCGTCGTCGATGGTGACTTCCTGCTTCTCTCCGGTGGCGGTGTGGATGCGCTCCTTGATGAAGGTTTCGGTTACGGCCGAAACGTCCTTGATGCCACCGTTGAGCCAGATGGCGGTATCAATACAGTGGGCTAGGAGGTCGCCAGTGACTCCGGAGCCTGCCGCCGCAGCGTCCAGGCGCCAGAGGCCCTCACCCCCCTGTGGGAGTTCGGCGCTGATGGTCCAGTCCTGCAGGAAGTTGGCGCGGTAGTGGAAGATCTTGCCGAGTTTTCCGGAGTCGACGATCTGCTTGGCGAGGGTGACGGCAGGAACGCGGCGGTAGTTGTACCACACGGTGTTGGCGACACCTGCCTTCTCGACGGCCTCCACCATGGGAAGGCTTTCTTCCGTCGTCCGGGCGAGCGGTTTTTCGCAGAGAACCATCTTGCCAGCCTCGGCAGCGGCAATAGCGATGGGGGCNTGGGTGTCGTTGGGTGTGCAGATATCGATGGCATCGATGTCATCCCGTGCAATCAGGGCCTTCCAGTCTGTTTCGACGGACTCGAATTGCCACTGGTCCGCGAATGCCTGGGCGCGCTCCTCNTTTCGGGCGCAGATGGCCTTGAGGACGGGTCGATACTCGAGGTCCGGGAAGAAATCGTTGACTCGCTTGTAGCCGTTGGAGTGGGTCCGGCCCATGAAGCCNTAGCCTACGAGACCGATGTTGAGTGGTTTCTTTTCGCTCATGATGAGGTGGTTGTTTCAGGATTTGCTTCAGTCCCAGTTGCTGCCATGGGCGTCGCGGACCTTGATCATGGCATCGAGGATTGTGTTCCAGGTCGCGGGGTCCTCAAGGGTGGCGTTTGAGAACATGCAGCCATCCCAGCAGAGATGTTGAATGCCGCGCGCGGGGGCATCCTTCAGCCAGTAGCCGGCCGCCTTGGTGATATCCAGCTTGCCGTTCGGATCGTCGGCCGGGCAGTGCTTGCCAGTCTTGTCGTGGGACCCGGCGCCGTGGACCGTGCCGTCGTTCTGGGCCACGTGGAAGTCGATCGTCCAGGGGCGCAGCTTGTCGACCATCTCCTCGTAGGCNGGCCAGAACTCCTCGTCCGTGTAGCCTTCCTGCAGGAGGGCATGCTCGGGTGCGTTGTATCCCATCAGGTAGAGATAAGTGTGCGCCATGTCTGCCTGGAATCCCAGTGTTTCGGGCATGCCGACTTCCTCCAGGAGGTCGAGCATGTCTTTCCACGAGTGCATNCCGGCCCAGCAGATCTCGCCCTCGGCGGCGAGNCGCTCNCCGTGGTCGGCAGCAATCTTGGCTGCTTCGCGGAAGGTATTGGCGATCCGCTTGGTATTGGTCACGGGGTCCTTGCGCCACTCCTCGACGCCGAACTCGGCGGAGTCGATCCGGATGACGCCGGACTTTCGAATGCCGTGCTCATTGAAGACGT
This sequence comes from Roseibacillus sp., assembly GCA_002721695.1. GTDB lineage: Bacteria > Verrucomicrobiota > Verrucomicrobiia > Verrucomicrobiales > Akkermansiaceae > Roseibacillus_B. Next base: position 24,141 of record PBLI01000007.1, on the reverse strand, counting down.
TGGCGATCCGGCAACCGACCTCCACGGCCTTGAGGAATTTGCNGGTGGCTTCGTCGTCGCCCATGGCGGAATCACCGACGGTTCCGGGCCAGACCGGGGCCACCAGCGAGCCGACGGCGAACCCATGGGAAGCGATCTTGTCGGCGATCTCCCCGAGCTGGGCATCCGTAGANTCTGGATCGGTGTGGGGGTGAAACAGAAAGTAGTCGATTCCGTCGAACTTCTGGCCATTGACCTCGGCCGCGGCGGTGAGCTCGAGCATGCGATCGAGCAGGATGGGGGGTTCCTGGCCTTCNTCGTCGCCCTTGCCGACGAGTCCGGGCCACATGGCGTTGTGCAATGCTGGTTTGCTGGACATGATTCGGAGATGGTTGCTGGTTCTTGAATATTGGGTGATTCGGGACGTGACGGCCCGGGCGCCTGACGCCGTGTGCGGNAAAAAGCTAGAGGGTGAGGGGAGTCCCGGGGAAGGGAAAAAACGGGTCAATTCGGAGTCGGCCGGCGGTCCGGAATGCCCGCGGGGGGGGTGGGGCGGAGAGGAGCCCGCGCCAGGGGCTTGTTCATTCGCGAGTTTCCCCCTCCTGCTCGANTAATTCCTCGAGGATGGCGAGATGGCGATTTTCGTCGTGGGCCTTTTGCAGCTGTTGTTTGGCCCGGTGGTGCATGAGNGCACAGCACANGTAGGAAAGAAAGGTGAGNGTTCCGAAAANNAAGCCCATCTTCATTTGGAGCAGGGTGCCTTCGATCATGGTTTCGTAGGCGGATTCGGAGAGGGAGTCGGCCATTTCCACCGTTTTCCTGGCGCGGCTGAGGGAGGCTCCGAGGCCGATGATGGTGGAGAGGGCGAAGAGAGCTCCGCAGCTCCAGAGCAGGAGGAGCCAGCGCTGCTTCCTGCGCTGGAGNTGTTCAAGGCCCGGAGCTCCNGTCATGGGGGACGCTAACGNCGGGGGCGGGCTGGGGCAAGGGAGGCGGTGGGGTGAACTGAGTCGTCGGAACCGCCGGGGAATATCAAGAGACGAAGGGCTGAATACTTTANCTTTGTGAACCTTGTTGGAGGTCGGGACACGGAAAAGGCCCCATTGGACATGAGGCCCCGGGAAGCGGGTCCTTCCCGGCCAAGGGGCGAATGGGAGACTGAACCGCCTACGGTGTCCTGTGGGCACCCATCGCCGGGGCGTCGGGCTGGGCGTCGGGTCCGAAGTAGCGCAGGCAGACGAGAGGCTCCGTCTCGGAGGTATTTTCGAAGGTGACCCCAGCCCGGGCAGCGGCNTCAGTGGCGAAGAACTCGTCCTGGGAGAGCTCGTTGAAGCGGAGGAGCTTGGGGCAGTTGAGGCGTAGCTTGTTGGCGANCCCCTCGCCCTGCACNACTATCAGNCCGTAGGCGCCGCCGTCCTTGATGGTACACTTANGNCCGGGATCGACGGTGATNTCCTTGGCGGTGAAGAGCTGTTCACCGTCCACCTTGCCGTAGACGATCCACTTGTCGTGGAAACCCTCGCCCTTCTCGGAGGTGACTGGTTCAAGGTAGTGGTTGTCCTTAAAGTTGGGATCGAGGTTTTTNTCCCAGTCGAGCTGGTCAATGATGAAGTCGATGTCGTTGTGCCTGTCTTCCGGCATATCCTTGACGAGCAGGGACCAGGGGACTTCACGGCCCTCGACGAGGTTTTGATACATTCCGAAAACGTCAGACCCCCACTGTGGTTCGTAGGTGCAGAGCGAGCCCGGAGCGTGAAGCACGCACGGATCGATGAGCCAGCCGGTTCCGGGCTGGAGCTTGTAGGCCTTGGAGAGTTCGAGGATCTTGTTGTCACCCTTGTGCCAGTTGGCAATGCAGTCGTAGACCTGCTGACGGGTGGTGCCAGGCTCGAAGCCCATGAAAGTGTAGGGGAAATTGTTTCCCACGTTGTTGTGCTGGGGTGGGAAGTAGTAGCTCTCGGGCTTGCCTTCCTGCCCGACCAGGGCGGCCTGTTCGGCATTCTGGTGCATGTGATGAGGAATCGGGCCCATGTTGTCGAAGAACTTCGAGTAGACGGGCCACTTTCCATACTTGCCCCAGATTNCTTCCCCGATGATGCCGGCACCGCATTCATCGATCGCATCTCGCAGGGTGAAGCGNTCGTTGCCGACTACGACGTAGGAAAGNCCTTCATCNGGGACCCTTCCCTCATTGGCACACTCGGTCGTCGATCCAAACCAGCGTTCGTCAATGCCGCCCCGGCTCAGTCCGTAGGCGTAGGTGTCATCGGGGTGCAGTTTGATACGGAGTCCCGGCTGCAGGAAGGACCTTGGGACCCAGGCCGGGGCAAGGCGGAGAAGTCCGCCAGTGTCTTCGAGATGCCCTTCGACAAGGCTGCGGACGTTGCTGGTGACCGTGGTGAGGTCTTCGGTTGTGCGAGGATGACTCATGATTTCGTTGAGAATAGATGGGCGGGGCGGTTGCGCCGTGGCGGAGAGTGAAGGGGAGGGCGCTGCAGGATGCAAGATGCGGGATACAGGAATTTTCAGGAGATGGTGGGATCGGCGGGCCAAGGATCGGGTCGTGGGGCAGCCCGGGAGGGCCAGTCCAGCTGGGAGCCGGGGTCCCTTTCAGTTCCCGGGGCTGGGCGCAGGGTGGGTGGAGTGCCGTTTCTCCTGCGATCTCAGAGAACGAAGTTCCAGTCCACAGGCACCTCCAAGGTCGTCCCGGTGTCCGAGATGATGGTGAGGCCCTCGTCCCCGCAGGGGGTGATGGAGGAAACCGCCCCGAAGTCTGCAGGAGCGGCGGTGAGGCCTTGCACGATACGGAGGGAGGTCTCTTCGTCCCTGGTAAAGGAGCGGGTTGTGGGGATGTTTTCGTGGGACAGCCTGTCCTCGCGCGAGCATGTGACGCTGTCGGCGAAGTGGGAGCAGACTTCTTCCAGGCCGAGGCGGCCAAGGTGGCTGCCGTTCCAGGGGCTGCCCCGGCGTCCGCCATTGGAAATCCAGAAGAGGGTGGCGGGGAATTGAGCGGGATCCTTGAGGGAAAACCAGACGCAGCAATCGAGAACGGCTGCGGTCCAAGCGAACGGCTGGGAGTCTGTGGCGGCTTCGTTTACCAGCATGATGAGATCCTCGAATCCCTCCCGGGCCGGGTAGCGAGTCAGGTCAGTGGTGCCACCAGCTGCGACCTGTCCGGGATCGCGGGGAAGCNCGGCAGCAAGTGGAACTTCACGCAGGTCGGAGAAGCAGGCGCCTGGGACAAGGGACTGGTATTCGTCGTTGGCCGGGTCGGAGAAAAGGCCGGGATTGACCGATCCCCAACGGAAAGGGGAGGTGGTGACCCGGCCCTCACCCTCCGGCAGGCCTGAAAAATCCAGAATGGGGTGGTTGCCGAAGCTGTAGCGCCCCTCGAGGCCCGAGATTCGGTGTTCGCAGTAGACCGCAGCGTGTCCGGTGCGCAACCGGAGGATCTTATCAACCCGTCCGCCGATATCGCCGGGCTCGAGGAAGAGGTGGAGGGAGTCGGGCTCATGTTCCACCAGGGACCACTCGGCGTTGGCGGCGTCACCGTGTGGATCCCCGTCGTCCTGGGGCCCGAAGGGAAGGCAGAGGAAGTCGCCGCGGAGGTATTTGAGGAGGTTTGGGAGGTCGTCGGAAAGTTCGTGAGGCTGCCAGGGGGCGAGGGCATAGGGAGAGAATTCCGAGCCCCCTGAGCGGAAGAGAACAGGGGCGAGCATGCCGCCCGTTTGGCTGACTGCGAGTTCAACGCAGTCTGATTTCAGCTGGAAGGAGTGAGCACCGTGGATGGAATTCATTGTTCTTCGGTCATCCGCTAACAGGTGGAAGGCCCGGCGTCAAAAACTGGCGCCGGAAATACCGTCCACAGGCCGCTTCCGCAGAGATTGCGGGCCGGTGGGTAGCATTCAGCCGGGATCTCCGCTGCAAAGCGTGCCGGTTACTGCTTTTTGGCGGGGAGCCGTTTTCGCTCGACCCGGGCCTGGATGAGATTGGGACAGCGCCTGCTGGAGCGGAGCTCTTCGCAGCACGCTTCGATACGCAGCGACTGCTTGACCGGTTGGAATCCGAGGCGGCGGGTGATGCAGTCGTTGAGCACTTCGAGGTGGCCGTCTTCGAATTCGATGACCTCGCCGCAATCTACGCAGACAAGGTGATTGTGAGAGGGTTTGTTGAGGAAGTTTGGATCGAAGGTGGTTTGCCCGTCTCCGAGGTCGATCTCCTGGAGCAGCCCTGCCTCGGTAAGGAGNGTCAGGGTCCGATAGATCGTTGCACGGGAGGTCTGGGCGTCCGTAGTCCGCAGCTTTTCGAAGAGTTCGTCGGGAGTGAAGTGTTCGTCGCTGGCGAAGATGACTTCCACGATCGCGTTTCGCTGGGGGGTATGGCGGAGGCCCTTCATCTTGATGAAGGCGTCGAGGCGCTCGAGGATTTCCGATGTCATGGCCTGAGCATGATACCGTATTTGCAGGGGAGAATTCGATATTTTCTTACCGGGTAAAGCCGTCCTTGCCGTGAGGGTAGCGTCATGTTGCTGTGGATGCGTGCGTTGGCTTGTAATTCTAGGGATTCTGGGGACGGTCTCCTGTTCCGGGCCGCGAAGTTCTCTGGAGATTCGGCACTCCCACCTCCGGTCGCTCGCGTTGGAGAGTGGGGTGGAAGCGCTGCGGGCTGAGCAGTGGTACCGGTTTCATGGCGCTGTGACTACGGAGGAGCGCCGGAATCGTCTGGGGCACTATTATACGATCGAATGGCGGGGACCGGCAGAGCTGGAGCAGGAGCCGGTGCGGCTTGTCTTCCGCTTCCGGCAGGCAGCCAGCGGGAGTGAAGTGAGGCGGCGGGAGATATCCGCGCCTGCGGGACTGAAGGGTCAGGCCGAGCTGCGGGTCATCGGACCGGGCTACCTCAAGGGGGGGCGGGTCCTCTCATGGCACCTGAGTTACTTCCGCGGCGATACGCTGGTGGAGACCCGGCAGTCCTACCTTTGGGAGTGACCCTCTTGCGTGATTGACGAGGCAGGGGGCTAGGGGTATGGTTAACTTCCGAACCTCCTGCGTTTCACCCTGTGACAGACAACGATTTCCTCGATGTCGGCATAACTGACGGATTTGTCTGGGTCCGTCTGAAGGGAAAGGGGTCATTTGCAAACAGCCCGTCGCTGCGGGGATTTATTGAGCGCAGCATGGAGAGCGGGCAGACCCGTTTCGTGATTGACCTGGGAGATTGTCCGGCGATGGACTCGACCTTCATGGGCACCCTGGCGGGACTGGCGATGCGGCTTTCCAAGAACCCGGAGGGCCGATTGCAGTTGAATGGTGTGTGCGAGCGGAATCGTGAGTCCCTCAATGACCTCGGCCTCGATGGACTGTTGGAGATTGATCCGGCAGACAGCGCGTGGCGTCCTCATGTGGAAGATGTGCGGGATTCACTGGAGCCGCTGGAGGAGGAAGAGCAGGAACGTGCGGACGCCGAGCACCTGCTGGAGGCTCATCGCAGGCTTTGTGAGGCCAATGAGGGCAATGTGAGGAAATTTGCCACTGTCCTTGAGGTTCTGGAGCAACAAGCGGTGGGGGAGTAGGAGATCGGAAGCTGCCGGAGTGAATGCTCAGGGTTGACCGGCGGGTGCCGGTGAGTATTGGTTTTTCCATGCAGCACGAGCCGTCCAGTGAGGCAGAGAGTGAAGAGCGGATTCCGACTGAAGACTCCGGGGAGATCAAAGACTCCGCGGAGTCTGCACCGGAGGGGGCCGGCGTGGCTGAGGGGGACAGTCCTTCCGTCTCCGGGGAAGAGGAGGAACAGGCCGAGCCTACCGTCGAGGAGCAGCTCGTGGAGTGGCGTGAACGGGCTATCCGTTCGGCAGCCGACCTGGAAAACTACCGCAAGCGTACTGAGCGTGAAAAGGCGGAAGCACGGCGCTATTCCAACCAGGTGCTGCTGGAGGAGCTCTTGCCGGTAGTCGACAATTTCCAGATGGGGCTGCAGGCCGCCGCGGCGGACAAGGATTCAATGATTTACCGGGGGATGGAGATGGTAAAGAAACAGCTCGACGACTTCCTGGCGGGCCAGGGCGTGGAAGAGGTTGCCGCCGAGGGAGAGCAGTTCGACCCCTCCCTCCACGAAGCGGTATCGCAGGAGGAATGCGGCGGGAGTGATGAGGGCGCGGTGCTGAGGGTAATCCGGCGGGGATATCGCATGCACGACCGCCTGCTCCGTCCCGCGAACGTGGTGGTAGCCAAGAGTCCCGAGGAAGTGTCGGAGGAGGGATTGGCACCGGCGGTGGGAGAGGAGAACGAATAAATGGAATCAACCCGTGATTACTATGAAGTGCTGGGCGTCTCAAAGGATGCCAGCGCCTCTGATATCAAGAAGTCCTATCGCAAGCTCGCGATGAAGTTCCATCCGGATCAGAATCCGGATGATCCCGGCGCGGAGGAGAAGTTCAAGGAACTGGGTGAAGCCTACGAAGTCCTCAGTGATGAGGAAAAGCGGGCAGCCTATGACCGCTACGGTCATGCGGCCTTCAAGTCCGGAGGACAGGGAGGTGGGTTTGGCCCGGGAGGATTCCACGATCCGATGGACATTTTCTCGCAGGTCTTCGGGGGAGGATTCGGGGATTTCTTTGGAGGCGGTGGCGGTGGCCGTGGACGGGCGCGGGACGGTCGTAAGCGTGGTAGTGACCTTCGCTACAACCTGGAGATCACCCTAGAAGAGTCTGCCAACGGTGTTTCCAAGGAGCTGGAGCTTGAGAAGTATGTGCGGTGTGAAACATGTGGAGCCTCCGGCTCGAAGAGCGGTGGGGGTGGAAAGACCTGCACGACCTGCAATGGCCTCGGGATTGTGCAGCAGCGGATGGAAGGATTTGGTGGCATTTTCCGCAAGCAGGTCGTCTGCCCTGCCTGTGATGGATCAGGACAGGAGATTTCAGATCCGTGTCCGGACTGCCGGGGACAGGGACGCTTCGAGAAGATGGACCGGGTCAAGATCAAGATCCCGGCCGGTGTCGATCACGGGACGCGCCTGCGCTCCAGTGGTAATGGGGATGCCGGTGTGCGGGGTGGGCCGTCCGGAGATCTGCACATTGTGTTGCACGTCAAGCGGCACGATGTCTTTGAGCGGAGGGGTGAGGATCTTTTCTGCGAGGTCCCGCTGCCCTTCGGGACAGCGGCGCTGGGCGGCGAGCTGGATGTTCCGACCCTGGAGGGCGCAGCGTCCATCAAGATTCCAGCGGGCACACAGGGCGGGACGATCTTCCGGCTTCGCAACTCCGGGATCAAGGACATCAGCAGCGGCCGAAAGGGAGATCTGCATGTGGAAGTTCGTGTTGAGGTGCCCACCCGCCTGAGCGGCGAGCAGAAGGATAAGCTGTGTGCCTTTACCGAGTCCATCGGGGAAGAGAATTCCCCGATGCGTGAGAGCTTTCTCGAGAAAGCGAAGAGGTTCTTCAATCTGTAGCTGGGGCGAGGGACCCGGATGCCGCGGAAAAAACCATGGACAGGTTCTTTGCGAGTAGGGACGGATGGGACGAGGGCCGGATAATCCTCAGTGGGGAAGAAAGCCACCACTGCCTGCGCGTGATGCGCAAGCGGAAGGGCGATCTGGTGGAGATTTTTGATGGAACGGGCCGCTGGGCCCGGGGAGTTATTTCGGAGGAGCAGGGAAGTTCGGCCGTGGTGATGGTGGCGGAAGAAGGGAGGGATCGTAGAAGGCGTCCTGAGATAGGACTGGTGATCGCCATTCCGAAGGGCAAGCTGATGGATTTTGTGGTGCAGAAGGCAGTTGAGCTGGGTGTTGACCGAATCCAGCCGCTGGTCAGCGAGCATACCGTGGTGCGCTTGGAAGACGGAAGCGGGGCCGGCAAGCGGGAGAAGTGGCAACGTGTGGCGCTGGAGGCCTGCAAGCAATGCGGACAGAACCTGGTGCCGGAGGTAGGGCCGGTGGCGTCACTGGAGGAAGTTTTGAGGGACCGGCGTGGCCGTTTCGGGTTGCTGGCGTCCCTTCGCGAGGGGGTGGTTTCTCTGAAGGAGGCCCTCGGGGGACTGTCCCCGGAATTGGAAAGGGTGGATCTACTGGTCGGTCCTGAGGGAGATTTTTCTGTTGCAGAGACGGAGTCTGCGGTGGCAGGTGGATTCCAGTTGGTGAGCTTCGGCCCCCTTACCCTGCGGGTGGAGACCGCGGCGATCTATGGGCTCAGTGTAATGGGATATGAGTTGCGGTAAGTATTGCGCTGTTCCAAAAGCTTGCGAATCGCTCTGGCAACCCTGAGACTATCGGCAACGTGCTCAAGCGCCTTCGGCCCTATACACGCTACCTCCGACCGGTGCGCTGGTATTTTGTTGGGGGGATTCTGGCTGGGATCCTGTATTCCGTGGCCAGCGGCCTGGGCCTGCCACTCATGATAAAGGTGGTGATGCCCGTGATTTTCGGGGAGGCGACGACGGACAACTCGGAGTATGTGCGCTGGATGCAGTCGTGGATGCGCGACATCTCGCCGGAGCGCCTGCTGCTGTTCAGTTGTCTTTGGATTCCGTTCGCGTTTTCGTTGCGGGCGATCGGGGGGTATTTGAACGGTTACCTGATCAACCACTGCGGGTTCAAGGTCCTTGAGGGGCTGCGGGTCGACCTGTTCAGCAAGCTGCAGGGACTGCCGCTGTCGTTTTTCGGCCGCCACCGGTCCGGGGACCTGCTGGCCCGCATGAACGGAGACACCGAGGTGCTGCGCCAGATTATCGCCCAGGGCAGCAGCGATGTGATCAAGCAGCCTGTGACTCTCCTTTCAGCGGTAGGATTCCTCGTCTACCTTTCCCTTCGTGAGGAAGGGGCGTTCGTGATGGTGATTGCGATTTTGAGCGTGCCCTTGTGCGTGCTGCCGATCCGGCTCGCGGTGATGAAGCTCGCGAAGCGGGCGGTGGAATTGCAGCGCAGCCAGGGGGATCTCAGCGCTTACATCTCCGAGAACCTGCAGGCGCCGTTGGAGGTACGTTCCTACAACCTGCAGGAGCAGCAGAACGCGACCTTTCTGAGTAAGATCCGGCAGATCTTCCGCTCGTCGATGAAGATCGTGAAATACCGGATGGCGATTTCGCCATCGGTCGAGGTGGTGGCGGCGGCCGGGCTTGCGTTGGCGCTATTCGTAGGCAACGGGAGCGGGATGACCTTCGAGACCTTCTCGGCGATGGGGATGGCACTCTACATGGCCTACGAGCCGGTGAAAAAGCTGGGGAATCTGCATAGCCTGGTCCGTCAGGGGGAGGCATCGCTGGACCGGATTGAGGTGATCATGCAGGCGGAGGACTCACTCCCTGATCCGGAGGAGCCGAAGGCATTGGAGCATGTGTCCGGTAAGGTTGCATTCCGGGAGGTGAACTTTGGTTACGGGGACGAGCTGGTCTTGAAGGATATTACGGTCGAGATTCCGGCCGGTCAGTGTATCGCCCTGGTCGGGACGAGCGGGGCTGGCAAGTCGACCTTTGTGGCCTTGATTCCGAGGTTCTTCGATCCGGTGGCGGGCGAAGTCTTGTTCGATGGCATCGATGTCAGGGAGCTGTGCAAGCATGAGTTGCGTGCGCAGGTGGCGGTGGTTCCGCAGGCTCCCATCCTGTTCTCCGGATCGATCCGGGAGAACATCCGGCTCGGGCGGGAAGGGGCGANTGAGGAAGAGGTCGAGGAGGCGGCCAGGCGGGCCCACGCTCACGAGTTCATCATGCAGAAACCGGGGGGCTACGACGCCCAAGTCTCNGAAAAAGGCACCAGTCTCTCGGGTGGTCAACGCCAGAGGATCGCGCTGGCCCGGGCCTTTCTGAAGGATGCCCCGGTCCTGATTTTGGACGAGGCGACCAGTGCTCTGGACATCGAGAGCGAGGAAAAAATCCAGGAGGCGTTGCAGGAGCTGGTCAAGGGCCGGACGACCATCATCATCGCGCATCGCTTGAGCACGACGCGCATCGCGGANCGCGTCCTGGTGTTTGATCGGGGCCGGATCACGCAGGACCTGGCTGCATCGGACTTCCACGGGAGTGATCGCTCNGCCGAGGTGTTGCCGGAAGGGATGCCCTGAGTTACTCCTTCGGATTGGCGGGGATGCACAGGACCTCGCTCGTGGTCNTGAGGTCGTCGCCGAAGATGGGGGAGAGCTGGTAGCCAAGATCCTCAAGATGCTTGCAGCAGGCGGCATGAACTCCCGCACCGTGGGTGGAGAGGAAAATGACCGGCCGGGCTTGGGCCAGGACCTTTTGGGCNCCCTTGAGAACGCTGAGCTCGGCGCCCTCAACGTCGATCTTGATGTGGGTGGGCATGACGTTCTGCTCGGCCGCCATGGTGTCGAGCATACAGGATTTCACCTCGAGTTCCCCCTCCTCGGCCAGATGACCGGTGCCGGTGCCGGTGCCGGCGGCGAAGCGGAGGGTGCCGTTGCTGTCACTGGCCGCAGTCCGCAGGACGGTGACATTGTCGGCCTGATTGATCCGGACGTGACCCTCCAAAAAGGCGGCGTTGTGCGGATTGGGTTCCAGCGAGATCACGAGGCCTTTCTTGCCGACCAACCGGGCACTGAGGAGGGAATAGTAGCCCACGTGGGCGCCGACATCGAAGAGCACACTACCCTTCTTGAGATGCTCGGCGAACAAGGCGGTCTGCTCGGGTTCGTAGGTGCCCAGGAAAACGCGGAGAATCTTGCCGCCACTGGAAGGGAACCAGCGCGTTCCCTTCATGGGGCCGGCCATGATGGGCAGGCGCAGTAGCGGGANTTTGTGCTGATCGGCGCCGTTTTCCGCAGTGGACGTCATGAGGCCAAAAGTGTTTGTCGGTCTCCGGGGGACCACAAGGAATTTGTCGGGGTGGAAGAGGCGTGGCACCATGAGAAGTCCTCCTGTCGTCAACCTTGACTCAGGAGGTTCAATNCCCTCTGATNGCAGACGTGTCGGGAACCCGGACCGCACCACATGCCTGGCCTTGTTCTTTCCCTGACATCCAATCCGAAGATCCCATTGGCTCTCCGCCGGAAGATNGGAAAGGCGTTTATCAAGCGGGATGGGCAGGACTTCTGTATTGAGATCGACGGACGCCCTTTCGAGGGAAAGCTCGACAACTACATCGAGTGGCTGGCCTACGTGACGCGGGACTATTTCGAGTACACCTACATCAACCTGTTGCGTTCGCTGCTCAGTGGAGGGACCGCTCTGGATGTCGGGGCGAACGTGGGGAACCACACGCATGCCTTTTCGGGTTTTTTCGACACCGTGCATGCCTTTGAACCTTTCGGGAAGGTGGCGGACCGGCTTGAGGCGAAGGCGGCGAAGCTNTCGAACGTGGAGGTGCACNGGATCGCNCTGAGTGACCAGNTGGGCGAGTTGAGTTTTGAGGCCCCCGCCGATGGGAACTGGGGAACCGGCAAGATCACCGATGGAGGTTCACTGAAAGTTCCGGTGGAGATCGGGGANTCTTACCTGCGCGANCGCATCGATGGCGTCAATTTCATCAAGATTGATGTGGAGGGTCATGAGCTCCGTGTCCTGCGTGGGCTGACGGAGATAATCCGGAAATTCCGCCCGGTCGTGATGTTCGAAGTGCCATCCGAGTGGCGGAAGAACGGCTGGGAGGGCTTGGAGGAAGCGGGAGAGATCTTCCCCGGCGACTACCTCTTCGTCGGTTTCCGCGGGCAATCGACGTTCCCGGTCCAGACGTCGCTGGCGAAGGCGGTGCCTGTTGATTGTCACAACCCTGCGTCCATTTCCGGGAAGCTGACATATTTATTGGGATACGGGCCGGAGCGGGGTTTCTCATTGCGTAACGGCCGCCTCCAGAGGGGCTAGAACAGCGCTGTCCGGGGGCGGAGGAACCGTCCTGACCAGGGCGCGCTGGACGCTGANACAAATGGCTTGTCTCCCCACTCCCTCGAACCACATTTGCGGAGAGCGCGTGTGTGATCCGATGAACAATTCGAATGCCGGCGGGGAGGTGCCGGACCTCGTGATCCGGGTGGATGCCGGGGGGGCGCTGGGAGCCGGGCACGTTATGCGCATGATTGCGCTTGCGCAGGCCTATCAACAGGTTGGNGGGCGGGTCGTGTTTCTTCANGCGCTGTGTCCGGAGGGACTTCTGAAGCGGCTGGTGGACGAGGGGTTCGGCGAGGAGCGGATCGAGGCCGGGAAACCAGGGGACGGTCTGGATGCGCGGCAGACCCTGGNGAAGGCTCGTGGAAGAGGGGCGGAGTGGGTGGTCGTGGATGGCTATCAGTTTGGAGAGGATTACCATGCTTCTTTGGCGCAATCTGATTTGAAAGTTATCGTGCTGAACGACTACGGTCATTGTGATGCATGGAACTGCGATGCGGTNCTCGACCAGAATCTGGGAGCAGAGTCCCGGGTGGACCGGGGTAGCGGAGGATCGATGCCTGTTTGTCTNGCGGGATCGCGCTATGCCCTCCTGCGTCGCGAAGTGCTCCGGGCCAGCCACGAAGGCAGGCGGCCGTGGAAGCGGGTCGGGAAGCTGCTGGTCACGCTGGGCGGAGTGGANCAGGAAAACGCCACTGGCCGGATTCTGGACGTGCTGGAGCACTGTGCGGTTGATGGGCTGTTCGTGCGCGTGATCACGGGGGCGGGTAATCCCCATCGTGCCGGGCTGCTTGGGCGTGCAGGTCGGCATGACCTGGAGATCGTGGGGCCGGTGACGGACATGAAGGCCCAGTATGTTTGGGCGGATGCTATTATTTCGGCGGGCGGGGGGACTTGCTGGGAGTGGTTGCATCATGGACTGCCGGCGGCGGTGGTCACGCTGGCTGACAACCAGGAGGCCGTTGTGGCGAATCTGGCGGAACGGAATCTCGCCCTGTCACTCGGATGGTTCGGTGCGCTCGATCCCTCGGCAACCTCGAGGGTGTTGACAGACTGGCTTAATGATCCCGGGGCGATGCTGGAACAAGGGCGGGTGGGCGAAGTGATTGACGGTCACGGGGCAGGGCGTGTGGCGCGTTTCCTCGTAACGGGAATGGTTCTTCGCNGCACGGAAAANGAAGATTGCGGCCTCTATTACGAATGGGTGAACGATCCGGTNGTGCGGANTACGGCGCTGGTGCNTAAGNATATTTCGTGGGCTGAGCACCAGGAATGGTTCTGGAAGCGGCTGGGTTCTCCCGACGCGAAGCTCTACGTGGCGGAGGTCGGNGGGGAAGCGGTCGGNCAGGTGCGCTTTGAGCGGGGCGATGGCGAGCGCTGGGAGGTGAGCATCTCGNTGGCGCCGGCGCACCGNAGCAAGNGCTATGCTGGNAAGCTGCTTGCGGCNGGNNTGGATTCCCTGGGGTATGACCTGGGAGAGTCGGTGACGGTTGTTGCACGGGTTCNCANCGGGAATGNCCCTTCGATGAAGCTCTTTGCCCGGGCGGGATTTGACCGGGTCGGGAGTGAGCAGGAGGAGATCGCCCGTTTCGAGATCATAGTGTAAGGTGTATGGCGTAGCCGGTCCGATGAGCGGCTGAAGATAAGATGCAATTCCTTTCAGATAACAAGACGTGGATCATTGCCGAGTTGTCGGCAAACCACAATGGCGTGCGGGAAAACGCCCTGGAGTTGGTGCGAATGGCGGCGAATGCCGGAGCCGATGCGGTGAAGGTTCAGACATACACACCGGAGACGATGACCCTCGATTGCGAGCGAGAGGAATTCCTGGTGCGGGGAGGGACACTTTGGGACGGGCGGAAGCTGTTTGACCTNTATCGTGAGGCGCACCTGCCATGGGATTGGCACGAGGCGATCTTCGAGGAAGCGAAGCAGGCTGGCATTCCTTGTTTCTCGACCCCCTTTGACGCGAGTGCGGTGGATTTTCTCGAGCAGTTCGATCCGCCGGTCCACAAGGTGGCNTCCTTCGAGTTGATCGNCCACCCTTTNTTGGCGAAGATCGCGTCGACAGGGCGCCCGGTCATTCTGTCGACCGGGATGGCCACCGAGGAGGAAATCGGGGAGGCGGTGGATGTGCTGCGCGGGGGCGGGTGTCCCGAGATNGTCCTGCTGAAATGCACGAGTTCCTATCCGGCGCCGCCGGACGAGGCGAACCTCGCCAGGATTCCGGACATGATGGAGCGCTTCGGTGTCATAGCCGGTCTGTCGGACCACACGCTGGGCATCGAGGTTCCCATTGCGGCGGTTGCCCTAGGTGCGCGGGTGATCGAGAAGCACTTTTGCATGTCGCGGGATCTGCCGGGTCCCGACTCGGCATTCTCGCTGGAGCCCGACGAGTTCCGGGAGATGGTGCGAGCCGTGCGGGTGGTCGAGAGTGCGATCGGCGAACCGATCTACGAGCGCACCTCGGCCGAGGAGAAGAGCCTTGCGTTCCGGCGGTCTCTTTTCTTCGTGCGGGACATGGAGGCCGGCGAGGTTGTTTGCTCTGATGACGTGCGGGTGATTCGTCCCGGGCATGGTCTTCCCCCGAAGGATCTGCCGCAGGTGCTCGGTCGGCGGGTGACGCGGGCGGTGACACGGGGAGCCCCGGTGGCNCACGACTTGCTGGGTTGAGNAGAAACCGTCACCACGCAGTCCATCCGCCATCGATCACCANGGTGGAGCCCGTCATGTATGAGGAGGCGCTGGTGGCCAGGAATACGATCGGGCCGGCCAGCTCGGCCGGTTGGCCGATTCGTCCCAGGGGGATCTTGGATTCGAGTCGCGACACGAACTCGGGATTGGTCTCGCGGACGGAGTCGGCGGGGAAGGGACCCGGCACGACCGCATTGACCCGGATNCCCTCCGGGCCGAACTCGCAGGCCATGTAGCGGGTGAGTTGCAGCAGGGCCGCCTTGGCGGCGCCGTAGTGCGGAGGGTTCACGGCCTCCGGCTGGTCGTAGATACGTGGATCCGGACTCACCAATCCGTACATTGAGCTGACGTTGATGACCGAAGCTCCACTGGAACCGGCCTTCCGGAGCAGCGGGAGGGCCTGCTTGACGATCCGGGTCGCGGCTGTGACGGTCACGTTGTAGGCTTCGGCGTAGTTTTCCGCAGGCACCGTCTCCACCGTGCCGGCTGATCCGCCATAGGCGTTGTTGACGATGGCATCGAGCCGTCCGCTCCGTTCCTCNATCAGGGAGATCCCTNNGTCAATCGCGTTCCCGTCCGTCACATCGAAGGCGGTCACTTCGGCCTGGCCGCCCTGTGTGGTGATCTCGTCCCGGAGCGCCTCCAGTGTTTCCTGACGCCTGCCATTCAGCCAGACGAGAGCTCCCGCATCGGCGAGTGCTTTGGCTATACTTCGGCCGAGATGTCCTCCGGCTCCGGTCACCAGCACGTTCTTGTCATCCAATCGAAACATGATTTTGTCTAGTAGTTCGGCCACTCGGCCGGGTTCAGAAGCCACTCGGGAGCGTGCGGNAGGGCTTGGTCCGCGACCGCAACTTCTTCATCAGTCAAACATGGCTTCGTCATCANGGCCAGATTGGCTTGCAGTTGGGCTTCGGTTTCTACCCCGACGATGATGCTGGTGACGAGACTCTGCGCGGCAACGTAGGCGAGGCAGAGGTCACCCCGGTCGGATCGGTTCAGGGCCCGGACAAGGTTGTCGAGGCCGCTGGTGAATGTGCCGGCATCCAATTCGTTTGAACGCGGCCACCGGTCGGGATCGCTCAGCAGGAGTCCCTGCAGGTAAGCGCTTCGCACGTCAATCTCGACATCCTGCCGGGCCTGGACGGCCTTCAGGAAGGCTNCGTCGCGCCAGCGCCAATCGAGNATGTTCATCGGAATCTGCATGCGCTTGATGCAAGGTTCGTCCATGGCGGCGACGGCTTCCCGAACGGTGGAGACCGATGCTCCGACCGCCTTGATTACGCCCGACTCGCGCAACTCCAGCAACCGATTCCATGCGGCTCCGCCCCATGCCGAGTAGTGTTCCCATCGATGCAGGAGAAGGGTGTCGATGGTTTCCCGGCGCAGGTTTCGAAGGGATTGGGCGATACTGGCATCGACCCGGGCCCGTACCTCGCCCGGGTCGGCATCCGGTCCCAAGTCAGTGAGGGGGTCGAGCTTCGTGTAAACTTTGCACTGGCTTCCGAGTCCGCCGTCGAGGATTTTGCCGAGGCGTTCCTCGGCCTCGCCGTAGGCCTGCGCACAGTCGATGGCGGTCACACCGTGATCGATGGCACAGGCAACGATGCGTCTTGCGGCATCGGGATCGGGTTGGCCGGCCTGGTTGGCGATGCCATAGTGAGGGAGTCCCAGTTGGGCGGTTCCCAAGGTCATACGGCCCCGGGGTGCACCATTGTGTTCGGAAAACGGGATCCGGAAGTCGGGTGTGGAGTCGAGGGAGTCGAGAATGCAGCACAGCTCTTTCCATGGTTCGTGGACCGGATCCTCCACCCGAGCGAAGACCTCCTGCATGCGCGTGTAGTCGTCGAACGTGTCCATTGTGCAGCGAAGGTGGTTCATGGACGGAAAGTTGCGTGGTTCGAACCGGGCGCTCGAAACGTGCCGCCGGACTCCGAGGGTCACATGCTCCTTTTCTGCGGCGTCCGCACCGGGCGCGACGGAACGAAGCGCGCCGGCGGTGACTGCCTCGGCGGACATGCCGTAGGGCAATCCGTCGAAGGGCGAGTGGGTGCCGAGGTACTGGGACTCCGATTGACGGGCCGCTTCGAGCAGTTCCGCGATGAAACTGCCATCGGGAAACACATTGTCGCCGGTCAGTCGGATGACCCAGTCATTGTCGTCCATGTCACAGGTGACCTCCAGAAATCGCTCCAGCACGTTGTTGAGCGGACCCCGGGCCGTCGGGACACCGGCTTCGCCGAGCGTTTCGCACAAGGCGTCGTCGGAAGGATCGATGGAAGTGGCCACCACGACCTGGTGCCCCTGGTTCGCGGCGCGTTTGGCGGCCAGAACCGCGGTGGCGATTCCACGAATCGGCAGCAGGGCCTTGCCGGGCAGACGAGTACTTCCGGTCCGGGCCTGAATGACGATCAGTGGATTGCTCATGGGCTGCTGATGGCGGTGGTCAGCCCAGCGATTTGACCGTGCTGATGACGTGCTGCAAGTCGGCCTGCTTGAGTTTTGGATACAGCGGGATGCTAAGGGCCTGCTCGTAGACCCCTTCGGCGACCGGGCATTTGCCGGGGGCGTATCCGTAGGTCTCCCGGTAGTAGGGATGGAGGTGGACGGGGATGTAGAGCACCTGGCTGCCGACGCCTGCCTCGCGGAGGGCTGCCATGGCTTCGGTTCGGGTGGTCCCGAGCTTGGCGAAATCAATGAGAAGCGTGTAGAGATGCCACGAGATCTCGCTGTGGTCCGATTGGTTGCGAAGCCGTGGGGTGCGGAGCCAGGGTATGCCCTGAAAGGCCGCGTTGTAGAGGCTGACAATCTCGCGGCGGCGCTCAACGAAGCTGGGAAGTTTGGCGAGTTGGGTGCGCCCGAGCGCACACTGGAGGTCGGTGATGCGGTAGTTGTATCCGAGTTCCTGCATTTCGTAGACCCAAGGGCCCTGTTCGGTGAGGGTGTCATTGCCGGGATCACCGAATCCTCGGAACGCGTCCCTGTTACGCACGATGCCGTGGGCCCGGAGTTGGCGGGCACGTTCGGCGAAAGTGTCGTTGTCGGTCACGAGAATGCCGCCTTCGCCAGTGGTCATGGTTTTGACGGGATGAAAGGAGAACGTCGTCATGTCCGCCCACGGGTGGCCGCCGAGCTTCCAGGAGGTGCCCTCGTGACAGAATCCGCCGCCGGTGCCGTGGCAGGCGTCTTCGATGACGACCGCGCCTCGCTCCCGGGCGACAGACGCGATGCGGGGCATGTCGGCGGACTGTCCGGCATAAGCTACCGCGACCACGGCCTTGGTATCGTCCCTCCATCCGCCTTCGAGGGCATCGGGGTCGAGGTTGTAGTCGTCTTCCCTGATGTCGCTGAAGTCCGGGGTGGCACCGACAAAGGCGGCGCAGTTAGCCGATGCCACGAAGGTGTTCGGGGTGGTGACGACGCGGTCGCCGGGGCCAATCTCCGCGACGACCATGGCGAGGTGCAGGGCGGCGGTGGCATTACAGACCGCCACGGCGTGCTTGGCTCCGACGAGTTCCGCGAACTCCTGCTCGAAGGCCGCCACTTCCGGTCCGCAGGTCAGAAAGTCCGAGCGGAGAATCCGCACCACCGCAGCGATGTCATCCTCGTCGATGGTTTGGCGACCGTAGGGGAGCATGGTTCGGAAGCAGGGAGCGGGATCAGGCTTCGACAAGGTGCTCCGAGATGAGTTCCCGGATTTGCTCCACCGTGAGAAAGTCCTGGTTGTCACCGGAGGTGTAATTGAATCCCGGGGGGACCAGCCTGGCATCGAACTCGGCGCAGAACTTCTTCAGGTCCCAGATCGGTTCCTGGGGCAGGATGGCGTAATACCTGCCAAGGTCGTAGGTGGTGAAGGAGTCCGAACTGGTGATCATTTCCTCATGGATTTTTTCGCCCGGACGAATGCCGACGACCGGGTGTTCGCAGTCCGGGCCGATGGCCCGCGCCAGGTCGGTGATGCGGTAGGAGGGGATCTTCGGGACGAACAGTTCGCCGCCCCACGCCCGGTCGAGGGCGTGCAGGACCATCTTGACGCCATCCGCCAGCGAGATGTTAAAGCGGGTCATGTTGGGGTCCGTGATAGGCAGGACGCCGCTGTCGCGTCTCCTGAGGAAGAAGGGGATGACGGATCCGTTTGATCCCATGACGTTGCCGTAGCGAACCACCGAGAACGTGATGTCCTGGGTGCCCCGGATGTTGTTGGCGGCGATGAAGAGCTTGTCGGAGGTGAGCTTGGTGGCTCCGTAGAGATTGATGGGAGCGCAGGCNTTGTCGGTCGAGAGGGCGACGACCTTGGACACTCCGGAACTGAGGGCGGCCTTGATGACATTTTCCGCGCCGCCGACATTGGTGCGGATGCACTCGTCCGGGTTGTACTCGGCGATGTGCACATGTTTCATCGCGGCGGCGTGAATTACGTAGTCGACNCNTGTGANGGCGCGTTTCAGGCGGTCGAGATCCCGGACNTCACCNATGAAGAANCGGATCGCNGGNTANNCGGCGGCTGGATAATCCTGCGCCATCCGGAACTGCTTCTGCTCGTCCCGGGAGAAGATCACGAGGCGTTTCACATCGGGCCACTTCTCGAGGATGGTCTTGGTGAGTTCCTTGCCCAGCGACCCGGTGCCGCCGGTGATGAGAATGGACTTGTTGTTGAGCATGAGAGTGTCCGTCTGGCGGGGGTGGTGGGTTTTGAAGTGCCGCAAAAGCTCGCCATTGCGGATGGCGGGATTGAGAGAGAGTAAGCGGAGTCGTTGTCCACGGGGTCGGTCCTCAGGGGTTGCAACGAAGTCGAAATGGCAGGGGAACGATACGGGGATTGCGAGGTCGAAGCAAGTTCTCCGTGGTGTTTGGACGTGGCGNTTCAGCTGGGGGCGCGGGGTAGCGACGTGCTCGGGGTGTGATGAACGGGAGGTCTGGCCGCCGTAGCGGTGACAGGGCCGNGGCCTGGTCGAGGAGTGGACAGAGACGGAGAAGGAGTGAATTTTTGCTCTCGCCAATTCGGTTNCTGCTGGTTGAGATCCTCCTCCCCAGCGGCGTCCCTCAAGCGTCCAGCCAAAAAGGAAAATTACTGCAGNCGGTGCACAGAATCATCTATTCCAAGCTGAGGTATCTCCTCAATTTAGTGAAAGGGATTATCAAGTTTACAGGGTTGCTGCGGAAGACCAAGTCCACCCGTACTTCGATAGACAGCAGAGANGAATACGACCTTTTGGACAACAGGGAGCAAGTCGCCTATGAGACCGGNTCAAGGACTGTAATGGTCAATGGCNTGTTCCNAAAGATGCCAGTCAAGGAGNGCAGGCAGATTTANCTCTCGCACCTCTACAATTACCTGGACCAGGTTATCGAGGATAGCANCGGTAGGCCAATCAGGGTGTTGGAGGTGGGTTGCGGGAATTGNATCAATGTCATCAACCTGNTTGAGAAATACGGTGATGCACTTGAGATCACGGGAATGGATATATCCGACGAGCGCATCAAGGTTGCCAAAGCGCACTACGGAGAAATGCTGGANGNTGTAGAATTCTCGGTCGCGTCGATCACGGAAGGTCTGGATTACCGGGACAACGTGTTTGACGTGGTGTTCAGCATGCATTGCCTGGAGCAGATTGCATACGAGACTCGTGATGCGGTGAGGGAGATGTATCGCCTGGCCAGCAAGTTCGTTGTGATGATTGAGCCTGTGTTTGAGAATGGAAACGCNGTACAAAGGCTCTACCTGATCAGTGTGGATTACTGCAGGATTCTGCTTAAATGCGTCGAGCAGCTTGGCTACAAAACCGTGGAGAACAGGTCGCTTGAGGTTCAGGTGAGCCCGTCTAACCAATCGACCCTGTTGGTTCTCGAAAAGGAGAAGCCAGATTNACAGGCGTGGCACGGGAGTCAGCGGGCATTCGGTCTCCCTGTCCATACAATGCTCAGATCTGACGGGATCAAGAGGGGCGAAGAAGNCGTGCAGAACTCGCGTTGGAGATCGCACGCTTTGATTGGAGTCCGGTTTTGGTTCGGGGGTAAATCCTCTATTGTGCCGTCCGCCGAGCCTGGGTGATTCCGGTTGCTTTTGAGCAGGGTGGTCATTAGGGTCCGGGATCAATGCCGGAGAGCGAGTTTGTCGTTGTTGCCTCGGGTGGGTTTGACGGATGTGTGGCTTGCGGTTTTCCCGAGTTGCACGATATCGGGGTGTGGCGGGAGCTGGATGGCAAGGTGATGGGCGGAGGTGCCGAGGTGCTGTCGGAGGGCCGACACCGGGTGGTGATGTTGCCGTTCAAGTCCGAGGGGAAGGATGTCAAGGTGGCGGTGAAGCGGTTTGGCTGCCAATCCGGATGGAAGGATCGGTATGACCGGCGGCGGGGGACCAAAGCCCGGCGATCCTTTGACGCGGCCAAACGCCTGAATGAGTGCGACGTGGGTACACCCGCCCCGCTGGCGTACATGAACCGTTGGGAGGGCGGACGCCTGGTGGAGAGTTATTTCCTTTCGGTCTACGGGGACGGGATGACATGTTTCCGGGACGAGTTGTTCCAGATCTACGAGGAGAGTCAGGACCTGCATCGGCTGGTGGAACTACTGAGTGGAGTGGGTGCCTTCGTGCGCGAAATGCATGATGCCGGGTTCTGTCACCGTGACTTGGGCAATCAGAACATCTTCATGCGGCGGTCTGCCGATGGGGGGTGGCATGACTTCCAAACGCTTGATCTCAACCGCGGCCGACTCAGGGACTCGTTGAGTCTGGACGAACGGGCGCGAGACTTCGATCGCATGATCCTGCCCGGAGTGCCGCTCTGGATCCTGCTGTCGGAGTATTGGCAGAAGGAGCCCGAGCCGGCATTCCTGAAGGCGGTGCGCAAGTATCGGGCGCGGTATCAGTTGAGGGCCCGTTCCCACCGCTGGCGGCACCCGTTCCGGAAGCCGAGAAAAGGGAAGCCGTATCCCGAAATGAGCGACATCTGGTTGTGGGACGATCGCTCTGCCCAGGCTGCCATTGTGATGTTGCCGAGGGAACGGAAGAAGGCCTACCCGCGGGGGCGGTTATGGGATGTGGTGCGGGCCAATGCCCGTGCCGGTCTCGGGGTTTGGAGGATTTTCCGCGAGGAGCAGGAGCAGGCCTGGCAGCGGCCGGTCGAGCTTTCCGGGCGGATCGGCATGTCGCTGGAAGCGACCGGAATTGACTTTGAGAAGCAGAGAGGACTGCTGGAACGGCTGGGCAGGATTCCCGTGCTGGTGCGGTTCTGCCATCACGAGGATGCGTCGCAGTAGGAACAGACGGCGGAACACGTGCGGGAGTTGCATGAAGCCGGACACGAGGTGATGTTGGCGATCCTGCAGGACCGTCGGGCGGTGAAGGACCCGGAGGGGTGGCGGGAATTCCTCGGCCGGGTGATGGAGCTGACGGATGGTCTGGTGACGGTGGTGGAGGTGTGTCATGCAGTGAACCGTATGAAGTGGGGTGTGCATTCAGCTCGTGAGCAGGCTGTTCTGTTAGAGCCTCTGAACGAACTGCAACAACGTTATCCGGCGGTGTGCTTCACCGGGCCGGCCTGCATCGATTTTGAGTTTCACTACGTGGTGACTGCCCTGGACGGGGTGCCGGAAGGGCTCACGTTGGGTGCCCTCTCACATCACCTGTATGTTGACCGGCGCGGGGCGCCTGAGAACTTCCAAGGAAAGTTCAGCCTGTTGGAGAAATGCTCGCTATTGCGGGCCATCGCGAAGTGGTCGGACCGCTGTGGGGACGAGGTGATCGTCTCGGAGGTCAACTGGCCGGTCGATGGCAGCGGGGTGTGGTCACCAGTGAATGCGACGTATCTGCCGCCCTGGCGGACACCTCACCATCTGAATGTGCGGGAGGATCTCCAGGGGGCCTACATGCTGCGCTACTACGTGATCGCGCTTTGTTCCGGAATGGTCGACCGGGTTTTCTGGTGGCGACTGGTATCGCACGGATTCGGTCTGGTGGACGAGCGGGCCGAGGATGGCTGGCGCGAGCGGTCGGGATACCGGATGCTGGAGTATTTCCTCAAGATCCTCGGCAAGGCGACGTTTCTGGAGAAGATTTCAGACGAGGACGGGGTCTATCTGCTGAAGTTCCAGACGGGTGAAGAGATATGGATGATGGGATGGGCGAATGGACGGACGCGGACTGGCCCGCTGCCCTTCCGTTTCGAGGAAGCCCGGGATGCCTTGGGAGAGCCTCTGGGGGCGGAGGTGGAATTGGCGGATCTGCCGGTCTATTTCTCGGGAGTTTCGAAGGCGAAGGGTGCCGTGGCATGAGGATACGAGGGGTGGAAACGCTTTTTCGGGCGGGAGGGAATTGGGTTTTGACTGGTGGCGGTGGTGTGGAGAATATTTGCATGAGAGCAGCTGATTTGTCGTGGGTCTGTCAGGGGGTGTCTGTCTGAAGCCGGGTTGTCGTGAGAACGCATCGATATGGACCAAGAGTTTAGACATCTCCGTGGGTCCTTCAGCTATCGGCCGGATATCGACGGCCTCCGTGCGATCGCCGTGCTTCCGGTCCTGTTTTTTCATATGGGGTTGGGGTGCTCCGGAGGCTACGTAGGCGTTGACATCTTTTTCGTGATCTCAGGCTACCTGATCACGAGCCTGATCATCCGCGAGATGCTCAATGATGAGTTCACCCTCCGCGCCTTCTGGGAGCGGCGGATCCGACGGATCTTTCCGGTCGCGGCGCTGGTCACCATCATCGTGATCACCGCGGGAGTATGGATCCTTCTTCCGGACACATTCAGGAGTCTCGGCAAGGCGGGTATCGCGCAGGTCATGATGGTCGCCAACTTCTATTTCTGGCAGCAGGATGGCTACTTTGCCGGGCCCTCGGATCTGGAACCACTGCTCCACATGTGGTCGCTTGCGGTGGAAGAGCAGTTCTACTTCCTCTTTCCAATGCTGCTGCTCTTTCTCATGAAGCGCGGCCAGAAGACGACGGTATGGGTCATCATCCTGATCTCGATCCTGTCGCTCCTCTTGAGCTTCCATGGGGTGATCTACGACAAGGGGACCACCTTCTACCTCCTGCCGGCCCGGGCCTGGGAGCTTGCGCTTGGCGCGTTGGTGGCCTTGCTCCCGCTGCGCTCGATTGGCGCGGCCTGGAGGCGTCAGCTTGTTGCCCTCGCCGGCTTGGCCCTGATTCTCTGGTCAGTCTTCGCTTATGACGTCGCGACGCCGTTCCCGGGGCTGGCGGCCATCCCGCCATGTCTCGGCACTGCGCTCCTCATCTGGGTCGGCCAGTCCGGCACGACCTGGGTCGGCGGGCTCCTGGCGCAGCGCCCCATCGTCTACATTGGAAAGATTTCCTTCTCCCTGTATCTCTGGCACTGGCCCTTGATCGTCTACGCCCGGCATCTCTCGATCTATGAGATCAGCCTCAATGTGCGGGTGACGCTCTTGGTCGCCTCCCTACTGCTGGCGGTTCTCTCGTACCAGTTTGTCGAGACCCCCTTCCGCAGGAAACGGATCGTGGCCAAACGTCGGCAGGTCTTCAAACTCTTCGGCTGCATGAGCGGGGCGATGGTGGTTGCCTTTGCGGCGATCTACTTCCTCGACGGAATTCCGCAGCGCTTCCGGGGCGATACCGTGCGGTTCGCGGAGATCTCGATGGAGATACCGGATGACCCGGACATCAACCCCG
>PBLI01000006.1 GCA_002721695.1 Roseibacillus sp. | reverse complement strand
CGCCCGGGCTCTGGCCAGCGGAAAAACCGATACCTCGCCCTGTGTCCCCGACCCAGCCCGGTAAGCTTTGGCGCCACTTGGCTCGAACGCCCGCTCCCGGGCTGCCCGGGAAGGCCCCCCGAGGTCGGTCCGGCAGACAAGGGCATTCGAGAGGCCAGCCGGGACCAACCCGTGGGAAATATAGTGCGCACGAGAGGACTCGAACCTCCACGATGTTGCCATCACTAGATCCTGAATCTAGCGCGTCTACCAATTCCGCCACGTGCGCTGGGAAATCGGGGCGGCAGAAAAGCACCGGGAGAACCTGAATGCAATGCCTTTTGCACAATCCTGTCCCCGGGTGCCGTTTCATCGTTGCAAACTGACGCAAAGAGCCAACGATTCCCCACATGAAGACGAGTATTCCCACCCCCGGGCCCATCCTCCTCGCTCTCCTCGCAGGACTCCTCATGCCGCTCTCGGCCCGCCCTGACCGGGTCGAACCGGTGGGCTGGGCCCACGAGGACAGCGACATCGCGGTCGACAAGGACGTCCGTTTCGGGGCGCTCACAAACGGCCTGCGCTACGCCATCCGCAGGAATGCCGAGCCCCCGGGCCGCGTTTCGCTCCGTCTCCACATCGATGCCGGCTCCCTTCACGAGGACGACGACCAGCGCGGGGTGGCCCACTTCCTCGAGCACATGGTCTTCAACGGCAGCAAGAACTTCCCCGATGTCGAGAACCTCCTTGGCCGCATGCAGCGCCTCGGAATCGCCTTCGGGGCGCATGCCAACGCTTACACTTCCTTCGACGAGACGGTCTACATGCTCGACCTCCCTAATCTCAAGAAAGACACCCTCAAGCTCGCCTTCGACGTGATGCGCGACTTCGGGGATGGTGCCCTGCTGGCCTCCGGGGAAATCGACAAGGAGCGCGGCGTCATTCTTTCCGAGAAGCGGTCCCGGGATTCCGTCGAAATGCGCCTCATGGAGCAGCAGTTCAACTTCCTCCTCCCTGATTCCCTGATCACCCACCGCTTCCCGATCGGTACCGAGGAGGTCATCAAGAACGCCAAGCGTGACCGTTTCACTGCCTTCTACTCCGACTACTACATCCCCAGCAGGATGACCTTCGTGGTTGTGGGCGATATCGACCCGGACGAATACGAGGATCGCGTCGTGGAAACCTTTGCCTCCATGAAAAACCCCGCCAAGGCCGGGGCCAAGCCCAAGATGGGCAATATCCCGGACGGATTCAAGTTCCAGGCCGCGGTGTTCTCGGACAAGGAGGTGAAGAGCGATGAACTCGCGCTCGGCTTCGTGCGCAAGTATGAACCCCGACCCGACAAGACCGCCACCCGTATCGAGCGCATGCCGCTCAGCGTAGCCAATTCCATCATCGGCCGTCGCTTTGAGGTTCTCGCCAAGAAGGAGGGGTCTCCCATCGCCTCCGGAAGCGCCGGCCGCTACGAGTGGTTCAACTTCATCGAGTTCGGCTCGATCGATGTTACCCCGGTGGAAGGAAAGTGGAAGGAGGCTGTCGCCGTCATGGAGCAGGAACTGCGTCGTGCCCTCGAGCACGGCTTCACCGGCAGCGAACTCGATGAGATCAAGGCGCGCATCCGCAACGGGGCCGAGCAGGCCGTCAAGAGAGCCGATACCCGGCAGTCCTCATCACTCGCCATGGGCCTGATCGGCAGCATCAACAGCGGGCGCGTCTTCACGCACCCCGAAGAGGCCCTCCGCATTACCGGGCTCGCCCTTGAAGCCCTCACCCCTGAGAAATGCCACCAGGCTCTGCAAAGTTTCTGGAAGGACAAGGACCTCACCATCACGCTCACTACAAAGGTCGCCCCGCCCGACGGCGAAAAGACCCTCACCGCCCTCTATCGCGAAAGCACTTCGGCAAAGGTCGCCCCTCCCGAGCAGAAAGCCGCCCTGCAATTCGCCTACACAGACTTCGGCAAGCCCGGCACGATCACCTCAAGGAGGGAAATCGAGGACCTCGGCATCACCCAGCTCACCCTCTCGAACAACGTCCGCGTAAACCTGAAGAGCACTGACTTCCAGAAAAACTCAATCAGCACTCACGCGCGATTTGGCAATGGCAAGCTGAGCCAGCCCGCCAGCAAACCCAACCTCGACCTCTTCGCCGGCATGCTCATGAATGCAGGGGGGCTCGGCAAGCACAGCAGCGACGACCTCCAGCGCATCATGGCCGGCCGCAACGTGGGCACGCAGATGGGAATCGACGACGACTCCTTCACTGTCAGCGGAGGGACCACCGCCGAGGATCTCGAGCTGCAATTGCAGCTTCTCTGCGCTGGCCTCAGTGACCCAGGCTACCGGGAGGAGGCCCTCCGCCAGTTCCGCAAGATGCTTCCCATGCTCGATTCGCAGCTGAAGTTTACCATGGGAGGAGCGATGGCGGAGATGCAGGAATGGTCCCGCGGTGGCGATGGTCGCTTCGCCAAGCCGGACACCACGGTCCTGGCCAGGTATTCCGCTGGAGACGTGAAGGATTGGATTGGCGACGAGCTCGCCTCATCATACCTTGAGCTCAGCCTGGTCGGTGATTTTGACATCCAGAAGGTGATCCCGGTCATCCTCAGGACAGTGGGGGCACTTCCCAACCGTTCCAGCACCCGCCCCGCCCTCAGCGACGAGCGAAAGCTGAACCTGCCCGGGCTTCCAGCGACCAGACAGTTCACCTACACCTCCAAGATCCCACAGGCTGCCTCGATGGTGGGCTGGCGGATCCCGGCCGTGACTGAGGATATCCGGGAACTGCGGCGCCTGAACGTCCTTGCCTCGATTCTGGATGACCGGCTGCGCACAAAACTTCGCGAGGAGCTGGGCGCCACCTACAGCCCCCAGGCCCACGCGAATGCCAGCATGGTCTTCAATTACGGCAACCTCAGCGCCATGTCGGTCGGGGCACCCGCCGATGTCGCGAAGGTCACCACGATCATTCACGAGATGGGCCTCGAGCTGGGGGCGAAGGGAACAACCCAGGACGAACTCGACCGGGCCCTGAAGCCCATCCTCTCCAACCTCGAGAAAACCCTCCGCAACAATGGATACTGGCTCAACACCGTGATGGCCCAGAGCCAGGCCGAGCCCTACCGCCTCAACTGGGCCGGGGGCCGCGATGCGGATTATGGCTCCATCAAGCTGGACGAGATCAACGCGCTCGCGAGGAAGTATCTCGTCAGGGACAACGCCGCCCAGGTCACCATCCTGCCCGAGAAGCCCCCCGGGGACGGTGACAAGAAGGACAGCCCGGAAGAGTAGCCCGGAAGTGGCCGGGGAGAGCTGCCGGGATCAGCGCGAACTACAGCCCCTTGTCGGTCACCGCTCCCTCACTGGCAGAGGTCACCCTCGCGGCAAACTTGGCCAGAACTCCACGCCGATAATGCGGCTCGGGCTGAGTCCATTTTTCTCTGCGGGCGGACAGTTCGTCGTCCGGGAGGTTGACATTGATCTGGTTGGACACGGCATCAATCGTAATCTCGTCTCCCTCTTCGAGCAGCCCGATCGGCCCACCTTCGAAGGCTTCCGGCGTGATATGGCCAACCACGAATCCGTGGCTCCCACCGGAAAAGCGACCGTCGGTGATGAGAGCCACGCTGTCACCCAAACCCCGACCCATCACCGCCGCGGTGGGCCCCAGCATCTCGCGCATGCCCGGTCCCCCTTTCGGCCCCTCGCGACGAATCACGATCACGTCCCCCGCTACAATCTCGCCACCGAGGATCGCCTGCATGGCAGCTTCCTCCGATTCAAAGACCCGTGCCCGTCCGGTGAAGGCCTCGCCCTCCTTGCCGGAGATTTTTGCCACCGCACCAGTTGGGGCGAGGTTTCCATAAAGGATCCGCAGGTGACTGTCGGCCTTGATGGGATTGTCCAGCGGGCGCACGATCACCTGATCGGCAGGATACTCAAGATCCGAGTTGACCAGGTTTTCAGCCATGGTCCTGCCCGTCACGGTGAGGCAATCTCCATGGAGCAGTCCGCCCTCCAGGAGCATCTTCATCAGTGGAACGGTCCCCCCGATCTCCACCAATGGAGCCATCTCGTACTTGCCGCTGGGTTTCAGGTCGGCGAGGACAGGCACCTTCTTGCCTATCTCGGTAAAGTCGTCGATAGAAAGCGCCACCTCGGCAGCATGTGCCATGGCGAGGAGGTGCAGCACGGCATTGGTTGAACCTCCCAGGGCAATCACCAGGGTAATCGCATTCTCAAAGGACTTTCGGGTCATGATATCACGGGGAGTAAGTCCCTTCTCCAGCATGTGGAGCACCGCCGCTCCCGCATCAAAGCAATCCCGCTTCTTGTCATCGCCGACGGCTGCCTGCGCTGAGCTGTTGGGCAGGCTCATGCCGAGCGCCTCGATTGCACTCGCCATGGTGTTTGCAGTGTACATTCCTCCACAGGATCCCGGCCCGGGGATTGCAGCTTCTTCCACCGCTTGCAAATCGGCATCGGAGTATTCTCCGCTCGCGTGCTTGCCCACCGCTTCGAAGACGGAGACGATATCGAGAGACTTTTCTTCGCCCTTCACAGTGGCGCACCCAGGCAGAATCGTTCCCCCGTAGACAAATACCCCGGGGCGATCGAGGCGCGCCAACGCCATGAGGCAACCCGGCATGTTCTTGTCGCATCCTCCGATCGTGACCACACCGTCCATGCCTTCGCATCCAACTACCGTCTCGATCGAGTCGGCAATCACTTCGCGGCTTACGAGGGAATACTTCATGCCCTCTGTTCCCATCGATATTCCGTCCGAAATCGTGATGGTGCTGAAAATGACCGCCTTCCCGCCAGCCGCATTCACGCCATTGGCTGTCTCCTGGGCCAGGCGGTCGATGTGCATGTTGCAGGGGGTGACCTGGCTCCAGGTGGAGGCCACCCCGACCTGGGGCTTGTCGAAATCCTCCCGCTTGAAACCAACAGGATACAGCATGGCGCGACTGGGAGCCCGATCCGGGCCGTCCAGCACCCGGGATGAATACTTGCGCTTGGCGTCCTCGCTCATGGGCCGGACTGTTCCAGACCCTGCGCAGGCGTCAAGGGAGGAGAGCGTGATCCCCGGGGCCCGGCCTTCTCCTCTCCGGGGTCAGCTTCCGAACCCGGTGGCGCTCACCCCCCGCGGAAGGTGCACACCGGGGCTCAGCGGCAGTGAACCTGCCCAGTTTCGACCGGCCCGTCCTTGCCTTCCTCTCCAGTCTGTCATAAGGGCGCTCACAGAAAGAACGCAAATGAGCAGCCACCGTGTCCTTGTCGCGGACCCCATCAGCGAACATGGGGTCGCCCTTCTCAACGAGCACCCCGACATCAGCGCCGACTTCATTCCCGATCTCGGTTCCCAGCCGGACAAACTCCTCGAGATCATCGGCGACTACGACGCCCTGATCGTCCGCTCCCAGACCAAGCCGAATGCGGAGGTCATTGCCAGAGCAGGCAGGCTTCGCGCCATCGGCCGGGCCGGGGTGGGAGTGGATAATATCGACCGGGAGGCAGCCAGTGCCCACGGCGTCATCGTGATGAATACGCCAACCGGCAACACGATCTCCACTGCTGAACACGCCTTCACCCTCATGCTCGCCACCGCCCGCAACATTGCCCCGGCCCACGCCGAGGTACTGGCGGGCAACTTCAAGGCCGCCCGCAAGGCCTACGCCGGCATTGAGCTCAATGGCAAACGCCTCGCCGTGATCGGAATGGGCCGTATCGGAAGCGAGTTCGCCAGGCGTGCCCAGGCCTTCAACATGAAGGTGGTGGCCTTCGACCCGTTCCTCACCCGGTCGCGCGCCGACGAGCTCAAGGTGGAACTGGCTGAATCGCCCGATGCCGCCCTCGCAGGNGCGGACGTAGTCACCCTGCACGTCCCTCTGACAGAGGANACGCGGCACATCATCAACGCCAAGCGGNTCGCCCTGATGAANGCGGGCGCNCTCGTGGTGAACTGCGCCCGGGGAGGGCTCATCGATGAAGCCGCCCTTCAGGCAGCCATCGAGGATGGGCACATTGCCGGATGTGCACTCGACGTCTACGAGAAGGAGCCTCCGGAAGCGAGCCATCCTCTCTTCGCTCTCTCCCGGCACGCCACCTTCACCCCGCATCTGGGAGCCTCCACTGCCGAAGCGCAGGAAAATGTAGGGATCCAGGTAGCCGAGCAGATTCGTGACTTTCTCACCACCGGGGAGATCCGAAATGCGATTAACATGCCCTCCCTCGATGCCGCGGCCCTCGCGGAACTCGGGCCTTACCTTGCTCTCGCCACCGCCCTCGGCAAGGTCCTCGCCAAACTGGGACCGGCAAGCCCCGACTCGCTACGCGTCTCCTACCACGGCCCACTGGCCGGGAAAGACACCGGCCTGGTCTCCCGCCATGTTCTCACCGCCCTCCTCGCCGCCCACTGCAACGAGGGTCAGGTGAATATCGTGAACGCTCCCGCAGTCGCCAAGACCATGGGACTGGACCTCACCGAGACTACCATCAGTGCCGCAACCGAGTTCTCCGAGCTTGTGGTTGCGGAGCTTACAAAGGGCGACACCAGGTATCGACTGGCCGGAACCATCATCGGGAAGACACCCCGCATCGTCGAAATTGACCGTCTCTTCGTGGACACCGCAATAGACGGCCATTTCCTCATCGTCTCCAACGACGATCGCCCCGGAATCGTTGGAGCCCTCGGAATGGCTCTCGCGGAAGCCGGCGTCAACATCGCCAACATGTCCCTCGCGCGGAACAAGAGCGAAGGTTCCGCCCTGACCATCATTGAGATTGACGAGCCCCTCGCTACCGAGGTGATGGAGACCGTGCGGGCGTTGGCCGGCATTCTCTCCGCAACCGGGGTGACCCTCTAGCGGCGGTTGAACCTTGCCATCTCGCGCTCGGCCTCGCGCATCTCCACGCGCTTCTTGAGATCCTGACGCTGATCCGAGTAGCTCTTGCCCTTTCCCACGCCAAATTCCACCTTGACNCGCCGCCCCTTGAAATAGAGGCGCAGGCAAGGCAACGTGTANCCCTTTTCATCCGCAGCCTGNGCCAGCTTGAGAATCTCGTTCTTATGAAGGAGAAGTTTTCGGGGGCGCTTGGGAGCGTGCTGGAAATACTCTCCGGCCGTCTGCCACGGCTGGATGTCACAACCATANAGNAAAGCNTCCTGTCTCTCGATACGCACGAACGCATCCGAAATGTTCACCTTCCCCTCGCGGATGGATTTCACCTCNGTACCCCGTAGCTGGATCCCGGCCTCGTAGCTCTCCGAGATATGATAATCGCGACGAGCCTTCTTGTTGGTGGCGACGTCACGATTTCTGGGCATGGCCGTTGCCCCCGCGGGCCTGGGCACAGTCTCAGCCGGCCGGTTGCTCCAACTGCTTGACTTTGCCCTCGATGATTTCCGTGAGCGCGATGTCCGCTGCTCCCATGCTGGGCACGGTATCAATCAGGGGGGCGCGGCCGGTATTCAGCTGCTGGACCCTCTTGGAGACCATGTTGATCAGAATCTGGGGATCGGGGACGATTGCTGCTGCCTGCTCGACTAGNTCGCTTTTCATGGGAGTGCGAGAAGACCCAGGCATCGGAGACGGCTGCTCAAAGGGGATTANGTTATCAGCCTCCATCCGTGCGGTCTGGTTCCTAAAAAAGAAGTGAGATGAGAGGNCCTTCGGCCCCCCCGGANGTGAGCACCAANCATGGTTGNAGCCCCCATTCAACAAATTTTTGNCGAATCCGGGCTCTGGGGACAGATTTCCCCCGAATTCTCGGCATTTCCCTCTCCAGNCCTGCTCAAAGNAGTCGGATCCCAAAGGGTTTCAAAATAGCAACCAATCCGAAAAAGAGCAGGACAGTCAGGGTGCAGTTGACCGCCAGAGCGAGGCCGAAGCCCCAGCCTGTTCGCAGCATCCAGGGCAGGACCAGGAACATCGGAAGGGTGGGCAGAACGAACCAGAAGGTTCCCTCGGCGTGATTGGCNATGCGCNCGGAATCCTGCCCCTCGACCCGCATCCAGATCATGGCCAGGACGGAAGTAAGCGGCAAGGCGATCAGGAGAGCCGANACGCGGTCGTGGAACAGTTGGATCTTGGTCACGAACAGGATGACGAGGGCCGTGAGCGCGAGCTTCACGAAGTCCTGCATGGAGAAACTGAATACCTGGTCCCAGGGNACTTTACTCATGAGCGGCTTACGATTGCTGAGGNGTCANCCTGCACGTTATAGTGCGTCATGCAAGACCTCCGCCTGCCTCTGGCAGCTTCCCTGCTCTTGACCGCCTGCTCCCCGGCCCAGCGGACCGGGGAGCAGGCCCTCCGCGATATCGCGAGCACTCCGGCGCGTGACCAAAAGCTCTCCCGGGCCGGGGCGCAAGCTGATGCACCCGGGGGAGGTGTCACCCTCGATGGAGCCCAACGCCACAGGATCGGNATGAAGATCTGGCAGAATGAATCGGGAGGGAAAGTGAGCGGACTCACCCACTGGAACGAAGGCGAGGAGTTTCCCTCCCTGGGAATCGGACACTTCATCTGGTATCCCCGGGGCTTCAATGGACGCTGGACCGAGACCTGGCCCGAGTTCGTACGGTTCGCACAAGGCAGGGGCCTGCAGGACATTCCTCCCGCGGCCCTGCTTCCTGACTGCCCCTGGAACAGCCGTGCGGCCTTCCAGCGCGACTTCCAGGGAGCCGCCCTTACTGGTCTCCGCACCTGGCTCGCCGCCAACATCGACGTTCAGACCGCCTTCATCATGGCCAAGTCACGGGCCGCCCTGCCCCGGATCATGGCTGCTGCCCCGCAAACCCAGCGGGCCCGCATACAGGCCAACTACGGAAAGGTTGCTACCACGCCCAATGGCGTCTACGCACTGATCGATTACGTCAATTTCAAGGGCGACGGCACCAATCCCCGGGAACGCTACAAGGAGCAGGGCTGGGGACTCATGTGGGTTCTCATGGACATGCGGGAGGTTTCCCCGGGCCAAGCGGCCGCCCGGGAATTTGCCGCTGCCGCGAAGCGCCGGCTCGACCTCCGGGTGAGGAATTCGCCCCCCGCACGAGGTGAGAAGCGGTGGACCGCCGGCTGGCACAACCGGTGCAACACATACGCCGAGGCCCTCTGAGGAGAGAGGGCTTTCTCGCCGGCGTTGCTGCCATTGCCTTTGACTTCTCTGCGCCCGTCCCCGATTCTTCCCGCCGTCACAATCCCTGATTTTCCAATGGCCAGCGAAACAACTCTCATCCTCTTCAAGCCAGACTGCGTCCAAAAGGGACTCACCGGGCTCGTTCTCGACCGCTATCTCAAGGCGGGCTTCCGCATCCGGGGACTGAAGATGCTTGAGGCTACGGACGAATTACTCAACGAGCACTACGCCCATATTGCCAGTCTCCCGTTTTTCCCCGAGGTGCAATCCTTCATGAAGGAAGCGCCTATCGTCGCACTTGCCCTTGAGGGGGAGGATGCCATCAGCCGCGTGCGCGACATCCTTGGACCCACCGACTCCAGTGAGGCCGCCTCCGGCACAATCCGCGGTGACTTCGGCGCCAAGGACGGGGATTCCAAGATGCGCAACATCTGCCACGCTTCGGACAGCCCCGAGGCCGCCGCAGCCGAGCTTAAGCGCTTCTTCGGAGAGGGCGAGGTCTTCGCCTAGCCTTTCCTGACGGACCCGGATCGCCGGGGCCGGCACTAAGGCCTTTCGTGCTTCCGCAATACCACCAGGCAGGGCCCCCCGTGCAACTCCTCGCAGCCCGAAATGGTGAGCGACGCCCCGTCCGCCTTGCGTGATTGCGCAAAGCGGATCACCGCCCCGGTCTCGTCTGCCCCGCCCGGGTGTCCTCGATAACAAACCACGCTCAGGATTCCTTCCACCCGCAGCGCCTTCCACGCCGCGCCCAGGGCACGCACGGTTTCGCCCGGGGTTGTCGTGCACGTGCGATCGCTCCCCGGAAGATAGCCCAGGTTGAACATGACCGCCCCGACCGGACCAGTAACATGGCGATCGAGCCCGGCGTGACTCTCCCGCAACAGGAGGACACTTTCCTCCGCGATCTTCCCCTCCGCCAGCCGCACCCGCGTGGCAGCCAGGGCAGCCTCCTGAATATCGAAGGCAATCACGCGACCTTCCGGCCCGACCAGCCGGGCAAGGAAGAGGGTATCGTGACCGTTCCCGGCAGTCGCATCGATGACGATGTCTCCCGCGTACACCGCACCGCGTACCGCCTCATGCGCCTGCTCTGTCACTCGCATGCGGACGAGACTACACCGCAAGAGCACGCACGTCCAAATCCTCCTCAATCTCCGTGCCCTCGCTCAGGTGCGAGGCCAGCCGCTCGGCAGCTCCCGGGGCATAGAGGACCCCCTTTGAGCCAAGCCCGTTGAAAATGGCAAGATTCTCCTGCAGCGGATGACGCCCAATCACTGGACGGCTCTGCCGCACGATGGGGCGCACTCCCGCCACGTGGTCCACCACCTCATAGGGCAAACTCGTGAACGAGCGAATGAGCTCCTCGATTTCTTCCCGCCCGGCATCCGTGATCCGGTCGGTCAAATCGTCCCAGCGGTAGGTGGAACCCGCCCGGAATAGCCCTTCCCCCAGTGGTATGAGCCAGCCATTGCGACTCACGACCCGCTCTTCCGGAAGTCCCTCGATTCGAACCGTAAGCAGCTCGCCCTTTGCCCTGCGCTCGGGGAGAAAGCCAAAGGGCCCGGCTCCAAGACCCGNCGCACCCGCACACAACACCATCACCCCGTCAAGCGGACAGGGATCAACGAGATTCACATCCTGNTGCNGGAGGACACCTGCCTNGCTGAAGAAGTCCTTGGAACTTTCGAGAAAGCGGCGCGTGTCCAACCAACCTCCGCCCTTCCAGGTCACNCCCCCGTGGGGTGCGAAATACGGGCCGCTCCCTTTCTCAAGATAGCCTGCCACCCACGCCANNACNTCCNCNCCCTTGCGCTCAAGGCGCNACCGCTCCNCCTCATCTGCAAAAAGCCGCAAGATCGGGACTTCACGGAAAAACTCTTCCCCGAGAACTCTCTCCACCTTCCGATAGAATTTCATCGCCTCGGNCAGNAATTCCCCGAGTCGCCAGCTGGGGTTCAGATTCCGGCCCGTCACCGGAGTCAGAAGGCCTGCCGAAATTGAGGACGTACTGCGGCGGCTTTCACTATGCAGCAGGCGGAACTTCCTCCCCCGGTTCCAGAGTCGCCACGCAAGACAGGTCCCCGCCAGTCCCTGGCCAACGATAGTCACTTCGGTGGACATCAATGTCTCCTTTCTTACTCGAAATCCGGCTTGCTGCCACTTCTCGTACTGCGCGCTTTTTCCCGGTCACAAGGGCCAGATCATGGGAATCATGAGGCAGGCCAGGATACCGACCCCGATGTTCAGGGGCATTCCAAAGACGACGAAGTCCTTGTAGTTGTATCCTCCTGGACCATACACCAGAAGATTGGTCTGGTAGCCCATGGGGGTGGCCATGGCAGTNGAGGCCGCNAAGGCTACCGCCATGATGAAAGGTTCCGGATTGCATCCCAGCTTTGCTGCCAGCTCGATCCCGAGGGGGGCACATAGAACCGCAGCGGGTTTGTTCAGGATGAGNAGACTCAGGGCCGCGGCCATGAAGTAAAACACCCACAGGGTGACGTGCTGGCCCCACTCTCCGATCACCCCGTGCATTTTATCTGCCGCGATNTCCANGGCACCCGTCACCTCCATGGCCTTGCCNAGGGCGATCATGCCCGCGATCAGCACNAGTACTGGCCAGTCAATGGCCCGGTAGGCATCGCGTGCGGTCAGCACCTTCGTCAGCACCAGGAAAGCCGCTCCGCCCAGAGCCAGAACACTGATCGGGGCAAGACTGGCTGCTGCGAGAATGACCACCACCAGAATCGTTCCCAGCGCGAGGGGCGCCTTGTGACTCTCGATAACTTCGTCGTGCACCCCCTCCAGNAGGATAAACTCGTTCCTGCTCCGNAGGTTTTCCAGAGCCTCCGTTGTACCACGCACGAGAAGAATGTCCCCCATGCGCAGTTCCAGGTCTGCTATATCCCGCTGGTGGTGACGCCCCCGTCGTTGCAGGGCGAAGACCGACACGTCAAACTGCTTACGCAACCCGAGATCCCGGCAGCTCTGCCCGATGAACGGGGACTCCGGCGCCACCATGAGTTCGAAAAGAGTCATCTCCACCCTCTTAACCTCGGAGACGTCCTCCTGCAGATCGGGGGTGATACTGATGGAATGCTGGCGGTCCAGCTCCAGNATCCTGTTCAGATCCCCTCGGACAAGCAGGATATCATTCACCTCGAGCGGCATCTCCTTTTCCAGACGCTGGACCCGATCCCCGCGAATCAGCTCCGCCACTTTCATTCCGGCCGCCGCCAGCGGGGTTTCCGCCAGCTTTTTGCCGATCAGGTCGGAGTCCGCTCCGATCCGCACCTGGGTAATATACTCCTTGGCGTCCTCTGCCGAGAGCGTCGACGCGANGGTCGTATGGTTAGGTAGCATCCGCCACGAGCAGGTCAGCAGGTAGGCCATCCCCACAACCACGATCGCCAGGCCCACCCCGGCAAACTCAAACATCCCGATCTCGAATCCAACATCAGCCGCGTAGGAGGCAATCAGGATGTTGGAGGACGTTCCAATCAAGGTGCAGCTTCCCCCCAGCATGGAGGCAAAGGAAATCGGCATGAGAAACTTGGAGGGGCTGGCCCCGATCCGCGCGCANACCGTGAGGACGGCCGGAATGAATACCACCACCACCGGCGTGTTGTTGATGAAGGCCGACATGAAGCACACCGTGGCCAGCGCAAAGACCATGAAGCGCAGCGGGCTNCCGCGGGAAAACTCCGTCAACTTTCCACCCAGGGCAGCCACCAGCCCGCTCCGCATCAGGGCGGCGCTGAGAACAAACATCGCCGCAATGGTGACCAGGGCCTCGTTGCTGAATCCTAGCAGAAGATCCTTGGGCTGCAGAATGCCAAGCAGGCCCAGGACCACCATGATGAGCAGCCCCACGATGTCCGTCCGCACTCTGTCAGTCACG
The DNA here is from genome assembly GCA_002721695.1 of Roseibacillus sp. Taxonomy (GTDB): domain Bacteria; phylum Verrucomicrobiota; class Verrucomicrobiia; order Verrucomicrobiales; family Akkermansiaceae; genus Roseibacillus_B. The sequence goes on along the minus strand of PBLI01000006.1, from coordinate 143,031 downwards.
AAGAGGACCACCGTGAGCCCGAGCATCACGTAGACCACTATGATTTCCCAAGTCATCCCTGCGGGCAGAGCAATGCACCGACCCGCAGACCCGGTCAACCCCGAGAATCAGTAAGTCGCGGAAACAGGCGTCCCTAGATCGTGAAATTCGGGCTCTGGCTGAGGAAGGCCTTCGGGTTCTCGAAGATCACCTTGTGAATCAGATCGGCCGTGTGCTGACGCTTTTTCATCTCAAGCGCACACTTCACTACCGCGAGGGGGTCGGAGATGCCCCAGTCACACGCCGAGTTCATCCAGATGCGCTCCGTCCCGAAGGTCTCCAGGATATCAATGGCCCTCCCCGGCGTACACTTGGATTCCGGGTAGAGTGTCATCCCCGCCCAGAAGCCCGCGTCCAGGGCGATGGCTGCGGTGTGCTCCTCCACATGGTCGATGACAACACGGTCCGGAGAAACCCCTGCGTTCTTCATCGCATCAACTATGAGGCGCGTGCCCTTGAGCTTGTCCTCAAGATGGGGCGTATGCACCAGGATGGGCAGGTCCCGCTCCTGGGCCAGAGCGATATGCTCCTCGAGGATGGTATGCTCGTTGCGTGTGTTCTTGTTCAAGCCGATCTCCCCGATTCCCAGCACGTTCGGCTGGTCGAGAAACTCCGGGATCATGGAGAGCACTTCCCGCCCGAAGACCACGTCGTCGGCTTCCTTGGGATTGATGCAGAGCCACGTGAAATGGGGAATTCCGAACTTAGCCGCCCGGGCCGGCTCATACTGCGTGAGCTGACGAAAATAGTCCCGGAATCCCTCGACCGAGCCCCGGTCGAATCCGGCCCAGAAGGCCGGTTCGCAGAGTGCCTCGCAACCCGCCTGTGCAATCACCTCGTAGTCATCGGTGGTCCGACTGACCATGTGGGCGTGTGGTTCGATGTATCGCATGGAGTTCTCCTTACTACCTGCCAGTTACTGTCCGCTCTCCTGCGGGGCTCCATAGGCAAACTGGATTTCCGCCTTCTCCACCGGCTCCGTCGAGTGATCCGAGAGCGACTCCAAGACAGCCTTGGCCCTTGGCTCGCCGCCCGGGTTCAGCATGGCCTCCAGCGCCTTGAGGAAACCCGCATGCCGAAAGTCCGTCTCTCCTTCGTGACGGTCTACGCGATCGAGAAAGGCCGCAATATCTATCAGCTTGTAGCGGGCATCCATGAAATAGAGGTCGAGGATGTCGGTCTTGTCGGGCATGGGGCCAATGTAGTGTTCTCGCCGTCATTCTGAAGGAGTAATTTAGGATAAAATCTGCTGGCCCAAATTTGACCAGCAGGGAATACAGGGCTGCGCATGGACACACGCGACCTCGGACCGCAACCACTCGATCGGATGATGGAGGCATGGGGACTCACCAACACCGACTTGGTCGCCACTTCACCGGAACAGCTTACCCATAAGCAGATGAGGCGCGCCCGCTCCGGCCGGCAGCTCACTCTCAAGATGATGATGAAGGTCAACCGCACCTTCAATGTGGCCATTTGGTACAGGCTCAATGACGAGCAGAAGGAGCGCTTCGTTGAGTATGGACACAGGGACCTGTTCAATTATGCAAAGGGTCACGACCCGGAGGCCCGGGACCAGAATGCGGAACTGGCGAGGGAACTTTTGGGTTAACCCCGCGGCCATCAATTAGGTTGTCTCTGCCGCTTTCCTTCCGTAGGTTTTCCGAACGCGTGAACCCCCGCGTAATCCCCGTTCTCCAAATGAAATTTCCCAGCTTCAAGATCACCGCAGCGGTTCTGGTCGCATCGGTGTGGGCCGGCGCTTCCGTGCTAAGAGGCAACCCGCTGCCCCCCACCGATATACAAATCGACAGCGACAGTCTCCTGCCCGGCTTCCCGGTGGGAACTGAGGTCGGGACCTTTACCACCATTGATCCCAACCCCGAGGACAATGTGTTCGACTATGAACTCGTCCCCGGTGCGGGCGATTCCCACAATTCTCTCTTTACGATTGCGGGCCCCAGGCTGGAAACAGCCTCCGGACTGGGTGCCGCTGGAAGCACGTATTCCATCCGTGTGCGCTCTACCGACCCCACCAGCCTCTCGACGGAAAAAGTCTTCGCTGTCACGGTCGTAACTGGAGAGGCGCCTACCGACATCAATCTGAGTGTCTTGGTCGTTTCTGCCGATTCGCCGCCGGGCTCCCCCGTGGGCCTCCTGTCGAGTCTCGATCCGGATCGTGCGGACCAGCACTCCTACACCCTCGTCCCCGGTGCGGGGGATGAAGACAACGAAGCCTTCCAGGTCTCCGGGAGCGAATTGCGCACGGCGAGGGATCTTCCCCTCGGGGGGACGACCTTGAGCGCGCGGGTCCGGTCGACAGATCTCGGAGGATTATCCACTGAAAAAACCTTCACCATCGAGGTGGTCGTTCCCGCGGTTCGAATCAGTGAGTTCATGGCGAGCAATACCTCCGCCCTCCTCGACGAAGATGACGAGTCTTCTGACTGGATCGAGATCCTGAACGACCAGAACGAGGAGGTAAACCTGGCCGGCTGGTATCTCACCGACAACGCTGGTGACCTGACCAAGTGGCGCTTCCCTTCCCGCGTGATTGGGGGGAACGATCGCCTCGTGGTCTTCGCCTCAAGCAAGAACCGCGCCGGGGCCAACGATTCCAACCTTCATACCAACTTCAATCTCGCCTCCTCCGGCGAGTTCCTGGCTCTCGTCAAGCCGGATGGCCAGACCATAGCCTCGTCCTACGCCCCCGTCTTCCCCCCCCAGCTTGCGGATATTTCCTATGGCCGGAGCCCGAGCGGCACGATCGAAGGATTTTTATCTCCCCCCACGCCCGGTGATTCCAACGGGACTCCTTCCCCGAGCGGGATCAATATCGCAAATGTGAGCGTGGGACGAGGGTTCTACACCACGCCCTTCGAGCTCACCCTGACTCCCAGTATCCCGGGTTCGATTATTCGCTACACCCTCGACGGAAGCAAGCCCACCACCTCTTCCGGGACCATTTATTCCGGGCCGATCAGCATGTCAAAGACCACCACCCTGAGGACGATCTCGTATCTCCAGACCGGTCGCGGACCCCAATCCGTAATTGGAACCCACACCTACGTCTTTGCCAGCGACGTCATCGACCAGAACGTGATGTCGACCGCCATTACCGGACATCCCTCCTGGGGTCGACGCATGCTGAGGTCACTCCTCACCCTGCCCACCGTCTCGCTGGTCAAGTCAGGCGGCATCTCCACCTCCGAGTCCGAGACCTCAATGGAGCTGATCTTCCCCGATGGCACCACCGGCTTCCAGGTCGACTGCGGAGTGGAGCATTTCGGCGGCCACAGCATCGGCTCTCCCAAGAAGAACATGCGCCTCAGTTTCAAGAAGGCCTACGGGCCGGCACGTCTCAATTACGATTTCTTCGGCGGGGAGGCTGCCACCGAATTCGACCAGATTATCCTCCGCTCCGGATCCCATGACACCTGGTTCTGGACCCACCCGAGCGGCCACGGCGGGGTCTTCATCCGAGGCCGCTGGGCGTTCGACCGTCAACTGGAGGCCGGAAACGTCGCCCCGCACGGGCGGTGGGTGCATGTCTACATCAACGGAACCTACCACGGGATGCACCACCTGATGGAACGCCCCAACGCCGCATTCATGGCCTCCTACTTCGGTGGGGACAAATCTGACTACGAGGCTCTCAATGCAGGTAGCCCGATCAACGGCAACAAGAGTACCTGGAACGCGATGAAGTCCGTTCTCAACGACTACCAGCAGCTCAAGAACTACATGGACGTCAAGAATTATGCCGACTACATGCTCCTGCAGTTCTACGGAGGCAACGACTGGGACTGGAACACGTCCCAGAACTGGTCCTCCGCCAGCCGGAAGGCACCCAATGCAGCCTACAAGTTCTTCGCATGGGACAGCGATGTCATGATTCGCACCACCCTCAATGCCAACGTAGTCAATCGCGGTGGCCCTGAGAACCTGTGGAGCAGCGTCAGGAACCACGAGGAGTTCAAGCGGCTCCTTGCCGACCGGGCGCAAAAGTTCTTCTTCAATGACGGGATGCTCACCCGCGACCGCGTCCTCGACCAGCTTGACGAGCTGGCAGACCGCATCGAAATCGCCATCATTGCCGAGTGCGCCCGGTGGGGCGGGGGCGGTTACACCCCGAGCACCTGGCAAGGTGAACTCAGCGAGATAAAGCGGGACCTGATTGAACAGCGAACGGAGGTTGTCGTCGCCCAGCTTCGCGCGGCGGGAATGTTCCCTGCCTTCGATGCGCCTCTCTTCAGCCAGTTCGGCGGTCAGGTAGCGCCCGATTACGAGCTCTCCCTCTCCCTTGCCGCCAATGCCAATGGCGGCCAGATCTTCTATACGACCGACGGCTCGGATCCCGCCGGCGAGGATCTTCCCCCGGGCAGCATCGAAAACGTCCTGCTTGATCAGGGGGCCCCCGCCAGGGCCCTCATCCCCTCAACCACCAATGGGGGGAGCGGATTAGGGGGGGCCTGGACCGGCGGTTCCGAACCATTCGATGACGCTTCCTGGCTCAGCGGCACGACTGGAATTGGATACGATACCGGAAGCGCCTACGACGATCTGGTGGGCCTCGATGTCCAGGCGATGTACGACGAGAATGGTTCGGCCTTCGCCCGCGTCCCCTTTTCACTCACCGGGACACAACTCGATGCCATCGATCAGCTTCGTCTCGACATGAAGGCCGAAGACGGCTTTGTGGCCTATCTGAACGGGGTGAGAGTAGCCAGCCTCGAGGCTCCCTCTCCCCTCAACTGGGACTCTCTCTCGGAAGCATCTACCCGGGACTCGGATGCCATCCAGTTCGTGGAGTATAATCTCTCCCCCTTCATCGACGAACTGAAGGTCGGGACCAACATCCTCGCCTTCCACCTTCTTAATCAGAGCGAAAGCAGCAGCGACCTCCTCTGTATGCCCCGCCTCGTAGGTGTTGAATTCCCGGATGCTCAGGGTGGAGAGAACGGAGGCCAGGCTTACACCGGCCCCATTACCCTGACCGAGTCCGGCCTGATCCGTGCCCGGGTAAAACGCAATGGCGAGTGGTCCGCCCTCGACGAGGCCTTCTTTTACGTCGGTGCCAGCAGCCCGCTGCCTGGTGATCTCGTTGTATCCGAAATAAATTACAACCCGCAGGGCGCCGACGATGCCGAGTTCGTGGAACTGCGTAACGTCAGCTCCGGAAACCTCATCCTCGACGGGGTACGGTTCAGCGAGGGCGTATCCTTCACCTTTCCAGACCACACTGTCCTGGCGCCGGGCGAATCGACCGTGGTCGTTGGCAACGAAAGCGTCTTCCAGGGGCGCTACCTGGACCCCAGCTCTCCCTGGTCCGGGGGAAAACCGCAGATCGCAGGCACCTTCACGGGGGCCCTCGACAACGGGGGAGAGATCCTTGAACTCCTTGATGCCGCAGGTGGAGAGCTGCTCCGCTTTGCCTACAACGACTCCGGAAGCTGGCCCGGGCGCGCCGACGGCCGGGGCAGCTCCGCCGAGCTCGAAGACCTGACAGGCCTCCCCGCCAGCCAACCCGAACTCAATGAATACCTGTCCACCGGCGAGCGCTGGCGGCCCTCCAGCGAGTATCATGGCTCCCCCGGACGGGACGGCGCGGGTCCCGACAACCGTGTCGTCTTCAACGAGCTGCTCTCACAACCTGCCCCGGGCCAGCTCGATTGGTTCGAGCTCGTCAACACGACCCCGGCCACCTTGAACCTCGGTGGGTGGTTCCTCTCCAACGACAGCAGCGACTACCGGAAGTTCGAGATCCCGACCGAAACCAGCCTGCAGGGCGGAATGTTGCTCCTCTTCGACGAAAACGACTTCAATACCGGGGGCGGGCTCGTTGACTTTGTCCTCGATGGGGATCGGGGCGATGATCTCTATCTTCTGGAAGCAGATCCTCTCGGCAACCTCGTCCGCTTTGTCGACCGGGTAGAGTTTGGCGCCGCTGTCGAGAGCGAATCCTTCGGACGCTGGCCTGATGCCTCTGGCAACCTCCTCCCGATGCTCGTGCAGACACCAGAGGAGCCCAACGACACTGCTGGCAACTCGGTGCGTGTTGGCTCCGTGGTGGTGAGTGAAGTAATGTACAATCCGGCCGGCTCACCGGACAATGGGCTCGAATACATTGAGATCTGCAACGCCGGGAACGTGGTCGAGGAACTTGCCCACTGGCGCCTGCGAGGCGAAGCGGAATTTGATTTTCCTGCGGGAAATCTAGCGCCCGGCGAAGTTCTTCTCGTCGTCGACTTCGACCCTCTCGAGGACCCCGCCGCCCGCGACACCTTCCTCGCAGCCTATCCCACTGCAAACGCCTCCCAGCTCCGCGGCCCATGGTCAGCCGGATTGGCCAACCTTCTCGACAACGGAGGATCCGCCATCCGCCTGCAGAGGGCAGGCCCTCTGGTCAACCCGCCGGGCCAGTCTCCGTTCCATCCCGCTCTCTTTGAGGATGCGGTGAGCTTCAATGACGCCAGCCCGTGGCCTACAACACCCGACGGCTCTGGCCCTTCCCTCACCCGGATCAGCTCCATGATCTACGGAGACAACCCAGCCAACTGGCAGGGTGCAGGTGCCAGTCCGGGAAGCCACCAGACCCCTGCCACTCCCTACGGTGCGTGGGCCGCTGCCTCTGGACTGGGCGCCGGACCCCAGGCTCAGCCCTTCGCCGACTTCGAGCTTGATGGAATTGTGAACCTGCTGGAATTCGCCCTCGGCTCCAACCCCACTGCCCGCGACCTTGCTCTTCTTCCCCAGCCGGGCATCCGGTCCGTGGAAGTGAATGGACAGACAGCCGAATACCTCACCCTCACCTACCGCAAGCGGCGCAATGCCCCTTCCCTCTCCTATACTGTTGAGGTGAGTAGCGACCTGAGCAGCTGGCAACCGACTTCTCATCAGGTTGGCCCTCCCGAGGACAATGGAGACGGCACTGACTCTGTCACCATGCGCGACCTGCAACCCATTGCCGCAGGGGTCCGCCGCTTCATCCGGCTGGCCATTGCGGAGCAGTAACCCATGTCCACTCTATTTCCTGCTCCGACCGCAAGAATATCCTTCTCTCACTGACGATCGTTTCAGGAAGCCTTACCCCGCTCAGATCGAGTCCTGTTCTGCTGAGATGCCCTCCGGCCCAGCAAGTTTCCGGGGGGATTGGCAGCTGATCCCCCCTCCGGACACCCGTCGGCAACCCGGTCCCAATCCATCTGAGAGCGGTCCGGTGCCAGTTTTCTCCAAGTTTTTGCTGCATCAGGTGCCAACCGTTGCGATTAAACACGCGGCGTGCATCTCGACCACCACCATCACCTCGCTTACTGCACCAACATTCATCCCGCCGAAACGTGGGCGGAAACGCTGAACGTCCTGCAGCAGCACACTCTCAAGGTCCGGGACCGGGTCGTGGAGCAGGGCACACCATACGCCATCGGGTTACGCCTCTCCGCGCTGGCGGCCCGGGAGTTGCTGGAGGGTAATCGCCTTCCCCTCTTCCGGGAATGGCTTGCCAGGGAGAACTGCTACGTGTTCACCATCAATGGATTCCCCTACGGAGCCTTTCATGGCACCCGGGTGAAGGAGAATGTCTACCGCCCAGACTGGTCCACTCCCGAGCGCCTGACCTACACCTGCCAGCTCTTCGATATTCTCTCCCAGCTCGCCCCGGACGGCGGTGAGGGGTCCGTGTCCACCCTCCCCGGGTCCTTCAAGGCCTTCGAGGCCGACGAGTCGCTCATTTTATCTAACCTCGAGAGCTGTGCCCGCCACCTCGAAGCTCTCTCCGAGTCCTCCGGGCTCGACCTGCATCTCGGGCTCGAACCGGAACCCCTCGGCCACTTCGAAAATACCGAGGACACCCTCTCCTTTTTCGAACGCCTCCTCTCGCAGTCCTCGGATCGTGATCTTCTCCTGCGGCGTATCGGCATCAATTATGACACCTGCCATTTTGCGGTCGAATTCGACGACTGCCACCAGTCTCTCGATGCCTTCCGTGCGGCTGGCCTGCGCATCTCCAAGGTCCACCTCTCCAACGCCCTCGCCTTCGACCTTGATGACCCCGCCGCCGTAGACGCGATCCGCCGCTTCGACGAACCCGTATACCTGCACCAGCTCATCGCAAACGAGAACCCTCTTCTTCGTTTCCCCGATCTCCCCGATTTCCATTCTTCAGGACCCGGATCCGCTGCTGAAGCCCGCGTGCACTTCCACATCCCCCTGTATTCCGAGCCCACTCCTCCCCTGCGTTCCACCAAGTCCCACGTGAGCGATCTCCTCACCTACCGTCGCAACCACCCCGACTTCTGCTCCCACTTCGAGATTGAGACCTACACCTGGGGCGTTCTTCCTGCCGAAATGCAGAAGCCCATTGTCGACCAGATCGCCGAGGAGTACCGCTGGACCCTCGGACAGCTCTGAACACGCGGCGAGCACGATACCGGAACCTCAGCTCCTCCTCCTCGCTTCTCCATCCTTCTTCTCCGTGGCCATCACCCGCCAGCGCCTTATCGATCTTCTGGCCATCGGACGTGTGGCCAACCTACCCACCGTCTGGTCCAACGTCATGGCCGGCTACCTGCTGGCGTGGTGCAGTCTTCATCTCGGGTCCTCTCCCCCCGGTTCTGGCACGAGTTTACTGGATGAATGGGGCACACTATTTGCCCTTCTCGGCGGGACCACCTGTGCCTACCTCTTCGGCACCTTTCTCAATGACTGGAAAGACGTGGCTTTCGACCGGGAGCACCGACCTGAGCGGGCCATCCCCAGCGGGCGCTGGTCGGCAGGAACCATTCTCATTGTCGCCCTGCTCTTCGCCGTCGTGGCTTTCACCTGCTTCCTCTCGCTCGGAACCGCTCCCCTCCTAGCCGGGAGCGGTCTCCTCCTCTGCGTAGTCACCTACACCGTTATCCACAAAGCAACACCCTCGGCCATCATTCCAATGGGCCTGTGCCGGGCCCTCCTCTACGTCGTTGCCTTCCTCGCTGCCACAGGACCGGACTCGGCAGCCGGTTTTCTCGGATTCGTCCCCGAAAACCCTGCCTTCACGATCGCCCTGATGGCCTTGGGCATTTTCACCTATGTCGCCGGTCTCACGCTCGCTGCCCGCTTCGAGAGCCGACCTGACCAACTTCACTTCCCGAGGGCTTTCCTCTGGCTGCTCATCTTCCTCTGTTTGCTTACCCATACCTGGTGGTGGGTTGGGCAGGGCCCACCCTTTCCGGCGGGCTGGCATCTCGCGATCCCGGTCCTCCTATGCCTCCTGCCCTTCCTCATCTGGACCGTAAGGGCGCTTTTTGTGCTCAAAAACTCCATTCCCGACTTCGTTTCGCGTGCCCTTGCCGGACTCTGTCTCGTGGACCTTCTCGCCTACGCGGGCATCTCCGCCACCATCCGGACAGGCTGGTCAACCCTTGACGCCTGCCCACTCTACCTTGCGCTTATTCCACTCTCCTGCTTTCTGCTCGCCCTGCTCCTCCAGCGCCTTGCGCCCGCGACCTGATCAGCCGGGGAGCTCTCCCGATCACGGCCCGGTCCGCAATACCCCCCAGCCGGAGCACCGGGGACTTCTTCTTCACAAGTCAGTGGACAGAATCGCGGACCTGAGCTCAACTCCAGTGCTCTCTTGCGGAACGACACACGCAACCCTGAAAAGCAGCACCGCCTCCCTATTTCGGAGCGCTACGGACGCCTGTTGCTGAATCACAGGCGAAGTTTCGCCATCCTGATAGGCATTCTCAGTGCAGTGGCCCTTGTCGGGCTGCCACAGCTTCGTTTCGACGGGGAGCCGCGTGAGATCTTCAAGCAAAGCGATGACGATTTCGCCAAGCTCGAGGAATACTTCGAGCAGTTCGGCGCCGACGACAACAACGTCATCCTCGTTCTCCATGGAGATCTTTTCACTCCAGGCTTATCGAGAGCCCTGCGGGGCTACGTCCAAGAGTGTGAGAACTCTCCCAGCGTGGTCTCCTCCCTCAGTATCCTCGATGTCCCCGGGCCGGGCGGACAGCCCCTGCTCCCTGCCCCCGATGCGGAACAGTATTTCTTCGAGGAGGCCAGGCTGGCAGCAGCCTCCCACCGCTTTGCCACCGGGCAACTCATCGCGGAAAGCGGCCGGACCACCCTTGTCACCTTCCAGCTCGTCGAGGACGAACCACAGACGATTGGCAAGATTCGGCCCATCTACGAGGAAATGAAGGACATCCGGGACAAGTGGTTCGAAGGTCTTCCCTATGAAGCCATCTATGCCGGGACCGTGGCTAACCGGGTAGAAACCCTTGTCAGCGTCCGCAACGAGTTTTTCCAGATCACGGCCATTGGTGCCCTGATCGCCATGGTGATTGCCCTCCTACTCTTCCGGAGTCCCACGACTACCCTGATTGTTTCTGCCGGCCCCGGCGTTGCCGTTCTCTGGACTCTCGGCCTCATGGGCTGGCTGGGCCTGGACATCGAGGGCATAAGTACTCCCCTTCCAGCCATAGTCTTCGTGGTCGCCTTCGCGAATGCCGTTCACCTCATGATCGACATCCGGAGATCTCGCCGCCAAGGAGAAAGCCCGGTTTCCGCCGCCCGGATCGCCATTGGACATCTCGGCCTCGCCTGCCTGCTGACCTCCCTCACCACAACCATCGGATTCGCTTCCCTCACCCTCGCGGAAACCGGCAGCGTCCAGCGCTTCGGCCTTTGCACGGCCGTCGGCTCCATTCTCGGCCTCATTTCCAACCTCACTGTCGTTCCACTCCTCGCTTCGACTGCCAGACGTCGCCCTCGGCAACCAACCGGGCAACCTGTCCCGGAGCAGGAACCACGGGGATTACTCGCCTCTGTCGCCGGGGGTATCATGGCTCTCTCCCTGCCTCTGACTTTGCTTGGCATCGCAGCCACCGGGGTCCTCCTCTGGGCCGCATCCCAGCTGAAGTCCGATATCGTGTGGACCGAATCCCTCCCGAGGGACTCCGAGATCACGCGGGCCATGGAGCGCGCTGACCAGGAATTCGGTGGCGTCATGCAGGCTCGAATCGTCGTCACCTGGGATGAGTCGGTCTCCTTCGGTGACCAGAAGATTTTCGATCTCCTGCGCGAACTCGAGGGTCTCACCGAGACCGATCCCACCTTCAGCGGTTCCCTCTCCCTGCTGAACTTCCTCCCCCCCTCCGTTCAGTCACTTCCACCCCCCGCCCTCAGGCAAGCCGTCTCCTTCATTCCCGAGGAGGTGAGAGCCCGCCTCCTTCGTAATGATTTGCGCCGCACCGTGCTAACCACCCGCCTGCCCAATACCGGGGCAGCAAAAACTCGTCCCGCCCTCACTCGTCTTCAGGCCGACCTCGAAAGCCTCGAGACCCGCTATCCTGAGATTTCACTGCATGTCACCGGCTCCGCCGTCATCGCCGCAGAAAACATGACCAACATCATAGGCGACCTCGTCCGCAGTCTCTCCTTCGCCTCGATTACCGTATTCATCGTGCTTACCATCGCCTTGCGCTCCCTGACTCTCGGCCTCCTGAGCATCATACCAAACGCCTTCCCACTTCTCTTCAACGCCGGCATACTGTACCACCTCGACAAGCCTCTTCAGATTACCAGCGTGCTTACCTTCAGCATCTGCCTCGGAATTGCCGTGGACGACACCATTCACTTTCTCATTCGCTTCCTGCGCGAGCGAAAGCTGGGCGCCAACGTCCCCCTCGCCATCAAGAGGTCCTTCGAAAGCGTGGGCCTCGCTCTTCTCATCACCACTGCCATCGTAAGCAGCGCCTTTCTCGCTGCCATGACTAGCTCTCTTCCAACCATCGTCCTCTTCGGCGCCCTTGCCTGCTCCGCCCTATTCGCGGCCCTCATCGGTGACCTCGTCCTGCTTCCCGCGATGCTTGAGCGCGTGGTGGGCAAGGCCGACCGCGCCGAGCGCGCCCATCTCAAACGCATCCGCAGCATCAAGCGCCTCTAGGGATGGTCCCGCCACCCTCAGAAGCGCCTCTCCAATCAACACAATTCTCGTGCGCGTCCTTCCCCTGATCCCCGCACTCTTCGCCCTCATGCTGGTCAGCTGCATCGAGGGAGAAGAAGAGATCTGGCTAGAGCGAGATGGCTCGGGGCACATGGAGGCGACCTATAAGATGCCTGCCGTGGTCATTCAGAAGCTCGGGGGTCCGGAGGAATTCGTGCGTTCGCTCAATGAGGCCGCAGCCCGGGATCCCCATGTCACCATTACCCGAACCAGTCATGAAACCAGGAACGGCGAGGTCACCCTCCGGTTCGCAGCGCGCTTCGACGACCTTCGTAAACTCGCCACCTTCCCGCAGCGTCAGTTCCGGGATCCCGCCCGGCCCGATGTCCCCGCCAGGGAGGAAGTCCTCTTCGGTGAAACCGAGATTGATGTCTCGTGGCGGGGNATCTCCTACCNACGCACCATCGATATCAGCTCATTGCTCCAGTCCAACCCCCTGGCCCGAAATTTCGTCCGTGTCCCCGCCCTCCTGAAGGACTCCTCCTTCCGCTATATCCTCAACCTTCCCGCTTCCGCTACCGAAACAAACGCCACTACCAGATCCGGTAACGGCCACAGACTCGAGTGGCGCTTTCTGCTCAGGGAACACGTCCGCGACCCCATGTACCTCAGTGCCCGTGGCAAAATTCCCCTTCCGGGCATCCTCTGGTTTCTAGGNCTTGTTCCCCTCNTTGCCCTCATTGTCCTCTTCTTCATCCGCAACAGGCGCTCCATGGCCCGACTCCAACGGCTCACTCTCGGGGACCGGGNATCTTCACCTCGCGAGAGCGGGGATGGAGAATAACAACCCNGACCNGGGGCNCTTCCACCGCTCGGCCGGGGGAAATCCTATCCGCCCAACAGACTCTGCGCCATCGAACGTGCTTCCGCACTTTCACCTCCCAGCATGCGCATGAGCTCCTCCACNCTCGCCTCGCCCGCAACCTCCTGCAGCAACGAAAGGGTCCGCCCCTTGGCCACCTTCTTGTGCACAAGGAAATGCTGCGAAGCGAGGGCTGCCACCTGGGGAAAATGNGTAATCGCCACGACCTGGTGCTCCCTGCCCAGGGCCGCCATTTTCTCGCCCACNGCCCGGGCTATTTCGCCNCCCACGTTGGCATCGATNTCATCAAATACCATGAGGGGTGTGCGGTCCTGGTTGGCNAGTGCGCTCTTGATCGACAGCATCACCCGCGAGATCTCTCCACTCGAGGCAATCTGCCGCAGGGGTTTGAGNGGTTCACCAGGATTCGGGCCAAAAGAGAATTCAACGCTTTCCAGGCCCGTGGCGCCCGGCTCCGCTTGGGGCTCGAGGTTGACNTCAAAAGCCGCCTGCCTGAAACCCAGCTCCACCAGGTGCTGCCGGATATCCCTGGCNAGGCGTGGCGCAGCCTTGCGCCGCTTGGCCGTCAGGGCTGCTCCCGACTCCATCACCTCCTGCCCCGCGGCGGCGGCCGCCGCCTCCAGTTGTCCAAGCAACTCCCCACGATTTTCCACCGCCCCNAGCCGCTCGACGGCNCGCGCTCCACTCTCCACCACGTCCTCGAGGGTCGGCCCATANTTTCTCTTCAGGCTCTCAAGNAGGTCGACCCGCTCCTCAAGGGCNGCCGCCTGCTCCCGATCGAGGTCAACTTCTCCCAGGTAATGCTCCAGCTCCCTGGAAAGGTCCTCCAGCTCGACCACCGCGGTTTCCAGGCCAGCCGTCCACTCGCGCGCCGCCGGGTCATCCTTCTCAATCTCTCCCACGAGACGCTGCAGTTCCCGCACCCGGTCCAACACGCCGGTTTCTTCCCCGGTCACCAACCCCAGAGCCTGGCCCGCCACTTCCACCAGCTTGGCACTGTTGGCTGCCCGCTGATAGCGCTCCTGCAACTCCCCTTCTCCTCCCGGATCAATTCCCGCCCCTTCGATCTCCTGAACCTGGTGGCGCAGCAATTCGAGTTCCTGCTCACTGGCTTCCTCCGCGTTACGAACATCCCGCCAACGCGCCTCCGCCTCCCTCCATCGTCCCCAGCTTTCCCGGTAGGCGGCCCCCGCCTTCCCCACTCCAGCATANGCATCGAGCATCAGAAGCTGCCGCTCCACCGAGAGGAGGGACTGGTGGTCNTGCGGACCGTGCAGGTCTACGAGGNTCTGCCCGATTTCCTTCAATACGCTCAGGGTCGCAGGCGAGTTGTTGACGAACTGCCGGTTGGAAGACGCACCGACCACCCGCTTNATNAGCANNTGCCCATCCTCGCACGGTTCCAGCCCCACATCCTCTAGGAGCAGATTCACCGCTTCGGCGTCCGGNAGATCAAAGACCGCCTCCACCTGACAGCTCTCCTCCCCGGTGCGAATAAGCCCCTTGTCCGCCCGCTGGCCAAGAACCAGCTTGAGAGCCCCGACGATCACCGACTTTCCGGCCCCCGTCTCCCCGGTCACCCCGACCAACCCGCTGGCGAGTTCCCAGTCAAGCCGCTCCACAAGGGCCAGGTTCCGAATTTTCAGAAGACTCAGCATCCGCTCTTTTTCCTGCCGCTGATTATGCAACCATCCCGCCGGGTTTCAATCGCCACCCTTCCGCAGTGTGAAAATTCCCAACCGGGCAACAGTCCAACGGTGGCTCCGGGCCNACGAGGTCCCCGTGATGGTCCAGTTCGTGAAATACGGGATGTGCGGCCTGGCCAGCACCATCCTTCTCCTGGTGATCGTCATCGGTCTCTCCCTGACGCTCATTCCGGCCATGGACTGGTCAGTCGTTGACGGCCAGCCGATCACCGACGGCCAGCGCCAGCACAACCTCATNATCAACAACCTGATCGCCTTTCCCTTTGCCAATTTTGCGGCCTATTGCCTGAACGTCCGCCTCGTCTTTGTCCCTGGCCGCCACTCCAAGCCCGTCGAATTCGCCATCTTCACTACTATCGCCGCAGTNAGCTTTGTAGCCGGGCTGCTCGCAGGCCCCTTTCTGGTCAGGCACCTTGGACTCCCCAGCCTCCTCGCCCAGCTCATGCTCATCACCACCTCCGCCCTCGTAAACTTTCTCTGTCGCAAATTCCTCGTCTTTGCCCGGTAGTGGTGTCCACTTTCCTGCGAACGGAAAAGACCAATTCCAGTACAGCCAGTTTTCTATTACACCGCCCCTCCAAAGCTCAGTTACNGCCACGTTCCTCGGGACCGGCACCTCGGTAGGCGTCCCGGTTATCGGTTGCGACTGCCCGGTGTGCAGCTCCAGTCACGCCGGAAACCAGCGGACCCGTTCCTCCCTCCACCTCGAAATGNACAGATGTTCCGTCCTGATCGATACCGGTCCCGATCTGCGGGAGCAGGCCTTGCGCGAGAATCTGCGTGCCGTGGATGCAGTCCTGTTTACCCACTCCCATCTCGATCACGTAGCAGGCTTCGACGAACTCCGCGCCTTCTGCTGGCACCGCGAGGATCCCCTCCCCATCTACGCCGGCCCTGAAACAATGGAAGCCCTCACGCGCATGTTCCCATGGGCCATGTCCAATACCTCCCGCAGCTACGTCCGGCCCGCGCCCCACCTTATCGAGGGCCCCTTCCAGATAAGTTCCCTCGCCGTAACGCCCATCCCCGTACTCCACCCCAGGGTCGAGACCTTTGGATATCGGTTTGACCTGCCAACCGGGCACAGCCTGGCCTACATCAGCGACGTCAAGGAAATCCCTTCCTCCAGCCGTGCCCTCCTGCCGGACCTCGACNTCCTCATCATCGACGCCCTCCGGCCAAGGCCTCATCCAACCCATATGAACGTCGAGGAAGCCCTCGCCACCATCGCGGATCTAAAACCCTCCCGTGCCATTTTCACCCACCTCGCCCACGAGATCGACTACCGCACCNCAACCAGAGACCTCGGTCTACCCGACTCTGTCAGCCTCGCCCGTGACGGACTCAAGTTGAGGTTTGAGAAGGGTGAAAGCTNCGCTAAAGTCCTNGTTCCCGAATCATGATGCGCTTTNTTCACCTCCTCCTCGGTCTCTTTCTCGTGTCACCAGCTCTCCGAGCGGATCCCACGGCCATTCCGCCGGAAGCCGTGGTTGTCCTGTATAACAGCAAGGTTCCCGAGTCACGCCTCCTGGCCCGGCACTACGCCGAGGCACGCACTCTCCCCCGGGAGAACATCGTGGGCCTTCCCATGCCCGAATCCGGAGAGATCTCCCGTCAGCAGTTCAACGAGACCATCAGGGATCCCCTGCGCAAGCTCTTTGACGACCGCGGTTGGTGGAAACGCGCCAAGGCAGGCGATGGCCCTGTCCAACCCACGGAACNAACGCGCAGCGTCCTCGTCACTGTCCGGGGCGTCCCCTACCAGGTTGCCCGGACCCCTGACACCATTGCTCCCAATCAACTCAGCAAGCGCCCGTTCGCAGCCAACCCCGAGGGCAACGATTCCTCGGTCGACTCCGAACTCAGTCTCCTCGGGGTGGAGGACTACCCCATCGCAGGGCAGGTCAGGAATCCCTATTTCCGTCAGGACGAGTCGGTTCTCGATGCTCCCGATCCCTCCTTCCTCGTGGTCGGCCGCCTCGATGGGCCCTCCTTCCAGCTCTGCCAGCGCCTGGTTGACGATGCCGTGGCGGTGGAGAAGAAGGGACTCTGGGGCATGGCCTATCTCGACCTCGCTCGGAAGGGCAAAGGTTACGAACTGGGAGACCAATGGATCGAAAACATCGCCCGGATGAACAGGCAGGCCGGCATCCCTACCGTCATCGACCGGCATTCGGACACCTTCGTCACCAATTACCCAATGAGCGATGCGGCNCTCTACTTCGGCTGGTATGCCCACCACCGGAACGGGCCTCTTCTCAATGAAGACTTCCGCTTCAAACGGGGTGCCGTAGCGGTACACCTCCACTCCTACAGCGCCTTCGAGCTGCGCAATCCAAACCGTCGCTGGTGCGGCCCTCTCCTTGCCAGCGGGGCCACCGCAACGGTAGGAAACGTCTACGAGCCTTTTCTCGCGCTCACCCACCACTTCGACATCCTCTACCAGCGCCTCCTGCAGGGCTACACCATCGGCGAGGCAGCCCACATGGCCCTTCCCACCCTTTCTTGGCAGGCCGTCCTCCTGGGCGACCCGCTCTACCGTCCATTCCGGCCCGACCTGAAGGTGGATATCACCGAACGTGAGGACCGCGATTTCAAGATCCTGCGGCGAGCTGCAGTCCAGTTCCGTGACGAACCCGACCAGTCCGTTCCCAAACTCCGCACCTACGCGAACAAGGCAAACAGCGGACTGGTTTTCGAAACCCTCGGGCTCCTCGCCCGGGAAAACCGGCAGGAGGAACAGGCCGCCGCCTTCTTCACGAGCGCGAGCAGCAAATACCACCGGCCGGCCGAGCGACTCCGTCAGGATCTTCACATCGTCGACGTCTACCGGACCGCAAACAACAAGGAATCAGCCCTCCTGCTCCTGCGCCGGATGGAGAAACGCTACGCCCGGATTCCGGAAGGGAAAGCCGTCATCTCCCTCCTCAATATCCTCGACCCTCCTTCCCCGCCTCCGGCCAAGGTCAACCGGAGGAAGAAAAGGTAGGGCGGACAAGACCGCCCACTCCGAGCCGCCGTCCGCTCTTGACCCGGGCCCGCCGGGCGTTTGCGCCTCGTATGGCTCCGCNCCCGCGGCTCNCCGGCAAAAAGAATNCCCGGGCCCCAGGAGCCTTCTCTCCCAAAGCGCTATACCATCTCCGGGGGACAACAGCCAAAAGTGCTGGATTGCGGGGTCAGCTTAGGTCAAATTCCGCGTCCCCGACGCACAAAATGCCCACCCGTATGACCTCCAAGCTACTGCCCCTCGTGTTCCGCATCATGGTTCTTGGCGGATTGTTTTCCGCCCCTCCTCTCTACGGAATCAATTTACCCTTCGTGGAAGACTTTGAAGGCGGACTGGACGACTGGACGGTGAGCGGAACGGGAACAACCCGCACGGAGCTCACCTCCGANTTCGGACCGCGCAGCGGGTCCCGGCATGTCCTGCTCAGTTCCACAACCAACCAGAGTGAAGCCCGCAACGAACTGACCGTCGTTGCCGACCTCGCAGGCGAGCAGAATGTGAAGCTCTCCTTCTGGGCCAGGGAACTGAATGATGAACGCCATACCTCTCCCGCCTCACCCTACCAGGGAGGAGCGAACTTTGACGGGGTGTCCGTCAGCCCGGATGGCATCAACTGGTACACCATCTTCGAGTTTCCTGCCGGTTTCCCTGACTACACCCAGTTCATCATCGATCTCGATGCCGAGATCGCCCGCTACGGGCTGTCCTATACCGATGAATTTCACCTCCGGATCAGCCAATTTGACAACTCGGCTCCTCCCACCGACGGAATCCTCATCGATGACTTTTCGCTGGGCACCGTGACCGTGCCCGGGGTCGCCATTCTCCCGCTGGCAGAGGACTTTGAGGAACCTCTCGCCGATTATTGGAATGTGGGCGGAGTGGGGCCCTTCCGCGGCCAGCTCACCAGTGCCCTCGAGCCCCATGAAGGCAATCAGCATTTCCTGATGGACTCTGCCGAGGCCGGGGTCGACGCCATCAACGAGCTGACCCTGACCGTGGACCTGCGCTTCGAAGAGCGCGTCACCCTGGAGTTCTGGGCGAAAGACTTTGAAGACGAGCGCCAAACACCACCCACCACCTTCGTGGAACACTACAACTACGACGGGATCGCCATCAGCACCACCGGCGTTGTCTGGTACTCCATCTTTTCCTTCCCGGTCTCCTTTCCTGACTACACCAAGTTCACGGTCGACATCGATGCCGCCCTCGCGAAACACAATCTCGCCTCTGCTGAACGTCTTCTTATCCGCTTCAACCAGTTCGACAACAACGAGGCCGGGTCCGACGGCATTGCCATCGACCAGATTGCCCTGTTTTCCGACCGCGATCCTGAAATGACCATCGAGCTGCCCGACGGAAACGCGGTGATTGACGGCCAGAACACGCTCCGTTTCCCCGACACCGGAACCGACTCTGAAAGCACGATCGATTTGACGGTCTACAATACCGGGGTCTCCGATCTTGGACAGTTCGACTTCTCCATGAGCGGCGAGCATTCCCAGGACTTCACAGTCTCGCAACTGCCGGTTGCCATCCCGCCGGGCGGCAGCGGCATCCTGACCGTCCAGTTCCAGCCAAGCGCTCTGGGCCCTCGGACGGCCAGCTGCACGATCACAAGTAACGACCCCGACACCAGCCCCATCCTCTTCTCTGTCGAAGGCAATGGAATCCAGCCCGAGGAATTCTCGATCGCGCTGCCCTCTCTGGCCGAGCAGTCCGTCCAGAGCAACGAGGCTGTTCGCGCCCAAGCGCGGACCGTCCAGTTCGTCTATGGGGAATCCCTTCTCGGGGATCTTCCCACAGGGTCAACCGTCACCTCCATGGCCTTCCGCCTCAACGGCAACGCTGCCAGCGACTGGCCCCCCTCAGACCTCAGCTGGAACAACTTCGACGTGCAGCTCAGCACGAGCAACTATCCCCCGGGACAACTCAACGACTTCTTTGAAGAGAATATCGGGGACAATGTCGTTTCTGTCCGCAGCGGCCCCCTCACCATCAACAGACAAAGTTTCACTGCAGGAGCCAGTCCCAACAGCTTCGGAGCGCAAATCGCCTTCAGTAGCCCCTTCGTCTATCCCGGGGGCCCGCTCCTGGTCACCATCCGGCATGATGGCAACAGCTCCTCACATGCCCTTCTCGATGCTGCACCCGATGCGGCCGGCACCGTGCAGGGAATCTGGTCGTATGATGTCGACGCCTATACCGCGTCCGTCAGGAGCGCCGGGGGGCGCTCGCCCGTCTCCCTCCTCAGTTTTCACCCCCCAAGCAGAGACCGCTACGGCATCTGGAAGGAGGCCAGTTTCGATGCGGGCCAGCTCAATGATCCGCTCGTCAGTGGACCCGGTGCCGACCCCGATGGCGACCATGTTCCCAACCTCCTTGAATACCTTTTCGACCTCGATGCTCTCCGCGTGAACCAGCCACCGTGGAACCCCCTTATCCTCCAGGAAAATGGAAACAGCTATCTGGCGATTTCCTTCAGCCTGCCCGAGGAATTCGCAGAAGATGCCGTTCTCCGGGTTGAAGAATCCCAAGACCTCGGGGAAACCGATCCCTGGGTAGCCATAGCCACCAAGGACACCGACAATCCCTGGGTGAGCACTGCTGGAAGCATAACCCAGTCCCCGGCTGCTGACGGCCGAATCACTATCACGGTGCGTTCCGCTACTATCGTCAATGATCCCGGCACGAGCGGTTTCCTCCGAATTCACGCCCGGATTCCCTGAATTCAGCGGCCCGGGTTTCCGGACCTCTCCGCCACCCGCGCCCGGATCGGGGCATAGGGGTCTGCCGGCCCCCGGGTGGGATCCACATAATTCACCAGATCGCGCATCGCAATCACGGTGCAGCCTTGCTCTGCCAGATAGCGCATGTGCTTCTTGAAGGCTTCCGGGTCACAGTTCACCCACGGATGATCCAGCGCGGGCACGCCATGGTAGCAAAGCACTGCGATTTTTCCATCGCGCGCCCGCTCCACCGCCCACACCAGATCCTCGAACTTCCAGTCCGGGCCGGCGTAACCGGTGGTGGGCACGAGGAGAGGGTGGTCCTCCTCCGGATCGTAAGCCGGCCCTCGCGCCCCTTTGCCTCCATCCTTGAACTCGGGGCCCACCCCGCGCCGGGCAAACTGGTAGCCCAGTTCCATGAGCACCTGCACACAGGACAGGCTGTTGCCAAATCCCGGGTAACAGAAAGTTCCCGGCTTTGGGATTCCGTGCTCCGCACAGCGCTTCTCGATATGGAGCAGCTCCGCAATCATCGCGGCCTTGGAAAGCCGGGGCATGTGCGGGTGCGTCTTCGTGTGATTTCCGATTTCAAACCCCATCTCGTGCAACTCCACGATTTCCTTCCAGGTCACGTAGTTCTTCTTGTTGCTCAGAAAGCCAAGGCCCTCCGTGACATAAAACGTTGCCCCAAACCCGTATTTCCTGATCACGTCCGCCACAAAGACCCGATCCGACTTGTTGCAATCGTCAAAGGTGAGGACCACCAGCTTGTCGGGGATCTTCTTCAAGGCCGCTGCGGGCGCTTTATGGCCCTGCTCTTCTCCCAGAGCACGGGGAACGGGCGCAAACAGGGTGAGAGCGAGAGTCCACACGAAAAATCGTTTCATCCCCGTCTGCTCTCACCACCACCCCCTCATGTCAACCACGCAACCCCGGCCCGGCCGGTCACCAGCGGGCCCCGTCCTCGCTTAAGTTTCCCGGGATATCGGCGACCCTTATCCACCTGTCCCCGCGATGCCAACTTGCTGACCGTGCAGGATGACCTTATGTTGACGGAATGCACCCCACCGCCTTCTGGGGCAAAACCTTCCCTCACAAAGATCCCGGTGACTCTCCGCAGGTCGGCTGCAGCCAGAATACATGCTCCCTCTGAATTCAACGCTTCCCTGAAATCCTCAAACTGAAAACCACCCCCACCCTCCCTGCCTATGACCCCCCAGGAAAGCCTCCTTGCTCTCAATCTCCTTCCCGGACTGGGCCCCGTCCGGATTCGTCGGCTGATCAAACGCTTCGATGACCCGGCAGGTATCCTGTCAGCGCGGGAGGACCGGCTCATTGCCGTCGAGGGCATCGGCCCCAAGGCCGCCAGGATCATTGCCAACTGGGAAGACCACGTCGACCTGCAGGGAGAGCTCTCTTCCATCCGGGACCGTGGACTGTCTCTCCTCACCTCCGAGAGTCCCGCCTGGCCACGCGCCTTCGAGCATCTCCCCGACGCCCCGCTTCTCCTCTACGTCTGGGGTCACGTCGAGGAACGAGACGGCCACGCCCTCGCGGTGGTAGGATCGCGAAAAGCCACTCACTACGGCCGCGATTGCACCCGCAGGTTCTCCTTCCAGCTCGCCCACGCTGGATTTACCATCATCTCGGGGCTCGCACGCGGCATCGATACCGCAGCCCACGAGGGCGCTCTCGCAGCCGAGGGGCGTACCATCGCGGTCCTCGGCTCCGGCCTTGGTCAGCTCTACCCACCCGAGAACATGACTCTGGCCGAGCGAATTGCCGACGGTCACGGAGCGGTCGTTTCTGAGTTCCCTATTGAGACCAGACCGAGCACGAAGACCTTCCCGCAGCGCAACAGGATTGTAGCTGGCTGGTGCGAGGGGCTCCTCGTGGTCGAATGCCCTGCCCGCTCCGGAGCCATCATCACCGCAAACCTTGCTGGAGAGTACGGAAAGCAGGTTTTTGCCATCCCGGGCGCGATCGACCGTCCCAGCTCGGAAGGCTGCAACGAACTCATCCGGGCAGGAGCCATCCTCGTCACCGACGGATCCCAGATTCTGGAGGATCTCTCCCAGCTCCCGCCCGAGGCCCGCTCCCCTGCTCCCCTCCACGATCACGCCCCCCTTCCGCGCAACCACCCTTCCCTGAGCGAAGACGAGAGCGCGGTTTACGCGCAACTGCGTGATGACCAACTGAGCATGGACCAGCTTATTGAGGCCTCGGGACTTCCTCCCTCCACCGTGGCCGCCAGCCTTCTCCGTCTGGAAATGAAAAACCTCAGCCGGCAGCTGCCGGGCCCCTACTTTGTGAGATCAGCCTGACTTTTCTGATTACCAGATTTTCATCTGACCTCCCGCCTTGTCGATCCGCGGGATGGCTGCACCCCCTCTTTCATACTCGAACAGGGCTCTCCGCGGCCCTGCCAGGCAAGCCGCGATGGCCAGGCGTGGGGCAAGAGGGGCGGGCCCGGGAAGTCCCCACGGAGCCTTTCCCGAAGTCCCTATGCCGTTCCCAAACAGTCACCTTCCGTCCGGGCAAATCGGCCCGGACAGAGAACATTTTCAGGAACCCTCCGGGTTCCTGAAGGGGACCCTCCAAAAAAATTCCCCTTTCCAAAACCGCCCCGGGCCGCGTATGTGGCCCCCTCGAATGGCACGAACCCTGATCATCGCAGAGAAACCCTCGGTCATGACCGACCTCTCGCAAGCCCTCGCCAAGAAGCTGGGGAAGTTTGAAAAAAAGGGGAAATCGCTCGAATCGAGATACTTCGAAAACGAGAACGCCATTATCACGTCCGCGGTAGGGCACCTCGTGGAGCTCAAGATGCCCACCGGTCCAAATGGCAAGAACCTGCCGTGGAAATTCGATGTCCTGCCTGCCATTCCCCGTAATTTTGAACTGCAACCGATTGAAAAATCGGAAAGCCGCCTCCGTCACGTCTTCAAGCTGGCCCGGCGCAAGGATGTTGACCTCATCGTGAACGCCTGCGACGCGGGCCGGGAGGGCGAACTCATCTTTCAATATATCCTCGACGCCGGTGGCATCGACAAGCCCGTCAATCGACTCTGGATGCAATCCATGACCACCGGGGCCATCCAGCAAGCCTGGGAGCAACTGCGCCCCGGGGAAGAGATGAGCGACCTCGCCGACGCCGCCAAGTGCCGCTCCGAGTCGGACTGGCTGGTCGGACTCAACTCCACCCGGGCGCTCACCTGCTTCCGCTCCCGCCACGGCGGATTCAACATCACCGCCGCTGGTCGCGTGCAGACTCCAACCTTGGCCATCCTTACCAAGCGCGAGCGCGAAATTGCGGCCTTCACTCCCACCGCCTATGCCGAGGTCCACGCCGACTTCGGGGTCGAAGCTGGAGAATATCCCGGCAAATGGATCGACCCCGCCTGGAAGAAGGAAGAGGGCAATCCCCACTCCCGCCGCGAGCGCATCTGGGACCTGGAGACCGCGAGGACCATCCACGCCCGCTGCGAGGGAAAGACCGGAACCGTCCACGAGGAAAAGAAGCCCACGCGGCAGATCGCTCCCCAGCTCTATGACCTCACCACCCTTCAGCGCGAGGCTCCCTTCACCGCCAAGAACACCCTCGGGCTTGCCCAGACTCTCTATGAGAGGCACAAGATGCTGACCTACCCCCGGACCGATTCACGCTACCTCCCCGAGGACTACCTGGCCAATGTCATCCAGACCACCCGGGACCTCGCAAAATCAAACCATCCCGTCGCCAGATGGGCTGCGGACTCCCTCGAGAACGATCGCATCAAGTTTCAGAAACGCGTCTTCAACAACGCCAAGGTGTCCGACCACTTCGCCATCATTCCGACCGGTCGTGTCGTCAAGATCAATGACGCCGAGGAGAAACTGTACGACATGGTCGTAAAACGCTTTATTGCGGTCTTCTTCCCGCACGCCGAATTCGAGGTCACCAGGCGCCTCACCACCATCAATCATTCTGAGCCGAGCACCCTCATCATCCCCAGCTCCCCGGAACCGGTGGACAGTTCCTCCGATACATTTCAAACCGACGGCAAGATCCTCACCAACCCCGGCTGGCTCGCCGTCTATGGACGGAGCGTCGGAGTCGCCTCCGGCAAGGACGAACTCGTTCCCGTCAACGAAGGTGAGGATGCCGAAACCAGGGAAATCCAGCTCGAGGAAAAAGAAACCAACCCTCCCGCTCGCTTCACCGAGTCCACTCTCCTCTCGGCCATGGAGGGCGCTGGCAAACTCGTCGAGGACGAGGATCTCCGGGAAGCGATGGCCGAGCGCGGTCTCGGCACCCCCGCCACCCGTGCGGCCACCATCGAGGGACTCCTCCGACAGAAATACCTCGCGCGGGACGGCCGCGACCTCAACGTCACCGGGAAGGGCCTTCGCCTCATCGAGCTCCTTGAGGAAATGGATATCAAGCCCCTCACCTCCCCTTCCATGACAGGGGACTGGGAAGCCAAGCTCCGCCAGATGGAACAAGGTCAACTCGACCGGGAAACCTTCATGGGCGAGATCAAGACCTTCACGGAGGATGTCGTGACAAAGGCNCGCTCCCATTACGACGAGGCTGTCAACCGCTCCTTCCCCGATCTCAAGTGCAACTGCCCCGAGTGCGGGGCCTCCATCCTCAAGCAGACGGACGCAACCTACGAGTGCTACGAACCGGAGTGCAAGTTCCGCATCTCNAAGTACATCGCCGGACGCCACCTCACCGAGGCAGAAGCAGTGGAACTCTTTACCACCAAGTTCCTCGGACCGCGCGAGGGCTTCGTCTCGCGTTTCAACAAGCCCTTCGAAGCTGCCATCGAACTGGTTCAGTCCGTCAGCAAGACAGGCAAGAAGGGACGCTTCAAAACCAACTTTGTCTTCGAGCAGGACGAGCCGGAAGAGCTTTCCGAGGACCAGATCGTGGCCCAGGTCACTCACGAGGGTGAAACCCACGACCTCTACGAGACAGAAAAGTCGTTCCTCGTCCCCTCCCTCAAGACCAAGAAGGAGCCCGAGGGCGTGAAGTTCTCCCGGACCATTCTCTCCGCCGAGATTCCAAGGGAGGCCGCCCTGAAGATGCTCCACGGCCAGAAAAGCGATCTCCTCAAGGGCTTCGTCTCGAATCGGACAAAGCGGAAGTTCGACGCCTTCCTGCGCTACGATTTCGAGCAGGGCCGCCCGACCTTTGAATTCCCTCCGCGCAAGAAAAGCGCAGGGAAGAAAGCCGCCAAGAAAAAGACCGCGAAGAAGGAATAGACTCTGACGTGGCCAAACTTCCTCTTGGGCCACGTTTGAAACCACCAGCAGCTCTCGCAGGCTCACCCTTGCGAGTCGGCCCTACCCGCTCCCCGCGGGTGGGGCTTTTTAAAGGGCCGCACCCAATGGACCCTCGACTCCCCGCTTCATTCCCCTAGGATTCCCTCGTGCTCCGCTTCCGGCTCTTCGGATTTCCTGTCACGGTGGAACCCTGGCACTGGCTTATCCTGGCATTCTGCTCCGGCGGGCTCCTGCAGCTCAACGACCGGGAGATGCTGCTTTACATTCTCCTCTTCATGGTGGCGGGCTTTCTCTCCATCCTGATCCACGAACTGGGCCATGCCCTCATGATGCGCCGGTTCGGCTGCCGGCAGGTGGCCATCGTCCTCCACGNCATGGGCGGGGTAGCGATCTCCCAGNGGGGCCGGTTCTCCCGCGGGCAGGATATCCTGGTCAGCCTCGCAGGCCCGGCCCTGCAGGCTACCTGCGGTATCGCGGTTCTTCTCCTGATGGCGCCTGGCAAGGGCAACTGGCCACCCATCCTCGACCAGCTTCTGATCCTGTTCGTCATNATAAGCCTGTTCTGGGCCATCCTGAACCTCGTTCCGGTCTATCCCCTCGATGGAGGACAGATCCTCAAGGGAGCCCTTGGTCCCCGGCGCATCCAGCTCACCCTCAGAATCAGTATCGCCGCGGCGGTAACAATCGGGATCCTGTTATACCTCACGACCAGCAGCCTTCTATTTCCCATTATGCTCGGCTTCGCAGCCTGGCAGAACTACCAGATGCTGAACCATGCCCGGAACCACCGCGGGTGGTAGGATCTCTCCTCCTAGAAAAATACCAGACGCCCCCCGGCAATGAGGGCAAAAACAATGACCAGGATTTCAAAGAGCCGCTGCGAGACGGCATGCACCAGGTGCCGCCCGAGATAAATCCCAACGAGAATCGCGGGAACCAGCTTCAAGTTGAAGAGCAGACTCTCCCCGTTTATGAACTCCATTCCTCCCAGAAACGGAGCCTTGGCAAGGTTAACGAGCAGGAAAAAGCGCGCTCCCACCCCGATAAGCTCGAGCTTCTCGAAGCGCCGGGAAAGAAGGTAGAGTTGAAAAATAGGTCCGGCTGCATTCGCGACCATGGTTGCGCCTCCCGCCGCAAAACCGGCCACCACGCCCGCCTCCCGGGACTGGGCCAGGCGCTCGAACCAGCCCTCTCCGAATTTCCGGAAGAGCTGCATCCCCACCATCAGCAGGATGACGCCACCAATGATGGATCTGGCGGACTCGTCCGGCATCCAGTCCAGAACAAAGTAGCCCGCGATACAACCAAGGATGGTGGGTGGGAGGATCTTCCAAACCGGCCGCCAGGAAGCATACCTGCGAAAGTAGGGGTAGACCGCCACGTCCGCGAAAATCAGCATGGGCAGAAGAATGCCCACCGACGGTTTCCCGAAGAGGTCAACCATGATGGAAACCGCAACCAGC
Organism: Roseibacillus sp.; assembly: GCA_002721695.1. Taxonomy (GTDB): domain Bacteria; phylum Verrucomicrobiota; class Verrucomicrobiia; order Verrucomicrobiales; family Akkermansiaceae; genus Roseibacillus_B. Next base: position 116,001 of record PBLI01000006.1, on the reverse strand, counting down.
CCGATCCCGCCAAACCCGGTCTTGGAAACGCCCACCGCGAGGGCGGCCACAATGGCCCATGCCCAGATCGCCGCCGACAGCTCCATTTCCATGCCTGCGGGATCTTGCCCACGTCCCCTGCTGACACAAGCCCGCCCCGGTGAATTCGCACCCCCGGGCCGATCGTCTATCTTGGTTCTGGACTCTCCGCGTTCTCCTCTTACCGTCCGCGGCGATGAAAATCGTCGTCGCCTATTCCGGAGGCCTGGACACCTCCGTCCTGCTCACCTGGCTCAAGGAGACTTACAGCGCCGAGGTCATCGCCTACTGCGCTGACGTCGGCCAGGGAGATGAACTCGACGGGCTTGAGGAAAAGGCTCTCACCACCGGTGCCAGCAAGTGCTTCATCGGGGACCTCCGCGAGGAATTCGCCCGCGACTACATCTTCCCCATGTTTCAGGCCAACGCGGTCTACGAGGGACGCTATCTCCTCGGGACCTCCATCGCGCGTCCCTGTATCGCAAAGGGCATGCTTGATATCGCCCTGCAGGAAAAAGCTGACGCCATTTCCCATGGGGCCACCGGTAAGGGTAATGACCAGGTCCGTTTCGAACTCAGTGCCGCCAGCCTNGCCCCCCAGGTGGAAGTCATCGCTCCCTGGCGCCAGGAGCGCTTTCGCCAGCAGTTCCCCGGACGCAGCGAGATGATCGCCTACGCCGAGGAACACGACATCCCGGTACAGGCCTCCATGAAGAAGCCCTACTCCATGGACCGCAACCTCCTGCACATCTCCTTCGAGGCTGGGATGCTGGAAGACCCCTGGTATGATGGAACCACCGAAGCGGACCGCGACATGTACGTCCTCTCCGTTTCCCCCGAGGAGGCGCCCGACCAACCACACTACATCCAGCTTCTCTTCGAGAAGGGCGATGCCATCGGTTTCCAGGCTGAAGGACAGGACGAACTCATCGCCAGCCTCGAGGACGTGACGGTGGAAGGCGAACGCGATGGCTACGCCCTCCTCTCGCCCTACGGNATGATGCGCGTGCTCAATACCCTCGGCGGACAACATGGGATCGGTCGGGTCGACATCGTGGAAAACCGGTTCGTGGGCATGAAGTCGCGCGGGATCTATGAGACTCCCGGGGGCACGATCCTCCTCGCCGCCCACCGCGACCTGGAAACCCTGACCATGGACCGTGAGGCCATGCAGGTTCGTGACAGCCTCATCCCCAAGTACGCCCAGCTGGTCTACAACGGGTTCTGGTTTGCTCCCGAACGCCTGGCCCTCCAGGCTCTCGTAACCGAAACCCAGCAGACCGTCAGCGGCGAGGTCCGCCTCAAGCTCTACAAGGGAAATATCATGACCGCTGGCCGCCGCTCGACCCTGTCGCTCTACAGCGAGGATGTGGCCACCATGGAAGGCGGTGCCGAACACGCTTACAACCAGGACGACGCCACCGGCTTCATCTCACTCAACGCCCTGCGCCTCAAGGCCAGCGCACGGCAGGGCAGGTAGGAACAGGTCCGGAAAGGCCGGGCCGCCTACTGTCGGAAGGATGGCGGCACCCTCGCATGAAATGGTCCCGGGTGGCGTAAGCCGGTGTCACGCCACCGCGAGTTTCATGATGTCCTCCTGGGTGGCACCCTTCACGTCAGTAATTTCTCCGGTGACACGCCCATCGTGCATCACGAGAATCCGATCCGCCATTCCGAGAACTTCCGGCAGCTCCGAGCTGATCATGATGATGGCCTTGCCCTGGGCTGCCAGCTCCTGAATGAGGAGATAAATTTCATACTTCGCACCCACGTCGATGCCACGGGTAGGCTCATCGAAGATGATCACCTCGCAGTTCTGCTGAAGCCACTTGGCGAGCACCACTTTCTGCTGATTCCCCCCGGAAAGGTTCTGCGCCAGCTCCTCCTGGTGCGGAATCTTAATGCGCAGTGATTTTACGAAACGACCGAAGTCCCGACGCTCATCCCGGCCACTCACGAATCCAAACCGGGTGAACTGCCCCAGGTTGGGCAGCCCGAAGTTTTCCCGCACGGTGTGGATGAGAACCAATCCCTGGCTCTTGCGATCCTCGGTCAGGAGTCCGATCCCGGCCCGGATGGCGTGGCGGGGGCTCCGAAGCCGCAGGCGCCTGCCGTCGAGGGCGATCGTCCCGGAATCCGGCTGATCTGCCCCGAAGAGAAGTCTGACTGTTTCCGTCCGCCCTGCCCCCACCAGTCCCGTGAGGGCCAGGATCTCTCCCGCTCGGACCGCGAAGGAGACATCCTTCACCGCCGACCCCCGGTTCAATCCACTCACAACCAGCCGCTGCTCCCCGAGCTCCGGGGTGTGACTCGGAAACTCGTTCTCCATCTTGCGCCCCACCATCAGCTCGATGAGGTCCTCGCGGCCAAGTTCAACGGTCGCCTTCGTCCCCACGTGCTCTCCATCCCTCAGGACCATGATCCGATCGGCGATCTCGTAGACTTCTTCCAGGCGGTGACTGATGTAAATGATGCCCAGTCCCTGCTCCCGCAATTCACGCATGATCCCGAGAAGCCGGTCCACTTCCTGAGGCGTGAGAGTCGCGCTCGGTTCATCCATCACCAGGAGCCGTGCATCCTGCGAGAGCGCCTTGGCGATCTCCACGACCTGCTGCTGTGCCACTGTCATGTCGCCACAACGTTGCTCGGGATCGATGACCGTTCCGAGGCGCTCAAAGAGCTCAAGGGCGTGACGCCGCTCCTCGCTCACATCGATGAAACCCGCCTTCACCTTCTCCTGCCCGAGGAAGATGTTTTCGCGCGCGCTGAGGTGGGGAACGAGATTGAACTCCTGGTAGATGATCCCGATCCCCGCAGCCTGGCTTGCATGGGGAGTGGAAAGTGCGGCGGAGCTGCCATTCACCAGGACGCTGCCCGCGGTAGGCACATGAGCTCCTCCGAGGATCTTGATCAGGGTGCTCTTTCCCGCTCCATTCTCCCCAAGCAATGCCAGAACCTCACCCGGCTCAAGCGTGAGGTCCACTCCGCGCAGGGCCTCTACCCCGGGAAATGATTTCCCGATTCCCTGCATCTCGAGAAGCGGAGGAGAATGAGACGGTGGCGCGTTGCTCATCAAATGGAATTCCTGACGATCACTTCCAAACACGATGCCCCCCGCTCCGCGAGGAGAAAGTCTCTCGGAGAGTGATTTCGACTTTTCCTGAAGAGGCGTAAGAACCCCCCTTAACCGCACCAGTGCAGGACGGGTGCCCGATCAACGCCTTCGCACATCCCGGTCCGGCTCCGGGGGCGGCACCCCCCCAACCGTATCCCGGGAAACCCCGGCGGGCACCCTGCCCCCGCTCCCCTCGCGCAAGGGGATCAGGAATTCTCAGAATCTGCACCCTCCCGGTGGAAATGCTGGCAACAGCCCGGAGACCTCCCTAGCGTTTGAATCCTGTGCCCGATTCCCCGGTTCTCTTCGTCTCTACCACCAATACCTTCCGTAGCCGGTTCGCGGAGGCCATCTTCAATCATGGCGCTTCGCGCAACCGGATCGGAGTTCGGGCAATCTCGCGCGGTCTGGACCCTGGTCAGTCCCTGGAAGATTCCCTGTCCCCATACGTGGAGGGAGCCCTGCACAGCAGGCACCTGAGCCTGAGCCTCACCGGACCCACCAAGAGGACCCTGCAAGTCCGGGACTTACACGACGCCCTCCGGGTCATTGCGGTCAACGAACGGGAACACCACGCTGCCATCGTACAGGCCTGCCCCGACTTGGCTTTCAAGGTGGACTGCTGGCAGGTGGAAGACCTTTCGCGGTGGGAACCCGAACGGATCATCGCTCACCTTGAGCAGGAGTGTGTCTCCCTCTTGAGAAGCCTTCGCACGCGTCCCATCGCCGCGGTTGCCCTCTCCTGAAGAAAGAACCGTTTTCCCGGCTCGACCGCTTATTTCCGCTTTCAGGGGCCACTCCCTGCGCGAGAACTGACAGACTGTGCCTGATCCAGAAAGATACAGATCAGTTGATCTTTTGGGCCGTTCTGATATAAAGACCCTCCACCCTTACTCCGCGTATGAAGTCTCTCTTCTTCACCGCAATCCTCGTCCTCGGCATCGCTCACACCGGGGCCTTCCTCACCATCTGGGATCTGCCCTACGTGGATAACCACATCACCAAGGACGAGTTTGCTCGAAAGTTAAACAACGTCTTCAAGTGGGACGAGAAGTTCGGATCCCTCCGTGAGGCCCGGGAAAAGGCCGCGGAAGACAACTACGCCCTCTACAAGGCAACACCCGAACAGGCCGCCCGCCGCAACGAGCAGGAAGAGTCTGTCAACGAGCACCGCCACCAGGGGCCGCCTCCCGGAAACCGACGCTGACAATCTGTTTCTGGAAGAACGCTAGTTGCTCAGGATCTGAAGCAACTCCACCTCGAACACGAGCATCCCCTTCGGTGCGGTGGGCGGTGGAGTCTCGCCGTAGGCCATGTTCTGGGGAATCCAGATCCGGCGGGTTTCCCCTTCCACCATCATCTGGACAGCCTCGGTAAATCCCTTGATGGTTCGCTTGAGCGGAATTCGCTTCGGACGCTCGGAGGGCAGCGTGCTCTCGAGGACCTTTCCGTCCGTCGTCCAGGCCGTGTAGTGCACCTGTACATTATCGGTCGGCTTGGGCTTGGCCTCGCCGGTCCCGGCCTTGACGACCTTGGAAGCTACTCCGCTGGGGTTGACCTGCGCGTCCGTCGGGGCGGCCGTCAAGTTCGCCGGCGTCGCATGCGGACGCAGGATCTTGATGAGTTCGATATCGAAGCACAGCTGGCCCAGAGGCGATCCGGGGCGCTTGCCGTTCTCTCCAATGGGAGGGAGTTCCCCCTCCAGCTTCCCGTAGGCCAGTTCACCCGGAATCCAGAAGCGGCGCTTTTCGCCTTCCACCATCAACTGGACTCCTTCAGTCCATCCCTTGATGACCTGGTTGAGCCCAAAAGTCGCCGGAACCCCCCGGTTCAGAGAACTGTCGAAGTTGTATCCATCCGTCTGCCATCCCGAGTAATGAACTCTCACCCGTTCATCCGCTGCAGGGTGGCTTGTCCCCGTTCCCTTCTGCAGCACCTTGGAAGAAAGGCCAGACTCCGTCTTCTCGGCATCCTCGGGCGGTGCGGCCACGTCCGCGGGGGCAGGCTGTGTTTTAGGTGCCGGCGGGGTGGGCTTGGGCGGAACCGGGACCGGAGGATTGACGGCATTGGGATTCTCCGGGCTNCGGCCTCAGCCGGTGCCTCCGCTGGCGCCTCAGCCGGTGCCTCAGCCGGTGCCTCNGCCGGTGCCTCAGCCGGTGCNTCGGCCGGTGCCTCCGCTGGGGTCGGCACTGGTGCTGGGGCCGGCTCCGATTCATCTTGTGCGAAGAGCCCCACGCTGAATCCACAAAGGGCGACGACTTGACTGAAAATGCCTTTCTTCATGACGGGCCGCAAAGCTCGGTTCTCCCATGCGTTCTGTCAACTGCGCAAAGCCGTCTTAACAAGCTCCGGGGAAGAGATTGGGTTCCGGGGTCGCACAGGGGCTTCCCGCAAGCCATCTGAGCGACCCGGAGCAGCCACGACCCTCCTGCAGGAGGGTCCCGGATGACTCCGCATTTCGTCAGTTCGCCTTCTTTTTCGCGGTGGCGCTCCACCGCACCGCCCGGGCAAGCATCTTGTTGAACGCCGGATGGGCAAAGTCGCCGACATGTCCCAGCGAGGTATAGAATGTCTTCCCGCCATCCTTGCGGAGATAGGTCCAGGCTACCGGTTCCTTTCGCTCGATACCCTCCGCGCCCCCCATCAGGAGCACCTTCTGCCCCGGCCGCACAGGTGTATTGATGTAGAGTGATCCCCCGCTGGAAAAGCGAAGGGCTTCGCTCAGTCCAAGGAAATCCTTCCCTGCATCCTCCGTCCAAACCGTGGTCCGGAGCTTCGATCCGTGGTGCCCCGAGTAATTCCCACCAATGACCCCGGCATCCCAGTCCTCCCACACCGAATGTCCTTCCGGAGCTGGCTTTCCACGCAGGGAGAAGGCATGACTTGCGGTTCGGATTCCAACCACCGGCTTACCCTCGCTTACATGCGCCCGGATGAGTTCGAGCTCCCCCGTGGGAAGCGCCCGGCGCCGCACACTCACGAAGAGCACATCCGCATCCCTCACCGCCTCGATTCCCCGGAAGACGTTGCGGTCCTTCTCATCCGCCAAGACGAAGGTGCAGCGAAAATCCGAAGCCAGGTATCGTTCCGCAAAAACCGGCAGGGTTTCCCTCGTCCGGTATTCCCGCTCCCCGATCAGGAACACCACATGTTTCCGCGGATCGCTGCCGAACCGATAGGGTGCCCCGCCCAGGATCTGGTCGCTGGTAACGGTGGGGCACACGTATTTCTCGATGTGTTCGACCACCAGGTCGGTCCCACGGAAATGACTCACCTGCGGCGCCATCTCGGGATTGTACATCGTATCCGTGAGGTCTCGCATCAGGACCACGTTCTTCCCATTCCTGGCCATCTGCCTGAGACCAAAGGGACGCCCGAGAACACACATGTTCGTATGCACGCCCAGGAGAATGACATTCTTTACCCCGCGCTGCTCGAGCAGATTCCAGTTCTCGGTTCCATTGTCAGTGATGGCATCCCGAGACCCGTCTATCTCAAGCAATTCCACCTGCCTGGTCCACGGCGCACCCGGGTTCTTGCCCATCGCCCTGAGTTTCTTTTCCCACTCCGCGTGCTCCCGCGGGTCGTCGTCCTCACCCCCGTCCGAATGGTCAATGGGGTAACCGGCCTTTTCCTCGCGCTCGTCCAGCCAAGTCAGCCACTGGTCGATCCCCTCCGGCACGTTGCCCGCCCTGGGTGCAGACTGCGCCCGCTTGCGCGCCGGGTGATCCTTGTAGAAGTTCATACACGAAGAGGGAGCGTGCACGATAAGCGATCCCCTCTCACGAGCGGCCTTGAGAAGCCTATTCATGTGGGGTGCCATCTCCCCCACCCTCTTGACCGCGTTCTTGCAGTGGTGGAGATCCCACATGTCGCAAACGATCACCGCGGTTTCAGAGGGCTTCCAGCGTTCAACAGTTTCCACCATCCGGAACTTTCCGGGCTGCTCCTCCACCCGTTTGCAGAGGCGCATCTCGTAATCCTGAGCCGTCAGGGGACCGAACCCCGCCAGGGAGGCGAGGAGCATGGGGAAGGGGCGTGCCGCTCTCATCGGCACCAGCTAATCGTCCGGCGCGACCCGGCACAAGCTCACACCGCTTGATCGGGTGGCCCATCCGTCATTGCAGACCCCCGCTAATCCACTAATCTGGTCCAGTCATGAAGATGCTTGCTTCGGTTATGGCCCTCGGATTCGTCCTCTGCACCCCACTTGCGGAGGCGTACGATATCCGGCTCAAGGTCAAAAACTCCACCCTGGGATCAAAGCGCAAGGGTGACACCCGGACCAGCCAGCGCCGGCTGGTCATCGAAATCGACAACCGGGATCGCGAGGCCTATGAAGGAGTCAGGATGGAGTGGATCGTCATCGGACGGGATATCCGCAATCGCAAACTTTCCATCGTGAGCAGCGGATCCAAGCTCGTCGACCTCCCCGCCCAGGACGAAATCGAAGTCACCTCCTCGCCCTACTCCTTTTCAAAGAAAGAAGGCGAGGTGAAGGAGATCCGTGAGAACCGGTTCCGGCCCGACCGACCCCAGTTCGATGTCGAACCCGACAGCGGCACCCGCTACGCCGGCTATATCCTCGTTCTCAAGCATGGCGACGAGGTCCTTGCCGAGGCAGCCACCACCGGAATGAAAAAGCGCGTTGCTCCCCTCCTTCCCGCCAGCAAGGGGAAGAAGTAATCACACGCCGGCACGCCCCGCATCGCGGCCCGTCCCTGAACCCTTTCCCGGGTTCGTCGGTTGACCAGGCCCTGCTCGCCATCGCTCCTGATCCCCCGGACAAGCAGCTTCCCTGCTTCGTGCTTTTCATTTTCCGTCCGGGACGGGAGGATGGAACGTCGGCCGATTCCTCCCGGATTCCGGCCCTCCCAATTCCGTCCGCCAAGCTCATGATCCTTCCGTTTCTGCCTCCCGGAAGCCGATTCCCAGAATGCCCACCGCCGGCTACGGTTTTCTATCCGTGCCCGATTCATCCATGAGCGACCAATTCGAACTCCCGCTCGGTGAGGACCGGTCCGCTACGCAGAGCAACAAGCCCGTCCGCACATTCCTCGGCTGGAACAGCCCTCTCCTCCCCCTCGCCGTCGAGCATCTCACCCGGGACTGGACCAACGGCACCCTCGACCTCAGCCACCTGCTCGTAGTCGTTCCGACCAAACAAACCGGACGCCGCCTCCGCTCCTCCCTGGCTCTCCGTGCCGCCACCCGGGATGCAGCCGTCCTGCCGCCTACTGTGGTCACTCCGGACGTTCTCCTCTCTCCGGCCTGCCTCCCGGGTCTCACCCAGGCCGTGGCCACGCGGGCAGAGGTGATGTTGGCTTGGGCCGAGGCCCTCCTGGACGCCAGACTCGATGATTTCCAGCACGTCTTTCCCATCAAGCCGGAGGAGCGCAACCTGGCCTGGGCCCTCCGCACCGCCGACGACCTCATCGCGGTGCAATCCCTCCTCGGAGAAGCCGGACTCAGCATGCAGGGCGCTGCCGAGATCATGGCTGCGGAAGGCCTCGAGCCTCAACGCTGGTCGGAACTATCGCGCCTCGAGGGCATGGCCGACCGCCTGCTCTCCAAGCGCGAACGCATGCATCCCCGGGCCGCACGGAGCAGGGCGGTTCAAGAAGGAGAACTCGCCCCACACGTCGAAGCCATCGTCGTTCTTGGAGTTCCCGACCCACCTCCGCTTTTCTGCAGGGCCCTCGAGCACTACCTGGGCACGCTCCCATGCGAAATCGTGATTCATGCCCCCGGATCACTGGCTGGAAAATTCGACGACCTTGGCCGGCCCCGGCCGGACTACTGGACCGATTGCCCCATCCCGATTCCCGATCTCGAGAAATCCGTCCACCAGGCCATCAATCCCCATCTGCAGGCCGAATACGTCAGCGAACTCCTGTCCGCCTCCTGTCCCGACAACCTGCCTGCGGTGGCTGCCATCGGCGTCCCGGATCCCGAGCTGCTTCTTCCTCTTGAGAAAGCCCTTGCCGCGCGGGGACAGACCACTTTCAACCCGGCCGGCGAACGCGTTTCCAGCCAGCCCCTTGCCAATTTCCTCCGCACCCTCCACCAACTCACGGTCTCCGATTCCTTCCTCGTTTTCCTGGACCTCCTCCGCATCCCCGGGGTAGCCCGGCAAGTGTGCGCCTGGGAAGCCCACGAGGACCGGCCCGATTTCGACCCGGCCACCATGCTTGCCGAGCTGGACAACTTCCAACGCCAGCACGTTCCGGAATCACTCGCGACCGCCGACCAGGTCAACGGCAGTTGCGAGCGCCCCAACCCCGCGCTCAGCCGCGCCCTCTCTTGGATCCAGACGTGGCTCCGCCGCCTCAATCGTGAACGGATTTGGGAGACCCTGCCCGAGCTCCTCGGCCAGATTTACGCCGAAGCCGATTTTCATCCCGGAAATCATGTCGACGATGCCTTCGAGGCGACCACCCGGCTTCTTCACGAGATCCTCGACAGCCTCGAGAACGGGCTGCTCACCAACCTCGGGGTTGCAAGCTCCTTCCCGGACCGCCTTCGACTCATTCTGCACCTGTTCGAACAGGAATCCATCTATCCTGAGCACAAGGCCGAGGCCCTCGATCTCCAGGGCTGGCTTGAACTGCCCTGGGAAGACGCTCCTCACCTTGTCGTGGCCGGCATGAATGACGGATTCGTCCCGGATTCCCTGCAGGGGCACGCCTACCTGCCAGACGGCGCCCGTCGCCTTCTCGGCCTTCGCCACAACGAGATCCGACACGCCCGCGACGCCTACATCCTGAGCTCCCTTCTTGCCTGCCGTGAGGACTGCGGACGCGTCGATCTCATCTTCGGCCGCCGCAGTATGACCGAGGAACCATTGCGTCCCTCCCGCCTTCTCTTTGCCTGCCCTCCCGAAGAACTGGCAGGACGGGTGCAAACCCTCTTTCACAAGCAACCCGCTCCCGCCGATTCACCAGCATGGTCACTGAGCTGGCAACTCACCCCACCCGCACCCGACGAGGGAATGCGTATCTTTGAGCGCCTCTCCGTAACCATCATCCGCGACTATTTGAGATGCCCATTCCGCTTCTACCTGCGACGCGGGCTCGAGATGGAGCGCGAGGACGGCCCCCTCGTCGAACTGGATGCCCGCCACTTTGGAACCCTCTGCCACCTCGTGGTCGAAAAATACGCCGACCACCCCATCCGGGACAGTGACCGGGAGGAGGACATTTCTGAGTTCTTCCAGGATACACTCGAAACCATCATTACCCGGGAGTATGGCACCAGCCTGCCTGTCCCAATCCTCGTTCAACGGGAGAGCGCCCGCCAGCGTCTCAAGTGGTGGGCCACGATCGAGGCCGGTCAACGGCGGGACGGCTGGGAAATCATGGAATCCGAAAGGCCCCTCGATTCCCCGGAGGCTCCCTGGGTCTTCAATGGCATCCGAATTACCGGGAAGATCGATCGCATCGAGCGGCACGCGACCGAAGGAACCCTGCGCGTCCTCGACTTCAAGACAGGACAACTCAAGACCCCCCGCGAGGCCCACCTGCGGAACCTTCGCCGCCACGAAAACGCCTCCGAGCTGCCCCCCTGGATGATAGTCCCTGGTTCCAAAATCAAACGTTGGACTGATCTGCAGCTCCCCCTCTACCTTCTTGCCCTGCAATCCCGGGGCCACTCCGGTCCAATGATCACCGGCTACGCCAATCTCGGCCGGGCCAAGTCGGAGGTCGCCCTCCAACTCTGGGAAGACCTCGACGAATCGCTCCTCTCCGCCGCACAGGATTGCGTGGAGGGGGTTACCGAAGCCATCACCGCCCGCCAGTTCTGGCCGCCTGCAACCCGGGTGGACTATGACGACTTTGCCACCATGCTGCTCGGCGACCCCGAGCAGTCGATCAACCCCGTCCATCTCCGCAACCCGGGGCAGCCCGCGAAAGCCGAGCATCCGTGACCGATCCATGAACTCGTCACTCCGTAACGAAATGATCCTCGCCTCCGCGGGCTCGGGCAAGACGTGGCAGCTCACCAACCGCTATATCGCGATCATGGCACAGGCACTCCTCGCCGGAGACGAGGTGCGGCCCGAGCGCATCGTGGCAGTCACCTTCACCCGAAAGGCGGCTGGGGAATTCTTTGAGTCCATCCTCAAGAAACTCGCCCGGGCCGCGAGCAACGAAAAAGGGCGCGAGGACCTCGCGTCCAACCCCGAGGACCCCCTTTACCCGATCCTTTCGCAACTCACCCGGAATCACTATATCCAGCTTCTCTCCATTTTCCTCCGGCGCATGCCCTCCCTCTTCCTGGGAACCCTCGACAGTTTTTTCTCCAATATCCTGCGTAGTTTCCCTGCTGAATTCGGGCTGAGCAGCCAGTTCGACATCCTGGACGAACACGCCGCCCGGCTTGCACGCCACGACGTCTACCGCGAGGTGTTCCGAAGCAGGCCCGACCAGCACCGCAGTGAGTTCCTCGAGGCCTTCAAGCGGGCCACCTTCGGTCAGGAAGAAGTCCAGGTGGTCCACCAGATCGACCGCTTCGTCTCCCGCCATCACGAGATCTTCCTCCACGCCGCAGACCTTGCCCTCTGGGGAAACCCGGACGCAATCTGGCCCCGGGGATTTCCCTGGCCCGGACTCAAGGGGAATCTCGAAGACGACTTCGCCGCCCTCTTCGACCTCTTTGCCAACGACGAACTCAACGACGGACAGTGGAAATTCTGGAAAGAGTTCCGCGATCAGGCAGTCCTTCACAGCCCTGGTAATCCGATGGCTCACCGCATGAAGTTCTTCCTCGGAAAGTTTCTCCTCCCCGAGAACTGGGCCGCCATCAAGAGCGGGGAAGTCTCCTTTGCCGTCAACCGGCGAAAGCAACACTTCACCGAACAGTCCTGCGAAATCATCCACCGGCTCACCAGCCGCCTGATTGTCGACGAGATCGAAGTCCATCTCAGGCGAACCCGGGGCATCTGGCACGTCCTTCAGCAGTATGAGGATAATTACTCCTCCCTTGTTCGTCGCCGTGGCCAGCTCACCTTCAGCGATCTCGAAATCATTCTCTCCGGTTGTGATCTCCACGCGCAGTCTTCTCCCATCCTCAGTCAGAAGCCCGAGGAGCTCGACCGCCTCCGCATCGATTACCGCCTCGACGGGCGTTTTGACCACTGGCTCCTCGATGAATTCCAGGACACCAGTTACCTGCAGTGGTCCATTATCAGTCCCCTCATTGACGAGGTCGTGCAGGACGTCTCCCACCAGCGTTCCCTGTTCCAGGTCGGCGACATCAAGCAGGCCATCTACGCCTGGCGGGGGGGCGACACCCGTCTCTTCAACGACATCTACGAGCGCTACCGTGGAAATGGTGAAGACCCCCGCGCCCTGCGGAAGCTATCCCTCAGCGTGTCCTGGCGCTCAGGCCCTGACGTCATCCAGATGGTCAACCGCGTCTTCGGAGACCCCCGCGCCCTTGCGAACCTCGAACTACCGGACGAGGCCATCTCCCGCTGGGAATGGCAGCGCCACGAGGTGGCCGCTCCCCAGGAAAGCCTCCCCGGGTTCGCTGCCGTCTACCAGCCACTTCCCAACGAGGGCGACCGGGCCACCCGGGAGGACTGCTTCGCCCTGACGCTGGAGCTTTTGGAACGTATTCAACCAATCCAGAGGGGACTGAGCTGCGCCATCCTCGTCCAGGACAACCGAACCGGCCGGGCTCTTGTTGACTACCTGCGCACCCACACCCGCAGCGCGATTCCGGTTGCAGGGGAAGCCGACATCAGCCCCGCGCTCGACAACCCGGTGACCCAGGCTCTTCTCAGTCTCGTCCGCGTGGCAGCTCACCCGGCCGATCGCTACTCCTGGCAGAACCTGGCCCTGGGACCGCTTGCCGCCCTCCTGCCGGAGACTCCCGGTCAACTCTCCGCCGACATTCTCGAGGCACTGCACCGTTCCGGATACGAGCGCACCCTGCGAGACTGGATCTCCCGCTTCGCCAGCGAGGGAATCGAGCTTGACGCGTTCGGGCGCCATCGTGTCGACGAGCTGGCCCTCGCAGCCCGCATCTTTGACCAGGCCGGGACCCGCAGCCCCGACAGCTTCCTGCGTTTTGCCGGGGACTACACCGTGCGGGAGGTCACTACCAGCTCCGCAGTGCAGGTCATGACCATCCACAAGTCGAAGGGACTCACCTTCGACACCGTCCTTCTTCCCCATCTTGAGGGTGATTCCCTTATCAATCCCCGGCGGGAAATCGGCATTCAACGCAATCGCACGACCCGCAGGGTCGAGTGGGTCTTCGATACCCCCCGCCGCGTCATCGCCGAAACTGACCCGGTGCTCAAGGCCTACCGGAACGACCAGGAAGCCGAAGCTGGCTACGAGGAACTCTGCAAGTTCTACGTGGCCCTGACCCGCGCCAAGCACGCCAATTACCTCATCGTCCCCGGCCTCCGCCGCGACAGCCGCCGCCGCGACTTCGTTCGTCTCCTGCACGAAACGGTCGTCGTGGACAGCGCCCCCACTGTCGAAATAGGGCCCACCAGCGCGCTCGCTCTCTACGAATCATCCCCGCAGACAGACAAGGCGCAGTGGTATGAACATTTCCAGCCTGCCACTGGGCAAGAGAAGGCCGAAGCCGCTCCTTCCGGGTCCACTCCACCGCAAATGACATCTCGCCAGCGACCACGCCGCCGCGTTCCTTCCGCTCACGAACCCGGCTCCCAGCGCGGTGGCAGTCTCTTTTCCCGCGCAGGCAACCGCGCCCGCAACCACGGAACCATGGTACACGCCCTCTTCGAGGACCTCGAATGGATCGACGACTTCGACACGCGCGCCGGATCTCCCCAATGGGAACTCCACCGCTGCCGTAGTCCACGCACCTTCGAGGCCGCCCGGCAGGAAGTGGAGCGCAGTCTCAGCGCCCCCGCTTTCCAGGACGCCCTCCGCAAACCGCTCCTCGGCCCGGGGGAGAGTGTCGAGTGCTGGCGCGAGCGACCCTACGAGCTCCTCCAGGACGGGGATTGGGTCTCAGGAATCTTCGACCGTGTCCATGTCGTCTCCGGACCGGGTGGCGTTGCTCTCCGGGCGACCATCCTCGACTTCAAAACCGACCGGGTGGAGAACGATTCGGAGGCCAACAGGGCCGCCGAGCGCTATCGCCCGCAGCTCGAGACCTACCGGCATGCCCTCGCGCAGCTGCTCGGGCTGCCCGCCTCATCCATCAGCACCACCCTGCTCTTCACCCGGATAGCCCTTCCTCTCGAACTGACCGCCGAGTAACAACCCCCAGCGCGTGCTCCAGCCTCCTTCCGCTACCACTCCCGAACACGTAGGCGACCACTACGACCGCCTGGCCCCCCTCTACCTCCATCTCTGGGGGAACTGCCTTCACCACGGTCTCTGGGATCGACACTCGCCTGCCTCGATCAGCGAAGGCACGACCCGCCTTCTCGATCTTCTTGCCGCTCCCCTTTCCCTCAATCCGGGCAGCCGGGTCATTGATATCGGCTGTGGCTACGGTAGTGATGCCCACCGCCTCGCCGGGGAACATGGCGCCCTGGTCACTGGACTCACCGTCTCCCGGTCACAGGCCGCATCCGCAGCAGAGAATCGCCCTCCCTCCCGTGGTAAAGTGCGGGTCCTGCATGGCGACTGGCTAGAAAATGACTTCGCTCCCCAGAGTTTCGAAGCCGCCCTCGCCATCGAATCCCTCGACCACATGCCGGACAAACCGGCCTTTTTCGGGGAACTCGCCCGCACTCTTATCACGGGCGGGCGAGCAGCCCTCTCCTGCTGGACCGCGGCCCCCGCTCCCACGGTTCCCGAATCTCTCCTTCTCGATTACCTGTGCCAAGCGGGCGCCCTCTCGTCCATCGAAACACTGCAGTATTACCGCCGGCTTGCTACCAAGGCTGGCCTTGCTGTGCTTGCAACACAGGACCTGACCACCCGCGTCGCGCCAACCTGGGGGCATATCGCCCGCCGGGGTCTGGCTTCAACGACGAATCCCCGCTTTCTCAGACACCTCTTTCCAATCGTCCTGCGCCGCCCAGCCCTCCCGGGTGCAATCCCCGCCATGATGCTCGCTTACCGCACAGGTATCCTGCAATACCAGGCGATCTGGCTCGGGAAGAAGCCCTCCTGAGCCGGGCTTGCACTGTCCCCCGTCCTCGACCTACCACTCGACATGAACATGGGTCCGGTGTCCCGGCGTGCCCGGACCGCGCACCTCCCGCGCTCCGAGCCAGCGACAGGCCCGCATGAAGCCCTGCACGTGTGGNTTGCCCCACCCAACCTTCACTCCGTTGATATAATCCACGTCAAAAGCCGTCCCGGCGTAATGTCGCGAGGTCGGGCTGTGCGAGCCCCCCGCCAGTTCTGTTACACGAAACGACCACCCTGCTCGGGTCAGCCTGTCCATTGCCCCCAGCATCCGGTTATCCAGGAATGTCTCTCCTCCGGGCGCCCGCTGGTAAGAACTACGCCTTGAGCGCTGCCCGGCGGCGGCTTGCCTCATGTTGTCAAAGGCCGTCGCCTGATCTCTACGCCCGCTCACGTGAAANTTGGCGAGCCCTATCCTCGGGTTATTAAGAATGGAGGTCGCCAGCGACTGGCGCATCGAAATGGACGTCAGCCGGGAGCCCGGCCCGGACGCGCACCCGCCACTCAGGAGGATTGCCGCGAGGACCAGGATCGCAATGGCAATGGGTGCTGTGTGCGCCTTCAACATCGCAAAATTAGCATGAATCCAACGCCTCCCGCAACCAACTCATGAGCAGGAGGCTGGAAAGCTCTCCCCGCAGAGCAACAACTTGCCCCGGGGCCGCTGGGCGGATAGCAAGAACCATGGCCAGGGGATACGACCAGAACCAGGAACGCAGGCAGGCCCTTTCCCTCTTTGGCAAGGANCTTGCCCGCAGGGCCAAGTCCAGATGCGAACTGACCCGAACCAGTGGCGTTTCCCTCCTGACGTATGAAATCCCGCCCGTCCCCGGCGAACCCGAATTCGAGCGCTGCCTCCTCGTAAGCGAGGATGTCTTCCAGCAACTGACACATCCGGAAAGCCTCCGGCCGGGCGAGTGGCGTCACCTCCGGGAGGTCATCTGGTCCGAAATCCCCGCCGTCCAGGCCATGGCCCTGCGCATCCTGCGGCGCCTCGCCCCAAGCGAGCCGTGGGCGCGGGAAGTCGTCGAGGAAACCTTCCTCGAACCCGGGGTCGAGGCCCTTGCTGACGAGGCTGGCCTCTGAGCTCTCCTCTCGACGGTCCGCCTTACCGGGCTGCCGGGGATGAGAGGCGAAAGACCACCCCGACACGGAAACCCGATCGCTCGCGGCTGTCTCACAGCTCCACTCCGAAAAAGTCACGCAATACCTTCCGGTGCACGTCGCGCTTGAAGGGCGGCAGCCAGTGCAAGTCGAACAGGCGCGGCTCGACCCATGTATGACTGCCAAACTCGCGTGGTTCCTGGTCAACGTTGACCGGAGGGGCGCCCGCCTTCAGACGGCAGAGAAAATAGGTTTGTTCCTGCCCGTCAAAACGGCTGCTCCTGCCCCCCTTGAGCCCGGGCGGAAACAGGTAGCGGTATCCGTCACGCCACTCCAGAACCTCATAGCTGGAGGGCGGCAACCCCACTTCTTCCTCCACTTCCCGGTGAAGCGCCTCCAACGGTGTCTCTCCCTTGTCCATCCCGCCCTGCGGGAACTGCCAGGCCCCTTCGATCCTGTAACGCTCGCAGATCAGGAGCTGATCGTCGCGATCCAGCAGGAGAAGCGCNACGTTGGGGCGGTAGGTCGACACACGGGGAGAAAAGCCGATCGCTCTGGTCACGACAACCGTGAAGTAGCAGGCCCCGGCACGCCCNGCAGGAAAACGATCCTTTGACTGGCGGGAAAACAGGCACAATACTCCCCCCTACCGAAACAGATACCCGCTCATGAAACTATTGCCCGTCCTCTTCCTCCTCACTTTCTTTCCGCTTGCCGTGGCCCAGGACACCGCCAATCCGAATGCCAGCTCAACCGGCACGGACTCTGACAAGACCTACAACGACTCCGTAGGAAGCAAGGGGTTCTGGCAGGGCTCCCTGCCGGGAGGCAGCTACCTCGTGGCCCTCAGCCGCATCACGTCGATCAGCAAGCACGCCTACCTCCTGGANGGAAACGTAATCGTTACCGAAGTCACCATCGACACCCTGGGAGATACGACCATGCGTGTCTACCAGATCACCCCCGCTGCCCAGTACGGTACCCTCGCCACCGGTCGCAAGATCGTGGAACGAGGCAAGGATCTTCTCGACCGGGCTGGCCAACGCACTGGCGCTGACGTGGCCAACATGGTTCAGAAGCANTACCCCACCACCACCCACTCGAAGACGATCGAGTTCCGCGTGAAGGACCTCGGCACGCTCGACGCCCTCCACAGCAGCGCAAGCAGCGCCTGGGTCTCAGGCAAGGGCCGCAAGTTCGTGGTCAACGAGTAGGCGCTCCCAACCCCTCCCCGGGTCCGGGGCTCTCCCTTCACTCGTCGATTCCAAGTTCCCGCTCGAGAAAACTCTTCGGCTTCCTGCGGGTTGCCCGGTCCTTCTCACCGGCCCCGNCAGGCTCGGAAGGCTTCTTCTTGCTTTCCTTCCCTGAATTCTTGCCGCTCTCGCGCTTCTCTTCTCCTNCCGGCTTCTTCTCCTCCGCCTGCTCGATACCCAGTTCCCGCTCGATCAGGTCCAAAGCCTTGCCCGGGATCCCGCGCAGCTCCGGAACCAGCGGNATGCGCGGGGCCTGCTCGAGGGGAGCTTTCTCGCCAGGCTTCCGCTCACCCTCCTTGTNCCCGCCCGGCAACCCGGGCAGTCGCGGCAGGGCGGGTCCGTTTTCACCCTCGCCCTGTTCGGGTCTCCGCGGCGTTCCGAGGATCCCCTCGATGACGCTCCCCACCCCGTTGCGGAGGGGCCCCACCGGGTTAGGCACCCCACTCAGGATGCTGGTTCCCTTTCCCAGGATCTCGGCCCCGAGCTTGGCGGCCGAACCCCCGGTCTCCCACAGCGCATTGGCCACATCTCCCGCGACCTCGCCACTCTGCTTGAGCACCAGTTTCCCATCCACCATTTCATACATCCACTCGAAGCCCGCCACGATCAGGCGGTCACTCAGGTCTTCCCGCGGATACTGGGTCGTGCCCGAGATCTTCACCGGGGTCCAGAGAAGGTCCTCCTTCCCGGGATGGAAGACGCGGTGGGCCGCGCCGGGAATGTTCGCCAGGGTCCTCGGGGTGACTCCCAGCAGCAGGTCCCCGTCCAAACGTCCATCGTCGATCGCCAGCGTCCCCTCGATCCGCAGCAGACCATCACTCACCACCACAATGTCGGTAAGCTCCAGGCGCTTCCCCTCGTGACGGAAGTGCAGCCCGGCCCGCCGCAGGGAAAGCCGCCGGAAGCGCTCGGTCGAAGTGTAAGCTGCAATACGGTCCAGGACCGGC
Source organism: Roseibacillus sp. (assembly GCA_002721695.1). Classification (GTDB taxonomy): domain Bacteria; phylum Verrucomicrobiota; class Verrucomicrobiia; order Verrucomicrobiales; family Akkermansiaceae; genus Roseibacillus_B. The sequence goes on along the minus strand of PBLI01000006.1, from coordinate 97,436 downwards.
AGGGCGGTCAGATAACCATCCGCCAGTTCCAGGTCGCCCTCGATAAGCGGGGCCTGCTTTCCTTCTCCCCCCACCGTGAAGTGGGAAGTCAACCGCCCGGTGATGCGTTTGGCCCAGTCCTCGGGAACGACCTCCTCGCACAACACCTCGCTCAAGTGGCCTTCGAAAAGGTATTCCCCGGTTCCAAGATCGANCTGCCCTCCCGTCTGCAACCAGCCGGAAGCAAATACCCGGAATGATCCATCCTGCAGGATGAGCTCATCATCCATGAAGCGAACGGTCGCTTGCTGAAGATCCAGTTCAGGGAAGAGAGCGAGCGGGGTGAGAACCTGTCCCCTCGCCAGGGAGACATCGTAGGACCCGGAGCCCTGTCCCGGCTTCAACGCCCCCCGCACCTTGTCCCAGCGGAGGGACGTCTTNCCAAAGTCCACCTCGCCACTCAGCTCATCGATCCTGGCGTTGCCGAACTCTACCACCTTCCGGCCTCCCGTCTCCAGCCGGGGACCATCCCGGGTTACATCCAGTTCCACGTGCAGTCGACCAACCTGCACCTCCGGAGTCTCTACCCGTTTCCGCAGGAGAGCCCCGAACCGAATCTCGGACTTCAGGTCCTCCANCTCGATGCGCCGGATCAGCTCATTCCCCTCGGCCATGAAGTTGGGAGCCCTCAATTCCATCCCATCCCACTGAAACTCGTCAAAGGCCGCCTCGACCTCCAGCATCTCGCTCACCTTGAGATTCACCATCTGCCGGAAGCCGTCGCTGCGCAGATAGTTCTTCAGCCACAGNTAGCCTCCCAATCCGGCAATCACGACCAACACCACGACGCCGAGGACCAGNCGCCCGAGCCACACCCCGGCACTCCCCCCTCTGCGGGATTGCCCGGCTCGCCTTCGTGCTCTGCGTGACGCCATCTCCCGGAGAGCTTAGCATCCCCCCCGCTTCGCTCAAGAATCCTATTTCCTACCTCGATCAGGGCAGGACCTAACATCCGGCCGTTGCCGGGACGAGGATTGTGCTTCCCAGTGAGCCCGGGTCGCGGTTCAATCGCGAACCCCATCGCAGCCGGCCTCTCATCCGGCTGCAACCCACCTCACCCCCACCCCAACCCAGCGTGCTCGAACTCAAGGAGGTTTGTTTCACCATCCAGAAGGACGGCGAGCCGGTCCATCTGGTGAACCGTGCCAGCTTCGCTGTGCCACGCGGCCACTTCATGGCCATCGTCGGGCCTTCCGGATGCGGCAAGACCACCCTGCTCAAAACCATCGCCGGCCTCAACCCCGAGTCCGGAGGATCACTCTGGTGGGACGGGCGCAATCTCTCCGAGGAAGGAGACTTGGAACCGTGGGAGATCGGCTACGTCCCTCAGTTCTCCATCGCCTACGACGAACTCACGGTCGACGAGGCAGTGGAGACCGCCACCCGCCTCCGCGTCAAGTGCCGCAATACCGAGGAGCTNGACCGCCGCATCGACCGCGTTCTGGAGGAAACNGGCCTGGCTCCCATCGCCGACCGTCAGGTCAAGGTTCTCTCCGGAGGACAGAAGCGGCGCCTCGGTCTCGCCATGGAGCTCGTTTCCGACCCCAAGCTCCTCCTCTGTGACGAGGTCACCAGCGGACTGGACCCCCGCTCCGAGCGAGAGATCGTTCATCTCCTCCACGACCTTTCCCGCAACGACGGCCGCACCATCATCCTCGTCACGCACTCCCTCGCTCATCTGGAGCTCTACGACTCCATCCTNGTCAACCATGAGGGCAGCGTTGCCTTCCACGGGCCCCCCGGCCAGCTGACCCACTACTTCTCGGTCGACGACTCCGAGGAAGTCTACCCCACGCTCGCCAAACAGTCCGGGACAAATTGGCAGGAGTCCTGGGGCAAACACCGCGAGGCATACTACCAGAAGCTCTCCCGTACCCGTGAACTCCACATCNAGGCCGGCACGATCAAGNTGCCCCCCACCGGGGAGTCCTCCCCCGCCGAGGGCGAGCCGGAANCCAAGAAACAGAAGAAGAAAACTGCGGCTCCCCGCCTGCCCGGCACAATCAGCCAATTTGGCACCTTGCTCACCCGGCGCTGGAAAATCTTTTTCCGCGACCGGACCCAGGTTCTGCTCCAGGTCGCCATCCTGCTCTGCTTCCCCATCCTCGTCACCTTCTTTGCCGAACGGGGCAAGGAGCCCATCAAGCGCCTGTCCGATATCCCGGCGGAAAACATCGTCCTCGAACTGCAATCGCGGGTCGAAGTCCGTGAGGACCAGATCCGGGTGGGCGCGGCTGTCTCAGGAATGATCATGTTCGAGGTCATCCTCCTCGCCCTCATGGGTTCCAACAATGCCGCCCGCGAGGTGGCCGGGGAGCGAAAGATCATGGAAAAGGAGAAGTTCGGCGGCGTCCGGCCGCTCTCCTACCTTCTCAGTAAACTTGCCTTCCTGAGCTGCCTCATCCTGGCCCAGTCCCTCTGGATGGCCATGTTTGTGGAGGTCTTCTGGAAATTCCCGGGNTCCTTTGTCAGTCACGTCTCCTTCCTCATCCTCGTCAACGCCTCCGTGACCGCGATCTGCCTGGCCATCTCCTCGATCATGAAGACCCCGGAGCAGTCCTCGCTGCTCTCCATTTACCTCGTCGGCTTCCAGCTCCCCCTCAGCGGTGCCGTCCTCGCCCTGCCCGAATTCTTCGAAACTATCACCCAGCCGTTCGTCTCGGCCTACTGGGCGTGGTCCGGCAGCGTCGAGGCCCTCGGGGGCAACATCCATGACGCCGTTGATAAGATAACCGAAACCGAACTCTCCCCCGGCAATGTCTGTTTCTTCGCCCTTTGCGCCCAGACCGTGGTTGGAATCATCGTCTCCTGGATGGGCATGGTGCGCCACCAGTGGGACAATTAGGCCTCCATCCTCATGAACCGCCCGCGGATGACGACTCCCGGATCACCCGATCGGGTGTATCGGGCAGGCNTCCGTTCGTTTCCCCGAAACTTCCAAGGCGGGAAATCCCGAATTCCTGGGTTTTGCTATTTGCGATTCACCCGTAGAATGATCCGCCCCTTCACCATTTAAATTAAGAATATGGGTCGCCGCGCTAGTTCTGGTCTAAACACCACCGTCATCATCAGCATTTCGGCGGGAGTTCTCCTTTTAGTCGCTGGAGGATTCTTCTTTCTGAAGAAGGGCAAGAAGAAGGGGTTCACCGGCCAACCTTACCCCGTGGCGGAGATGTTCNACAGCGCCAGCTCCCTGCGCCGCAACGAATACGTGGTGGAAGGCACTGTTTTCCGTATCGACAACCGTGACTCCGGAACAGGCGTGGGCCTCNTGGTCAAATCCGACGGGGACCCTGAGCCAGTCTACGTCATCGTCCCCGAGGACATCGCCACGATCAATATCGAGCGCGATGTCAACTATGCCATCAAGATCCGCGTGCGAGAAGGTGGAGTAAACTTTGCAACCGCCATCAAGAAGCGCTAGTTTAACGATTAACACATGAGCCCATCATCCGGCATGAAGAACCATTTGATTCGAGTCGCGCTCGTCCTCGCCCTCAGCGGACTGGCCCCGGGCCAGGTCTATACCCCCCCAGCCCCGGAAACCAATCCCAACCGCACCCCGACCGACACCTCCACCACGGTCAACCGGCAGCAGCCCGATACCCAGTCACCGTTCGGGGAGGAAATTCCCCTGCTCAATCCCGGGGACGAAACAGTGACCGTGGCCGGAATCACCATCCCGATCGGTGATACTCGCATCATAAGGGCCCGCTTCGAGAAATACCTCAGCCAGCCTCCCGAGGATTCCGCCGGGGCCAAGGAATACCGAAGCAATATCGACAGGATCCTGGCCGACCTTTCCCCCTTCCGCGAAGGCGGTCCCGATATCAAGGCCGCCTACAAGGGGCTTCCCGCCGCCTCCGCCTTCCCTACTGATGCCCGCATCTGCATGACCCTGGCCGAGGCCGTCTACGTGGCCATGCTCGCCCGGCGCGACAACAAGAACCTGTACAAGCTCAATGCTGCCCTCGAGGAGGAGAAACAGCAACGCATCCGGGATGGAGACTGGAAGACCCGCCACGACCGCGACCAGAAGACCGGGAACACCAAGGCAACCAGCGGGGGGGACAACGAGGAGGCCAACAAGAAAAACTCCGAGGCGACCACAACCGGCCGGGGGGCCCAGTCCCTCGAGTATGCCGAGATCCTCCGCCGTATCACGGAGGTGGAAGCCATGAAGAAGAAGAACCTGGCGCAGTCTGAAGTGCAGGAACTTCGCTCCAAGATTCAGTACCAGGCCAACATGGCCCTCTGGACCATGCAGCGCCGCTACCAGCACGTCCTCATGGCCTCGCGCTTCTACAACCAGATCTGGAAGGACGGGGACAGCGCCCTCCACATCGATAAGAACTCCGACGTCTCGAAGATGTTCAGTGAAAGCATCGGGGTGAACCCCACCGTTTCCACTCTTGACTCGGTCGCCAATGAGGCCATTCAGGACGTGAACAAGGCTATCGAAGCCGTCAACTACCTCCTTGAGCGGGACGANCTCCATACCGCCCAGAAGCGNCTCCTCGAGGTCTTTTACATCGGGGAATATCTCGCCCCGGTGGCTACCCTTGAACTGGATAAGAAACGCCGGATCCAGCTCTACGCGCGCGGACTCTTCGAGCTCTACGACGCCATGCAGGCCAAGAACTACAACAAGGCCCGGGAGCTCATGGACAAGCTCAAGGAGACCGCCAAGGACTTCCCCTCAGCCAAGGCCGAGAGTGCCATCACCGGCTACACCTTTGCCAGTGACATGGCGATCCAGGGCGCCAAGGCCGCCCTTCTCGCCGGGGACCAGGCCAAGGCCAAGGAAGAGATNCAGGCCGCTGCCGANATCTGGCCTACCAATCCCAAGCTCGANGAATTCAGTGACCTTCTGGACAAGAGTGGTGCAATCGTGATGGCCCGGAATGATTTCGATCGCCTTCTCCGCGAAAAAAACTTCCGGGAGATTTTCAAGCGCCAGTACGAGTTTGCTCCCGCCGTGCAGGGCGATTCGATCAAGGTCGATGCTCTCCGGCAGGTGGTCACCAATATTGCAACAATTGATGGAGCCATCGTCCTAGCCCGCAAGGTAGATTCCAGCGGGAACAGTTTCGGTGCCTGGGAGGCTCTCTACGAGCTGCGTTCGCAGCAGCAATACTCCAAGGACCCCAGGCTCGGAGAGGAGATTGAAGCTCTCACCCCGAAGGTCTCCACCTTCGTAAACGCGATCCAGAAGGCAAAATCCTTCGAGGACGCCAAACTTGACGAGACAGGTTCTGCAATCTCGTGGTATCTCAAGGCCCTCCAGATCTACCCTGCCAGCGACATGGCCGAGGAGGGCTTCCAGCGTCTCCTCGATCGCGTCCTTCCTGAAAACGACCTCGTGCCCCGGGACTCCCGCTCCAGCGCAGATGCCTCGCCCAANCCTGCCANNCCTGCCAATCCTGCTCTCAACTGAGAGGGGGGGATTCAGAAGGGAACACGACGGGACTGCTTGCCCGGGTTANNCCCGTGCACCTCGGAGGCCGCCCTCATTACCCAAAATGAGGATTGATGCTGTATTTGCAACGTGGGTAGGTTGAGCGTCATGAGAAACGCAGTTTCCAGAATCGCATTCGCCCTGACAATCCTGGCCCTCGGCCCCGTTCTCTCATCCTGCGCCTCCACCTCGGCAGCGCCGGGTGATGGCGCCAGCGGCCAGCCGGGTATTGCCAGCGAGCAAAACGGTGGAAACCTGCTCTACCGTCCCGTCAATGGCGGTTGGAGCGGGCACTGGACGCCGGATCGCAGACACGCTGAAGAACACCTTCGCGATCACAACGCCCGAAACAACCTGACCGGCGGCGTCGTCGAATACCGCTGAACGCGATCGGCTTTCAAAACCCTGATTGCCACGCGGTCATCAGATCCCAGCCAAGCGGACCACGTCTGGTCAGCTTGATTCATTTCCCCCAGCTGGAACCCGCAGCCAGATGAGATCCTCTGCTCTCCTCGCACTCATTCTCTGCATCCTCACCTCAGCCTGCCAGACCGGCCAGACCAGCCGGGGCCCCGGGACGACCCTGGCCCCGGGCTGGCTCAGGTCGTCCTATTATCTCTCACAACAAGAAAGCACTCTCCTCCGGGACGAAGCCCGCAGCGCTCAGCAGGACGGCAACCGCGAAGTGTGCGGAGCGCTCGTGCTCCCTGCCGGGGAAACCGACGCGTTCCAGCTGATTTTTGCGGACAACGAAAGCGTCGATGCACACTCCTTCGAACTCTCTCTCGAAAGTTTAAAACGCATCCGCGAGCTGGCCCGCGCCCAGCAGGCCGATCTTGTCGGCTCCTTCCACTCCCACCCCACCAGCGACGCTGCTCCCGGACGCGGCGATCTCGCTACCGCCGGGGTGAACAGCCTCATCCTCATCCACTCCGTGCCCACCGGCCAGACCCGCCTCTGGCGAGTCGTCCTGCGCGGGGGCGAGAAGAAAGCCCGCGAGGTACAGCTCACCGTCCTGAAACGGCGCACCCGGGGCCCTTCCCCGCTCGCACCTTCTCCCCGCCGAGGATCCAGCCCTTCATCCCACGACCTGCGAAGCCGGTAGAGACCCGGATCCGCCTGGAGGACATGCCACCGCCGATGCCCGCCTAGGCCAGAATCTCCTTCGCCACCTGTCCGTGCACATCGGTGAGACGGAAGTCGCGCCCTGCATGCCGGTAGGTCAGCCTTTCGTGATCGAGTCCGAGGAGGTGGAGAATCGTCGCATGCCAGTCATGGATATGCATCTTGCCAGCCACTGCCTCATATCCGTGCGGATCGGTCGCACCATGGCGGAAGCCTCCTTTCACTCCGCCACCCGCCATCCAGGTCGTGTAACCCTTGTTGTTGTGATCACGGCCATCCCCGCCCTGTCCGTGCGGGGTCCGACCGAACTCCCCGGCCCAGATGACCAGGGTATCCTGCAAAAGGTCCCGCTGCTTCAGGTCCGTCAGCAAGCCAGCGATCGGCTTGTCGATCTCGTGGCAGCGCGCCGGGAGATCCTCACTCAGGTTCCGATGGTGATCCCAGTTGCCGTGGGATAACTCTACAAAGCGCACACCTCTCTCCACAAAACGCCGGGCCAGCAGACACTGTCGCCCGAACCGGTCAGTCGCGCTTCCATCAATCCCATAAAGACCGAGCGTCTCCTGCGACTCACCGGAAAGGTCCATGAGATCCGGAACCTCATCCTGCATCCGGAAGGCCAGTTCGAAGGACTCGATCACCCCCTCCACTGCGGGCTGGTGCACATCCCTTCCCAACTTGGCCCGGTTGAGCTTCTGCACATAGTCAAGCTGGAGACGCTGCAGCTCCGGGGCCAGGCCTGGATTGCTGATATTGGCAACGCTCTCGCCTGCTGCAGCCGGTCCTCGCCGAGCCGCGCGCCCCCTCCGGCCCGCGGCCCCTCCAAAACGCGCAGCTTGGTAAATGGCCGGCAGAAAGGCGCTGCCGAAGTGCTGGGCCGTGCCATTGCCCGGATTGAGCGCAATAAACCCCGGCAAGTTCGCATTTTCCGATCCGAGGCCATAGAGCGTCCAAGCCCCGAGGGACGGCCGGACAAACTGGTGGTTCCCGGTGTGCATCTGCACCTGGGCCTGGGGATGATTTGGCAGATCGGTGTGCATTCCGCTGAGCAGACACAGCTCGTCCGCGTGCCGGGAAATTCCGGGAACGAGCTCCGACATCCAAAGACCACTCTCCCCGTGCCGGGAAAACTCCCACGGCGAACCCAGGAGCCGACCTCCACGCAGTCGTCCAAATTTACCTTCCTTCCCGTCGTCCTTGGCGAGCTGGGGCTTATAATCGAACGTGTCAACGTGCGAGGGAGCTCCCCGCATCGAAAGAAAAATCACCCGCTTGGCCCGGGCCTCAAAGTGCGGTTCCTTGGCCGAAAGAGGACCGGGCGCTGCGGCCTCCGGGGCGGACTTCTTGCCCGCCCGTGCCTGCTGGTGTGCCAGGGCAGCGAAGGCCAGGTAGCCGAATCCACTCGAAATGGACTTGAGGGCCGTGCGCCGGGATGGAACGTATGGATCGAAGGACATGGGAGTTCGGGGGGCAATTAGTTGAGAAAACGGAATTCCGCGGAGATGAGCAGGCCCTGGCAGAACGCGCTCAGGGCCCGGAACTCCGCCCTCTTGCGCTCTGCGCCCTCCCGGGCCGCCGCACCCGTGAAGTGCCGGAGAAATGCCTTGGCCTGCTCAACCTCCGGAGCAGTGGCCAAGCGACCGTAGGCCAGCTTGAAGGCGAGCCCGACCTGCTCATCGGCCCGCTCCTCCTCCTCGACCAGCCGCCGTGCCATCACCTCCGCCCGGCGGAGGACAAAGGGGTTGTTCATGAGGTAGAGCGCCTGCCCCGGAACACTGGTAGTCTCCCGCTCGCCGGTCACGAGGTTGGGATCGGCGGCGTCAAAGAGAGCCAACGCTTCCGGCAGGCCGTCCCGCACGAAGGGCAGATAGACCGAACGATGACTTACATCGCGGTTCAACAGCTCCGCCGAAAGCCTCTGCCCGACCACCGTGTCGCCTGTGCGTGCCACCGTGGAGCCCACCGGGCGTTCAAGGTTCATCTCCCCGCTCGCACAGAGCATGGCGTCGCGCAGGGACTCCGCATCAAGCCGACGGGGTGTGGTGCGCCACAGCAGTGTATTTGCGGGATCCTTCAGGAAGGCTTGCCGGTTGAATTCCGAGCTCATGCGGTAGGCACTGGAATTAACGAGTTCGCGAATCATGGCCTTTACCGACCATCCGCCCTCCATGAACTCCACGGCGAGATGGTCGAGGAGCCCGGGATGGGAAGGCGCCTGCCCGGTGACGCCGAAATTACTCGTCGAGGAGACGATTCCCTGTCCGAAGAGTTTCTGCCAGATCCGGTTGACCATCACCCGGGCGGTGAGCGGATTTTCCGGCGAAACGAGCCATCCGGCCAGTTCCAGTCGTCCGCTGCTGCTCACAGGAAGAGCCGCGGTGGAACCCGTGTGGTCGAGAACCCGTAGAAAGCCCCGGGATACCTTCTGGGCCGGCTTGTCGAGCTCTCCGCGGATGAGAATGACCGGCTCCACCGGCTGCTCGTAATCCTGTACTCCCATCGCAAGGGTCCTGCCTACCCCGTCGGAGCCCACTCCATTGAGCCGAGCTTGCAGCATGGTCACCGTCCGACGGAGCCTCTGGAGCTGCTGCTGGATGTTGTTGCCGCCATTGGAACGATTCTGCCGCGCCATCTGCCGCACGTCGGCCAGCTCCCCCTCCGCGGCGGACAGACGCTCCCGGATGAATCTCATTTCCCGCTCCGACATCGTGCCAAGAGGATTTTCATCCGCAATGGGAAGCTCCAGCAGCTTCGTCCCCCGGCGGGTCACACCCAGGTTTACGGTTCCAAAATAAGTCCGCGTACTCTGGAAGATCCCGGAGAGCGCATAATAGTCGGAAGTGGGAATGGGATCGGTCTTGTGATCGTGACATCGGGCACATGAGACCGTCAGGCCGAGAATGGCCTGGGTGACTACATCGATCTGTTCGTCTGCAAGGTCGAGGGCGAACTGTCGCCCGTTTCGCTCGTTCAGGCTCTTTGGTCCCATTGCCAGGAAACCGGTCGCGACAAGGTTCTCCTGCCAGTCGGCATCGTCCTCAATCGGAAGGAGGTCTCCCGCGATCTGTTCACTCACGAACTGGTCGTACGGCTTGTCTGCATTGAACGAGTCGATCACATAGTCGCGATAGCGCCACGCATGTGGGTAGGTCATGTTGATTTCCTTGCCGCTGGACTCCGCGTATCGGGCCACATCCAGCCAGTGCCTGCCCCAGCGTTCTCCGAACTCTTTACGCCCCAGCAACTCGTCCACCTTGGCCCGGTAAGCCACCCTCGGATCCTTTCGCCAGGCCACACCGTAATCCGCGAATTCCTCCGGCGTTGGCGGCAGCCCGATCAGGTCGAAATAGAGACGCCGGAGAAGAGCCTCCGCATCCGCTTCCCTCGCGGGAAGCAAACCTTCCTTCTCCAACCTCGCGAGCAGAAAATGGTCAACCTCGGACTGAGGCCAGGCCTCATTCTTCACCGGGGGCGCCTTCACGCTTTCCGGGGCCTGGAAGGACCAGAACTTCCGCCCTTCTTCCAGGTCGATCCCGGTCCTGAGCACCACTTGCTCTGCAACCCGGGGATCGGGGGCCCCCATCTCAATCCACTTTCGGAAGTCCGCGATCACATTCGCGGGCAGTTTTTGCTTGGGAGGCATTTCGTAATCCTCATCCANCCAGTTGATCGCGGTCCACAGCAGACTCTCCTCGGGCTTGCCCGGCTCCAACGCCGGACCGGTATCACCTCCATGGCGCAGNCCGTCACNCGTATCCACCTGNAGTCCNCCCCTGATCTTTTCGTCCGNGGAGTGGCACTTGTAGCAGTATTCCACCAGGATCGGCCGAATCCGGGACTCGAAAAACTTTATCCCTTCCGCACTCGGGTCCCCCCCGGCGTCCTGCGCACTCGCAAATGGCAGGCTGAGCGGACCCAGCACCGCCATGGTAAACGCTGACAGGTATTTTCGCATTTCAAATCATGGAAAGGGCTGGGAAGGAGCAGGCCACCACGGGATGTCACTCGTCGTCCTTCTTGGGAGCCGGACGCCTGGGCTTTTCAGCCCCCCCTTCCCCATCAGCCGGCCGCGGCCCACCGGGTCTTCGATCCGGCCCCTGTGGACCCCGGAAGCGTTGGCGGGCCACCTTCTCTTCCTCCGCATCGATGTAGCCGTCTCCGTTGGAATCGATCCGGTCAAACCGCTCCTTCAGGCGTTCCGGAGCCTCCTCCTTGCTGACTTTTCCATCGCCATCCTTGTCCAGGGTGGACAGGAGAGGCGGGCGTCCACGGGAGGGCCGGGCCGGACCCGAACCGCTTATTTCCTCCCGGGTGATCCTGCCATCCTTGTTGCGGTCCAGCTTTCGCAATGAAACCACCGCCAGATCGATTTCCTCCGCTTCGATGACACCATTCCCGTTCCGGTCGAGCGCAGCCATCACCCCGACCGGGCGCCGATCCGAGGGAGCCCGATCCTCAGTCTGCGCCAATCCCGCCGCAATAGTCATCGAGAAGCCGGTCAGGCCTGCAAAAAAATACTTCAGTCTCGCATTCATCATTCTGTTGTTTCTACAGGGATTCAGGATGGGCCCAAGCTCCCGCCCCTACCATGAAACCCCGCTCCGCCGCAGGAGTTGCGGCGCAACGAACGAACATCCGAATACCGCGACGCTCCCGCCTTCAGGAGACCAACCTCGCCTCGAGCGCAATGCGCAGCTCCTCACAAAGCCGCTGGGGCTCGATCGGCTTGGTGAGATAATGGTCCATCCCGCTCTCCATACAGCGATCCCTCGCCTCCCGGCCAGTATGCCCGGTGAGCCCGATAATGTAGGGTGCCTCCTGCCGCGTCATCCGCTCGCGGATCAGCTCAGTAGCCTGGTATCCGTCCATGACTGGCATGCTGCAATCCATGAGGACGAGGTTGTAATCACCGCTCTCAACTGCCTCGAGCGCCTGCTCCCCGTTTTCCACCACGTCATGCTGGAATCCCGCTTTGCGAAGCAGCAGCGAGATGTATTTCCTGTTCATCGGGTCGTCTTCGGCCACCAGCAGGCGAGCGTCGAGTTCGTCCTGGCTGCGATTGCGATTGTACTCCCCGGGCCCCGCATCCTGTCCCGCGATGGACCTGGCATGACCGACAACGGGCACGGCCAGTACTCCGACAAGCACTTCAAAGAGCGTCTGCTTGATGATCGGCTTGGTGGCGACTGCTGAAAACACTCCGCCCGGCCGGTGCTCCATCCCATGTCCCGGTGCCACCGAGGTCAGGAGCACCCGTGGAATGTCCCGCAAGCTTTCGCTCGCCAGCAGGCGTTCCGCCAGTTCACATCCCGTCATTCCAGGCATTTGGAAATCTGTGAGAATAAGATCAAAATCACGGTTCCGGCCAAGGAGGGCCAATGCTTCCGGACCCGAGCAAACGGCTTTCGTCCGGCAGCCCCACCCCTCCAGGCGTCTAGTCAGAATCTCCCGGTTGATCTCGTGATCATCCACCACGAGGATCTTACGTCCGACAAGTCCATCGCTCGCCACACTCCACCCTGCCGGCGGCAACTCGGGAACACCGAGACAGACCTCAGCCACAAACAGACTGCCCTCTCCTTCCACGCTCTCAACCCGGATCGAACCATTCATCATGGTCACCAGGCGGCTGGTAATGGCCAATCCCAGTCCCGTCCCACCGTGTTCGCGAGTCGTCGATCCATCCACCTGCCGGAAGGCCTCGAAGATAAGGTCCTGTTTTTCCTTTGGGATTCCCACTCCGGTGTCCCGCACCGCAATTTCCAGCCTGCTCTTCTGTTCGCTGGCCTCAAGCAGGCGCACACGTACGGAGATTTCACCCTTGGCCGTGAACTTACTCGCATTGCTCAGAAGGTTGATGAGCACCTGCTTCACCCGCAGCGGATCACCATTAAGCCTCGCGGGCACCCCGCTTTCGACTACGAATCCCAGTGCCACCTCGTTGGCGTCCACCTTGGGAGCGACAACCAGAATCGACTCTTCCAGCACGCTCTCGAGCTCAAAATCGATTTCCTGCAGGTCGATGTGGTCAGCCTCGATCTTCGAAAAATCGAGCAGGTCGTTGATGACTGCCAGGAGCGTCCTGCCCGAGCTCCTCATGATACTCGCCATCGTGGTCTGCTCCCGGTCCAGTTCCGTCTCCATCAGGAGCTCACTCATGCCGATCACCCCATTCAGCGGAGTTCTCATCTCGTGACTGACATTCGCAAGAAACTCCGACTTCAGCCGTGACGTATCCAGCGCTTCATCCCGCGCCTGCTCGAGCCTGAGATTGATTTCCTGCAAATGGTCGTAGTTCACTTTCAGGCTGGAGGACATCTTGTTGATCGCCCCCTGGAGTTTGACCACCTCCACCGAATTGGAAGGGGAATCACGCTGTTCAAATTCCCCCCCTGCAATCTTGTCGGCCTGCTTGACGATCTCATGCAGCGGCCTGTTGACCCAGCGGCTGGTCAGGAATACCACAACCAGGAATGCCACAAGCATGGCTCCGCCCATCAAGGCTACGGTCAGGGCAACATTGCGAACCTTCTCCCACTCCATGCTGGCCGCCATCGACTGCCGCTCGGATGAAAGGGTGAGCACGACCCGGCCGAATGTCTCCATTGGGGCGGCCTCTGCTTCCGAGACAACCGCTAAAGCCCGCGCTCGTGAGCCAGCTACCCCGCTGTCGAGGTCTGCCCGCGCGCTCCGACAGGCGTCACCCATGTCCCGGTGCTGGTTGAGAAATTGTGCGAGCAGCCTGGATGCCTCCGAATTGACGGGTAATCCGGCCATCAACAGATCAAGCTGGCGGCGCATTTCGGCTTCCTCCCGGACAAACGCCTCCCAGCGCCGGTCCCGTTCGTCCTCGCTTTCGGCAACTACGAATCCCTCCCATTCCTTCACCTGAGCGGTGAGCCTGACTTGGCCTGACACAGCGTGGATCTCCGACTGGAAGGACCGGTGGTGCTCCAGCAGCAGGGCACGATCGATGCGCTGAAAAGAGGCAAAGGCCACCCAACCAATCGCCATCACCATTGCGAGGAAGAGACCGGTCAGGAGCAAAAAGCGAAAGCAAAGGCTCATAAGGGAACAACGAGCGGCACCTGAGCGTAACCCGCTAANATTAGGAGATCAATAAAATACTAAAAACCTTACTAAATAACGGGCGCGGGCCTTGCTTTTTTTTAGAGAGTCGTTGGCTTGGGCCTCCTCTCCTTTGATTGCCTTACGCTTTCCCTCTTCCGAATCGGGACCTGCAATGAACCCTTTTCTCCTATATGTAGTTCATAATCAGTTTTTTGAGATTACTCCTCCTTCCTTCTTCCAGCAGCTGCTGCCGTGGGGCTCGCAGAAAAGGCACTGCGCCGCCCTCTTTAAAAATAATTCGCCACTCTCAGATCATATCCACCCTCCCGGCACTCGNCCAGGACCCCCTCGGGNGCCANCTNGGGCCCCCGGTTCTCATTATTGCCAACCTCTCTTNCCNGGANCCAGCTCCCTNCCTGCACCGGGGCCCGGCAACCTTACTTCCCGATTTTCCAGAGATGNTCCTCGGAGCGGATAAAAAGAGCNTCATCNACCACTGCCGGAGAGGCAAAGATGCGCTCCTCCATTTCCAGCTCGAAGACGATTTTGCTTCCCTGCGGTGAAACCTCCGCCACGTAAACCACTCCATCCTCGGTGGCGAGGTAGAGCTTGTCGCCTATCAGGATGGGCGACGATGAGAAATTACCCGGTATCTTCTCCCTCCATTTCATCTCCCCACTCCGCGCGTCCCGACAGGTCAGTGAACCGGTGTCATCCACGAGGTAGAGAAACCCCCCGCTCTCCACGAAGCTCGGTGTCTTCGGGATGTAACGACTTTCCTTGAACACAACATGCGTGTCCGTGACGTCACCAAGGGCCCCCTCGGGACGGATGGCCAGCAGCGAGGCACGGTCAAAACCAGTGGCCACGTAGATCAGGCCATTGGCAAAGACCGGACGCGGCACTACCGAGTAGCCCTCCCCGTAACGTACTTTCCAGATCTCGCGGCCATCCCTGGGATCGTAAGCCGCCACCTTTCCGCTGGCCTGGCTGATCACCTGGGTGCGCCCATCGATCTTGAGAACAAGGGGCGTGCCGAAGGAGAAGGTCTTCCTCACCTTCTGCGCACGCGGTGTCTTCCACGCCACTTCGCCATTCCTGCAGTCGAGGGCGGCTATCACGGGTTCGGAAGCCCCGTCCGCATTGAAGATCATCATTCCCTCTACCACCACCGGGGAACTGCCCGTCCCGTGAACCGGTTTATACTGGAACATTTTCTTCCAGATCACTTCCCCGGTGGACAGCTTGAGGGCAGCTGTTCCCATGTGTCCGAAGTGGGCGTAGACCACTCCCTTGTCAAGATAGGGTGTCGCGCTCGCGAGCCCGTTCTTGGAATGCCGCTTCCGGACCTCGTCGGCCGCCGGCGCGAAAAGCTCCTTGTCCCAGGCCACCTCTCCCGACTGGCTGTCGAGGGCCACCACCCCGAGGGTAACCTTCTCGCCCTCCTCCCGGGAAAAGGTCATCAGGATTTTTCCTTCCCCGATGACGGGAGAGGACCACCCCTTTCCCGGCAGCTTCTTTTTCCAGGCCACGCCCTCCTGCAGGCCCCACTTCACCGGCACCCCCTTGGCAGTAGATACGCCCTGGCCCTCCGAACCACGGAATTGATGCCAATCTCCGAGGGCGACGGGGCCCAAGAAGCACAGGAGGAGGGATCCCATAAGAGTATTTTTCATAGCGAGGACAGGACTGAAGATTGTCGTAGCTCACTGCATACCGGTCCCAAACGTCCTTGGCAAGGGACGATGATCCGGTCCCCCGGCACCACAATGGGACTACCCTCTTCCCCCCGAAACCCTCTCTTACTCTTGAAAGACGCCCCTCAAAGAGCTGTATTTCTCCACATGCCCGACTCACAACACCCGCCTCATTCCAGCCGCCGGACCTTCCTCGGCGCCACCACGGCCGCTGCCGCCACCCTTGGCTCCGCCGAACTGGTCTACGGAGATCATCACGGAAAACCACTCCGCTTCGCTCAGATTGGCTGCGGGGGTAAAGGCAGCAGTGACCTCGCTGCCACGGTCTCCAGCGGAGGCAAATTGATTGCCATGTGCGATGTCGACCCAGGTCGTGCCAAGGGGCACTTCAATAATTACAAGGACGTCCCCAGGTATTCCGATTATCGCGAGATGCTCGCCAAGCACAAAGACGAGATTGATGCGGTGGTTGTTTCTACTCCTGACCACGTCCACGCGGTCGCTGCCCTTGCCGCCATGAAGCTGGGCAAGCATGTCTACGTGCAGAAGCCCCTCGCCCGCACCTACGGTGAGTGCATGGCACTTCTTGAGGCAACCAAGAAATACAAGGTGGTCACCCAGATGGGAAACCAGGGACATGCCGGATCAGGTCTGAAGCTCTGGAAGAAGATGATGGATGATGGTGCCTTCGGGGAGGTTCTGGAGCTGCACTCGTGGTCGAACCGACCCATCTGGCCGCAGGGCATGAAGAGCTATCCGGCAGAAACTCCGGTTCCCAAGGGCCTCGACTGGGACTCCTGGGTGGGTCCCATGGAAGCGCGTCCCTACGGGAAGGGCTACCTGCCGTTTTCCTGGCGGGGCTGGTGGGACTTTGGTGCCGGAGCGATGGGAGACATGGCCTGCCATAACATGGACCCGGCCTTCTGGGCCTGCGACCTGGGCCTCCCGACCTCGATAAAAGCCGAGGCCTCCGCGCCCGCCGGAGTAGCCTACCCGAAGTGGTCGATAATCACGTTCCAGTTTCCCGCCACCAAGGTCTGTCCCAAGGGTATCAAGATGACCTGGTACGACGGTGGCAAGCGCCCCAAGCCCCCCACCGGGGCCGATCCCCGCCTCAACGTTGGTGGGAACGGCTGCATGATCGTGGGCAGCAAGACGTCCGCCATGGGAGGCTCTCACGCCGGGACGCCCCGCCCGATCGCGGTGGGTAACAAGTTCAACAAGGAAGCAATCGACAAGGAAGCCGCTCACTGGCGCACCGAGCACGGCAAGCTCAAGGGAACCAACCACCACAAGGAGTGGGTGGATGCAGCCAAGAAAGGAGATATCAATGCTCCCGGCAGCAACTTCATGTATGCAGCGCCAATGTCGGCCGCCCTCGGCCTCGGCGCAGTGGCACTGCGATTTCCCGGCGTTGAGCTGAAGTGGGATGACAAGTCCCGGAAGTTCACCAATCACGAGGAAGCCAACAAATGGGTCACTATTGATCCCCGCAAAGGATACGATCTCAGCGTCTAGAACGGATTTCTCCGGGAAGCAGATCCAGCGTTTCATCAGCAGGCCCGCCCTTCTCCCCGAAGGCGGGCCTTTACCTCTGGCGGAGAACCCCTACTGCGCTCTTGAATCTGCCGCCCGCTTCTCTTTGATGCACGCCATGAAGCACATCCTCAGCCTCCTGCCTGCGATTGCCCTTGTTCTGGTGTTTTGCTCTGCACCCAGTCGTGCTGCGGGCGAAGCGGGAAGCCGACCCAATATCGTTTTCATCCTCTCTGACGACATGGGCTGGAACCAGCCCGGCTTCAACGGCGGCACCAAGGGGCTCACCCCGAATCTCGACAAACTCGCCGAGGAAAGCCTCAAACTCACCCAGTTCTACACCCACTCGGTTTGCGCTCCCACCCGCAGCGCCTTCCTCACCGGCCGCTACGCCTTCAGGACCTGGTCTGACTGGCGGTCCGAGGACTTTGGCAAGCCCAGCTACCTCAAGGCCCTCGGCCTCACTCTCGCACACAATGACCGTGGCGAGCCAACCCGGCGCATTCATGCGCTCGATACAAGGGAGCGGACCATTGCGGAGGCCCTCAGGGAGGCCGGCTATTTCACAGCCCTGGTGGGCAAGTGGCACCTTGGCGAATGGCTCGACGAACACCTCCCCATGGGCCAGGGCTTCATGCACCAGTACGGTCACTACGCCTGGGGCATCGACTACTATACCAAGACGATCGTCCACAATGCCCCCGCCCGTTTCGCGGTCTACGATTGGCACCGCAATCAGAAACCTCTTTGGGAGGAAGGTTATGCCACCGACCTCTTCGCCGCCGAGGCTGAGCGCGTCATCGCGCAACAGAAAAGCAGGGGCGCCACGGCCCGCAGACCGTTCTTCCTCTTTGTCCCGCTCAATGCCGTTCATGGCCCCCTCAATCCTCCCCCCGGATTCGAAGGTGACAGGAGCGATCCGCTGGCGATCCGCGATGCAATGCTCAGGAACATGGACCAGGCTGTGGGCCGGATCGCACGGGCCATCGACAAACATGGTTTTCGCGAAAACACCCTCTTCATCTTCGCCAACGACAACGGTCCGGTCCTCGAGTCAATGAGCAAGCCCTGGCGCGGAACAAAGAACACTACCTTCGAGGGAGGCGTGCGGATGCCCTGCCTGATGCGCTGGCCGCGGCACACCAAGCCCGGCACTTCCAATGACGGCATGATGTTCGTGGCGGACTTCTACTCGACTTTCATCAAGCTGGCCGGTGCCAGCGAGAAGCAGGATACCAAGGTGGACAGCCTGGACATGAGCGCCATGCTCTTCCGGGGAGCCTCCAGCCCCCGAAAAGAGATCGTCTTCGAGGTAACCGGCAGTGTTCGCGTTCCAACCATCCGCAGTGGCGACTGGAAACTCATGGGAGACATGCTTTTCAACATCGCACGGGACCCATACGAAAAGAAAAACGTCGCCAGTGACCATCCCGAGGTCGTCAAACGTCTGGCGGCCCGGCTCGCGGCGGTGGACAAGGAACGCCCACCCCTCGGGGACAAGCCGCTCCTCATGGATCCTCCGCTGCCTTACATCTATGGCCTCAAGGAAAACGCCAAGCCTCCCGAGTGGTTGGTCAGGCACGTCGATGCCGTGCGCGCCAAGCAGCCGAAGACATGGGCCCCCGGGGAAACTCCCTGGCCGCAGGCTCCTATCGGGGTCAACGCCAACAAGCAACCCGGCGGCAAGTAGACTCCCATCCCCGGCCGGTGCGACTGGCAGAATCCTGCGTATCCGCAGGAGATTCGCCTGATCGGCCACTCAGGTCGTCGAAGACGGCTTGCACCACGAAACGGGCTGGGCCCGCCTGTGGACATCATGTGAGCACGATGGGAACCTCTTCCATTCTTTTCAAGTGGTGGTAACAGCAGCGCCTTTTACACTGCCCTGGTGCTCCCCAGCATTCGCTTTAACAAGGCCCGGGCCGACCAAGCCGTTCTCGCCCGGATAGGCAATCCGCTCCAGGAGGAACCGCTAGAGACCTCGCGCGAGGTGTGCCGGATTCAGGACGCAGACCGAGAGCTGTTCACCGGACTCCTCCTAAAACCCTTTCGAAGTTTCGCCGGCTACTGCTTCGATCATCATTCCTCCCTCTCCAGGAACGAAACCTACTGCTGTGCCCGCGCCATTTTTGACGACAGGGACTGCTTTCTAGAGAAGGGGTGTGAAATCGCCCAACGCCTTTACGCCAAGTCCAACCACCCCAACATCAAGTCCGGAGACCTCTGCATCGCCCGTGTAAACCATGTCAAGGTGGACGGCCAGGACACTGAGGCACTCTGCATCCTCAAGGCCGAAACAGTGGAACCGTTCCTGAGTATCTCTTCCGAACAAGGGGATCTCCGGATCGCCACCGAACACGGTATCAACCCCGAGAAGATCGACAAGGGTTGCCTGATCCTCAACACCCGTGAAGAGGCAGGATACCATGTCCTGACTTTCGATCGCGCAGGTGCTCATTCCCGCTTCTGGTTGCGTGAATTCCTCGGTGTCCGACTCATAACCGACGACTCGCTCCTGACGAACCAGGTCGCCGGACTGGCTGTATCCTTTCTGCAGGGAGGCGGGGGCGATGAGTCCGGCAACAGCGATGCTGCTGACAAGACGGTGGCCGCCAAGCGGGCGATGAGCTTTTTTGATAATCACGACCACTTCAGCATGCAGGAATTCGAGGAAGAGGTCCTCCGTCAGGATCCCGACATGGTCGCCCGCTTCAAGGAGCACAAGGCACGCTTCGAGGAGGCGAGCGGTCAGCCAATCGCGGATGACTTCGCCATAACCTCCGCCGAACTCCACAAGGTGAAACGCAAGCTGGGCGGCGTCATGAAGTTCGACACGGGCGTGGAAGTCCGCCTCCTCCCAGACTTTCAGGAAGCCGCTCTCGAGCGCGGTTTCGACGAAAAGCGGGGCATGGGATTCGTGAAGGTGTTCTTCAATTCAAAAGAGAGCTGAGCAGACGCTCACACCTTCCGCTCCCTCTCATGGCGGGCCAGAGCGGCCCGGACCAGCTGGCGAGTGAATCCCACGTGCCCGGCCGGGTCGTTCATCAGGCACAGATCCGCGCTTCCCGGGTCGGCAGGGGGATAATACACTCCACAGTTCGGGTTGATCTCGAGGAACCAGGGAGTCCCTCCGTCATCCACTCGAACGTCACAACGCCCGAAACTTGCCCCCCCGAGCGCCACGAAGAACCGACCCGCCTCCTCGCGCAGGCGGTCGGCCAGGCACTGGTCCACCACCGGGACGCAGGTCAATGCATCATACTCGACCCATTTCAGATCGGAGTGCTTGAACTCTTCCCCATCCGGAAACCGATATTGCATCGGGACATAACTCACGGGCCGGTCCGGATCATCGGGATTCTCTGCCACGAGAACGGTGCATTCCATGCCGGCGATATACTCTTCGATGAGAGCAGCACCGAACCGCGTGATGATCTTGCGGGCCTGCTGCCGGAGACCTGCCGGAGACCGCACCCGGGACCTCCTGCTCAATGCCACACTCGCATAGCTGTTGTGGTGCTTGACGAAAAGAGGGAAGCGTAGTGTTTCCGCCGCCCTGTTTATGTCATCTTCATTCCGGGCCAGCACTGCCGCGGGAGTCGCAATCCCCTCTGCGCGACAAGCCTTCTTCATCTCCTCCCGGGTTGGCTCGTAGTATTTCGACGTCGCTCCGGTGAAGGGGACCCCGAGCAGCTCCAGGGTCTTGACGACCTCGATACCCGGCTTGTTCTCGTCCGCGGCCCCGTCACACAGATTGAAAAAGAGATCAAACTCTCCCCTGTCCACCAACCCGGTAACCACCTCCGCTGAGTTCTTTTTCACAAGGGGTTCAACATGCCAGGTCGCCTCCGGAAGGTATGGCCGTGGGTCACAGGGCCAGTCATCGGACGGAAAAGGGTCCACATCAAGGTCCTGGGTAGTGAGGAGGCAGACGCGCACGATCGAAAACGTTGGCCGGAGATGGTTTAACGGGCATTTCTCCTTCTCACAAGGATACCCTTGGCTCGCATCGCCTGCATCGATGACAGGATTCCGGTTTTCGCTGAGCCTGCCGGGCTCCCGGAGGATACCCTCTTCACCCCATGACCACCTTCTCCATCATCCGGCCCAAGTTGCTCGTGCTCACCGGCCTCTTCACCGGATGCGAGGGCCCGGTCATGGACTCCGGAAACACCGCAGCCCGGTTCGGGGCTCATCATGCCGCAGCCCGCGCCCCGGAAGTCCTGAAACAGAAGGTCAGGATGCGCGGAAAGGTGCGTGCAGTGCACACCTCCAGCCCGAAACGTTGTGTTGTCGGTCTGGAACGTGGCGTTACAGCGCATTCTGGAGAATTCGCGGCTGCAGCCGCCGCCTGCCGGACAGGTGAACTCATTCACCCCGATGGTATCGTCAAGGCCGTTGAACCCTCTGGGCCTACCCTCGACCCGGCTTTCGGCAGGGCTCCTTCCACGCCATTTCAGCCCCTTCATCCGTGATATCAGAATACAATGCGCCTTATCAGGGCTCCTCCGGTTGGAGCCGCCCGAGCATCCACGGGAGCGTGTGCGACTGTCCTCACCGGACCTCGCCGGGCACTTCCGGGAAAGGCAGAATGACCTGGGCTACGGTCTTTCCTGCTTCTTGTCCGGTTCCTTCCCGGGGGCCTCGGGTGCCTGGCGAGTGACTGCACTCTCGAGATAGCGGAGATAGGAATTCGAGCTCGCCTTCTCAAGAAGGACATTGCCCTTCATGTCAATCACCCGGATGGCCCATCCCCGAAAGGATTCCCCCACCTGTTGGTTGTCGTAGAAACCGGCCTTGTGCCCGTAGACGCCATCCCGGCTGTAGAAGCACTCCAATTGCTGCATGATGCCCACGCTTCCCCCGGTAATGTCCGAATTCTTCTTCCCGATCCACATTACCAGAAGATAAAGCTCCTGGTTCTCCTCCATGTTCCTGAACTCAACGTTCAAGGTCTTGATCGTCTTCTTGAGGTCGGTATCCTTGGTAGACTTGAGCTCCGTCTTGATCACGAGAGGCTTCTTGATCTTGTAATCCTTGAGGAATTCCCGGTCTTTCTCGCTGAGTTTCTCCAGCTTCAACCTGTAGACCTTGTCCTTCACCTTGAGCTTGACCCAGCCGTCACCCTTCTCCTCAAGAACACCGGTCAACTTCCGGCCGTCCGCACTGGTCCACACCCTCGGCTTTTCCTGTGCGCACAGGCCCGGAACAAGCCACACCAGCAGGGCAGGAACACAGAGCCATCTCCAATGGAATCGTGCATCAGCCATTGGGCCATCCTCACCTATTGCCGCGAGAACCGTCAAACCGAATCGTGTTTCCCGTCCTTCTCCCCCGCGAGAGGGCTCCTCCTGCCCATCCGGCACCCTGCGTCATCAATACTTTCCGTCGCGAACCTCGAAGCGGGTAGGCTTTCCCAGGGCGGGCCCTCCCGCCCGGACCCAGCAGGCCGTCCGCTCAAGAATGGTATTCCAGCTCGTCGGGGGACTGCCCAGCTTGGAGCAGAGCGCCCGCGCATCACTCAGCAGGGCGGTGGAGGCCTCTTCTCCGGTGAAGACCGGTTCCCGCCCGAGAAACTTCCCTAGCTGGGTAGCTGCCTCTCTTACTTGATAGGTTTCCCGCGAAGTGAGGTTCCATGGTCGTGCCGGTGAATGGGCCAGCGGGAAGGAGCGCAAAATCATTTCGTTGGCATCGCCCTGCCAGATGCAGTTGAAAACGCCGTTTGCCAGATCGATGGCCTCGCCCCTCCATACCTTCCGGGCCAGGTCCACCGGAACTCCATATCGACAATCAGTCGCATAGTTCAGCCTGATGAGCGCCACCTTGGTCCCGTCCTTCCGGGAGGCATATTCAAAGAGACGTTCGCGGGCCACCGCGGCATTGGCATACTCCCCCAGCGGGGTAAGGCTATCGCCCTCTTGCGATCCGGTCCCCCTTGCCGGGCTCATGGGATAAACGTTCCCGGTCGAGAGTGCGACCACGCGGTGTCCTGCATAACGCTCGAGGGCATGCATTGGCGCCACCGTGTTGACGGCCCAGGTCAGGGAAGGGTTGGATTCCGTTCCAAACTTGAGCCCGACCAGGTAGAGAACATCTCCCGCCTCCGGGAGGTCTTTCACACTCGCGGGTGACAGGAGATCGACACTCACCGTCTCCACCCGGCGCTCCTGGAGCCAGCGCACCTTTTCCGGGTTACTGAAGCGGCTCACCGCGATGACCTCCAGGTCGTGTCCCGCTGCTTCAGCCGCACGCCTGGCCAGGACCGCCAGGGAAGGCCCGATCTTCCCACCCGCCCCAAGAAGGACGAGCGGACTGCGAAGCTCCCGGATGTCCTCAACAAGGACGGGCCGCGGCCGGGTCAGCATTTCGTCCAGCGACTCCTCGTTCTCGATCGCACCCCTCATACCTCGTCTAGGAAATCGATGCCACGGCGAGCCGTCGAAAGGAAAAGACCACGGACCGGAGAGGTCCGTGGTCCGTATGCTTCAATTCCTCCTGGATTAAACTTCTTCAGGGTTCAGCCACCGGAAGCTCACGAGCTTGAACCGGCGCCCGAACTCGAGGTCCTCGGGGTCATCTTTTGGAACCGGGTTGAGGCCCGTGCGATCCGGGTTGATCGGATCCGGGGTGCGCTGGACCACAGCCTCGCACCAGGCCCGTGCCAGCACGTTACCCTGGGCATCCTTGGACTCGCCGTAGGCACGCACCAGGAAGCTATCGGATCGCGGGCGCAGGGCGGAGCCGACCGCCTGCACAATATCCCCTTGGGTCAGGTATCCGGGAATTCCCCATGCCACCGAGTCCGGTTTCAACGTCTGTTCCAGGCGCGTGGCGTCGGACATGTTGTCAAATTGCACGTCAGCGAGTCTGTCCCGCTCCGTGTTCGGAATTCGAAGAACNTCGTTATCGTCAAATGCGGCGTTGATTCCGGAACGTTGGATCGCGGCCTCAATTGGGCCCGCATCCCCGTGCTCGCTGTCCACCAGACGACGGTTGATGAAGTCCGAAAGGCCGAAGAAGGGTGCTCGTTCCTTCACCTCCCGCACAATCTCCTGGGCCAGCCGCTCAAGATCACTGTCACTGGTATCGCTGCCATCAATGGCGAGGAATCCGGAAGTCGCCTCCTCGTCGTCCCAGTTCCCGTTGAGAAACTCCCCGTTGGGCGGATTGACTACCCGTGGGAAGGGCACCGCATCCTTGCTGGCGTAACCCGCTCCGGCGTTCATGGCCGAGGCGAGCACGGCCTTCCAGGCATCCACACTCACGGAATTCACGTTGAATCCTCCGTTCAGCCAGAGCTGGGTAGCTGCCCGGTGGAAGTTGTTCACGTCGGACCTGACGTTGGTGCCNGTTCCAATGAGCTGAAAACGTCCATTCGGTAGCGGATTCTCCTCCGGGTTGTCCAGAAANGCCTGCTTGCGTGCCGGATCACCGGTCGACACGAAGAAGTTATCCCAGAGATTGAAGTTCGCCTCGTAACTCAGGTCGTAGACCACAAAGTGATCGTCAGGACGATTGAAGAGGATCTGGCGGGTGAGCATGGCCCAGTAGTCCCCTCCCCGTCCGGAGGTCCGTCCGCCCTGGTGCCCGAAGAGGTACTGGTTCCACCCGTTACGGGATTTCTCGCGGGAGGTATCCAGAACAGGGCTGGTNTGCAGCCGGCCTACCCGGGGATCGACGAGGGAGTTTCCAACCGCGTAGGACGGGTGCCAACCAAACTCGGAAAGTTTCAGGTGGNGCAGGTAGCCGAGCGACGGAACCCCCGTCTCCTCCCGGGGCACTTCGAAAAGTACCACGCCGTCATCCGGCGCACTGAGGGGGTCGCCAAAGGGCCAGCTGACCTGTCGCCCGTTTATCGAACGCGGCATCATGTTCTGCCAGCTCACCCGCTGGTCGAACAGGTCGCGGGTATACATCCCGTAGAAGTGGGGGGGCAGGTCCGTCACGTTGTCCCACGGATTACGACAGAAGTAGGCGGCCCGCGGGTTCCACGTGCCGATCACCGAGCTCTTGAGGTGCTGGGGATCCCGCCGCAGCTGCCCGGAGCCGAGCATGTTGGAGCGGTGCTCATCCCACCAGCGGATACGGAATCCATCCCGCGTCCGGGTATCGGGAATAGCCGTGCCATCCAGGGTCGCACGACTGCTCGCGAGACTGTGGACGCGCGGCTCGGGCTGCCGGCCTCGTGCCGTCGACCACTGCACCGGAAGCTCGTCACTACCTCCCGCCTGCAAGGACGTGTTGGCGTAGACGATGGACTGCATCGAGTTGAACTGGGAGTCGTTGAAACTNCGCATCCGGCCGGCGCTCTTGAGGGACATCATGTAGTTGTCTCCCCCGGAACTGTTGCCNNCACCGGGAAACTCGANGAANCTGATNGGCTTCTTCGTCATGGNTTNNCNNCANGTCCTGCCAGAAGTAACGGCTCGGGTCCGGCGCCACNTNGGNNGAGAGNACATTNCGGTCNATCTGGTAGAGCTGNTACTCGGCGGTTCGCATCGGGCTGAAGACCAGCGTTTCNCCGGGAGCCATNGTGGTTGGGAGCAGTTTCATCAGGATCCAACCCACGTAGTGACCGGGGCTGGGATCGCTTCCACTCGGCTTGGCTCCGTTTGGGTTGATCTTGGTAGATCCCCGGCCGAAGGGAATCGGCACCTGCCCCGGCGTTGACTGGGTCCGATCTGCATAGGTGAGCCTCACATCCTTGTTCCCGTTCACGAAAATGGTGGCCACCATGTTGTGGAGCTTGAGTTCCACGTTGTAGGGATTCCACAGCGAGACACGGGGATAGATGCAGACCCGNAGCGTATGNTNCGAATTGCGGTCCCGCTCGTTCTGCGGATAAGTCGCCAGGTTGTAGTAAACCGCGCCCTCCGTCATGATCGGGAAGAGATTGGGACGGATGAAGGGAAGGAAGGAGGCCGGCCGCAGGTTACCGCCGTCGTAAACATTCACGCCATCGTTCATTCCCCGCAGGGTGCCCTTGGCGATATCCTCCTGGCTCGGCGGNGCCGGATCCACCATGGTCGTTTCCCGGTCCCCGTAGCCCAGACGCCTCGNATCGCGGGNCCAGTTCCGCACGAGGGCGAAGGTNGGGGCAATGTCCCGATACTTGGTCTCGCCCCAGGTCGTTCCCTGCTCGTCCGCCACACTGGCATTGGCTGGCCCGATCATGTTGTCGAGATCATCGATCCCCTGCGACACCGTGCGGCCATCCGCCTGAAGCCCCCGGACAGTACCGCGGCTGTGGATGTAGGCNGTGAGATCTCTCAGGAGACCTCCCTGCCGGACATTGCAAAGCACCGACTTCGACTGCGTAGTCATATGGTGGAAAGCCCTCTTCTTCCTGAGGGCATTCTCCCGACTCGGCTGCCCGTCGGTCANCTCCACCGTCTTGCGGGAAACCAGCNTGCGAACTTCATCATCGGTAAGGTCCTCGTTGATTCCGTCCAGTTCCTTCGCCGAGGTGTCTTGCGNGTTCAGAATACGTTCCATNCCATCGGCCTTCTGGCCCCGCGNCGGGTCGTCCAGAGCGTAGGCATCGACCAGTCCNACGTTGGCACGCACCCCNAGATCTCCAATCCAGTAGGCATAGCCCCCTGTTTCACGACCGTAGTCATCCCTGGTAGCNACCCGCGGTGCGACNACATATTCCTCGGTCGTGCTCACCGTCCCGTCGGCGACCAATTCAATCTGGTCCTCTCCGTCCCAGACCAGCGCCTCAATCAGATCCGCCCCGAGTTCAGCGCGGCCNCCTTCATTTCCACTGACCAGNTAACTGAGAACGTCGTCTTCCCGGTCAAAGGTTTTGCCTGCTGCGCCGGTNAAGCGCTGGTCACTCAGGCCNCCTTCCTCGTCGTTGCGAACCCATGGGGACTTGTTCTCACCGTCGCTGCCCGGAGGAACCCACTCGGTGCTCCACACGCCCACCCAGTAGGGATGTTCCACTCCCTGGATCCCTTGGCCACCAAGCGGATCAGGGTCTTCGTCGAGAATTCCCGCTTCAGCCGAGACTCGCTGGTCCGGACCCAGATTCATTTGCAGCTCGCCAATCGCAACCATCAGGGCGAGGCGGGCATTCGCCCGCGCTTCCAGCTGGGCCAACTCTGCCGTACTGCTCCGCACCGTAACGGCGGACAACGACAGGAGACCAACCGCGATCAGGGAGAGGAGCACCAAGATCGTGACGGTCGTGATCAGGGAGAAGCCCTTCCGCCCTCTCCCCGCAGTGATTTTCATAACAAGATGCGTCTTCATGGCTCAGCGTATTCGCATTATACATACGAGACTGCCTCCCTGCGCCAGCAAAATCTCTGTATGCACGAGGTATTCTCCCCCCCTTAGCCCGGGATGGGATCTTAGAGCGTTTANTGGACANGAAAAACCCTTTAAAAACAGCGTTTGGAGGTATTCAGGGACAGCGGTAATCCTCTACNAGGCAGGGAGCGACGGCCCGGGTATCCTGCCAAGAAGCGCCCCCCAAACGGGTCAGATTCAGGATCGAGCATTTTCCCGGGACCGGCCNAGGCCGGAGCCGAACTCTGAGCCTGGCCATGCACGGCCGGCCCCTCNGCCTCACGCCGCCCTCAAGACTCGACCCGGGAGCAGGNCGAGACGAATCNGCCTGGGCTGCAACTACTCCTCCGGCTTANCGTTCACCGTGGTCTTCCGCNCGCCCTGGATCTTCCCGATCGCCTGCGCGGCCTTTTTAACCGCCGCAGGNTCAGTCAGCACATCAACCTCCACGAGGAACTTCTTCGCNCGGCCGGCCGGGATCTTGCTCAGGCGGCCCCGTTCACGCTCCACCGCACGGTTATACGGATAGCCCGAACCNGGCTCCAGGCCNGTNACATAGCCCTTCTCTCCAACGTCGGTGTTCTTCCAGAGGGTGAANAACGGCAGGCTGTCCACGTTGTAGGACATGGCTACCCCGCGGGAACTGTCGGCATTGTGCAACATTACGGTCGTNCGACCGTCCGTCCCGGCGTTGAGTTCCATGCAGTAGACCGTCTCGCCATAATCCTTGGTGGGAGCGTAGTAGACCTGCAGGTCCTTGATCTCCCCGGCTGCACGCTCGTCAAAGGGCGTNACGCTCTTGATTGGCGCAAGGAAGCGGGAACCCTTCTCGAGAAGTGGCTCCCCGTAGTTGGCATGATAGATGATTTCGAACTCCTGGTCGTTGGATCCACGGTTGGTCAAGGTATCGTCAAAGCGCACCGCCGTACTCCCGATCTCGGTNGAAATGTCAGTCACCATTTCCAGGTTCACGAACTTGAACATTTTTTCTTCCACCCTGCCCCGCACATGGATCCGGTTGTCCTTGAGAAAGACCTCTACCTTGGAGGCCGGCAGGTTGGAGGCCTTCCCGTGCAGGGTGAGAAGGCGTCCGTCATCCTCACCCGGGTGCCCCGCAAACTCGTAACCGCAGCGCGTCATCCACTCATTGAAACCATCCAGCCAGCCCAGCCCGCCCCGGTCGGCCGGGTTGATGAAGAGCGGGTTGACCAGCTCGCTGACCGGGGAATCCCATCCCAGCCTGACATCCCCGCAGTAGAGCTCATGCACATTCATTCCCCGGGTGGGAACCACCGTGAAGCGCAGCTTGCCATTGTTNACCTCCACCACGTCCACGCCATCCTGCTTGCCCCCGCGCAGGGTGTACTTGCGCACCGACCAGGCGACGTTCCCGGACTTGGCTGGGCCACCGTCGATGGCGAAGCTNTCCACCCAGGTGTTGGTCGAGGTATCGGTCAGGGTTTCGTGAAACTCCTGGGCCGGNAGACTCATCGGCAGAAATGCACCGGCATAAAGGATTGTGGCGGAGGGAAGGGCGAAGAAACGACTTTTCATGGTTACNCGGAGCAGGAAATCCCAAGACTCCCTCCCCTGACAAGACAAACCCTATTTTTGCGTAACGCGGAGCCGGAGGAANAGAAACCTACGGTCAGCCGGAAGAGCTAGCCGATAGCAGGCCCGCTCCCCTGTCCCCGCCCGGTTGGTCTCCCTGCGAAGCAGGTTCAGCAATTCGAAAAGTGGAAGCCATTCACCGTCTTCCCAGACTTCCAGGTCGTAACGCACGAACGCCGTCTCATAGCTGCCAAACCCCATTTCGNCTCCTCCNCGCCAGCGGTCGTAGGACAGCTCCAAGCGGCCCTCCACCTCTTTCACNTCGAAGAGCGGGCGCTGCCCCGCCGTGGTCGGATCCGAAACCCCAGCAAATTCCTGGAAATCTGTCCATCCATCGCCATCACGGTCCTCCACGTAGGATCCCACCGCAACCTCGCCCCCNGTATAAAATCCGATCCAGGCATCAAAATCCGCGG
This sequence comes from Roseibacillus sp., assembly GCA_002721695.1. Classification (GTDB taxonomy): domain Bacteria; phylum Verrucomicrobiota; class Verrucomicrobiia; order Verrucomicrobiales; family Akkermansiaceae; genus Roseibacillus_B. Next base: position 68,187 of record PBLI01000006.1, on the reverse strand, counting down.
ACCCCGCTTCCTCGACCAACAGGGGCGCGGCCTGCGAATGAATCACGCCCAGCCCATTCTCCACCCGGCAGGAGTAGCCTGCCGTCCCATCNGNAGTCTGGTCCGGGCTCAATCCTGCCAGGACCAGCCNGGGNCTCTGGGCGCCACTCACCCCCTCACCATCCTGAACTGGCTCCGNTCCCAGGTACCATTGATAGCGCATCGGCTCACTGCCGCGCACCTCGACCGAGAAACCCGCCACCCCTCCCTGCCAGACGTATTGCAGGGTCGGCTCGCGGATCATCTCGGGCGCCTGCTGGACACGGAGCGAGGAGGAGCTGCTCCGNACAGAAGATCCCCCGCTGCTCACCCGGCAGAATATNTCCCCCGAATCCTCAAGGGTCAGGTCCCCCAGCACCAGCAAGTGACTATTCGCACCCTGAACCCGTGGCCCATTCTGGAGGGCTACCCCGTCACGATACCAGCGATAGGTGGGCGGGGGCGTGCCAGTTGCCTCCACCCGCAACGCGACCGCCCCACCCGGATCCGGCAGGAACTCTTNCGCGGGGTGCAGCGTGATTTCCGGAGGCCGGTGGTCGAGCGACGAGTCGAAGGCCCCGATTTTTGCAATCAGTCGCGCTTCCAGCGCNGGCTCCGTCCCGGCGAGGTTCCTCCGTTCCTCCGGATCGTTCTCAAGGTTGTACAGTTCCAGCCGGGAGAATACCTCCTCGCCACCCGCCCCTGTCCGGTTCGGCTCCCAGAGAAGTTTCCAATGACCTTCCCGAATCGCAAATCGCGGGGCCCTGCCCGCGGCGTCTCCAAGGTAGCTGCCCCGGTAATCCCAGACGAGGGGTCGCTCGCGGACAAGCGGGGCTCCCTGGAGCGCCGCCAGCATGTTCTCTCCGTCGAGGTTGGGGGGAGGATCCTNACCAAGCAACGCACACATGGTGGGCAGCCAGTCCAGCGAGCTCATCACCGTGGTCCCGTCCACCGTCCCCGCCGGGCTCATTCCCGGCCATCTTACGATACACGGCATGTGAATGCCTCCTTCATAGAGACTGCGCTTCCGCCCCCGGAATGGCCCCGAGCTTCCTGCACCCGGAATGGCGGAAAGCATGTTTCCATAATCCTCCGGGCCATTGTCACTGGTGAAGAAGATCAGGGTATTATCCGCCAGGCCCTCGCGATCGAGATACGCGAGCAATTTNCCGATCGCGGCATCCACNCTCGTCACGACGGCATTGTATTCAAGAAAGCGCTCCTGCTGCTCCGGCATGGCTGCGTAGTAGGCCGGCATGTGGCCTGCAAAATCGTTCGGACTGAACTCTNCTCCGTCGTAGGCCTCCTTCTGTTCCCTTGAGGCCAGGACTGGCCGGTGCATCTGGAAAAACCACAGGTTGATGTAAAAGGGCCCTCCCTGCTCACCGAGGAAGAGGATTGCTTCATCAACACAATAGAAGGACGAGTAGGATCTGAAATNGCGCGTCCGTGGCCAACCCCGCTTGAAATGGTCGAATCCATACTCCGTCTCCCTCGGCGTCGAAACGCTCCGCAGGTGCCACTTNCCGACCGAGGCGGTCCGATAGCCTGCCCGGCGAGCCAGGTCCGCTACCGTGACAATATCCGGGTCGAGGTAGTTCGGCATGCCCCGCCTCAGGTTGATCTGCGGATCCTTGCTGAGATAATCNTGAATTCCNAAGCGGGACGGGTGGAGCCCCGTCAGGAAGGANGCCCGGGTCGGTGAACACACCGGAGAAGACACGTAGAACTGCTCGAAAACTCTCCCCTCCGCCGCAAGCCTGTCGAGGTTCGGGGTTTTCGCGTGCGGATGCCCNAGGGCCGCGACGTCCCAGCCCATGTCATCAACAAGGAGCATGATGACATTGGGAGNAGCGTCCTGGCCTGCCCAGCCAAGCGGCAGGATCATGCCCCCCACGNCCAGAAGCCTCCGGAGCCCCCGAGTCCTCCGCCCCNGGCCGGGTCGGCGCAATGATTCCTGGAAAGCGGGGGCGCTCATCTTTTGCGAGTGCCAAAAGTGAAGCGGAGAAGCAGTAAATCCACAACCTTCCAGGATNCATCCCCGGGGCTCACTGGCCNCCCGGAAAACAACCCATGCCATTCCCGGCATGGGTTGCTCCCTCGTTCCCGCTGGAATCCGGACGCCGCGTTACTGGCAGGCCTCGCACTCGCCTCCGTTCATCATGGCCTCGATTGAGCAGGCATGCTGCTCCTCGGCCGTGTAGGTCTTATTCCCACTGCCCTGGGCCTGNGGGGCATCCTCCTTCTTNACCCGCACGGTTGCTTTCTCGATGTTGCTGGCCTGCAGGGTGCGCAGGTAGTAGGTCGTCTTGAGCCCAGTGCGCCAGGCGTGGCGATACATGTGACTCAAGGTCTTCATGTCCGGTGATGCCAGGAAGAGGTTGACGCTCTGGCTCTGGTCAATCCACTTCTGGCGCCGGGCCGCCGCATCGATAATGTGCTGGTAGCCGATTCCGAAAACCGTGAGGTGCTTCTGTTTGAGGTGATCGGGCATCTCGTCGATGTCGCCCAGCTCCCCGTCGAAATACTTGAGCTGGTCCAGCATCTCGGGAGTCCACAGCCCCTCGGCCTTGAGATCCTGCACGAGCTGGCGATTCAGGACCGTGAAGTCCCCGCTCAGGTTGCTCTTCACGAAAAGGTTCTTGTAGTTGGGTTCGATGCAAGGGGTGGTTCCCATGATATTCGAGATGGTCGCAGTGGGGGCAATGGCAAGCACGTTCGAGTTCCGCATCCCGTTCTTGAGGATCTTGTCCCGGACAGGCCGCCAGTCCATCTTGCCACCCCGCGGCACGGCCACTTCCTCGCCTCGCTCATCCTCCAGGAGTTCCAGGGAATCCTGCGGCAGGANCCCNCGTTCCCACTTGGAACCGCGGTAGCTGGAATAGGNGCCCCGCTCGGCCGCGAGATCACTAGACGCGCTGTAGGCGTAATAGGCGATCGCCTCCATGAACTCGTCATTGAAGGCCACCGCCTCGTCGCTCGCGAAGGAGAGGTTTTTCTTGAAGAGCGCATTCTGCAGTCCCATTACACCGAGACCTATCGGCCGGTGCCGGCTGTTGGCGGTACGCGCCGCATCAGTTGGGTAGAAATTGATATCAATCACGTTGTCCAGNGCGCGGATGGCCACCGTGATGGTCTCACGCAAGGTCTCATGATCCAGCATGCCGTCCTTGTTCACGTGCGTNTCCAGCACCACCGAACCCAGGTTNCAGACCGCGGTCTCCTCCTCGCTCGTATTGAGGGTGATCTCCGTGCACAGGTTGGAGGAGTGGATCACACCCACGTGGTCCTGCGGACTACGCAGATTGCAGGGATCCTTGAACGTGATCCAGGGATGGCCCGTCTCGAACAGCATNTTCAGCATCTTCTTCCAGAGCTCGATGGCTGGAAGCCTGCGGCTCCAGATCTTGCCCTCCTCCGCCATCGCCTCGTACTCCAGATAGCGCTGCTCAAAAGCCTTCCCGTAGAGGTCGTGCAGGTCGGAACACTCGTTGGCCCGCAGAAGAGTCCAATCCTGNCGCGCCTCCATGCGCTTCATGAAGAGATCCGGAATCCAGTTCGCGGTGTTCATGTCATGCGTCCGGCGACGCTCGTCACCGGTGTTCACGCGGAGTTCGAGAAAGTCCTCGATGTCGTTGTGCCAGCTCTCAAGGTAGGCACATCCGGATCCGCGGCGCTTGCCGCCCTGGTTGACCGCTACCAGCTGGTCGTTGTGGAGCTTGAGGAAGGGGATGACACCCTGGCTCTCGCCGTTGGTGCCCTGGATGTAGGCCCCCGTTCCTCGAACGCTGGTCCACGACCCACCGAGGCCCCCTGCCCATTTGGAGAGAAAGGCATTCTNAGAAATACCCCGCAGCATGATGGACTCAATCGAATCGTCGACCTTGTAGAGGTAACAGGAGGATAGCTGGGAGTGCAGCGTACCCGAGTTGAAAAGGGTTGGCGTGGAGGAACAGAAGCGGCGTCCCTTGTAGAGCTGGTAAAGCCGGATGACCCAGTCTTCTCGATTGTGATCCTCCGCCTTGAAGAGGCCCATCGAAACCCGCATCCAGAAAAACTGGGGTGTTTCGACACGGCGTGGCCTGTCAGCTGTCTTGTCCACGATCAAGTAACGGTCATAGAGCGTCTGAATCCCGAGGTAATCGAAATCGAGATCGGCGGATGGATCGAAGGCGGANGCCAGGCGATCGAGGTCGAAGCGCTCGAGCAGATCCGGGCTGAGCCGCTTGATCGCCACCCCGTGCTTGAGGTAGCGTTTGAACTGCTCCTGGTGAGCCNCCTTGAGGGCCGCAATTCCGTCCCGCTGGATCGACCAGTCGAGCACTTCCTCGTAAATGTAGCTGAGAAGGATNCGCGCCGCGAACTTGGCGAAATCGGCATCCCTCTCGATCAGCGCCTTGGCATTGAGAATGATCGTGCGCTGCAGTTCACCCGCGGAGATTTCGGCCCCGATCGAGCGCCGCAACTCAAACTCGATCTCTTCCTCGCTCAGNCAGAGATCCAGCCCGATCATGCCGAACTGAATCCGCCTCTTGAGCTCCGTACCGTCCCAGAAGTCACTCTGCCCGTTCTCCCGGGTGACCACCACCATGGACTCCTGGTTCGGATCCTCGGAAAGCTCCGCCTGGTGCAGTTTGCGTACTTCCGCCCGCTGAATACGGTAGGCCATGTAGGCCCTCATGACCGCAATCTGTCCCTGCCGTCCCAGCTCTTCCTCCACGAGGTCCTGNACATCCTCGATGTGCACGAAGGCCGAATCCCCCGCTCGCACCCGCTGGGTCACCCCGCGCGCGATGCGCGAGGCCGGCTCAGGATCCGTCCGCAGGTCGAGGAAGGCCTTNCGNACCGCGGTCTCGATCTTGGTNTCGCTCCAGGGCACGACATTGCCGTTGCGGCGGATCAGGCGTACCGGCATGGGATGGGGCTCTTCGCTGACCACGATCTCTCCGTTCTTCTCGTAGCTGCGCGCAAAGACGAGGGATTTCGCCACGTCGTGGGCGTCGTTCTCGATGAGCGCCTTTTCAATGAGGAGATAGAGGTCGTTCTGGCTCAACTTGATCGCGCCGCCCCGCTGCACCTGCTGCATGAGACTCTTGGCGACACTGAAGGCCACCCCCGTCACGAAGTTGCGGTTCTCGTCGTTGAAAATCCTCTCTTCCTGTTCCTCGCGGGAGAGCAACAAGTCAGTCAGGGCCTCCCCGATCGTGTCCGCCACATCCGCAAGCGAGAACTCCTCCTCGCCCGCCCCNCGGGTAACGATGATTTCCGGAATGGAGACACGGTGTTCAGTCGCGAGGGACTCGCGCCAGTTAAAGCGGTGCGGATCCGCTTCATTGCTGTGACGGCTCGCGATGACCTGCTTCAGGGCGATGTCTTCTTCGAGCGTGATAGGTCGGTACATGATGTGAGTTTTGGCAGAGCTACTTTTAGATGGAGTGAGCGTGACTCCGTGGTCGGGATGGCGTTGAGGTGGCGAGGCGGGGGCGCATCGGTTCTGATTGCCTTAACAACTAAGACTCATTCCCTGGCTTCCCCGCGGCCCGTTCAGCGATTAGAGTTCGTCGTCCTTATAACCGACGGTCTCTAGAGCGGCGGCTTTCTGGTATTCCGTGACGCGGCCTTCGAAGAAGTTCTGCTCCTTCTTGATATCCATCATTTCGGCCAGCCAGGGGAACGGGTTGGAAGCATTTTCGTGGAGGGGTTCGAGGCGGCAGTCCACCAGCCGTCGGTCACCGATGTAATCGATGTAGTGCTCGAAGTCGGCCGCATTCAGGCCAACCGCGTCGACCGGCAGGCAGTCCCGGATGAACTGCTTCTCCAGTTCAATCCCCTGCCGCATCGTCTCGCGAAGATCGGCACGGAATTCCTCGGTCCAGATATCGGGATTTTCCACAACGAGTTCGTTGAGGAGCTTGCGGAGCAGCTTGATGTGGTTGGACTCGTCGCGCAGGGTGTAGCGGAACATTTGTCCGATCCCGGGAAACTTGTTCTGCCGGTAAAGGCTCAGGATCATTCCGAAGAGTCCGTAAAACTGGGTGCCCTCCATGACCTGCCCGAACATGAACATGTTCTTGGCCAGGGCCTGCTTGTTCTCGGTGAGGCTCAGGTCAACGTCCCGGCGCAGCGCCCGGCTATTGCTTACCAGGAAATCGTTTTTCGCGGTGATGGTGGGCACGTCCTCAAACATGGCCTCGCACTCGTGCGGGTTGAGTCCGAGGGAAGAGATCATGTAAACCAGCGAGTCGGCATGAATGTTTTCCTCGTGCGCGTGGCGCCCGAGGACCAGCTTGAGCTCGGGAGCAGTTACCAACTCACGCACCACGTGCATGATGTTGTCGCCGACGATTCCTTCTGCGGCCGAAAAGTAGCCTATCCCCATCTTGACGATCCAGCGTTCCACATCCGTGATCTCATCAGTTCCACGCCACTGCTCCACGTCCTTCTGCATCGGGATATCCTCCGGCTCCCAATGGTTGTTCTTCATCGTCTTATAGAGATCGTAGGCCCACTGGTATTTCAGCGGGAGGATGTTGAAGAACATCGTTTCCTTTCCGTTGATGACCCGCTTGGCCGCAAAGGCCTCCTCCGCTTTCGCCCGATCGAGCACGAAGGCCCGATCCCCGATTTGCACTGTGGTGGTTTCAGACATGATGAGTGGATGGGTAAACTTACGCAGTTTGGGTGTTTATTTTGATTTTCCTAAGCAGTTTTGTGGCGTGAGACAGCGATGGCGAGACTAAGGCCTGATCTCGCCTTAGGTCAACGTAATCTTGTCCATATTGTATGCTCAAATTATTAACACCACTACATGTTGTGCTTTTTCTGTTTGCGCGTGATTCCACTTTTTACTTGCGCCACCCCCAATCCGGTTAATTCAAGGCTCCAACGGCAACTTTCTAACAGTCGATTTGTTACACGAATCCGGCCAAAAAACATGCCGCAAGCCTCGCCCTGGTCCGGGATACCCTCATTTTCCAAAAACATAACCCAGCCAGTCTCTCACAGGGCTTTTGTTAGGTTTCCTTGACCTGATTTCTTGAGTTTCGATACTTTAAAAATTTGAATATCTGACAAATTCGAAAAAGACCCTCCTTTTTTCATCGCAATATCAACCAGTTCTGGTACGCCTACACACCCGTTTCCGGCTTCACCCGCTAATCTTTCCAGCTATGCGCTCGAACCTCCTCCTGCTCGCCTTTTTCTGGGCCAGTACGGGCGCATTTGCGGAAGAGTCCAGCAACGCCCTGCGGGAAGCCCCACCGGCGGTAGGCAAGGTGCAGGCCGAGGAACCTTCCTCCATTATCCCGGAACCCACCGCCACCCTTCTTGCCGGACTAGGCGGTCTCGCCCTGCTCTTCTTCGCCACCCGGCGCAAAGTAGGATAAGATCGCCTCCCGGCGTTCAGCCCCGTATCCAGGTACGCCCGCGATTCCGCCTCTCAGGTGGTGTTACTCGCCCCCTTCGATAAGGCCCTCCCCTCTGGGACGGATCAGAACTCCCAGTTGTGCTTGTCGAGTTCGCACACACAGGCTGCGAGGAGCTTGATGGCATCAGCAATATCCTGCTTGTGACACATCTCGATCACCTGGTGAATATGGCGGGTCGGTAATGAAACTGCTCCCGCAATCGACCCTCCGGGAGTCATCTTCTGCAACGAGGCAGTATCCGTTCCCCCCGCCCGCAGGATTTCCGGCTGCCACCGGATCTTCTTGCCCGCCGCCACGGACTTCATGAACTCCACCATCCGGTAATCACAGATCACGGATGCATCCATGATCTTGATCGCGACACCGTCTCCCAGCCTCGTGCAATGCTCCTGCGGCTTCGATCCCGGTGTATCGTAGGCGATGGTCGTATCCAGTCCAAAACTGAAGTCGGGTTGAATCTCAAGAGTGGACGCCTGCGCTCCGCGCAACCCAACCTCTTCCTGCACCGTGAAGACACCATAGAAATCGTAGGCCGGCTTTCGGCGGCTCCTCTTCAATGCGCGCAAGGTTTCAATGAGCAGGAACACCGAAGCCCGGTTGTCCAACGACTTCACGTTGACACAATCCCCCATCTCCACCAGGTCCCGCTCACGTGTGATGGGATCACCCACCGCAACAAGTTGATCGACCTCGCTCTTGGGCAGCCCGAGGTCGATGAAGTACTCTTCCAGTCTGGGAGGCTTGTTGCGCTCCTCGGGAGTCATGATGTGGATCGGCTTCGATCCCATCACCCCCACAATGTCTTCCCGGCCGTGCACAAGGACCCGCTGTGAAGTGAGCGTCTTGGGATCGAACCCACCGAGAGGATTAAAGCGGAGGAACCCATCGGTATCGATATGAGTGACGATAAAACCGATCTCGTCCATGTGCGCGGCGGCCATCGACTTCATCTTGGATGACTTTCCTTTCTTCAGTGCAACGACATTACCCATGGCGTCGACCCGAACATCGTCAGCGAGGCCTTCCACTTCCTCCAGCACGAGGTTCCGGATCCGCGTTTCGAACCCGGGCGCACCCGGTTCACGACAGATTTTCCCGAGTAATCCCACGTCGATCGCCATGCGCGCAATCTATCCGGCTTACTTGACAAGTCCAACCTGTTCGATCACTCCTGACTCGTTGAAGAGGAAGACCGCCCATCTCTTATGCCTTCTCTCCGCCTTCGTTGTCATCGAAGGGCACTTTTTGGTCGGCCAATCGGCAGCCTGGCTCGCAATGATGCACTCCCGGACATCCTCTCTGGGTCTGGCAGCCTCCATCTCAAACACTTTTTCCGGGCAAAATCCCTGCAAGATCTGTATCTGGATCCAAGCTGAACGCACCGAAAGAACTAATGAAAAAGGGCTTCTTTCCGTTCAATCCGGCAAAGACAAGTTTGTCGCCCCGGGCCCATCCGAAGAATCGCGCAGCTCTTACCTTCTTCGCACCCTCCCGCCACCGTTCCCGAGCTTTCAGGCAGGAATGACATCGTGGTCTGAGGATGTTCCCCATCCTCCACCACGCAGGACATAGATCTCCTCTCTTTTTGCTTCGATGGACCGTGCAATGCATGCGTCCCATGACATCTGTCCGCCATAATCAGTGGCTGGCAGATCCTAAGGCATTTTCCCTGATGGAGAGCTGCCTGTATTTCCCTTTTCTTCAACAAACTAATCTAATGAAAATCACTATTCTTATCTCATTCCTCAGTATTCCTTTCCTCTTCGCTCATTCCCCCGACGAGATCCCCACCACCCGGACCCCGGGGACTCATCCTGTCGGGGAAGGACTGTCTCATCATTGGGATGCAAGCCGGCCGGACAGCCATGCTCCGATCGGAGTAATGGGGGACCATACCCATGGGGCAGGCGAATTCATGCTCTCCTACCGCTACATGTTCATGCGCATGGAACAGAACTACGACGGAACCCGTTCTGTCCCGGATGGCAGCTTTGCGGGACCCCCTCCAGCTCCCTTCCGGGTCGCGCCCACGGACATGGACATGACCATGCACATGATCGGAGCCATGTACGCACCCAACGAACGACTGACTCTGATGGGAATGTTCAATCTGGTGGATCTCTCCATGAATCATCGGAATCTTGCCAACGGAATGCAGTTTAAGACAGAATCCTCCGGACTTGGGGACTCTTCCGTCGCTGCGCTCTACCGTTTCTGGGAGAATCGGAGCACCGACGTGGCAGCCCGCGCCCACCTTGGTCTCGGCCTCCTCCTCCCTACTGCAGAAACGGATAGGGAGGACCTCATCCCAGGCCCCGGAATCACCCGCCTTCCATACCCCATGCAGCTGGGCGCTGGCAGCTGGGGACTCTCCCCCTCCCTCACCTACCTGTCTCAGGGGGCCGCCTGGGCTTGGGGAGGACAGGTGAGTGCCCGCATTCTGCTTTCAGACAATGATCAGGGCTACCGTCTCGGAAACTCCTGGAATGCCACCGCGTGGGCAAGTCGACTGCTCACCGGGAACCTCAGCATCTCAGCTCGCCTGAGCGGTTCGCACTGGGGCAACATCCAGGGGAGCGACTCCGACCTGCTCCCTCTGCCAGTTCCGACTGCCGATCCCAAGCGGCGTGGAGGTTCCCGCCTTGACGCCTCCCTCGGCATCAATGCGCTGCTTCCCGGAACCTCGGGCCGACTCGCTCTGGAGGTCGGCGCTCCCGTCTGGCAGGACCTTGAGGGACCCCAGCTTGCCACGGAGTGGTGGACCACGCTCGGAGCCCAGTTCTCCTTCTGAGTTCATATCCGGGAGCTTGCCCGGCACGGCTCGTACGCGCCATGTGCCTGGGCGAGCTCCCGGTTCATCCCCTGACGCAGGGAACACTTCGTCCGCGGAAGGCATGGGCGGCTCCCGCTCGCCTATTTTTTTCTCTCCAGCCTGAGGGTATCCCCGAATTGCCCCTGCACCTCCTGCAGGCGCTTCCAGAGCCTGTTCACCTGGGCCTCGACAGCGGGACCTCCGCTCTTCATGAGATCCGTGGTCTCGTGAGGATCCTCGGAGACCTTGTAGAGGCGGAGCAGGTGATTGGCCTTGGGGTAGTATATCAGCTTGTACCCGTCAGCGGTAATTGAACGCTGCACCCCGAGATAGGCCCCGTAGACGAAGTCCCGCTTCTTCCCCCTCCCCTCAAGGTGAGGCTGGATACTCTCGAACTGAACGTGCTCCGGGGTCTTCGCTCCAGCCCAGTCCAACGAGGTGGGAATGATGTCCTGCAGGTAAATGGGTGCGGCATTGGCAGCCCCAGCTGCCACTCCCGGCCCGGTCACCATGAAGGGCACACGCACGCTATGATCATACATGTTCTGTTTTCCAAAAAGTCCGTGCTGGCCTACTGCCAACCCGTGGTCTGCCGTAAACACGACGTAAGTGTTCTTCGCCTTGCCGGACCTCTCCAACTGATCAAGCACACGCCCGATCTGCGCATCCATGTGGGTGATGATCGCATAGTATTCCCTCCGGTGCACCCGAACCGAGTGCTTCGTCCTCGGCATGGGTGCGAGGTTCTCATCACGCAGCCCGTGCGGATTGCCAATCTCGTTACAGAAAGGATAGCGTGGCAGGAAGTTCTTCGGGATTTCGACCTTGTTCGCCGGATACTTGTCCAGGAACTCCTGCGGAGCCTGCCGGGGATCGTGTGGCGCATTAAAAGCGAGGTAGATGAAGAAGGGCTGCTCGGACTTCTCTGCTTCCTGCAGGAAGCCCACCGCATCATCCGCCTGGACCTCGCTCCAGTGCCTGCCGCCTTCCCAGAATCCACCGATCGACTTATCGGCGGGATCCCAGGGATCAGGCTTTCCTTCCAGGGGACGATTATAGGCCTCTTTCACAGACCGCGGCATTCCCGGACGCACATGCCTGGCGACGTTGAAGAGTTTGTCGGCTCCAATCTTTACATGCCACTTCCCCGACATGTAGGTCTTGTAGCCAGCGCTCTCCAGCAGCTGCGGCCATGTCGTCTTGGCCTTATGGAACTGCGCCATGCCTTTCGGGTTGGCCACCTTGTGCGCATTCCACAGTTGACGACCGGTCATGAGCATGTGCCGGCTCGCCACACAAACAGCCCCGCTCCAGGAGCCCGGGTTGTATGCATGGGTAAAAGTGGTACCCCCCTTGACCAGCCGATCCAGATGCGGAGTCTCCACCTCCCCATGCCCGAGCGCCGCCACGTGGTCGAAGGTCATGTCATCGGCAAAGATGAAGAGAATGTTTGGCTTCGCCGCGAGAGCATTCGCAGCCAGCAGGATCAGGAAAGCGGCGGGGAAGAGAACAAGGTGTTTCATGGGAAGACCCTGTCTGGAGACAGGTGATGGGAGGGAGTATTCGTGTTCATTCCACAAGGCGGAAGCGAATTCGTCCGCCCGGAAGCGGCGCCTGAATTCTCCGGGTCTCGAAAGAAAAAAGACTTCTTGGAACCCTTCATTTTGTTGAAGACCAAGACCTTCTGCCAAAAATAGCGAAACATTCCTCCTCCGGGGATGTTTAACATGAGGCCTGCACATTCGTAGGCCCTCAGCCAACCATCACCATTACGCCATGAAAAATCTGCTCATCCTCTCTCTCCTCACTACACTGGCCCTGCCGGGTTGGGCCGACCATCACGAACGCGAACGTGCCGGCGACCGGGACAAGCGAGCCGGATCGGAAGCAGAACGAAAAGCCGGGGAACGTCGCGGCCGGGAAGCGGGCAAACGAAATCACCGCGAGGGAGACCGCGATCGCCACCACCGCGAAGGAGAACATGACCGCCACCACCGCGAGGGAGACCGCGATCGCCACGAACGTGAGGCAGAGTTGCGCCACTTCTTGAGACGACTCGAGGAGCGCCTCTCCCAGATTGAACGCCGGCTCCAACGCCTTGAGGAAATGCGACGTCCCCCACAGGGACAGCGTCCCCCACAAGGAAGGCCGCCCCAGGGACAGCGTCCCCCNCAGGGAAGGCCGCCCCAGGGACAGCGTCCCCCNCAGGGAAGGCCGCCCNAGGGACANCGNCCNCCGCAGGGANGGNCNCCCCAGGGANAGCGCCCTCCGCAGGGNAGGTCTCCCCAAAAAGAGCAAAAAGAACGTCAGGCACGTCCCCAGCCACCTANGGGTNAAAGGTAAATTGCTCTTCTCGAGCGATCAGGATCAGACGGGGAAGGGCTTGGCGGTCCTTCCCCTTTTTNTGGNNGCACNTGTGCCTCCAATCCGTTGGANCCAGAAAAAAGGGAGGGCATGAAGCCCTCCCTCCTAAGCGGCATGACCGAAGACTAACCGGGGCCTAGGCCATGATCCCGTGGATGGGCTTGGCACCCTCTACACCCACAAGTTTCTGATCCAGTCCGCCGTAGAAGTAACTCAGGTTGTTGGGATCAAGGCCCATCCGGTCGAGAACAGTGGCATGCATATTGCGAACGTGGAGAGTATCTCCAACCGCTGCCGCCCCCAGTTCGTCAGTCTCCCCATAGGAAACCCCGCCCTTGATACCGCCCCCGGCCATCCACATCGTGAACCCGAAGGAGTTATGATCCCGGCCGGTTCCCTTCGCGTATTCCGCAGTGGGCTGACGCCCGAACTCACCGCCCCAGACAATCAGGGTTTCATCCAGCATGCCCCGCTGCTTGAGGTCAGAAAGGAGTCCCGCGATGGGCTTGTCGGTGTTGCCCGCATGCTTGTTGTGATTGGCCTCCAGATTTCCGTGGGCATCCCAGTTGGCATCATTGTGGGCCCCCCCGGAATAAATCTGGATAAAGCGCACTCCCCGCTCCACCAGCCTCCGGGCCAGCATGCACTTGCGACCAAAGTCGTCCGTCCTCCCTTCACCGATTCCGTAGAGCTTCTTGACGTGCTCGGGCTCCGAGTCCAGATCGATTGCCTCCGGTGCGGTCATCTGCATCCGATAGGCCAGNTCGTAACTGGAAACCCTTGAGGAAAGGTCCGACTGGTCCTCACGCAGACCCAGGTGTTCCTGGTTCATTGTCCGGAGGTAGTCCAGCAAGGTTCTCTGCTGCTCACGCGGCATANTGTGAGCATTCTTCAGGTTGAGGATTGGATCCCCCTGGGAACGGAAGACCGTTCCACCGTAGCTCGCGGGCATGTAGCCCGACGTCCAGTTCTTGGCACCNCTGATCGGTCCCCCGCTGTTTTCGAGCATGACCACGTAGCCCGGCAGGTTCTCGTTAACGCTGCCCAGACCGTAATTGACCCAGGACCCCAGGGAAGGCTTGCCACTTACGACTGATCCACAGTTCATGTTGAGCATCGCCGAACCGTGAATGGGAGATTCCGCCGTCATCGAGTGNATAAAGGCNATATCATCGACCTTCTTGGCCAGATGNGGGAAGAGAGTTGATATATGCTTTCCGGATTGCCCGTGCTGGGAAAAATCCCACTTGGGACCCACCACGCGGCCCTTGTTCTTCTTTCCGCCACGCCCGAAGGTCTTCACGTCGATCGTCTTGCCGTCGAGGGGGTAGAGCTTCGGCTTGTACTCGAAGGTATCCATGTGACTCGGCCCCCCATACATGAAGAGNAAAATCACCGACTTCGCCCGCTGGGGAAGCATGGGCTCCTTCGGNGCAAGGGGGTTTCCGTANAGGCTCGCTGCACTGGCAGCATTAAAGAAGCCGTCCTGGGCCAGCATCCCGGTGAGGGCGAGAGATGTAAAGCCCCCCCCAAGATGGCGGATCGCTTCCCGGCGATTGACCTGGCCGCAGAAGGTGTTCACTGGTTTGTTCATCGGTTTGTTACGTANATTTTTAAAGATGGGTCGAGAGGTCNGGGTCAGTCGACAAAGAAAAACTCATTGAGGTTGAGCACGAGGAGNGCAAATCGATTGAAGGCATCTTCCGTGGATAGCTTGTGTTCCCGGATCATCACTTCCACAAGTTCCATGCCGTATTCGAGTTCGCGTTCCGTAGCGGGCCGCGAAAGGGCGATTTCAAGCGCGAGGCCTACCTGGCGTTTCGGTTCATTTGGTGCCTCGGTCCGCAGGCGCTTTGCAAAAATGACCGCCTCTTCGTTGATAAACTCACTGTTCATCATGGCCAGGGCCTGAGTAGGCAGGATGCTTTCAAAGCGGACCGGACAAGTGCCATCCGTATCGGCAAGATCGAAATCCTGCAGGATAGGCGGTATCAGGGAACGCTTTACCTTCGTGTAGACACTGCGTCGAACCTGATCTTCCTCGGAAGACCTGCCCCATTTTCCACCCTTGGTTGACGAGGTCGCAAGATACTCCTCAGGCAACTTTATGTAAACGCTGGGGCCACCCATCTTCCTGTTAAGCCTTCCCGTCGCCACCAGGACGGAATCCCGGAGTTCCTCCGCAGTCAGGCGGCGCATGTTAAACCGCCAGAACCACTTGTTGTCGGGGTCCTTGGCGAGCCCTGCCGTCTGTCCCCGCGAGGACATCTGGTAGGCCTGCGAAAGCATGATTACCTTGTGCATCTCCTTCAGGCTCCAGTTNCTGGTCACCAGCTCGGTAGCCAGCCAGTCNAGGAGCACGGGGTGGGTAGGTCTCTCCCCGAGGTAACCNAAGTCGTTCGGNCTTGCACAGATTCCCCTTCCAAAATGATGCTGCCACAANCGGTTCATGATGACCCGGGAAGTTCTCGGGTTGTCCGGCNTGATGATCCACTGGGCCAGAGCGAGCCGTCGGCCACTCGTATTGCGCCCATGAGCCGGNGGGGTGCCCTTCNGCTCTTCGCCCCCGAAGATCGACGGAATCCTCGGTATCATGAGCTTCTCCCCCTTGACGTGGGGATTACCCCGCTGGTGCACATACAGGGCCGGGGGCGTCTTGCTGTGCTCCTGCACGACCTGGGCGTCCACGTTAGTCGGCTTGGGTCGCTGCTGGGCGTGCCGGGTGATCCGNTCCTTGAGCTCCTTGCGCTTCCCGAGGAGAGCCTTGTCCACTCCCTTCGCCTTCGACATGGCCAAGGCCACGTCCATGGTGAACTTGTCCCCCTGGTGAGCCTTGATCCCGAAATCAAAGGACTGCCCCCCCTTGGTCTGGCGGATGTGAGCAGTGACCACGTTCCGCCCGGTCTGGAGAGCCGCAAGGAACTTCCTGTCGGCATCAAATTCCCGGTAGGCTGACAGCACCCCGGACCGCTTGAGGACGAGCTGNCCGTTTACGTAGAGCTCGACATCCTCGTCATGAATCAGGGAAAGTCTGAGCTTATCCGGAATACTCTCCAGGAGGAACGTCCCTTGGGCCCACAGATCCTTGGTGCTCCANGTTGTGTTGACCTTGATTCCCGGTGTTCCGGCCTTCCCAAAACCCGCAGGGCCCTTTTTCCATTTCTCATTCTCCGCCCGGAAATTCACAGCCGACCAGTTGTCTCCCGGCTTGCTGGTGGTGTAGTACCACTGCGACGGACTCGTCTCCCGCCCGTCACCGAGCAGGACAAGAAACTCCCCTTCCGAACTGCTCAGCCTCCCCTTCAGGCTGGGAAAGGCCTTGACCAGTTGCTGGCCGATCTGCTTCTCCGCTCCTTGGAGCTCGGCCTTGATTCTCTCCCCTTCCGCGTCGTGTTTCTGCAGGGCCGCCTGGTATCCGGCATCTCCTTCTCCACCGCCCACCTTCTCGATATTGGNACCACCCTTGCCGGGTTGCTTCATGCCCCGGAAGAACGCCATCATGCTGTAATAATCTTCCTGCGAGATCGGGTCTCCCTTGTGATCGTGACAGCGGGCACATCCTACCGTCATTCCAAGCATCCCCTCCGTGGTGATCCGCAGATCGTCGTCGAGGTTGTCGAAGAGGTGCAGCAGCCGATCCGCCGGTTCATCATCCCACTGCATCAGGCGATGATAGCCGGTCGCGATCATGGATTGAGAGGTGGGCTTCTCGATCTCATCCCCGGCCAACTGCTGGAGAAGAAACTGGTCGTAGGGGAGATCCATGTTCAGGGCATCAATGACGTAATCCCGGTAACGCCAGATGTGCGGCTTGTCCGAATCACGCTCGAAACCGTTCGACTCGGCATACCGGACAATATCAAGCCAGTGCCGCGCCCACTTCTCGCCGTAGTGAGGAGACGCAAGNAGGCGGTCGATCACCTTCTCCCATGCGTCCGGTGACTTATCGTTCTCAAAGGCCTCCACCTCGGCAAGAGATGGCGGAAGTCCGGTGACGTCATAGGCAGCACGCCGGATCAGCTCCCGGCGTGAGGCCGGTTCATTCGGTTTGAGTCCGGCAGCCTGAAGCCGCTTGTAGAGAAATGCATCAATCGGGTTGGTATTCCAACTGGCATGGTCGACCTTGGGAACGTTCGGGCGTCGCAACGGCTTGTAAGACCAGAACGCCTTGGTGGTGGCATTGACCTTGGTGATGACCTCCTCTCCACCCACCGGGCTGAACGGGAGGACAAGAATCGAACAGACGAGCAGGGCATTCTTCATGCGAAAAGAGAAAGATGGCTAACTTGGCGGGTTGGCGGGATTATTTGCAGTTCGCATTGCGGGAGGGCGCTCCATCCACCCAACGGGCTCATGGCACACTCTCCCAGCGACGACAGGGAAAAAATAGGGTAGAATTTGAGAAATCCATACAAAAAAACTGTGCCACATCAGGGTGACAACCGGAAAAGGTCGCTGCCTTTGCCCGGATTTGGGCTACCGCGGCCCTCCGCTTTTTACAATCCCAGCCAGATTCGGCCCAGCGAGATCACTATCGGGATGGTTACAATCGCCGCCACCGAGGTGGTCAGGACCACATGAACTGCAGCCGCCGGGTCAGCTCCATAGTGCCTCGCATAGACAATTGGGGTCACCGCNCTGGGCATGGCGGCCTGAACCAGGAGCACCTGCTTGAACTCTGTCGCCAGCGGAAGAAAGCGGGCNAGGGACAGGATGACCACCGGCATGACCACCATGCGCACGATCAGGCTTCCCACTCCGACCCGGACCGAGTAGCGCTCCTTGCCCAGGAGATCAGAAATCACCGTTCCGATGAGCAGAAGGCCGACCGGAAAGGCAGCCATGCCCACCCAGTGNAGAAGGTTGAGGAACATTTCAAAGAAAAAGGCCGCCACCGGTGAATGGGCCACCAGGAGATCTACCCGGGAAAAAACGAGGACGAGACCTGCCACCACCGCCACAATCGGACCGGAGAGAAGCTCGCGGAAGGACCTGAAGGGCTGTCCCCTCAGAAGGATCATTCCCAGTGTCCAGACCCCGAGTTCCACCCCGAGGCTGTGGGTGAACAGGAGCCCAAGGACCGCCGTCTCATTTTCGGGAAAGAACACCATGAGCAGGGGAATGGCGACATACCCGTAATTCTGNNCCCCGGCTGTCACCGTNAAGCTCCGCCAGCCCGTCCCCTTCCGCAAACCGATGGCCCNACCGACGCCCAGAGCTACTCCCAGNCCGATCACGATAATGATGAACCCNACTCCAATGGCCCACCCCACCACCCTGATATCGCGCAGCAGTTCCGCCCGCAGGATCTTGTCCAGGATCAGGGCGGGATAGAGAACATGAATAACCAGCTTGGTTAGCCCGGCATCCATCTGTGCCCCNAGCACCTCGGCACGCCGCAGTCCTCCGCCCAGGACCATGACGAGATAGATGGGGATCACTGCGACGAGAATCTGCGGAAGACCGTCCACGGGACGAGGATTACCCGTCCACCGCCAAACTCAAGNCCGATAGATCAGGGGCCGGCCAACACGACGTTGGTGAGGACCNCGTAAGCAGGGATCTCCTCGCCCGAAAGGNCTGCTCTTCGAATACCGCAGGGACGTGCTCCTACTCGACTACTCTCATGAAATCCTCACTCAGCTGGACCGGCGTAGCCTGC
Organism: Roseibacillus sp.; assembly: GCA_002721695.1. Classification (GTDB taxonomy): domain Bacteria; phylum Verrucomicrobiota; class Verrucomicrobiia; order Verrucomicrobiales; family Akkermansiaceae; genus Roseibacillus_B. Next base: position 49,904 of record PBLI01000006.1, on the reverse strand, counting down.
GGGGCCAGGTGTTCAAGCTCCCCGGTGAAGAATCGCGTACTCAGGATATAGGGAGCCTCCCCCTTCTCCCAGTGCCCATACGTAGTCACGATGAAGGAGCCTATCTCGTCCGGCAGGACCTCCACTCCCGGATAGGTGGTATCGTGCCCCTTCTTGTTGTCGAGCAGGCGCAGGATGTACTGCCCCGGTCTCCCCTTCACCAGGTCCTCATAGGTGCCCACCCAGGCCGTGCAGTCACCATCAGTCTGGGGAATGGCATTTCCGTTGGCGTAACGCCCCCGGAAAACAATCACGAGGCGCCCATCGGGGGCGTAGCGACAGGTGTGCCGGTCTCCGGTCAGGGTCACGGGCAGCTCCCTGGGTTTGCTCCACGTTTCGCCCTCATCGTTCGAAAACATGATGTGCGAATTCTTCCGGCGCGCGTTCTCCCGCAACAACATCGCCATTTGCCTTTCGTCCGGAGACCTTACCAGTCCGGGTTCGCAGAGGTGCACAGTCGTGTCGCTCTGCAAGACCTCGGGGTCGGACCAAGTCAGACCACCATCGCGGGTTACGGTCTTGTAGAGGGTGAACCGGACAGGCTTGGCCAGCTTGCTTTTCTCGGTAAAGAAGCGGCCATCATCGTGAAAGACACACATGTAGTGACCTTTGCCGGTCTTCAGNTCCATGTGGTCTCCCATGACCACGATGCCNCCCCAGTCCCCAGCCTTCTTCAACTCGCTCCAGGTCTCNCCTTCGTCTTCACTAACGGAGAACCGTGCCGGATAGAGTCCCGACCAGAGAACAATCCGCTTCTTCCCGTCCGGCCCCTGCATGCGATGCAGGGTGGGCACCTCCTTAGAAGTAGCCCAGGACGCAGGAGTCGGCAGGCGCTTACCCCAGCTGTTCCCGCCATTCGTACTTTTCTTGAAAACGATGGGCCCCCGCCCGTGCCCCTTGGGATACACCGTCAAGATGGTCTTCCCGTCATCCAACAGGCAGGTTGAAACGTGACCGAGGTACTGACCCTTTTCCCGGTCCACCAGGGTAATCCGCTCGCTATCACCAGCCAGGTCAATTACTGGGAGCAGGGGATTTGCCACCACGGCCCCGGAAGAGCAGGCAAGAAGAGTGAGGGCCACGCGCATGACTCAGTCTGATCTTCAGTCCCTTCAAAAGCAACACAGGGTGTAACCTCCCCGCCCCCCTGCTTGCCTCAATNCCCGGGNAGGCCTACAAGCCGTATCATGNCTGATGGAAAACCATGCTGTTCCCCCTCCGGGGGNGGGATGGGGAATGCCCGGACCGGCGAGGAAAAACCAGCCCGCGCCCGCGGGGCGGGCTCCCCGCGGGGGATGGTTTCGCTGGACGCTTCCTCCTTTCTCATGGGAGGCGAGGGGCCCGAGTGCTGGACCGCAGACGGGGAAGGGCCCATCCGCGAGATCTCACTCGACCCGTTTCACATCGACCCCACCGCGGTAACCAATGAAGCATTCGCTGCCTTCGTGGAAGACAGCGGCCACCAGACNGATGCGGAGCGCTTCGGTTGGTCCTTCGTTTTTATCAATCAGATTCCCAAAGCGCATCTCAAACGTATCCAGTTCGACCGGGCCTTCGGAATCGAGTGGTGGGCCCGGGTGGAAGGGGCCAGCTGGAGGAAACCGGGTGGCCCCGGAACCAACATCCGCAGGCGCATGGATCATCCGGTGGTGCACGTCTCCTGGCACGACGCCCAGGCCTACTGCTACTGGGCCGGCAAGCGTCTTCCCACCGAAGCCGAGTGGGAGTATGCCGCCCGCGGGGGGAAGGACGGCCTTCGCTATCCGTGGGGCAACGAACTCAAGCCTGGTGGCAAGCACCGCTGCAACATCTGGCAGGGGCGCTTCCCTGAAGAGGANACCGGGGAAGACGGCNACACGGGGACCGCACCAGCTCGTTCCTTCCCGTCCAACGGNTTCGGCCTCTACAACATGATGGGAAACACCTGGGACTGGGTGTCGGACTGGTTCTGCCCGCGACATTCCCGGTCNGGGCCGCAGAGCAATCCCCACGGTCCTTCAGGTGGCACCGAGAAAGTCATCCGCGGGGGATCCTTCCTCTGTCATGAATCCTACTGTAACCGCTACCGCAATTCCGCGCGCACGAAAGTCACACCAGACTCNACCACCTGCCACCTGAGCTTCCGCTGCGCTCTGGATGCCTCCTGAGGGAGGAGGATCAGGCGGGCACCTCAACCCAGCCACCATCCTCAATCGACTGCCAGCTCAGTTCAGCCAGCTGCACACCCTTTGCTCCCTCGCGAAGCGTCCATGGAAATTCNCCATCTCCCGCCACGTGCCTGAGGAAGAGCTCCCACTGGATCTTGAAAGCGTTGTCGAACTCCTCCCCGGCTCCTACTTCCCTCCAATCCTCGAAAAAATCGATCGGGCTTTCGATATCGGGATTCCAGACCGGAGTCGGGGTATCCTCACGAGATTGCACNATACATTTTCGCAGGCCNACCGTGGCACTGCCCTCCGTGCCGTCGACCTGCATGGTGAANAGCTCGTCACGCCGAACCCGCACGCACCACGAGGAATTGAACTGACACACCACCCCGCTCTCGGTCTCAAAGATGGCGTAGGCCGCATCATCAGCGGTGCAGTTGTAGGCCTTCCCCTGTTCATCAATGCGCTCCGGGAGGTGGGTCGCGGCATGACTGAACACCCGCGTCACCCTGCCGAAGAGGTTATCGAGCACGTAGCGCCAGTGACAATGCATGTCGATGATGATACCTCCCCCGTCCTCCCTCCTGTAATTCCAGCTGGGCCGTTGGGCCGGGTGATCCCTGTCATGTCCCGGGTAGACCCAGTAGCCAAATTCCCCTCGTACCGAGAGNATCCTGCCGAAAAAACCCTCCTCGCGGAGCGCCAGGAACTTCCGGATTCCGGGCAGCCAGAGCTTGTCCTGCACCGTCCCGTTCTTCACGCCCGCCGCTTCCGCCTTCTCCGCGATGCCCAGGGCTTCCTCGTAGGATGTCGCGGTCGGCTTCTCACAGTAGATGTCCTTTCCTGCCGCAATGGCACGTTCGAGAAAGGGCACGCGATAGGGTGTCCCCGAGGCATCAAAGAAAACGCGGTAGGATTCATCCGCCAGGACCCCATCAAGATCCGTCGTGAACTTTTCGACCCCGTGCTGCTCGGCAAGCGTCCGCAGCTTCGCCTCGTTGCGACCGGTCAGAATGGGGTCAGGCACGATCATCACATCTCCGCANTGAACACCTCCCTGCTCNCGAATCGCTAGAATGGAGCGCACNAGGTGCTGGTTTGTCCCCATGCGTCCGGTGACGCCGTTCATGATTATTCCAAGTCTCTGTGTTGTCATCGTTTCTTCGCAGTTGCCAGTGAATCATTCGGGGGCTCAAGGCGATAGATCTCCTCATANGCCTCAAGAATCCGGTCGAGGAAGACGCCCTGGTCCCGCGCCCACCACTTTTTCGAAAAGATCTCCACTTCACGCCGCCCCTCAAACCCTGCCCCGTGCACCCAGCTGTCTATCTCAGCCAGCGCGATGCTTCCCTCACCCATGATCCCACGATCCAGGAGCGCGTCCTCCTGGTCAGGCTTGAAGTCACATATGTGATAGGCGTCCAGCCATCCGTTGTCCGCGCACTTCTCCAGCTGCTCGCGAAGATCGATCTCCCAGAAGACATGATAGACGTCGACGGCCACTCCCACGTTCGGAAGGGACAGCTCGTCCGCCAGGGTGTTCGCGTCCCGGAGCGAGCAGATGCCAGACCGGTCACCCGCGTAAATGGGATGCAGGGGCTCGATTAACAGGCGGATACCCACTTCGGCCGCCTCCNCTGCAAGCACCCCGATTCCATCGCGGATCTGCTCATAATTTTCCCGCGCGGTCTGGCCCGGGGTAGCCCCGCAAACCAAAACGATAACCGGGAGACCCAGAGCCTCAGCCTCCTTGAGACACTCACGGTTATTTTCCAACGCCGCTTCCCGATCCCTGGCGGTGGGCCCGGTAAAAAATCCACCGCGCACGAGCGCCAATCCCTCCAGGCCCGCATCCGCAATCTGTCTCCGCACCGCNCAGAGATCCTCTCCCTCGAGGGTCTCTCTCCAAACCGAAATACCACCGATTCCCCGACGGGCATAGCCCTCGATACACTCCGACATCGTCCACGAGCGGGTCGTGAAGGTATGCACCGCAAGTTCTGGATAGCTCATCGTAGTATTCTCGTTTTCTGCGCCCTGTATTCCTCTTTCCCGGCGACAACGCTAGGTCGTCGCTCCCACCAGGAGCTTACCCTGTAATCTGACAGATTCCGGAAATTCTTCCTGGTCAACCAGCACGGCCTGCAACTGGCGACCCGCGAGACGGGCTAGGTCGGATACCGGCATGCTCACGGTTGTCAGTTCCGGACGGACCAATGCCCGGACCGGGGAGTCGTCGAACCCGCTCACCCTCACCTCGCGGGGCAGCACGCAACCGAGTTCCCGGAGAAACTGTACGATCACCGCCCCCAGGACATCGTTCACGCAAACGAAGGTCGTCCAGCCTTGCTGCAGAAGTTTTTTCACTTCCTCACCCGAAACCTCCTCTGGAGACCGGTAGCGGAAGACGTCCCGGGAGGACTCAAACCTGATCCCGTGTTTCCTCGCACCCTCCTCGAAACCCGACAGCCGTTCGGCCAGCACGTCCTCGATGCCGTCGTAGCCGAGAAAGGCCACCTTGCTGCCAACACCGCGCACACTCAGGTGCCGCGCCAGCTGGCGCATTCCGTTCCGGTCATCACAACAAACGTGCGGCACTCCCCGGACCCGCCGATTGAGGAGGACCACTTCCGCCCCCCGGGCCCGGATTTCACGCAACACGCGCCCGGTCGGCCGCTGGAAGGCGAATACAAAGGCGTCAATGTCACCTCCCTTCTTGTGGGGAAACGGGTCGAAACCGCGCCGCACCACGTCAGTCACGAGGTTCACCTCACACGGGGCCAGTCCAAGGCGCAGCCCGTCGGTCAGCTCACTGAAGTCATAAAAGAGCCTCTTCAACCCGGACTGGTGGCGGGGCAGCACGAGTTTCACGTTCAGGATCGAGCGCTCCCGCTGCCGCCGCACCCGACGGGGTGCGTAGCCGAGCTGACGGGCCGCCCGTTCAACTTTTCTACGTGCCTCCTCCCCAATCAGCCGCGAACCATTCATGACCCGGGAGACAGTGGCAGCAGACACGCCCGCCGCCTCTGCCACATCATATATCGAGGCCCTCCCGCTCATCCTGAAGACCGTCTAAAGTTGGTAGCCCAGGCGCCGGGCACAGTCCTCCATCATCCCGGCCTCCCATTCGGGACGCCGCGGACAACTGGGATGGGGCTCACTGCTCGGNATACGCCCAAGGAGATGCTGGAAGACCGCACAACTGTGCTTGTAAGCCGGAACGGCAGCACGGAAACCGACATTGCCAAGATACTGCAGGGCGTCCGCAAGTTCATAATACCGCTCATCACCCTCTTTCCAGTAGCGATCTCGCTCCGCAAACTTTTCAGGNCAAAACGCCGCCAGTCCCAGCAGGTAGTCCGAGCCATACTCGATCATGTCGATTCCGAGGTCATTGCCCGTGTAGATGCGGAAATCCGGTCGTCGTTCGTCACGCAGCGCCAGCCGTTTCAATTCTTCCGCACGGCTCAGGGAGCTGTGCTTGATTCCAATCAGGCTGGGAATATCCATCAGTCCCCGGATCACCTCCTCATCGTAGATCATCCCAAAGGGCGCAAATACCTTCCCCAGTTCAAACCCGATCACCGACTCATANGGGGCGCAGATGCTCGCATAGAGATCNACGATCCGCTCCGCTTCCCAATCGTGAAAGCGCGTTGTCTGGAAGATCACCGGCGTTCCTCCGAAGGAAGCGATCTCATCCATTTCGCGCTGGTAGAGCTCAGCGAGATCTCCCTCCCTACCCTCGACGAAGGCGCCGGCTGCAAAGAATCTCCCCTCCCCAAGTGTCTCGGTCGTCCAGCGCAGGACCTCCGTGCGCTCAGCGGCCTCGANATAGTTGGCATAACCCGTATCCATATTGACCGCGCAGCCCAGGCCCGCCGTTTCCGTCCGCTGCACGGCCTCGCGAAAGGCCCGCTCAGCCATCGCCCCATCTTCCTCGAAGGGCAGCAGGCAGGCCGCCAGTCCCTGCACCTCGCGACCCGGGCGCTTTTTGCCGATCCAGTCCAACACGCTCATGCCCTCCGTTAGTTGCATGCAACAAAAAGGGCAATGCCAAAAATCCGCTCTTTTGACCACCAGAGCACCAGTCCCCGGACCCGGTTGCCGGCTCCGGATGCACATCCATTTCATCCTGATGGTGATACGGCCCTCGGAAAAGGGAGAGCCTCTGAGGCCCACCGTCTGCTGAGCCCCATCACGAAGGTTACCTGGGGAAGAGGGGGAGTTCCGTGTGACACCTTGTTCTCCCCCTGTTGCACACCTCCATGCGCACCCGGGGCAGAAGGCGCCGTCTCCGAGCTATCCGGTCCTGCCATGAGGCCCGTCCTTTTTCGTGTGAGGAGGAATTTCAGGTTTCAAATCGCTTTGCCCCGAACCCACGCTGTGAGGGACATCTACCCCGCCTCTCTCCATGCCGACTCTCCTGCTTCATTGCCTCTTCTTGGTTACCCTCTCTGCCAGCCTCGTCCCCGCCCAGCAGCTGCGGCATCCCCCCCTCCGACCCAACGTCCTCTGGCTCGTCGCCGATGACATGAACTGGGATTCACCTGGTTGTTTCGGCGGGGTGACGGAGGACGTTTCGCCCAACATCGACCGACTCGCCGCAGAGGGCGTCCAGTTCTGGCATGCCCACGTCAACATCGCCATCTGCACCCCTTCCCGGAGCGTCATGCTGACCGGGCTTTATCCGCAGAACAACGGGGCGGAAGGATTCCAGAGAATCCACCCGGGAACACCCACCCTGCCCGCTCTCCTGAACGAGGCTGGTTTCCTCTGTGGAACAATCGGCAAGCCCCTCAGCCAGCAGGAACTTTTCCGCTGGTCGACCACCTACACGTGGAAGGGAAAGGGCGATGAGAACCTCTGGGGGCGCGATCCGGAAGTATACCGCCGCTTTTCCCGGGACTTCTTTGCCAACGCCAAGTCCGCAGGCCAGCCCTTTTTCCTGATGGCGAGCACCCACGATCCACACGACCCCTTTGCCACCCCGGGCGCGCGGGGCCGTCATCCCGGCAACCCTCATTATGAGCGGGCGGAGTCCTCCCGCACCTACGGGCCCTCCGAGGTTCGCCTCAGCGGAGGCCTGCCCGATCTCCCGGAAATACGCAGGCACCTGGCTGACTACGCGAGCTCGGTCCGGCGCACGGACGACATGGTCGGCGCGGTGCTCGAGGAACTGGAACGGGCCGGTCTTTCCGAGAATACGATTGTCTTTTTCCTTTCGGACCACGGCATGGCCTTTCCCGGGATCAAGGCAAACTGCTATCCCGACAGCACCCGCTCGCCATGGATCATTCGCTGGCCCGGGAAAGTTGCCCCGGGCAGCGACGACAGGCACCACATGCTCTCCGCCGTGGATCTGCAGCCCACCTTTCTTGAAGCCCTGGGACTGCCTCCCGCGGAGAAATGCGACGGCCGCTCCTTCCTCCCGGTCCTCCTGGGCGAGCAGCAGGCCAACCGCGACCATGTCTTCACCCAGTTCTTCCATATCCACGGAAAGGAAACTTTCCCGATGCGGGCGGTTCTCTCCCGCGACCACGCCTACATCTTCAATCCCTGGTCCGATGGACAGCGGATCTTTTCGCGGCAGTGGAATGGATTTGGAGCCTACCGGAAGGCCGCCGGCTCCAGTCCTGCCATGAAAAGCCGCATCGAACACCTCCTTCACCGCAGCGTGGAGGAATTCTACAGTCTCAACCGCGATCCGTACTGCCTCGCGAACCTCCTTGAAGAGAAAACAGCCTCCGTGTCGGCCTCAGACACGATTACCCAATACCGGGCCCGGCTCCGCAACTACATGCAACGGTTCAATGACCCGGCCCTCACCGCCTTTGACAACCGTGAGGATCCGGAAGCCCTCGAGGCCTTCATCCGNACCTACACTGCCCGGGCCACCAAGGCGAAGGAAGAGCTGCGCACCTACGAGCAGGCGAAGGGCTACCGCTTCTGAAGCCNTTCAATCACCGAGGCCGAAGCCCCGGCGTTTTCGCTCCTCCTCCGCGCGCTTCCTTTCCCGTTCCGCCTTCTGGGCCGCCTTCCGCTCCTGCAACTCGCGCTCAGCCCTTTGAAAGGGCGATTCCCCGGGCCTCGCTGCTGGAGTATTTCGATTCTCACCGTTCCCGGCCACCGGCCCNGCNTGGGGCTTGGTCCATCCCTTCCCCGTGGTCAGGAACTCAACCGGCTTGAGAGAGCCAGTGGTAAAGCGAAGCTCATCAANTACCATCGGAGATCCCTCGACCGAGATACGGAAACGCTGCCCGCCCGGAGCCNCAACGCGATCCAGCGGAATCNGCGTAGAAGCCACCATCTTATTGTCCATGAAGAGGGTCATGCTGCCATGGGTCTCGGCAAAACGGGGGTTCCACACCGCCGCAACATGATGCGGCAGCCCGTCGAAGAAAGGCAGGTTTTCCGCCATCGCCTGCAGCCTTTCGGATCCGGTATCATAAATGAAGGCCAGGATTCCCTTCCCACTCCGGGCCGGACGCAGAGCGAGAAGCCACCCGGCGGCTTTCTCCTCATTCNCCANCGAAACCGTGCCCCCGAGGATGCCAGTGGANGTCCGGCCCGGCTTGAACCAGCCCTCGTAGGTAAAGGGATTATCGCCCTTCATCTCGAAGCTCCCTGCCCCGTCCTCCCTCTCCNCGACCTTCCAGATGCGGGCTGCANCANTATTGCCCTTCGAGGTGAGCGGCACGGGATCAGGCGCAATGGCCTTGACCGNTTTCCNGGCAAGCGGAAGGNCCCCGAGNNCATGAATCCCGATGTCATCCGGGAAAAGACGGGAGGCCGCCTTGCCATCGAATCCCCAGTGCGCAACNGCNCTNGGCGGCGTNATGATNGCNGAGTCNANGCCGNCCNAGNCGNTAGAGCACACAGCGNTCATCTGCGGTGAACTTNCGGGACCAGATCGCCGCCTCNTCGATCCAGAAGTCCGCNNCCTTNCTTCCCACCTGCACAGCCCCCCCNNCNGCCGGANCCGTTCCNANCTTCTCNTCNACCTCCNCNGACTGNAGNNGGTNATCAAGCCAGATCGAGGTCNTGCCCTCTNCNTGCTCCACGAGNANATGGTGCCANNNGAGATCCCNCGGCAGAGGCAGGGACGCNGNCNCACCNCCNATNTCCANGTCCGCGACGACCCGGTCGCCTTCTNCCCGCACCTCNCAAANCCCCTTGAGNGCCAACAAGGTGGCATCCGGAATGGGTGGCACGGGGGGCGGAGCCCCGGGATCAGGAACATCCTCCAGCGAAATANNCGGACGTCGGAACCANANGGCCANGGTNAGNGCCTTCANNTCNGGAAGNGGNCTCGCCTCCGAGACGAGGGCATCACTTCCNTTNTNCTTGACGAGCCGGCAGGCCANCNCGANCNGNCCNACNNNNCCCGGACTGCCACTGGTCACGTCCAGGTCACGCTCCCCNCCCGAGAGATCCCGGGCGCGGAACTCGGTCGATTCCTCGTCGAAGGGAGCATAGAAAAGCAGGCCATTGGTCAGGGGCGGCAGAGAGGNTGCATTGGCGGGCTCNGGCGGNATGGGAGCAGGCCCCTCGGGAAGAAGTGGCTNGGGNCTGGAAACAGGCTCCGGNCTGGCCGCTTGAGGGNCGNCATCAGGAGGTGGGGCGGGAGGGTCGTTGGTTATGGCGACTTCGGGAGNCCCGGAAGGTGCGGGTGTGACGGGANCCTCCCCTGCACCGGCCGGATCCGGGGNATCCGGCATGACGTCCGGGCCCGGCTCCANTTCTTTATCGGCCAGTTCGAGGGCAGGGGGAGACGGGGCAANGGGAACCGGCACCTCGGGAGTCTCCCCCCTCGAAGCCTCTTCGCCGCCCTCACCCGGCACCTCGTTCATCTTGTACCAGACGAACACCCCGATGGCAGACACCATNGCAAGAACCCCGANCAGCGCAGACCATGCGACNAGGCCCCGGATCCACCGAACCGGTTCANGAGGAGCCGGGANAATGGAAGACGCGACCTGCGCCGGAAGAGCCTCCCCGCCACCCGGAAACACCGCGACGGGAGGACTGCCACCCGGGGGCTCCACGACCGGAGGTNCTNCCCCGGAAACCTTNGTATACCACAANGGAAGCGGAAGACCTGCCGCCTGCAACTCCATCCGGTAGGCCTCTGCATCGTAGGGCGCGTGCCGGAAGTAGACCTCCTGGGTAACATTGTCATAGATGACGTAGGAGGCCGCTACCGGCGCACCGCTGGCNGGTTCCCCCACCGGACCNACCTTNACCAGGAANCGGCAATCTTCCGACAGGACGCCATCCTCCGCCGGCAGCTCCTCCACCGTCCCATCCTGTCGCTCCCGGAACATTCCCGCCTCGGCCCCATGCCCCAGGAAGGTCACCCTCTGATGACTGGCCGCGAAATTGGCATGTGCCGCCTGCAGGTCCTGCACGCCACCGTATCTTCCGGGCTGCACGCATTCCCCGTGCACGAANAGCACCCCGCCNGTCTCCACCGCGAGGGGGCGATNGGCNAGGTAGCCCAGGGATTCCCCGTCAAGATGGGCCCGCGTCCAGGCAAGGNCCTGCCGCGTANCCGCGTCGAAACGGGTATCATCCAGGAGGCCCGCAACTGCCGCGTCGTGATCCCCCAGGACAATGTTTCCCGTGAGCGCGCGCAACGCGCGAAGGATCTCCCGGGTCCCCGGACCGTGCCCCGAAATATCTCCCAGGCAAATCGGCATGTCCACGCCATGGCGTGCGAGATCGGCCACAAGGGCTTCCCAAGCCGGGCGGTTGCCATAGATATCTGAAAAGATCGCGTAGCGCATCGGTATCGGACCCCAGGGACATCATCTTCAGGCAATCCCAACGAACCTGCAATTGCCGATTCCGACTAGTCCGGCCCACTTTCGCTACNGGAATGGAACCAGAAACCCCTCTCAGCCCGGAACTACCNGCGCTAGCGGCGATAAAAATCGAACCATTTCAGANCGATCGTCTNGGGGCCTGATTGCAACACCGACTGTGGCACCTCGACCTCGTAGTATCCCGCAATCCGTTCCGCCCCCCGGGCCCCGGTGCCCTTGACGAGATAGCGGCCCTGGAGTGGATTCCCTTCTTCATCAAGCATCCGGGCTTTAAGATGGCCCTCGGGCGCGGAAGGACTCTGCCCACGGTATGCACCTGACATCGTCCTCTTGCCAACGGTGACCTCCAGCCCCTCCAGCCCGGACAGGTGCATTCGAAGCAGGATTCTTCCCGGCCACTTCCCCTCAAGAAGGCGAATCGATCCACCTCCGATCCCGCTCTCATCGGTCACATCAAAGACGACCGAGCCCTCTCCCGGGGTTATCTTGATTTGCCTGGATNCGCCGTCGGCACCCTCATTCTCGTAGTCCAGTTGAAACCTCGGGAGAAAAGACCCGGCCACTTTTTTCGACTCGACCTTCAGCATCAGTTCCTTCAGCCCGGCAACCACTTCCGGATGCTTCTCCGCGACGTTATTCCGTTCCCCTATATCAGTGTTCAGGTCGTAGAGTTCGTCCACCTTCCTTCTTTCATCGTCAACGGCGTAGCCATGAAAATGAGCGTCAGGTTTCAGATACTTCCACTTGCCCTTACGAATCCCNGCTCGGTTGAAATAGAAATATTCACGGCCAGTTTCACGCTTCCCGAGCAACANGTCAGTCTGGTCGATGCCATCGATCCTCCGGTCGTCCGGCACCTCGAATCCGCACAGCCTCGCAAAGGTGGGCATGAAATCGATCGTCGCAAAGATCGCATCATTCACCCGNCCTGCCGGCACCTTGCCCGGCCAGCGAACAATACAGGGCAANCGGTAACCAGCCTCATAGGGTGAACCCTTGCCATTGCGCAGCGGACCGGCTTCGCCCCAGAAGATGGCCCCCTTGGGATGCCCCCGCTTTTTCCGGGTATACTTGTCCTGATTCCACGGACCATTGTCGCTGGTGTAGATCACCAGGGTATCCTTGCNCAACTGCAACTCATCCAGGGTGTCGAGCAGGCGGCCCGTCTCATGATCAAACTCCTCCACCACGTCCCCGTAGAGGCCACCCTCTGACTTCCCTCGAAACCGGGGAGACGCATCGATGATGGTGTGCATCATGGTATGGGCGAGATAGAGGATGAACGGCTTCTCCGGGTCGCGTTTGTTCTTCAGAAAATCAATCGACTTNTCCGTGTAAAGCCGGGTGAGNCCNCCCATGTCCTTGGTGCTCCCGGCAGACTCATTGTTCTCGTGGAATTTCACCACCCCGTTGTCGTTGGCTCCAAGGGCCCCAAAGTAATAATCGAAGCCTTGTGCATTCGGCATGCGTGGAATGATGGCCTTCCGGTTTGAAACATCCCACTTCCCNATGCAGGCGGTCTGGTAACCAGCCTTGCGAACGAGNTCCGCCCATGTGATNTCAGATGCGGGCATTCCCCAGCCTCCGCTGCGAATGGGTTGCCGCCCGGTGAGGAGAGCTGAACGGGACGGNCCGCAAACGGTCTGGGAATAAAAGGATGTAAAGCGGGTNCCCTCCCCGGCAAGTTGATCCAATCGCGGGGTCCTGTTCTTCTTGTTCCCGTAACAGGCCAGNTCGGCGTAACCCTGGTCGTCAGTGAAAATAATGACNATNTTCGGGCGGGCCGGCTCAGCCCGAAGGGCGGCAGATGCGACACACGCTGTCAGAATGCACAAGAGAGCCTTCATCGAAGATACGCGTTCATTTTTTCCAGTTTTGGCGGATCCTGCAAAAAGTAACGCGAAAACGTGGACAATAAGGCTTTTCCAAAGAAAATGGTGTGGAACCATATCTCCGATGAGCATCACCAGAAGGAAGTTTCTAAGGAACCATGGGGCTCTCCTGACCCTCCCGTTCATGCCCTCGCTGGCCTCGGCCAAGTCGCTCAAGGCCCGGAAGAAGCCAGACAAGAAGATGGTGATGTTCTACATCCCCAACGGCATCAACCGCCGGGCCTTCTTCCCAGGCGAGGAGGAGGCTGCCCTCCCGGGGTTCGTGGGGGGNTTCAATGCCGACAAAACCAAGGACAGGAAACGTATTGCGAACGAGGCAGGNGNCTATCCCCTGNAATTCAGCTCCACCATGGAGCCTCTCAGGGAACACGCCAAGGATGTTACCCTTGTAACCGGCCTTGAGCGGACCTTCAAGAACGGTCAGGATGTTCACGCTCAGGGCGCATCCTGCTTCCTGACCAGCGTCTCCCCCGAGCAGGCCGCGGAGAAGGGCTGGCGCTATCCCAACGGCCGCAGCCTTGACCAGGTCATTGGCGATCATGTCGGACACTCGACCGTCTTCAAGACCCTTGAGATCAGCACCAATGGGTTCCGGGCCCCGAAGGAACCGATCTACTTTGACAACATCTCCTGGTACGGACCGGACAAGATCGCACCCTCCATCCGGGATCCACAGAAACTCTACGAGCGGCTCTTCAAGGCCGACAGCTTCCAGTCCCACCTCGACGATGTCTCCTCCCTCCTCCTCGAGGACGCAAAGACCCTGAACNGGAAACTGGGCCGCGACGACCAGGAGACACTCGGCGAGTTCATGGAAATGATCCGCAATGTGGAGGTGCGCATCGCCAAGCAGAAGGAACGCCTCGCCAAGGCGGACGTGCGCATCCCGAAGGATCAGATCCTTCCACGCGGAGAGTACATCCGCCTGCAATGCGATCTGATGCTGCTCGCCTTCCAGATGGGCATGACCAACATCTGCACCTTCATGATCGGCCCGGAGCGATGGGACGCCACCCTCATGTATGAAGGNGTCTTCGACAAACCTGTCCAGCACCACAACATGACCCACAACCAGAAGGGCGAGGGCTGGAAGGGAGTAGCCAAGATCGACCACTTCCACATGGAGCAATATGCCTACATGCTGCGCCGCATGAAGGAGATCCGCGAGACGGACGGCACGACCATGCTCGACAACTCCCTCGTCGCCTATGGTGCGGCACTCGGAGACGGGGCGACCCACCAGTTTTACGACCTTCCCTTCATCCTGGCGGGCGGGGCACAGGGCCAGATCAAGCAGGGCCGCTTCCTGAAATGTCCGAGCGGCACCCTCAATTCCAACATGTGGCTGACCCTCGCCCAGTTGATGGGAGCNGAGCTGGAGTCCTTCGCCGACAGCTCGGGCGTGATCTCTGACCTGTGGACGTAATGAGCGGGGCCAGGCCGAGTTCCGACCCGCGAGTTCGCGAAAACCGATCCCGGGGATTTCTTTTCGCAGCCTTCCCGGCCGCCCTCCTTCTCGGACCGGGAACCCTGCCTGCCGCCGAGGACGAATTTCACTCCTTCCTCAAACCCCTCTTTGCCGAGCACTGCAACAAGTGCCATGGGGAGGAGAAGGTGAAGGGAAAAGTCAACCTTGCGGAAATCACTTCCGCCCGGCAGTTGCGAAGNCAGCCGAAACTGCTCAAGGAGGTCATCGAGGCCCTCGATGCCTATGACATGCCGCCNGANGACCAACCGGAGCTGGNGGACGAGAAGCGCAGCAGGCTGGTTGGCAGCCTCAAGACCATGCTCCGGGAATCCGCCGACGGGGGCNAGGGCAGGAAGCAGGTTCGCATGCGGCGTCTCAACCGCTTTCAGTACAACAACACCGTGCGGGACCTNTTCCAGCTGAACCGGGACGTGTTCGCCCTGCCCGAGAAGCTCATGACGCGGCACAGCAACTACCTCGANCCCAGAGCCGGGCAGATGGCGGCCAAGGTGGAGGTCGCCTGCCATTCGCTCAACCCTGCCGCCGGTCTGAGCGGAGTGCGCACTTTTCCCAAGGATCTCCGCGCGGCCCACGGTTACGACAACCAGGCAAATCAACTGACCCTCTCCCCCCTCCTGCTTGATTCCTTTCTCCGGCTCAGTCTTTCCATCGTCGGGAGCCCCGACTTCAATGAGAACACCGTCGGGATCTGGAACGACTTCTTCCGCGACCCCGGGGGAAGCGACCAACGCGCTGAGATCCGCAAGCGCCTCGAACCCTTCCTCCTCCTCGCCTTCCGCAGNNCGGTGGATGAGGAAACAGTCGACCGCTACACGGACTACGCCCTCGNCAAGGTGCAGGAAGGGTTGTCCTTTCCCGACGCCATGAAGCGGGTCGCTTCCGCGGCCCTCTCCTCCCCACGCTTTCTCTTCCGCTACGGNTCCACCGCCAAGGGGCAGGATCTCTTCGTGGTGGCCAGCAACCTCTCCTACTTCCTCTGGAACAGCAGCCCGGACCTCGCGCTCCTGCGCCTGGCCGAAAGCGGAGAGCTCGCTACCNTCGGAACCTTCCGTGAGACCATCGACCGCATGCTCGCTGATTCCCGGATCGAGCGCTTCCTCGACTCCTTTCCCTCTCAGTGGATGCAGCTGGAAAACCTCCTCGGAGCCACTCCCGACCCGCGTCTCGCAGGCCTCTTCAATGTCGACAAGAGCAAGCCGGCCAGCGTCCAGATGATCCTCGAGCCTCTCCTTCTCTTTGATGCCGTCTTCCTGGAGGACAGGCCCGTGATCGACCTCATTGCCCCGAAGTTCGCCTACCAGAGCGACTTTCTGCGCACCTGGTACAACAGCGACCTTGTTCCTCCCCGGGTCGATGCCACGGCCATTGTGGCGCGCAACCAGTCCAACGACCAGCAGCGGGCCCGTCTCCAGACCGTTATCAAGTCGAGCGAGCGCGAGCTCGAAGCCCTGATCAATCCGGTCCGCACCAGTCTCCTGCGGGCCCGGCAGAAGGGCCGGGCAAAGCCCGTGGACCTCAAGCCCTTCGCCGCCTGGGAATTCAACGGCGACCTGAAGGATTCGGTAGGCTCCCTCCACCTGAAGGCCCATGGAAAAATTCAGCATGGCGAGGGCATGGTGACCCTCAATAATTCCTACCTGCAAAGTGCCCCGCTCCCCTTTGACCTCCGGGAGAAGACGCTCGAGGCGTGGTGCCTCGTCCACAACATCGACCAGCGGGGCGGTGGCGTCATGGGTGTGCAGGGACCGGGAGACTTCTTCGATACCATCGTGCTGGGAGAGCGACAACCGCGACACTGGATCACAGGCAGCAACCGCTTTGCACGCACCAAGGACTTCCCGGAATCAACGCCGGANACCAAGCCCAAGGAAAAACTCCACCTCGCCATGGTCTACAAACCCGACGGTCACGTCGTGCTCTACCGCAATGGCAAGCCCTACGGAAAACCCTTCCACACGAGCCTCGCAACCTTCCCCAAGAACCGCAGTTCGATCATTTTCGGCCTCCGCCACCTGCCCGCGGGAGCGGGCAGATACCTGCACGTAAGTTTGGCTCGCGCCCGCTTTTACAACCGCGCCCTCACCGCCGAGGAGGTCGCCGGCTCCGCTGGAGGGCTCTACATCTCGGAAGAAGAACTTGCCAATGCGCTCTCCCCCGAGCAACGCGCGCGGCGCGATGGGCTCCGGAAAAAGATCGCCGAATCGCAGGCGGCTCACGACCAGGTNCCCGCCAACACCGACCCCGGCCGCGCGCAGCAGGANACCCGGCGCATCTATGAGGACGACATCCGCCGCAAACTAAACACCCGCACCTTTGCNCGAGTCGCAGCCGAGGACCCNCGCTACGGGGGTGTCATCACCAACGCGGCCATGCTCAGNATGACCTCCGGCCCGAAGCGGACCCATCCCATCGCCCGCGGCGCCTGGATCATCGAGGTCATCTTCAATGATCCTCCTCCGCCCCCTCCCAACAACGTGCCACCCCTCAACGAGGATGCCGCGGCCAAGAACCTGACCATTCGCGAGAAGTTCGCCGCCCACCGTGCGAATCCCGACTGCGCCGGCTGCCACTCCCGGCTCGACCCCCTCGGCTTCGCGCTCGAGAACTACGATATCATCGGCCGCTGGCGGGACAAATATCCCAACGGGCGCGCGGTGGATGCCAGCGGCACCCTGATCCGCAAATATCCTTTCGACGGCGCAGTCCGCTTCAAGGAAGCCCTCGTGAAGGAGGAAAAACGTTTCGCCAAAGCGTTCACCGCCCACCTCCTGCGCTACGCGATTTCCAGTGAATTGAGCCCTGCCGACTCCCTGACCGTAGAAGCCATCGTGGAGAAGACCGGGCCAGACAAACACAGGCTGCGTGCCTTAATCCGGGAGATTCTCCTCAGCGAGAGCTTTCTGCAGGCAAACTAGCGACCGTGTCCGCCCTGGCTCTCCNCGCTCAGGCAATGCGCTGGCCAGCAGGACCGGACAGTGGTAGTCGATCGGTTAACCATGTCCGAGACTGATCGCACTGACTGCTTCCGGATCTCCGAAAACGGTNACGGCGAGCGTGCTACCTACGCGCGCTTTGCCTTCTCCTCTGGAGAACTCGTCTACCGGGTGCGCGGGGAAGCAGGCGACCAGCGCACCCGCGAGAGCATCCAGGTCGCGCCCGGCCAGCACGTGGAGGACGCCTACGCGGTCTGCCTCAATCATTCCTTTACCCCNAACCTGCGCCTCGACGGTCGGCTTTTCCTTGCCCTGCACGACATCAGGGAGGGTGACGAACTGACCTTCAACTACCTTGAGACTGAATCTGAAATCTCGGCTCCCTTCATCTGCCACGAGACCGGGCGACCAGTGAACTCGCATGGGTGCGGTCCCTNGGAAGCCCCCTGTTCAGGTTCGGCCAGCCCGCCGGCCAAATAGTCTACCCCTCAGTAGAAAAGCACGATATGCAGCACTTTCCCGAGATCCAGCTGACCTTCGAGGAAACCCGNGTCCTTGGCTGCCTCCTCGAGAAGGAAACCCTCACCCCGGACGCCTATCCCCTCTCCCTGAATTCTCTCGTCACCGCCTGTAACCAGAACTCAAGCCGCTACCCCATTACCGAATTCGAGGCTGGGCANGTTCTCGAGGCCTTGCGCTCACTTTCGGAAAAGTACCTTGTCGAGAAAGTCGTCGGCGGCCGNACCGCCAAGTATGAGCACTGTCTCAAGCACGTTCTCAGCCTGCAGGACCGGGAGCGCGCCATCCTAACCGTTCTCCTTCTGCGTGGTCCACAGACCGCTGGCGAGCTGAAACAACGCACCGAGAGGATCCACCACTTTGAATCCCTTGCCGAGGTCGAGGAAACCCTGGCCTGGTTCATCGAATACCCCCACGGGCCACTGATCCGGCGTATCCCCGCCGGCGGAGGCCGCCGGGTNGAGACCTTCGANCACCTTCTCTCGGCGCAGCCCCCCGCTCCAGAACCGGTGCCCGGCGGGTCTTCTTCCGAAACCGAGGATTGCGAACCGGGTTGCCCTGATACACCTGAGCACCAAGGGGACAGTGCGTGGCACGAGTCCATCGAAGCGCGGCTCGCAAGGCTCGAACAGGAGGTCATGACCCTGCGCAGCCGNATCAACCAGTNCCNGGGTGGCGAAAGCCAGTAAATGTCTCCGTCNNCCGCTCCGAAANAGGCGATCNACCNGAAGACCTGCCCAGCTTCGCCNCTNCNTNTGCCGGACCCTTTTGCCCCCGGAACTTCACGGCAGCAACAGCCTGAGCAAACCCCCGCCGCGCTGGAGATCGCCGCTCCTGGTGATCCGGGCTCGCAGCCCCCCCTTGCCCTTGAGGTATTCGTGGGCGCCTTCTGCGACAGCCTCATTCATCCAGTAACAGGGGGCCGCTTCCTCGACTCCGAAAAACTCGACGCCCTCGAGGGCAAAGGGTTTGCCGACCAGTTCGAGCAGCGGAACACCTTTCACCAGCACGTTGCGACGGAAGACCGAAGGTGCAAGGTCAGAAATCCCAAAATCCTTTTTCACCGCCTCGTAGACATCGTAATCAAAGAAGGTGATCTGGCCCTTGAAGTTTTCCTTGTGATCAAAATAGCGGTCTCCCCTGATACCCCTGCCCGCCACNCACTCAATCGCAGNNGNATCCTCAATACCGTGNTCCAGNGATCCTTTCCCGTGGCGACCCANGTAATTGTGCCCTCCGGACACGAACATGTGCAGTAGTTCTATTTCCCATTCCATGACTGTTATCCTCCNATATAGCTCATTTCAACCTTGNGCCTGCTGCTCTTGCCGCGCTCTTCCGAGTAGCGGTCTGCNCGTTTACGCCACATGCTGCCNANCAGCGATCGCACTTGCTCAGCATCTCCCCCGCGAAGCGGCCCCCTCACATCAAGNCCGCTTTCCGCAAACAGGCAGGTAAAGAGCCTGCCTTCGGCNGAAAGGCGGAGCCGGTTGCATCCGCCGCAAAATGGCTGTGTTACCGAGGAGATAATACCAATCTCACCCCCTCCTTCACGGAATCCATAGCGACGCGCTACCTCTCCCTCTTGGCCGGGGCCAATCATCCTGAGCGGAAATTCTTCCTCGATNATCGCCAGCATCTCCCCCGCGGGAACGACCTGGTCCATGCACCAGCCGTTGGACTCGCCCACATCCATGAACTCGATAAACCGCACCGGAATGCGATGCTTCCTGCCCCACCGCGCCAGCGGCAGGATCTCGCTCTCATTGACTCCACGCTGGATCACCGCATTGACCTTCACTCCCAGTCCGGCCGCCCGCGCGCTCTCAATCCCCTCCAGCACCCGCTTCACCTTGGCCCCGACTCCGTTCATCCGGGCAAAGACTCCTTCATCGAGCGCGTCAAGGCTGACAGTTACCCGGTGCAGGCCCGCACTCCTTAACCCTTCAGCATGCTGGGGCAGGAGGATNCCGTTGGTGGTCAGGGCCAGATCCTCAATGCCCTCCACCGACGCCAACATTCCCGTCAGGTCCCCCACCCCACGGCGCAGGAGGGGTTCCCCCCCCGTCAGCCGCACCTTGCGCACACCCAGCGGGACGAATAGACGGACCAGGCATTCGATCTCCTCAAATGTGAGCAAATCCTCGCGGGGCAGGAACGCGTAGTCCGGACCAAATATCTCAGCCGGCATACAGTAGCGACATCGGAAATTGCAGCGATCCGTGATCGANATNCGCAGATCCCGAAGCGGACGGCTNTGCTGGTCGGNGAGCATTTTTTCCCGCCTCCAAGGAAGCGTAGCCCCGGCCACCCGCAACTAAATACTTGGGTATTTGCCCAATCCCTGTGGACTGAGGCTGCCCATGGATTCGCTTATTACTCCCCTCGACGCGGANGAGATCGCCCTCACCNACCTTCCCNAACTCGGAAGCGAGGAGNTCCCCCTNGAACGTTCCCATGGCCGGATCCTGGCGCAGGATCTCCACGCCGACCGCCTTCTCCCTCCCTACAACCGTGTCATGATGGACGGCATCTGCTTCCGGCAGGCGGACCTTGGGAACAAACCATGCCTCGAGCTTTCCGGAGTTCATGCTGCCGGCGANCCTCCTCCCGGTCCCCTCGCACCGGGACATTGCTGGGAGATCATGACCGGGGCCTGCCTTCCCCCCGACTGCGATACGGTCGTGCCCTACGAACAAATCACTCGGGATGCCCATNACGTTACCTTTGAGCTCGATCAGGCGGTGCCCGCGCGTTTCATTCATGCAGCTGGAAGCGATCACGNCCGCGGTGATCTCCTCGTCGCCGCGCACAGAAGGATCGATTCCCGCATCGCTGCCGTGGCTGCCACCGTCGGAGCCACTNCCCTCAGGGTTCTCAAACGCCCACGCGTTGCCGTCTTTACTACCGGGGACGAAGTGGTTGAGCCTTCCCGAACTCCAGCCGCTCACCAGGTTCGACAATCCAATGCCGCCTCTCTCCAGGCAGCCCTGCCAAAACTGGGGGCGGAACTGGTCCACTCNCAACACCTCCCCGACGACCCGGAGGCTACTACCACCGCAGTCCGCGCACATCTTCAATCTGATCTCATCCTCTTCTGTGGCGGCATATCCAAGGGAAAATACGACTTCGTACGCCCGGTCATCGAGTCGCTCCTCGGAGCCCCCGCCTTTCATGGCGTGGCCCAGCGTCCGGGCAAGCCGCTTGCCTTCTGGGCCGGCCCGCCGCCCATCTTTGCNCTCCCGGGAAACCCCATGTCCGTGCAGGTCACCTTCCACCGCTACGCAGGCCCTTTTCTCCTCGCACTCCAAAAGCAGCAATCCCCGGTCCGCNCGGTCGCCCTCGCCTCGGAACTGCGCTTGGACGCCCCTGTTGCCTGCTCCGTACCGGTTCTTCTCCACCAGCGGGAAGCAACCCTGCTGGCGGAACCGGCTCCGCTTGCCAATTCAGGCGACTTCGCCTCTGCCATCGAGTCCGATGGGTTCGTCGAGCTTCCCGCCTGCCGGAACGAATTTCCTCCCGGAACAGTCCTCCCCTTCCGCTCCTGGCTCTAGGCCTGCCGGGCTGGAAATCNGCTAGCACTTTTCGGACGATGACATAGCGTTTTTGCAGTGAGCGAACTTTCTCATCTCGATGACGCTGGCCAGCCGCGCATGGTGGATGTGGGCGCCAAGGCCGTGACCAGCCGTCNGGCCCGCGCGGCCTGCTCCGTCCACCTTGGCGCCGAACTCATGACCCAGCTGGAGGAGGACGGTTTCCAGAGNCGGAAAGGCTCCGTGATCGGAACTGCGGTCCTGGCCGGCATCATGGCTGCCAAGCAGACCTCCTCCCTCATTCCGCTCTGCCATCCCCTGCCTCTCGACAAGTGCGACGTCCGCATCGAGCCAACCGGAGATTCTGCCCTGCTGGTGGAGTGCGAGTGCTCCACCAGCAGCAGGACCGGGGTGGAAATGGAAGCCCTCACCGGAGCCTCNGTCGCNGCTCTAACAATCTACGACATGTGCAAGGGTGCCAACCCGTCCATTGAAATCACCGGGCTACACCTCGTGTTGAAACGCGGTGGCAAAAGCGACTTCGATCGCACCTAGGGAGTCATGAGCGCACCTCTCCACGGGCTCCTTCTCGCCGGCGGCAAGAGCCGCCGCATGGGTTCCGACAAAGCCGATCTCNTCGTCAATGGCTCTCTCTCCCTGCGTGAGCGGGGGCTCCAGCTGCTCAACGGTGCCACCAAGGCGACCCACCTCTCCATCGCCCGGGACGACGAACGTAGTTACGATACCTCCACTGTTCGGGATCTNCGTGCCGACTCCGGACCTCTCGCCGGGCTGGAGGCAGCCTTTCGGGAAGTGCCCGGGGCGGCCTGGCTCGTAACGGCCTGTGACCTTCCTTTCCTCACCGGGGACGTCCTGCGGTACCTCTGCGAGTCCCGCGATCCCGACTGCGACGCGACCTGCTTCACGAGCCGTTTCGACGGCAGGCCAGAGCCNCTCTGTACGATCTATGAACCCTCCGCCGAGAACGCCCTGAAGCGCGCCCTCGACAGCAACGTGGCCTGCGCACGCAAGTTTCTCTTCTCTCTCGACCGCAGGGAACTGTCCTTGCCCGACAAGGCTGCTCTAGACAACTGCAACCGGCCCGAAGACCTCGAGGAGGCCCGCCGTAATCTCACGGGGGAACGCAGCACCAAGACTATCACAGTAGANTACTGCGGAATCCTCCGCGAGGATNCGGGCAGGGATTGCGAGGANATGAAAACCGAAGCCTCGACCGCAGCCGGCCTCTGGGAGGAACTGCGCATGGCCNGNACCCTATCGCTCCAGCTGGANNCCGTCCGCATCGCNGTTAACGACGAGTTCGAGCCCTGGTCATATTTGCTCGCCGACGGAGACAGGCTCACCCTCTTTCCTCCGTTCGCCGGTGGCTAAGTTCGCCAACCGTCCCCTCTCTTAAATGTTCNANCTCACCTCCAGTCCGATNGCAGTGGCAACCCTCCGGGAAGCCGCCAGTGACCCCCATGCGGGCGCCGTCGCCGTATTCGAGGGCACAGTGCGGAACCATCATGAGGGCCGCGAGGTCCTCCGCCTCGAATANGAGGCCCACGCCCCGGTCGCCCGGAAGGAAGGCACCCGCATCGTAGAGGATGCCATTGCGCGCTTCGGACTCGATCATGCCACCGCCGTCCACCGCACCGGCCCGCTGGAGATTGGCGAGTCCGCCGTGATTGTCACNGTATCCTCACCCCACCGTGCCGAAGCCTTCGAAGCCTGTCGCTTCATCATCGACGAGATCAAGCATCGGCTCCCCATCTGGAAGAAGGAATTCTACGCCGATGGCACCAGCGACTGGGTCGGCTGCGAAGGCTGCCGCGCGGGCTCCCGCCACCGGCACTGACCTTGCAGTCCCGGCCCGATCGCCTACACTGTCTCCGTGCCGCGCTTTTTTCCCACCCTTGCCCTGCTCGCAGCTGCCGGCCCGCTTTCCGCCGCGGCTGTCCCGGACCTGGAGGTCCTTTTTCTCGACGCCCGCATGTGGGAGAAACCCGTGGGCGAAGTCCTGCGCGACCGCAGACCGCTCGGCTTTCACTGGCTCTCGACCGAACGCAAGGATGCGCGGAGCACCCGGCGGGGCCTGAAGCTCTGGGGCCTGCCGGTCGGAGAAACCATTCTCCGCAGCCGCGAGGACAAGCTGCACTCCTTCGATATCTCCATCTACAACCGCGGCGATAATGGGGACCTGGCTCCGGAGCGGTTCACGGCCCTCACCGAAAAGTGGCATGCCCTCCTTGTCGAGAAGACCAGCCTGGAAGGCGAGAAGATGAACCGCACCCAGAAGGGCAGTGTCGTGTCCGCCGATCGCTGGGTCTGGAAATGCCCCGGTGCCTTCCTTGTTCTCACCTCAAGCAAATCNAAGGCGACTCGTGGATACACCCCGGAATTTCTGAAACTGAGCCTCGTCTCCGTCAGATACGGAAAGGAAATCTACGAGCAGCGCTCCGGCCTGACCAAGACCATGGCCCGGCGCCGCGATCTGGTGGCGAACCGGGCGACCAGGCCAAATGGCGACGTCTTCGTGCAGGGAGTCCCCATGGTCGACCAGGGCCGCAAGGGATATTGCGCGGTGGCCAGCGCAGAGCGCGTGTTCCGCTANTACGGCCTGCCTGTCGATCAACACGCCATGGCCCAGATTGCGGAAAGCAGTGCGCAGGGAGGAACCAACCCCGATACCATGATCGAGGCCCTGAAGAAGGTAGCTGGACGCACCAAGACCCGCCTCCTCGTGCATTACGAACTCGAGGGACGCAGAATCAAGTCCGAGCTCAAGGCCTACAACCGGCTCATCAGGAAAAACGAAAAGGGCAAGCCATTCCCCGACGAGGCCTACATCCCTTACCAGTACTTCCTTGCCCGGTGCCACGCGCCCACCCTGCGCGAAGTGCGTGCCAAGGGCACCGCCTTCGACCGCTTCCGCAAGCAAATCCGGGACAACGTCGATTCCGGGACCCCGCTCCTCTGGGCCCTCCAGGTCGGGGTCTTTCCCGAAAAGGGAATTCCCCAGCAGGGTGGAGGCCACATGAGGCTGGTCATCGGTTACAACCAGCAGGCCAACGAGATCATCTATACCGACTCGTGGGGGCCGGGACACGAGTTCAAGCGCATGAGTGCAGCCAATGCCTACACTGCTACCATGCATTTGATTACTCTCAAACCCTCGCAGTANGACAGGCCCATGAGTGGAAAACCGGAAGCTGAATTCAGCAAGCGGGGCTGTCTCATTTCCGGGCTCTGGACCCTGCTNTCGCTGCCCTTCTGGCTCGGAGCCGTGGCCCTCCTTGCCGTATCCACCACCACGGAATCCAGGCTCTTCGCCATTGCCCTCATCTGCCTGCTGCCCGTCCCGCTCAATTTCCTCCACTGGCGAAAGACCAGCCGCAGGATCGTCACCGTACTTCTCGTCCNGGCCGGGGGAACAGCCCTCTTCCTATGCGCACAAAAGGCCCCGCTCCACACCGACGATCCTCAGGCCCCNGCCCGGATGATCTTCCGGGACGGCAACAGCCATTCCCGCTACTCACCGGTCAACCTCATCCCCGAAATCGATCAGCACATCCTTCGCTCCTACCTCTCCTCGCTCATCGATCCCAACCTGAGCTGGACCCGGGCGGCTGAACTCCGCAACGATTTGAGGGGCATCTTCGCTGCGCNGGAGNAGGATCGTGACCTCGCCCCGCTCCCCACTGTTCTCGGTCCCGCCTACCTTGAGGCCGCAGGGTTCAAGCCGGGACCCGGACCGCTCTTCGTCTATATTCCCGCCACGGAAGAGACATCGACTCTCCCCGCCCTTGTCTTCCTGCATGACCGGATGGGCAACTCCCAGGGCTACTGGGCGGTCTGGAAGAAAATCGCTGAAACACACCGATACGCCATCGTGGCTCCGAGTTTCGGGTCCGGAAACTGGGCCCGGGACGGCGGCCTGGAAGCCATCGAACAGGCCCGCCGCTTCTGCGTGGACGACCCTCGTATCGACGGGAACAGACTCATCCTCGCCGGCCTCTCCCATGGGGCGACCGGAGTGACCCGGGGAGGCCGCGCCACCCCGGACAAGTGGCAGGGACTGCTCCTTCTTTCACCTGTCATCGAAAGGGACATTATTGAGTCGGAGGAGTTCAGGGACGGCTGGGGTGGCCGCAAGGCACTGGTCATTACCGGGGAACAGGATAAGCAAACGCCCCCCGGACATATCCGCNGGGCCGTCTCGAGTCTGGACNAAATCAAGATGGAAGTGACTACCCACTACCTCCCCGGGGGCCATCACTTCCTCTTCCTCTCCGAGCAAGAGCAGGTCAGCAAACTTATCGGTGCCTGGTTGACGAGTCTTTGACTTCCCCCGCAGGAGCGGTCCCGGTCGGATGGCCTGCCCGGGAATCCCGGGATTNCCTCCGGGCACGACCTCCCTGATCGCAATGGCCCTGGCAGCCAAGNACGCCCCTCTACTTCCAGTGGTCGAAAAGAGGTCCCTCCGCCCCGAAAACCGGGTCCATGGCAGGCAGNTCCACCGCCAATACGGTTTCCCGGCAACCGGNTGCATCATCTNTTACACTGCGGANGAGGTCCGGAANCTTGCCGTCNGGATACGCCCCCACCACCTCGAAGTCAGTTGAGTTGCTCTCGCATTTGTGCCCCACCCCGGCCGGGATGACGACCACATCCCCAACCTTGAGCTTAAAACACTCCCCTCCNACTCCACCCATCAGGAGTTCCGCCTCACCGCNAGACACTCCCAGAACTTCATGGGTATTNGTGTGAAAGTGATGGAAGGGATACACTTTCCATCGCCAGCTTCCACNCCAGCCATTCTCCGCGAACCGGTCTTCAAACCACTGCGCGGGAGAGCTAGATCGTGCCGCCTCCGTCGCTCGCATCAGCACGAGAGGAAAACGCGCATTATTGATGATNTCTCCCTCCTTGCGGAAAAGCCGGGCTTCAATCGAAAAATCATTCATCTCACCGAAGACCGGATACAGGATTCGAATTGAAAGCAGGACTGNCGGGCCTTGAAAGACACGGAGTTTCCTGATCCGGACTGAGCACCCGCTCCCATCAGATCAGCCCTTGGGGTTTTTCCGTGCAACCCGGAGAGCCTCGGTCATCTCGATGAGATCGAGCGCGATGGAAATCGATTCNCGTTTGACCGGGTTCAGGCCGCTGGGCCACGGCGGAGCTTCTCCTGTTCCATCGGGATCCTCTTCCAGGGTCCGCATGTAGATCGTACGCTCCACACCNTTCCCCAGCTCATTCATCTTNCCCGCCTCGATATCGTCGAGGGTGAGCTCGTAAAACCGGAACCGCTCACGGTCATTCTTTTCGATCCTCGCGAACCGCTTCGTGCGCTCCTCGTTGCGTTTCGTGCGGCGCTCTTTCCTCACCTCCAGTTCGGTTCGGCGCTCCATGCCATTGAGGGAGATCCGGTTGGATTTACGTTCGCGCTTGATCCGGTCGATATCCTCCCGCAGATAATCAAAATCGNCGGAGGAAGCTACGCGCTCGGCGGAGCGCTCCCGCANCCTGTCCCGGAAAAGCATCGAATCCTGAAGNGGTGAGAAATCCGGACTCTTCNNAATCACATCGTGTTTCAACGCGTGTGGTTCAGATGCTTCTCCATACTCATATGCGTCATATCGGGAGGGGAGAATGATATCCGGCTTCACCCCGACCAGCTGAACCGAGCTTCCTGAAACGCGGTAGTACTTCTGAATCGTAGGCTTCAGATATCCCGCGCGGCTCGCATTCGCAAAGGACGGGAAGTAGCGGCCGATAGCAACCTGGTTCTGCACCGTCCCCTTGCCATAGGTCGAGGAATCCCCGACCAGGAGCGCACGGTTGTAATCCTGCAACACACCGGCCAAAATCTCGCTCGCCGAGGCACTGGCCTTGTCGGTGAGCACCACCAGAGGCCCCCCATAGAGGGGCTTGGCCAGGCTGGCCTGACGCACCTGCACCCGCTCGGCAGCATCGCGCACCTGCACCACCGGTTCCTTTCCGATGAAAAANCCCGCCATGCGGATCACCTCGCGGAGCGATCCTCCTCCGTTACCCCGCAAATCCAGCACGAGTCCGTCCATGCCCTCCTTCTGCAGATGCCGAACAAGCACTTCTACGTCGCGGGAAACCGACGGGACCCCGTCTTCGAAGTCATAATAGAAGGAGGGAATCCTGAGGTAACCGACCCGTGGTTCGCCTTTCTCCTTGTTCCGGGAGTGGATAAGCTCGGCCCGGGCAAGCTGCCCCCTGTATTCCACTTTCCCCCGCACNATGACGATGTCCCTGAATACTCCCGGCGCGGCTTTGTCAGGACGGATTCGCAGGCGCACCTTGGTNCCCTCCTTGCCCTTGATCCTCTCCACGATGCGATCGGTCTTCATGAAAAGAATATCCTCCATGTTCCCGTCTCCCCCCTTGTTGGAAGAATCAACTCCCACGATGCGGTCCTTGAGCTTCAGGTTTCCGGCCCGGTCGGCAGGTCCATCAATCACCACCGCCGAAATGCTCACNGATCCGTCATCTTCCGCACGCAGGGTCACTCCGATGCCCACCAGACCCCGCCGCATGCGAACTTGAAACCTCTCATTCTCCCTCTTGCTCAGGTAATCGGTATGCGGATCGTAGGTTGCTGCCACCGCGCTCAAGAAGTATTCCGCNACGTCTTCAGGNTTATTGCCCGCGGTGATGTTGCGCCGGCCCCGCGCATAAGAGCGCATGATTTTCCCTTCCACTCCGGGCTCGCCCTCTATCTTCTCCGGATCCTGCCCGGCCGCCTTGGCCCTTGACTCCCGGCGCANCTGTTCGGAAAGAACCTCNTTGAGCAGTTGCGCCTGCCAAAGCAGGCGGGCGGCTTTCTCATTNGCCGGCCAGGGAGCCTCCTTCCGCGAGCGAAGAATACCTGCGCTTGTATCGAAACTGAACTCACCCTCCTCCAGTAGTTCCCGCACGTATTCCTCACGCTGAATGACCCGCTCCTCGAAACGNTCATAAATCCGTCCCGCTGGCTCCATCGAACGGGAATTCAGAAGAAGTTCTCCGATGCGGCCGCCATATTCCTTGCGAAAGGTGGCCACATCACCAGCAGTAAAGAGGCTTCGTTGCGGATCGAGATCGGCAAGATACTGNTCGAGCATCTTGTCCTCCAGATGCTCGAGCTTGTGGCGCGCGTAATGGCGATTGCCCAGGATCTTCGTCATTTCCCTTCCGACCACATTGAAATCCGTTTCCCCCGAGAGCTCGGAGGCGGAAATCGTGGCCGCCAGCAGGATGAAGAGGGACTTTCCTTGCATTACTGTAACCGGGGTCCNTCGGATGGGGAGGCGTTGGAGAACGTCCGACGAGGCCTTAATCAAGCACGGGAGATCCGCTATTTCCAGTGCGGGAATCCGCTTAAGGTGCCTTTAACAANATTTGTCAGGAGACCAGGGGATTGACCACCTGCAGCGGTCCATATTCCAGCACCGCAATNCTATCGCTCCACAATTGACGTACCCCCGCCCGCAGGGCGGCAGCAACGATCCACGAATCCCAGACCGAAATCNCGAAACGGTGCTGCAGCTCAAGGGCGGCCGCGACCAGTTCCCCATCCTCCGGAATGACCCGCCAGACCAGATAGCTGGCAACCAGCCGGGCTAGACCTTCCCGCTCAAGGTCCGGAGACTGACTGAGTATCCACCAGAGCTCGCGGCACACCTGCACACTGATCACCGGCAGAACGGGCAATCGCCAAAGCTCCCGGACGAGGCGATTGGCAACGAGGTGCTTCTCCCCGGCCCCGCGATCGTGGGCGTAAACGAGAATGCCGCTATCGATAAAAACGCTCACTCGCGCTTTCCGCGACCCGACGGGAAATCGCCACCGCCCTCCAGCGAAACCGGGTGTTCCAAATAACCCAGAGCCCGCCGACGCGCCTCCTCGAATGAGGCCAACTCATCATCCGTGCCCCGCACATCCTTGCCCATCACGTCAGCCACCGCACTAGCCACTTCGCTTCGCCCNAGGCGTTCGCGAATCAAATCCGCCAGCCATGTACTCAGCGATTGCCCTGCATCCACCGCCTCATGCCGGGCCGCCCGCACCAAGACATCCTCCAACTTTACCGTGACATTTTTCATCGTGCTNCACGATTACACGATTGCACGAAAACGAACAATCCCTTTTTTATGAAGTTATTCACAAGGCGAGAGGGCCGAGTAACCGCCACTTAACCTCCTTTTTCCCCTCCCCTCGG
The DNA here is from genome assembly GCA_002721695.1 of Roseibacillus sp. Taxonomy (GTDB): domain Bacteria; phylum Verrucomicrobiota; class Verrucomicrobiia; order Verrucomicrobiales; family Akkermansiaceae; genus Roseibacillus_B. The sequence goes on along the minus strand of PBLI01000006.1, from coordinate 20,288 downwards.
AACGACCCACAAGGGATCTCCAAACTCGAGCNACCGNGCATATTGGAATCCAGAGATGGCGTTGCGCGCCGGGGCCACTCCCCGCANTCTCATCAACCCCGGACCGGTGTGACTTCTGCTCCGCCTTGCTGGGACAGCGAAAGCGNCAGCCGCAAGGAAACCAGGCCTGGACCTCCTTGATCACGCAACCATGCGCATTCGTGAGCCGCNGGCCCAAGCTGCGCCGGTCGGCCTCCGGAGCCGCACCNGCCCCCCATGCCNTGGCAAAACCAGAATGATGNGCGGAAGCAACCTAGGGCACCTCCACTTTCACATTATCGATTGCAAGCCCGCTGAAAAAGTCCGGCGTGTCATCACTNACGAAATTGATCTCGATGGTAATNGTCTCTCCGAACGCTTCAGCTGCGACCGGGATGTTCAGCTCCGTCCAGGNCGCATCGATNATACTCATGTCGATCGGANTATCCGCACCAAGCTGAACTCCATCGTCGGAACGCAGGAAGCGGATGGACGCTGTTTCTCCAAATCCATCGCCGTCACGCCAGACCTCCATGGTNAGCTCGGCATTTACCACCCCGGTGAGGTCAATGGGAGGTGAAATCAGGGAGATGTCCGAGTTAATCCCGTAGTCCCCGAGGTTTGTGCACCAGGCGTTGGCAGTATCCTCAGCTCCCGAGAGGGGTCCAGTGCTTCCGACGGGTGTNCCACGTTCCCATACGGTGTTNCCTTCGGCATCATTAACGAGGGTGGNCCAGCCNGCATCCGTTTCGAAGTTGTCCTCAAAGAGCGCGGGCAGGCCCTCTTCACGCACGACGAGGTATCCCGTNTCCGGGAAGGGCAGCGGTATCTCCGCGGTCGTGATCCCGGAGGGATCACCGGGGATGTTCTCGGCACCCGCAACCCCGGTCCACTCAACCCGCGGCCTGTTGAGATCCGAATTGGCAAGGATGTCATACTGGCGATCCTGGCGACTTTTCCAGCTCACCCGGAGATCTCCTTCCGCCGTCCGGCGGAGTTCCGTGATCTCCACACCCACTCCAAGGCCGCAGGNGCGCCCNAGGGGCGTCATCTCACANGAGGCNATCTGNAGGATCTCCTCAGCCTTCAGGGCCCTGTCCCAGACCGCNACATCATCGATACATCCGTTGAACCAGTTNCCNGNNNNATCNAANACACCGGANCCACCNATGTGGAANGNGAAAGCTGGAGGACGACCCCTGANGNGGAAGNNCCGGTCATGACCTCNNNNCCGTTGATNTAGANNANNCGTCCCGTNGNNTNATTGGTNANGGCATANTGNGTCCACTCCGGGGANACCTCNGGNACAGCCACNTNGACNGCNNCACCNACNTTCGTCCAGTGGTNCATGGTAGTCGGGTTGNTCAGACCATACTCCACCGCGTCGTTCTGCCCAAACCAGCCGANGCGGTTGCCCGNCTGGCGCANGTCCCACTTGACCCATCCCATCATGGTAAACTCCTGCAGGCCGTTGAACAGATTCGCGGCCGTGGTCACCGAGTCGTCTACTCCATCGAACCGGAGGGCGAAATCNCCCTCTCCCGAGTGCCCTTCCACCACCTCAGGCCCGCCATTGAGGGTTCCCTCATGACCGCCCGCCGAGAGGTCCTCCGNCACACCTCCCCCGCCACGCCCGTGACCACGGCAGCACCCCCTCCGTTTCCATTCCCCCCGTTGCCACCCACGAAATTGACGCTGATGACATTCTGAGCCCACGCCGCCCACGGCAGGAGGTGGAAGACAAGGAGAATTCCCCGGAGGGGGCGAAGGGGTAACGTCATGAAGGCTGTCTGGGGTTTCGGACCATCGCCCTCGGGACGAATCAGGCCCAGTCCCCACTGTATCCCATCGCCTGCAAATAACAAGAAGCCTCCACCCCCCCGGGAAGACCGGGCACCCCGGAAAAAAGACCGGACGACGTCCCGGGGCCAATGAAGAAGGGATATTTCGCTCGCTAGCGGGCCTTCCGGATGCAGTAGACCCGGGCCGCAGTCCGAATGAGAAGACGGTCTCCCGCAATGGCAGGGCAGGACATGGCCATGTCGTCTTCCGCCAGGCTGTTCGTGTGCAGGACCTTGAATTTCCTCCCAGCCGCAATCACGCGGGTTTCCCCGTCTTCGTTGAGGCAGAAAATCTTGCCGTTGTAGGCCCAGGGCGAAACGGTGTAGCCGGCTCCTGCCGGGAGCCGGTTCTGCTCGTAGATGTAGTCCCCGCTTGCAGGGTCGAGGGCCCGCAGCCAGCCACGGTCGAGAAGCGAGTACAGCTGCCCGTCGTAAAGCAGCGTGCTCGGATTATAGGGAGCGGCCTTCCAATTGCACCACGCCACGAACTTATTGTCACTCTCCCCGAAAGCCTTGATCGAGATATCACCCCGGGCGCCGGGTTTGATCGCGTAGATCGGCTTGCGGCGGTCACCCACGTACCCCGAGCTGATGTAGAGNAGTTCCTCCGAGGCGTAGGGCGTGGCAATNGTGATACTTGACATGCCCTTCTTCCACCACCAGAGCTCCTTCCCCTCNAGATCGTAGGACACCGTGCGACCGCTCCCGGGCAGCACGATCTCGGTACGCAGCTTGTTCTTCCAGATGAAGGGAGCGCTCCAGTTGCTCNTTTCCTCACGCTCCACCTTCCAGACTTCAGCTCCAGTCTTCTTGTCGAGGGCGAGGAGCCAGGAATCGACCTCGTTGTCGTTCACAATATACAGGCGATTACCGTGCAGGACCGGTGAGGCAGCCGTCCCCCAGCTGTAGCGCGTCTTGCGGGGCGGGAACTTCTGTGACCACTGGGCCTCGCCCTCCATGTCGAACACGAAGATCCCCAGGTTTCCAAAATAACAGTAAACCCGCTCCCCGTCCGTGACCGGCGTTTCCGAGGCGTAGCTGTTCTTGACGTGTATGGCGGACTGCGGTTTGCCCTGATGCACTTCCCTTTCCCACCGCACCTCTCCGCTCTCGAGATCGAGGCAGTAAACTTTCCAGCGATGCACCGTCTCCGGGAACTTCGGACGTTCACCCCCGAAATAGAGCCCNTTCTTGGGGTCCTCCGAGACTCCNTCATTGATTACGGTCGTGAGGAACACCCGCTTCCCCCACACCACCGGGGAAGACCATCCCCGCCCCGGNAGATCCCGCTTCCACTCCACGTTATCCGTCGCAGACCACTTCTCGGGAAGGTTCCTGTTTTCAGAAATTCCCCGCCCATCCGGGCCGCGAAACTGGGGCCAGTTGGTCTCAGCCAACAGGCTGCTCGAACCAATAACAGTCCCAACCAGCAGAACCCGCAACGGACAGATCNCACCTTTCATCACGCTCTTCCTAGCGGATTTACCATCCTGGGTCCGTAACGAATTTCCATGCCTCGCCGGAGAGGGCTCCCCGGTCCAACGGCCAGCTCCACGGCCACAACTGTCCGNGCTCCCAGTCGCGGACCGAGGGGTCGCCCTTCAGCCCTTCAGCCCTTCAGCCCTTCAGTGTCTGANTTCCCCACCATCCCCGGGCAGCGAAATCCCCCCTGCCTCGTGGGCGAGGGCGAGAGACGCAGCGGCCCGGAAAATGTCCGTCACGAAGATCACNCCCACCACCCGGTCCTCCTCAAGGACCACGGAGTATTCCAGTCGGCGCTCNGTAGCATTCTTCATGAGGGTGAACAGACGGTCGTCCGGATGGGCCCGNGGAACTTCACTGACCNCTGCACCGGAAACGGGCTGGTCCAGCTTTGACTCGACCGTCGCGAGGAGGTCCGCCTCGGGGAGCCTCCCCAGNTGCTCAATGGAAATGCCCTGCAGAAGCGCGAGATGAACGGCCAGGGGCGTAAGCACTCCGNCGAACGAGCCGTCCCCCCCGGTGACCACCAGCGGTGCAGGCTTTTCCCGCTCATCGCAACTGGTAAGGNTCCGCAGGGCCTCGCGAAGGGGANGGTCCAGCCCGATAACCTGGAATTCCACCCGCATCAGGCTACGGGCGGTGATGANNTCAGGATGCTCCGTCNTGTTCACTCAGGCGCCTCCTCCAGTTCGATTTTTTCGGCAAGAGCCCGCAGGAGCGGGAACTGTTCCACCAGCCCCGNTATGCGNCCCTCCCTGTCGCAAATGGGAAGGACCGGATCTCCATGCTTGAGCATGGCCTGCAGGAGCTCTCCCAGGCTGGACTCGGCGGTGAGNTCGGGCAGGTCCCGGCGTGCNATCGTATTGATCCGCCGCGTGAGATGAACGCGGAGGCACTCACCGAGTTCCCTGTCATCGACTGCTCTCAGGCGATCGTGGTCCAGCCCGCGCATCATCTGGTAGATGAGCCTCCACGGGGAGAGCTGCCCGAACAGCCGGGCCTCGTCATCCTGGAGGAAAAGCGGCTGCGGGGTCGCGGGATCGGAGTGCTTGTGCATTTCCGACATGAGCCACACNGCTTCCCTGAGCTGGTGCCCGTTCCCAAAGCGGATGGCCCGCCGATTGAGAATCTCTCGGGCGCTGAAGCCTTCCTCATCTGATACAGCATCAGCACTCCCTTCCGGCAGGGAATCCNCGCGCTCCTTCTCGACGATATTTCCGGCCCGCGCGAGGGCGAGTTCGGTCGACTGGTGAAGTTTGTTATCGGCCCAGAAGATATTCTCCTCCCCGATCCGTTCCCGCAGCCCCGAGTGCGTCATGGCCTCATGGAGCTCACGCTCNATTCCACAAACNACNAGGTAGATATNGCGCCTGCGGAGAAGCTCCCAGAAGTGCCCCAGGATCGCCATCGCGGTGCTGCCCACCGCCCGCAGGCGCTTCATGCGCAGGACTACGACCNGCGTCTCGGGGGTGATCGCTCCCAGCAGCTCATGATCGAGATCCTCGGCTGCTGCGAAGTAAAGGGCTCCCTCCATGTTGACGGTGACCACCGGGGAAGGAGCGGCCCGCTGGAAGGGCAGCTCCTCGAATCCTCCCCCGTGGCGGGGGACCAGCNGGGTCAGCTTGGTGCGGCCGGTCACGCGCAGGAGGATCACGATGGAAAGCCCCACCCCGACGAAGATGGCAAACTCGAGAGGTAGCACAAGGGTCGACGCCAGCGTGCCGAATAGGATGAGCCGCGAGTTGCGACTCGTCTTCCAGGCGAGGGCCAGGCGGTGCTTGTCGATCATGGAGTAGGCGATCACCACGAGGATNCCAGCGAGGCTTGCCTTTGGGATGTAGTTCGCCCACCCCGCGAGAAGCAGCACCGTGAGGGTGGTCCAGATTGCGGAGAAGACCGCCGCCATTCGCGTCCGCCCACCCGATCCGAAGCAGACCGCCGTGCGGGTGAACGACCCCGAGCCCGCNAAGCATGAGAAGAAGGAGCCAACGATATTGCCGGCACCCTGCCCGACAAATTCCCTCGTGAAATTGAGGCGCTGACCCGAAGAGGCCGCCACCGCCCGCGCTATGGAGGCTGCCTCGATAAGGCCCAGCAGCGCGAGGGCGAGGGCCCCCGATCCCAGCTCGCGCACCAGCTCGAAGTTCGGTTCCGTCAGGAATTGGGGGAAGTGAAAAAGGTCGAGATTACCACTGATAGGTTCGATATCCCGCACGATCGCAACCTTCTGGTCTCCCATTGATTCTTCGTGCCAGCCAAGGAGGTAGGCGACCAGGGTTGTGATCACGACCCCGAGCAGCGCCCCCGGCAGCCGCCTGTTCACCTTCGGCAGGTAGATGACCAGGAGAGCCGTCAGGATACCCAGCCCGAGAGCGTGAACGTTGATCTCCGGGATGCGTTTGATGGTCTCCCAGATCACCTCGTGGAAACGTTCGGCGTGGTCATCGAGGCGAACCCCCATGATGTTCCTGAGCTGGTTGGTCGCAATCAGGATCCCCGCCCCCGCCGTAAANCCCACAACCACCGCGTTGGAGACGTAGCGCACAATCGTCCCCATTCTCAGCAGGCCGAAGCCAAGCTGGATGAGGCCCGTGAGAAAGGTCAGCAGGAGGATAATCTCGAACAGGCTGAGGCCATACTTCGCCGGCAGGGGNGCCGTGAGGCTCAGGATGACCATGCACAAGGCATTGGTGGGACCGGTCACCAGGTGATTGGAGCTACCCACCAGCGCAGCCACCACACAGGTCACAATCGCAGTGTAGAGCCCGTAGATCGGTGGGAGTCCGGCGATCAGGGCGTAGGCCATGGCCTGTGGAACGCCCATGATTGCAACCGTCAAGCCGGACACCGCATCAGGCCGGGCATCCTTGCGGAGATAGGCCCCCACCCGGGCCAGCGGGTTGAGATCACGGAGTCCGGGACGAGCCATCGCCAATCCCATTCCACCCTTCTCTGTCTGGTTCTTCAAGCTTTCGATTACCGGCCAGCAGGAACGGAAGATGGTTTGCCACGGACGTTCNTTTCGCCCATGGTGCCGGAATGGACCTTCCCGCAGCGCCATCCGCCACGCCGGCAAGCCCCGAACGCCGCCACTTNCTGCAGACCACCGCCGCGGCCGCCCTGGGGGCCCTCGGGGCTGCCCCAAATGCACTTTCGGCCNCCTTGCCNGTCAAGAAGGCCGCGCCTCCGGAGTCGCTCGTCAANGTCCTCTTCGAATCCCTGAGCAAGCAGCAACGACGGGCCATCTGCTTCCCATGGAACTACGTGGACAGCGAGCGGGGCCTCCTCCGTACCCACATAGCAAACAACTGGCGGATCACCAGGCCGACCGTCGCCGGCAACTTCTACAGCAGGGATCAACAAGCGCTCATCCGCGGCATCTTCGAGGGCATGACGAGCCCGGACTGGCACGAGCGCTTCGACCAGCAGCTCAAGGACGACGTGGGGGGCTTCGGCAGGCAGCAATCAATCGCCATTTTCGGGGAACCAGGCACCGGCGAGTTCCAGTTCGTCCTGACCAGCCGCCACATGACCCTCCGCTGTGACGGAGACAGCGCCGACCACGTAGCCTTCGGTGGGCCCATCCTCTACGCCCACGAGGGCGAGCGACTCTANGAGAAGCCCGACCACCCCAACAACGTCTTCTGGCATCAGGCGGTGGAAGCCAANAAACTCTTCCAGACCCTGAGTCGGAGCCAGCGGAAGGAGGCCCTCGTAACGCACGGCATGCCCTCCGAGGAACANGTCGGATTCAAGGGTCAGAAAGGNCCGTTCCAGGGCTGCCCCGTGAGCGACTTCACCGACGACCAGCGCAGCGAAGTGCAACGCATCCTCCGGATTCTGCTGGAACCCTTCCGCCAGTCCGATCGCGACGAGGTGGCCAGGTGCCTCGGAGCTCAGGGTGGGCTCGATGGCTGCCACCTTGCCTTCTACAAGGAAGGAGANCTCGGCGAGGACAGGATCTACGACAACTGGCGACTGGAAGGCCCCTCCTTCGTCTGGTACTTTCGNGGCCGTCCCCACGTCCACGTCTGGGTCAATGTCGCCGACNACCCGTCCGTGAAACTGAATTCCTCACAGGATTCGGTGGGTGTCTGANCCCCCGGGGCCCTGCATNCCANGCGAACCCCGGGGCCTNCGCCGAATCCCATTGACTCCCCGGGCACTCCCTCGCAGAAAAAACACACTGTATGACCAAAATGAAAAACGTTCCTTTNGCCATTCCCCCGTCCGCCTGCTNTCTNCTCGCCATCACTGCGGCCGCATGCATCACCTTCACCGGTTCANCCCACGCCGGCATCGCGGTCAGGGAGGGCGANAAGATTGCCTTCATGGGCGACTCGATTACCCAGGCCGGAGCTCGGCCCAACGGCTACGTCCGCCTCGTCATCCGCGGACTGGAATCCGCCGGCGTGAAAGCNACCGCGGTGCCAGCCGGAATCAGTGGACACAAGTCGAACCAGATGCTCGCCCGCCTGGAGCGTGACGTCCTCGGTAAGAAGCCCAACTGGATGACACTCAGCTGCGGCGTTAATGATGTCTGGCACGGGAAACGCGGANTTCCNCTCGATCAGTATAAGGTCAACATCACCAAGATCGTCGACAACTGCCAGGCTGCCGGCGTCAAGGTCATGCTCCTGACNGCCACCATGATTGGAGAGGACAAGAGTAATGCCAATAACGGCAAACTGGACGCCTACAATGAGTTCCTCCGGGAGTTGGCGAAAGAGAAGAAATGCCTGCTCGCGGATCTCAATACCGACATGCAGGCTGCCATCGACGCTGCCGAGGATAAGAAGGGTGGCAAGCTCCTCACCAGCGACGGGGTCCACATGAACCCNGCCGGNAACCGGATGATGGCCACTGGCGTCCTCAGGGGCTTCGGCTTGAGCGCGGAACAGATTCAGAAGGCTCAGGCCGACTGGGGCAAATAAGNCTTCAGCCGGGGCAACGCCGCGACNCGCACCTCGCACTGGCCGAAGTTGCCNGCGTCCCGCCGGGGTAGTNTTCGCGTCACAACGGGCCGGCAGGGCATTATTGTGGAGGNCCCCCCGGGCCCGACCCCGCAGGACCTTTCTCCTTGAGGGCGCAGGAGCCCCCGGGAAGGAGCGCAGGACCCCGGCGCCAGNGCCNGGGATTTTTACGCGTGACAGNANACTCGGCGCNTGNNTTATACTGTTCAAATGATCACTAAGGTCTATAGTGCCGCCCTCCAGGGGGTCGAGGCCGTCGAGGTGGAAGTAGAAGTCAATGCCCGCAAATGTGAAAACCCGCGCACCGTCATCGTCGGCCTGCCCGATGCCGCGGTACGCGAGTCTGGCGAGCGCGTGCACTCGGCGGTGGGAGCCTGTTCGCTCAAGAAGCAAGTGGGGGTCCACACCATCAATCTTGCGCCCGCCGATTTGCGCAAGGAGGGCCCCTCCTTCGACCTGCCCATCGCTCTCGCGATGGCCTCCTGCGGAGAGCAAACCCCCCTCCCCGACCCCGAACAGCACTGCGTGGTCGGCGAGCTCGCCCTCGACGGCAAGGTGCGTCCGGTCAAGGGAGCACTGAGCATCGCCCTCGAGGCGAAGCGCCGCGGCCGCACCCGTCTCCTCCTCCCGGCCGAAAACGCAGCCGAGGCGGCGGTCATTGACGGCATCGAGATCTTCCCGGTCGAAAGCCTTTACCAGGCCTGGCATTTTCTCGCTGGCAACGAGACCCTCGCCTCCTTCAAGCCGAAGAGCCCGGACGTCTTCAACGAACAGGATGACCAAGACCTTGATTTTCGGGACGTGCGGGGACAGCGACACGTCAAGCGAGCCCTCGAGGTCGCCGTTGCCGGAGGCCACAATATTCTCATGGTTGGACCTCCGGGCACGGGCAAGTCGATGATGGCCAAGNGGCTCCCNTCCATCATGACCGGCATGAGCGAGAAGGAGGCAATTGAAGCGACCAAGATCCACAGCATCGCCGGCTACCTCGATCCACGGCAGGGGCTCCTCACCACCCGGCCATTCCGCTCGCCCCACCACACCATCTCCAATGCGGGATTGCTGGGTGGGGGTAGCAATCCTGGNCCCGGCGAAGTCTCTCTCGCCCACCGTGGCGTTCTCTTCCTCGACGAGCTCCCCGAGTTCAACCGCTCCACNCTCGAAGTCATGCGTCAACCCCTCGAGGACGGACAGGTCACCATCGCACGCGCCGCCGGTTCGCTCACCTTCCCNTCCGATTTCATGCTGGTGGCAGCNATGAACCCATGCCCCTGCGGCTACTACGGGGATCCCAAACGGGACTGNCGTTGTTCCACGCGCCAGATCGAGCGCTACCGCCAGCGGATCTCCGGTCCCCTTCTTGATCGCATCGATCTCCACGTGGAGGTTCCCCTCGTGGACTACAGGGAGCTTTCCACAGCCAAAACCGGGGAGAATTCCGGGNCNATACGCGAACGCGTCCTCGCCACCCGGAAAAGGCAGGCTGACCGCTTCCATGANCAAGCAGCCCCGCGCACCAATTCCTCCCTCTCGGCCCGGGAGGTTCGCGCCCACTGTCACCTTGACCGGGAGTCCTCGCACCTCCTCGAGCAGGCGATGGNCCAACTCAACTTCTCCGCCCGCGCCCACAACCGCATTCTCAAGGTCGCCCGGACCCTCGCCGACCTCGTCGACCAGGAACACATTGGCGCTGCCGAGGTCCTNGAGGCGATCCAGTATCGCTCGCTGGACCGGAACATCATGCTCTGACCAGGCCGCACCCAGCGAACTTGCCGTAAACNCGCTAGGCCGGGCCTCGACCCTGCCGCTCGCCCGCCTTGATGGCCTCAAGCTCCTGCCAGCGGTCGTAGAGACGGCTGACCTCTTCCCTCGCTGGTTCCACNTCTTCCGCAAGGCGGGTCGCCTCTTCATAGTGCTCCACGAAAAAATCGGNATCGTTGAGCTTCTGTTCCATCTCCGTCACCTTCTCCTCGGCCACGAGGATGGCTTCTTCCATCCCCTCCAGTTCCCTCGTCTCGTTGTAGGTGAGCTTGCGGGCACGGCTGCTGCGCTCNTTCCTCGGAACNGGCTCGGTCTTCCGGTAACTCTGTTCGAGACGACGGTGGTGCGCCTCACGCTGGAGCTTCTTTTCAAGATAGTAGGAGTAGTTCCCGGCCTGCACGATCACCTCTCCCTCCTCGAAGGCGATGATCTGGTCACAGATGCGGTCGAGAAAGTAACGATCGTGGCTGACCACCACGACTGTACCCCCGAAGTCGGCGAGGGCNTCCTCAAGCATGCGCAGGCTCGGAAGGTCCAGGTCGTTGGTGGGCTCATCCAGAACNAGAACATTTCCTCCCGTCTTCAGNACCTTGGCAAGAAGCAGCCGGGCCCGCTCACCCCCGGATANCANGTCCACCCGTTCCTTGATACGCTGGTCGCTGAANAGGTAACNTCGCAGATAGGCCCTNGCCCCGAGAGTCTCTTCGCCGAACTCGATCGTCTCGCGGCCTTCCGAAACCTCGTCGAGGACCGAGCCCCCACCATCAAGGACGAGGCGCGACTGGTCAATGTAGTTGAAGACACAACGCTTCCCGATGATCGCCCGGCCCTCCTGNGGCTTCCGGCGGCCAAGACAGGTCTGGAGCAGGGTCGTCTTGCCGACCCCGTTCCGGCCCACCACGCCCGTGCACTGACCCGGCTTCAACGAGAGGCTGAGATTACGGAAAAGCCATCGACGCTCTTCCCCTTCCCCCACTGCTGCTCCAACCTCCTCCAGGTCGATCGCGACATTGCCGAGGGGGGGAGGTGGTGGAAGCAGCAGGTCCATCTCTCGTTCCTCGGGAGGCGCCTCCAGGCCTGCCACCGCATAAAACTGATCAAGACGGTGACGCGACTTGGTGGTGCGTGCCTTGACCCCTGCACGCACCCATTCCAGTTCCTCACGCAGGAAGCGCTGTCTCCGCCGCTCCGACTGCTCGGCGATCTGCTGTCGGGCGGCCTTGGACTCCAGGTAAGCCGTGTAGTTCCCGGCGTGCGAGTAACACTTGCCGTGATCCAGTTCGACCACGCGGGTGGCAATCACATCGAGGAAATAGCGGTCGTGTGTCACAAAGATGAGAGCCCCTGCGAACGATTGCAGGAACTGCTCCAGCCAGCGGATCGATTCGGCGTCCAGGTGATTCGTGGGTTCATCGAGCAGGAGGAGATCCGGNTGAGAGGCGAGGGCGCGGCAAAGGGCCACGCGCCGNTTTTCCCCCCCGGAGAGTGGAGCCACCGGATCCTCGAGTGGTGGGGCATGAAGGGCCCTGGCAAGCGACTTGATGCGCGTCTCAAGATGCCAGCCATCGGCATGCTCGATGAAGTGCTGCANGGATGCCAGGTCCGTCTCACTTCCCTCTCCCCCTTCGTACTTCCTGATGGCTNCAACGACATCGCTTGCGCCCGCTTCGATGTTCTCACGCACGGTGCGCTGCTCCATGAGCTCGAATTCCTGCGGGAGAANTCCCACCCGCGTTCCCCCCTGCAGGGAAACCACTCCGTCATCAGGATGCTCCTCGCCAGCCAGAATCCTGAGCAGGCTCGTCTTGCCACATCCATTCCTNCCCACGAGGCCCACTTTCTCCCCGGCCTCGATCGCAAGGGTGGCCCCCTCCAGCAGCTGCTGGTAGCCGTAGGCGAGCTTGAGAGCGTGAGCGGAAAGGACCGTGGCCATGNGCGAAGCCACATCGGAAATGAATCCGCCGCNTCTGTCCAGCGCAGCGCCGCCCACTCTTCCCCGATTGTGCGGGTTGGACAGCCTTTCCGAAGCCGCTACCCTNTCCCCCATGTTNCCCCCTCCCGCAATCACCCTCGCGTCCTGCACCCTGGCCCTGACCGGCACCCTGCTGGCAGAGGAACCTGAATGGCCNCGCTTTCGTGGAGCNAATGGCTCNGGNGTCGCCCCCGGGGCCGACCTTCCCGCCAAGTGGACGAAGGAGGACTTCCTNTGGAAAATAAAACTTCCGGGTATCGGGCACGGGTCGATCGCGGTGGCNGGCGAACGACTCTTNCTNCTCTGCGCTCATCCCGACACTCATGAGCGGAGGGTCGTGGCCGTNAGTGCCAAAGATGGGAGGATCCTGTGGCAGAAGTCTTACCAGACCGCGAAGTTCAAGGGACATCGCTTCAACTCCCCGGCCTCAACAACGCCGGCAGTTGACAATGAAAACGTCTACCTGACCTGGGGAACAAGGGAGCAACTCACCGTAACCGCCCTCACGCATGCCGGGGAGCAGGTCTGGCAGGCGGACCTCGGGCCGATCAAGGGNGGCCACGGTTTTGGAGCCTCNCCGATGGTTCACGGNGACCTNGTGGTGATCAATAACGACCAGGATGGGAAGAGCAGCCTGGTGGCGGTGGACAGGAGGACAGGGCGGAAGCGATGGGAGATTCCGCGCAAAAGCGTGCGCTTGAGTTACTCGGTGCCGGTGGTGGCCCGGGACGGAACCCTCGTCTTCACGAACTGGCAGCATGGCTTCACNGCAGTGGACCCGGCAAGCGGCAAAGTCCTNAGTGATGTCAGCGTATTCAACTTGAAGAAGAAGGAGCGGGCCGTCAGTTCACCGGTCATGGCGGGCGACCTCATCATCGGGACTTGTGGGTTCACCAACGAGCCGAAGCACGCCGTGGCGATGAAGCTCAAGGACGGCCAGTTGAGCGAAGTATGGCGGATTGAACGCAACGTCCCGCACATCCCGTGCCCGATCGTGATTCAGGACCGGGTCTACCTGTGGGAAGACAAGGGCATCGGAACCTGTCTCGATCACCAGACCGGGAAAGTGATCTGGCGGAAGCGCATCGGGGGCGCAACCTACTTCGGGTCGCCCGTGAGTGACGGNAAGAAGATCTTCTGTGTCGATGCCGATGGCGTGGTNCGNTGCATCGCCGCGGGAGACGACTTNAAACTCCTCGGCACGACNGACCTNGGGGAACTCTGCCGGAGCACCCCCGCAATCGCCCACGGCAACCTCTATCTCCGCACCGTCGGACACCTCNTTGCCGTGCAGGGACAGTGACCACCTCCAACCCTGTGGATATTCCCGTCTCCNCCGGACGGGGTCGCCCTAGAATCCCATTGCCTCACGCCCGACGGCACTTACCCTTCTCACCCGAGATGATCGCAAAACGCCTCCCCCGGGCTCTCGTAGCCGTGGCCCTGCCTCTCACCCTGATTCCGCTCCCTGCCGCCCCGGTTGCCAATCCGGACAGCTATGCAGTCCCGGAGGACCGCTCCCTCCGGATCGCCGCCGGCTCTGGCGTCCTCGCAAATGATATTGAAGACGGGCCCATAGCCGCCGTGCTGGCAGGAACCGCTTCCCACGGGCTGCTCCAGTTTTCACCTGACGGGTCCTTCAACTATCAGCCCGACCCGGACTTCTCGGGCACGGATTCCTTCACCTACTACGCCCTCGGCTCCGCCGGGGAACAAATCTTCACCGTCGACCAGGCCAGTTCACGAGTCACTGTCTCCGCCAGCGTAAACATCGCAGGAGTGGGCTCCGACTCGAGCAACGACAGCTCCTCGGTCACGGGCAGCATCACAGCCACCCCGACTCCATCGACCGCCCCCTTCAGCACCATTCACATCACGGATCTCGACCTGAATCTCGCCGAGAACCTTGCCCTCAACTTCAGTTTCGCCTTCGGTCTCGCTGGAGTCAACGTGACTTCCGGGCCCAACGCCTTTCAGGTCCGCATGGCCAATCCCGGACCGGTCGCAGCCGTGGACGGCGGTGGCAACTTCACCCAGAACGACAACGTAGTCTCGGTCACCGGGAACATTGACGTGAATGCCACCGGTTTGGCCGGTGGGCTGATCGATAGCGGACCGCAGACCATCAACATCAATGACCAGACCCTCGGCTTCGACGGGAACATCACCCAGAACGGCAATGAGCTTGTTCTCCGGGCGACGGTCTCCTTCTCCGGTCAGTTTGATGTAGGCGGCAATCCAATCGACCTTGAGATCAACGGGGAAATCCGTGCCACCTCACCGGTAGCCGCTCCCGCACCCGGCAACACGACTACCGTCACTCTCAATGTCCTGCCGGGCAACGACCTGCCCCGCCCTGCCAGCGAGTTCTACACCAGCGAAGGGCCCCTGAGCCGGACCGGGGCCGAGGCAGGTGGAACTGACCTCCTCGTGGCGCGAGGGGCGGACTGGGCCTACCTGGTCGATGATTCTCCACCCCCGTCCGACTGGACGGCCCTCTCCTTCCCCGGGATCTGGCCCCGCGGCCCGGGCCAGCTTGGATTCGACGAGGGCGACGAGGGCACCCTGATCGGGTTCGGCGGAGATAGCGGAAACAAGAATATCTCCACCTGGTTCCGCCACGTCTTCCCTGTGACCGATACCGCTGCGCAGGGCGAACTTCTCCTGCGCCTCCTCCGTGATGATGGAGCGGTCGTCCACCTCAATGGCGTCGAGGTCGTCCGCAGCAATCTGGATCCCCTTGCCGGTCCTGAGGAGTTTGCATCTGTCGCAGTCAGCGGGGACGCCGAGGATTTCTTCTACGAGTTCAAGCTGCCCGCGTCCCTCCTCGAGGAGGGAGACAACGTCCTCGCGGTGGAGATTCACCAGGCCACGGCCGGAAGCAGCGACCTCAGCTTCGATCTCGAGCTGGTCCGTGAACGCTACAGTGGCGGCGTCCTCGGTAACGACAGCGATGTCGACTCTCCCGATGTCACCGCCCGCGTTCACCGCCAACCACGGAATGGGTCGCTCCAGTTCGAGCGGGACGGAACCTTCACCTACACGCCGGACCCCGGCTTCGCCGGCACGGACACCTTCCTCTATGAAATCCTCGACGGTAGCCCGCCCTCCGCAACGGAGGTTCTGCCCTTCGGCTCCACATGGAACTACCTGGACGATGGGTCGGACCAGGGAACGGCCTGGCGCAGTGCTGCCTTCGACGATTCTTCCTGGGAGACCGGGCGGGGAGAACTGGGGTATGGCGAGACCGACCAGGCCACGATCGTGGGCTTCATTGACACGACACCCGGGAATCCCACAACAATCACCAGGAACGCAACGACCTATTTCCGGCGCAGCTTCACGCTCGGCAATGCCGGCAAACTGGTCAATCCCACCCTGCAGCTGATCCGTGACGACGCAGCTGCGGTTTATCTCAACGGAGTAGAGGTTTATCGCGATACGAATCTCGTGGCCAACGCTCCCCATGACGCCTTTGCCTCCAGCGGGATCGCTGACGAGGACGAGATCGTGTCCATTCCCCTGGGGCGACGGGACTTGCGACGGGGGGCCAACGTCCTCGCGGTCGAAATTCACCAGGCAAGCTCCTCCAGCAGCGATATTGCCTTCGACCTCGCAGTCGTGGCTGAGACCACGGGAATCGCCACCTTGCTCCCGCTGGGAGCGACCTGGCGTTTCACGGATAACGGCTCCGACCTGGGAACCGGGTGGGCGCAACCGGACTTCGACGACGCTCTCTGGCTCTCAGGTCCTGCCCTTCTCGGATTTGGCAACGGCAATGAAGACACCCTGGTGGCAGCGGGCTCCGTCCCACGCCGCATAACCACCTACTTCCGTAGCAGCTTCGAGGTCGCGGATGCCTCGGAGGTGCTCGCCCTCGGACTGGACCTCCTGCGGGACGACGGAGCCGCCATCTATCTCAATGGAAATGAAATCGCCCGGGATAATCTCCCCCCGGGTGCGCTCTTCGACACCCCCGCCTCCGGCACCGTGGGCACGGACGATGAACCCTTCTTCAATCACCACTGGGGTCTCGATCCTGCCTTCCTCGTGGACGGCACGAACATCCTCGCGGTGGAGATTCACCAGGCCTCTGACCAGAGTAGCGATCTTGCCTTCGACATGCGCCTGAATGCCATCGTGGCCACGTCACTCGGAGTGGCTACCATCGAAGTCGTTCCATCCGTATCCACGGATACGGACGCCGACGGCATGGCGGATGGATGGGAAACTGCCAATGGCCTCGTGGTGGGAGTCGACGACTCCACTCTCGATAACGACGGTGACGGGGAAGACAACCTTTCCGAGTTCCATGCAGGCACCGACCCACAGGACGCCGCCTCCCTCCTCCAGATCCTGAAAGTGAACGCCGATGGCACGGGCAACTACGAAGTCGGTTTCTCTAGTGTCGCTGGGCGGCTCTACCGATTGCAGGTCTCCGGGGACCTGGAGAACTGGTCCGACGTGGCCGGAGCCGAGGCCCTCGCACTCGGTCCCCTGACAGGCCTGTCCGGGACAAACTTGCCTCTCGCACCGGAAAAAGCCTACTTCCGCGTGATAACCAGCCGCCCATAGATACCCCGCTCAGACACCCCCCGGATTCGGTTAATTCCTTCGTGCAGGGGCATCCTGCCGAAACTTCGAAACATGAGCGGGGTTTTATCAGTATTGTTCGCAGACACCCGACAAACAGGCTGTCCACCTTCTTTTAAACCCTGTATGAATCGCTTCATGAAGTGCACGCTCCCCGCAATCCTGCTGCTGGGTTCCCCGATCCTGCTCGCGGAACCTGCAGTCCGCACTGCACCCAAGGCCAACCCGGAAGGCCGGGTTGCGACCAAGGCTCTGGGGCTCAGGGAGGTGCTCGGCGCGGCGGCAACCATTGACCGGCTTCTCGAGAAGGACCTCGCTAGGCGGGGAATCAAGCCTCTCCCGATCGTCCCGGACGATATCTTCGTCCGCCGGTCCTACCTCAACATCGTGGGCCGGATTCCCACCCCTCAGGAGGCAGCCCGCTTCCTCGACGACACAAAGCCCGACAAGCGAACCCGCCTGGTGGAGCACCTCGTCTCCTCGCCTGGGTATGACAGTTCGATCTTCAATTATTTTGCCGATCTACTGCGCCTGCAGACAGGCGAGGAGCAATACGGCCTCGGGTGGCACGTCTGGCTGCGCAAGTCACTGGCCGCCGACAAGCCATGGAACAAGATCGTCCACGAGATGCTCTCGGCAGAGGGCCATGCCGCAAAGAACCCTGCGGTGGGATACTACCTTCGTGACCGCGGAATGCTTCTCGATAACGTAAGCAACACCGTCCAGGTCTTCCTGGGACATCAAATCGGATGTGCCCAGTGCCATGACCATCCCTTCGACTCGTGGACCCAGATGGAATACTACGAGATGGCAGCCTTCAGCGGCGGCATCGCTTATCGGAGTGATGAGGCTCGCCAGCTGGTTGGCAAGGTTGCTGAGCACACAAAGAAGAATCATCCCGGCATGAACCGGGCCTTCAAGTCGAAGAACAAATCCACGAGGGCCAAGGCCAAGGGAAACCTCATGAGGCGGATCACCGGTGAAATGCGCTACCTTCTGCGCTATTTCAACCGAAACGAAATCGTGGAGGCCCACGGTCAGGACCTGAAACTTCCAGACGACTATCAATACGAGGACGGCGAGCCTGGCGCGCCTGTCAAGCCCGCCACCCTTTTCGGCGCACAGGCCTCGGACGTGAACCCTGCGGACCGACGAAAATTCTTCGCAGACTGGGTGACCGGCGAGGATAACCCCTATTTTGCCAAGGTCATTGCGAACCGGCTCTGGCGCCGGACCTTCGGGCACGGACTGGTCGACCCGGTTGACGACTGGAACGACGAACTGAAGGGTTCCCACCCCGAGGTCCTCAGCTACATCGAAAAGGTCATGAAGGGCGTGGGCTATCGCACACGGGACTTTGAGCGGATCCTTTATCACACGAGACTCTTCCAGCGCCAGGTATCGCCGGTCGAGGCAACCCCGGGAACGGACTATCACTTTGTCGGCCCCCAGCTCAGGAGGATGTCTGCCGAGGAACTCTACGACTCCTTTACCGTCCTTTCCTTCGGCAATACCGACGACAAGATCAATACAGGGCTCGAATACAAATGGAAAAACTACCAGAGTGACGTTGACGCCCTGCTCAACCTCTCTGCCAGCAAGCTCATTGATTCCAGCCGGGAGGCAAAGGAGATGGATGACCAGCGGCGGGACTATCAGAGAAAGAACCGCGAGATCCAGATTGCCATCAACAAGGCCAAGGCAGCGGGAAACAGCCGGGAGGAACAGCGCCTCAAGCGACGGCAGAGGCAGCTCCGGGAGGACGGCAGGAAAAATCAGGAGGGCATGGTCGGCATGAGCGCTGTGATAAATCGCAGCTCCAGGGGCAGTCGGGCCGCAATCAACATGCGGGCTTCCGAACACCCAAGCCCATTCCGCGCTGGCACGATGGTCCGTCAATTTGGTGGCTCCGATCGCAACAGCCCGGAAGCCGCGCATACCGATGCAACGATACCCCAGGCCCTGACGCTTTTGAACGGACAGGTCGCAGCCAGCGCCGAGAATCGACGCTCCAAGGTCTTCGAGGCCCTCGCTGAGATCACCAATCCAGAGCAGCGCTTGGAGTATCTCTTCCTCGCCTTTTATTCCAGCCGCCCCTCGGCGGCAGAGAAAAGGGAACTTCTTCCGCTCGCCGAAAACCGGGAAGACATCTTCACTCTTGCCCGCGCGATGCTGACGTCCAAGCGTTACCTCTTCGTGCAATAAGCCTCTGCCTCCCGCACTTTTTCATTCTCCATGTCCATCATGCCTCATCCAGACAAACTCGATGAAGTGACCCGTAGGTCCTTCATGGCGTCAGCCGCCCGCAGCTGCCTAGGGGTCACCATCGCTGGCAGTGCAGCAGAGCTCTTTTCCCCTTCTGCTCTCGCCGCTGATCCCGCCACCATCGCCAAGGGAGGAGGAAAGGCCAAGAGCGTCATCTACCTCTTCATGTCCGGAGGGATGACTCACCTCGACACCTTCGACCCCAAGCCTGGGGCTCCAGACGAGTTCCGGGGACCAACCGAAACGATCAAAACCAAGGCCGACGGTGTCCGACTCGGGCACTACATGTCCAAACTCGCCGGCCAGGCGGACAAGATCGCATTGGTGAATTCCATGACGTCCACCCAGGGAGCCCATGGGCCGGGAAGATACTTCATGCGGACGAGTTATACCCAGAGGTCTTCCCTCGTTCACCCGTCCAACGGGGCGTGGATCACCAGGCTCAAACAACGGGCGAATGACAGCCTCCCCTCGTTCGTCACCGTCGGTTCCGGCAACGGCCACCCGGCAGCGGGATTTTTTGAGCCCCAGTATGCTCCCTTGCCTGTTGGCGATGCGAGCTCGGGGTTACAGAATGTTCGTCGGCTTCGACAGGTCAGCGAGAGTCAATTCAACAAGCAACTCGCCCTCCGGCAGCTCCTCGACAAGCAGTTCGATGCGCAGTTTCACAAGGGCCAGAAAAACGTGCGGGCATACAACCAGGTGTTCGAGGAGGCTGTCAAACTGATGGAGAGCAAGGACCTTGAAGCCTTCGACCTCAAAAAGGAAAGCTCCAGGGTACATTCCGCCTATGGCGACCACAATTTTTCCAAGGGTGTGCTTCTTGCCCGGAGACTGGTTGAAAGAGGGGTTCGCTTTATTGATGTCGAGTTTGGTGGCTTCGACTGGCACAATGATAATTTTGATCAGTGCGAACAGAAGCTCCCCGTCCTGGACCAGGCCTTGTCGGCGCTGCTTGGGGATCTTGAGGCAAAGGGGCTTCTGGAGACAACGCTCGTCGTCGTGGCTACCGAATTCGGTCGGACTCCCAAGATCGTGCAGGCCCGCTCCGGGCGAAATCACTTCCCCAAGGCGTTTTCCTATCTCCTTGCCGGGGGAGGAATCAAGGGCGGCCAGGTCTACGGAAAAACCGACGAGACCGGTTCAAATGTCGTCGAGAATCCGGTCAGCGGTCCTGATTTCAACGCTACCATTGGTTTCGCAATGGGTGTTCCTCACGACCTGACCATCATGTCTCCCAGCCGGCGCCCCTTCAGGCTGGGTGCACGGGAGGGTGCGCCGCTCACCCAGCTGTTCGGATAGAGGACCGGCAAGGCCTTGACACAAAATCCCGGGCAAACTGCCTGGACTGGCGATCTACTGCGCTCCCGCTCCTCCCCCGGC
>PBLI01000005.1 GCA_002721695.1 Roseibacillus sp. | reverse complement strand
CTCCTCTCGTCTTGGACTACGACGTAAAGGAAGAGGATGTGCGCGATGGAGTCAACTGGAGCATCGTGGTGGACGACCCACTGGGGATCGGGGACGCACGGATTTCGGTCAAGCTCGAGCTGCCAGAGGACGCGGATGCCAGGGCAGACTTCGAGCGGCGGAAGGTTGTCCTCCGGACCGGTTCGTTTGCTCCTGCCGCAGAGCGTGAGGCTGAGTTTCTCGATCGGCTCGCAAAGAGCGAGGGTGAAGGTCTGCATGGATTGATCATGCTGAACCGGGCGGTCACCCGTTCCGAAATCAAGGTTTTGGAACGCAAGGGAATCGTGCGTCAGAGCTTTCTGGGCGGATGGAACTCGATCGGACTGATCAAGCGTGATTTTAACCGCAATGATCCTGCTCTTGCCAACCTGATTGCCGCTATTCTTCCGCTTGACCCCAGGGACAAGGTGCATCCTGATCTGTGGGTCTCGAACTTCCAGGCCTTTGACCTGCTGCAGGAAGGAAAGATCATTGGTAACCGCGTTTTGAACAGGGACGGAAGCCTGAGACTGCGGGTGCATTTTTACCCAAATGTCGCACGGAAGGATGTGCTCGAGTTGTTGAGGGGTAGAGTGAGGAATTTTTCCCCGCGCTCTGATCAGTTATGGGAGGTAACCATGGAGGCCGATGATCTTGAGGGNCTCGCCGGTCAGGACGGAGTGGAGTGGGTTGGGCCAGGGTCGCCTCCGAAATTGCTGGAAAACGCCACAACAAGAAATGCCGNCAATGTCGCTCCGGTGCAGAATGCAGTAATCAATGCCGGGGCCAACACGATCGCGTATGGAGGACTTTCCGGAGCGGGTGTCACGATTGGGATCGATGACAGCGGGGTGGACAATGATCATCCGGACCTGAATATTGTTCGGAACCAGTCNGGGAATGGCTGGCACGGAACGATGGTGGCCGGGATCGCTGCCGGAAGTGGGGTTCAAAGCGCCCTCACCGACAATTCAGGTAATCCGAATGGTGGAGCCGCTTTTCAGTGGCGCGGAATGGCGCCTAGGGCGGGCATCGTCGACTGGGGATCCTTGCTAGATGCAGGCAATACGCTTGATGCGATCACTAATAACTCGATGGATGTCGTTAATCATTCGCANGCGTTCGCGCCTGATGGAGTCTACGGTTCGGATGATCAACTGTTAGACCAGATGGTTCGAGGAGGGGCGGTTTCAGATGGCGTGGCCGTGCCTCGTATACCGCGATGTATATCCGCAGGTAATGCAGGGTGGAATAGCGCGGGAGATCCCCANTNCGGTAGTCAGTTCGATTACTTNGGAACTACAAAGCAGAACAAAAATGGAGTCATCATGGGCAACTGGGATGCCAATACGAATTTTCTGTCNCCCACCAGTAGCATGGGGCCCTCTTACGATGGGCGAATTCTGCCCAGTCTGGTTGCTCCGGGATCGCTGATCACTTCAACCTCGACCAATGGGGATTACGGAAATTTTGGTTTAGTCAATGGAGGCACTTCCTGGGCTGCCCCTGTTGCCACGGGGATACACGCCCTGATGATGGAAGGCTGGCAGGATACCTATTCGACCCCGCTGGGCACGACCCTTGACGCAATCCGGCCGTTCCCCTCGACGTTCAGGGCGATTCTGATCCAGACGGCGACCGATATCGTCAATGGAAATGTCCGCAACCGCACAAGTTTGGAGGTGGATTCAGANAGTGATCCATCTGACGGGAACGATCAGACTGGAAATGCCACTGCGACTGTTGGCCCTGACTTTGCCACTGGGTGGGGTCTTGTGAATGCTCAGGCTGCGATCGATCTGATGGAGGATCACCGGATGATTGACGGAGTTCCAGTGCCCAATCGGTTCGTGCAGGACACGGTCAATCAGGGAGCGATGGAGGAGTTCGAGTTCATGGTGGAAAATGCACAGGATGTCCGGGTTACCCTGGCGTGNGATGATATTGAAGCGGCAATACAGAACCCGGTAACCTCCCCTTGTCTGGTTAACGACCTTGATCTGGAACTGGTTTCACCGCAGGGAGAGGTGTTCTATCCTTGGCAACTGGGCCAGACCATCCTCGATAGTGCNGGAAACCCGATTGCCAATGAGGACCANGTCCCGGGCACAAGCATCCAGGTGCAGATCCCGATCTCTCCGACAGGCACTCCGGCTTTGAATTCTGATTATGTTCCGCAGGATGCCCTCACTGGGAACGGGGTGTGGGTGGCCGGAGCCGGGAAGGACCATCTCAANAACGTGGAGCAGGTATTTATCCCGAACGCCATGCCGGGCCGCTGGAAGGCGCGGGTGATTGGTTTCAATATTCCGACCGGGGTGCAGGACTTTTCCCTTGTCGGGATGCCTTATCCAGATCTTCCCGAACTGGNAGGATCGAACGAGGAGCAGGTNGGGATTCCCGGTTTCAACACGGACATCACGTTTGACTGGACCGTTAGTAATATTGGAACGGTCGGAACGGGAGGCTCCTTTGAATACACCGTTCTGCTTTCCACGGACTTCCAGCTGGGAGGAGATGTTCCTCTGGTGATCCAGGGTGATTCCGTGTCCCCGGACGGCACGATCGGCGCTCTTGCGGCAGGAGGATCGGTGGACATCAGCACCACGGTCCAGATCACGCCGGCACAGGCCTCGGCTCTTCTGGGGATTCCCTCCGGGTCGGTNACNGTGGCGGACCTGGTGGAGAACGATGTATTTCTTCTCGTTTACTACGACTCGGNTGGAGCCGTGCNCGAGCATGACGAGGTGAATATCATCCCCCTGCAGGCGGCCCGCCTCGTCGACGTTGTGCTGGTCATGGACCGAAGTGGCAGCATGGGNGCCAATGTGCCCGTCTCCAACGGGACGCAGACCAAGATCGCTCAACTCAAGAANTCTGCCAACCTGTTTCTCGATCTCATGCGGACCAATGAAGGGGACCGCCTTGGAGAAATCAGCTTTGCTTCCACGGCAACCATCGATTTTGATGAGCCCGGGGCAGCCGAAGTAGTGACGGAGCTGACTTCGGGACCCGGGGGGAATCTCGGGGTAGCGAAGAGTGAGGTGAATGCCCTGGCTCCTGGCGGCGCCACGAATATCAGAGATGCCCTGCAGGCCGGGCTGGACCTGCTTCCCCCGGGATCGGATCGGCGCAAGGTATTGGTCTTCCTTTCCGACGGCATGAAAACAGCCGGTGGCGACCCATCTGACCCGGCCTTCCTGAACCAGTTTGCGGCCCAGGACGTCAAGGTCTATGCGGTTGGCTTTGGAACGGAAGGGGGAAGCGGCCTGGCCGGGCTGGACCTCAATCTGCTCTCCACCCTGGCAACCCAGGGCTCCGGCGGACTCTTCCATGTCGCGGAGAATTCCACCCAGCTGGACAAGTTCTTCATTGAGGCCGTTGGTGGCGCGGTTGAGAGCGAACTGGTTGTGGATCCGGAAGGGGACCTTGCCCCCGGCCGGGCAGTGGAAGTTGACGCCGGCTTGGGCTCCAAGGATCTCAACGCGACCTTCATTGCGACCTGGGACGAGCCGACCGCCAAGGTGGAGCTGTCCCTGCGCTCTCCCTCCGGACTCTTGATCACGGAGGCGAACGCGGCCAGTTTCGGTGGGAAGGTCGAGTTCACCCGGCGCCCGGGTTATGTCTTCGCCAAGGTCAGTCCGCCTCTTCCGACGGGACCTTCCGTGTCTCATGCCGGGACATGGAGCATGATCATCCGCAACGAGGGGCGCCTCACGACTCATTACATGGCAAACGTGCTTGCGGATTCCACTGCACACTTTTCCCTCGCCACGCCTTTTCCTGCCGGGAGAGATTGTTTCGAGCCAGGTGATCAAATTGAGTTTTCCGCCCTGCTGAAGGGTGCCGCTCCCGGAGCCTTGGCCAGGGCCGTGATCACGGTTCAGCCGTTCGTGCCGGCAGCCGGCATCGGAGAGGTCTTCTCGTCCAACGGGCTGACTGGCCGCGATTTCGCCAATATTCCCCTCGCGATCAACAAGGAGCCACTCTCCCAGCTTGATCGGCTGGGGATGGCCTTCTACCGGAAATTCGGTGAGGCCCCGGTGACGAGACAGCCGGCAGCCCCCTTCACGCTCTCTCTCGGGGACGTGATGAAGAAATCCGCCCTGTTCGAGGGNTCATTNCCGGCGCCGGTAGCTGGCGAATACAGTTTCCTCATCCGCGCCAGNNCGCTCGATGAGAACTGTGAGCCGNTTAATCGGGAAATCCTTCGCACGGTGCGGGTGGTTCCGAAGGTCAATGCCGAGACGACGGGGATCGTGGTCGACACCCTGCCGAATTCCCACCTGGTCATGGTGACACCGCGTGATCGCGGACAGGGCAGAATTGGACCGGGACATGCAGATTCCTTCGACCTCGAGCCAAAGGGGCTGCGAATCCTTCCGGTGGGAGGGGGTTTGCAGGGCATGGAGGACCTGCTGAACGGCAGCTATGTGGTCCGGGTCGTGCCGGAGAACCGCGAGGGAGGAATGCTCAGGATCTCGTTCCAGGGGAGAGAGCTGCCCCCAGTGGTTATCGGACAGGGAGGACAGAATCCGGGTCCGGTAGCAACCCCGGTCGGCGAGCAGGTCATGGTGTCTCCTTCTCCAAACGTCACGCTGGTGTTTGACCGGGTTGAGGGAGCAGGGGAGACTGTCCTCAAGCCGACTGAAGGACCCGATTCGCTCCAGCGCCTGCTCGGGGTGGTCCCGGCTACCTTCGAGATCGCAACGTCCGCTGATTTCGGATCCGGGGAGGTCGATATCACGGTGCAATACGAGGAACAAAACTTCGGCGACGAAGAGAATCTGATCCTCGTGCAGAGGCAGGAGAATGCGTGGATCGAGATCACTACGGACCTCGACGCCACGATGAACGTCCTTCGCGGCCGTATCGGTTCGCTCTCCGAGTTTGCGATCGTGGAACTGATTCCTCCCGCGGAGGTGGGACAGCTCTCGCTGGGCAGGAACGGAGACCATGAATTGCAGATCGGAACACCGGAGGGAAGTTTCTACTACCTCCAGTATACCGAGAGCCTGGACTTGCCATGGAAGCGGATTTCCCCGGCCTTCAGTGGGAAGCTCCTTGAGCGGGATCCTGTCCGGAGAAACTTGAAATGCGGTTTTTATCGCTTGGAGTTGCGNCCATCGGGGCGTTAGGTAGTGGACATCCTTGTTCCTCGCCCGGAGGACTTGGTAAACAGTGCTATCCCCATGCCCATGCCCATAAAGACTGGTCTGCTCAGTGCCCTCCTCATGTTCATCAGCCTGGCCGAAGGCTTCGCCGAAGTTGGTTTTGTGGCCGTCGCCAAGACGCAGGATTTCGCACAATTCAATCCGTCCATTGTCCTCCTCGATGTCGAGGAGGAGGNCCTGGACGNCCCCCTCTCCTTCGAGGTGTTCGTCCAGGGCGGCGGCGGNGGTGGTATTNCCTCGGGAGAGGTGGACGTGGGNGGCACCCTCTTCGCTCTCAGCCCGGATGGGGAAAGCTGGTATTACACCCAGCGATTTGAATCAAAGGAGGAGTTCGATAGTGCCTTTCCCAGTCCTGCCACTTACGAGGTTACGGTGGAATGCCCGGCCGGCGAGTCATCGTTCCTTCTCGACTTGACAGCAGACAACTACCCGAACGTGCCCTTCATCACCAACTGGGAAGCGCTCCAGGAAGCTGATTCGACCGGGGCGGTNACCATCGAGTGGNAGCCTTTCGCGGGCGGCAGCAGCGATGATCACATCAGTGTAGGGATCGAACTCGAGGGACCGGGTGGAGGAGGGGTNTTTGAATCCCCTGTGCCCGGAGAGGCAGGTGCTCTCGATGGGACAAGCGATTCCTTCAGCCTTCCGGCGGGTANCCTGGAGCCCGGAAAGCGTTACACCGCCACGGTGAGTTTTTACCGGATCGTNGGGACCGCGGGAGGGGGAATTGGATCCGCTGCTGCCTTCGGGAAGCAGAACCGCTTTCCGTTGATCACGATCACGGGGACTGACACACGATCACCCCAGCTTCGATACAGCAATCCTGATAATAATCGCAGTAATGTCCCGCAGGACTCATCGATNATGTTNCAGTTTGATGAGCCCATGGACGAGACGGTCGACCTCGAGGAGGCCATCCAATGGGAAGGGGGTCTTGATTCCTCGGATGTTTCCTATGTGTGGTCAGATGATGGGAGNCGTCTTTTCTGCCTGGTGGACGGGGGGCTGCCCCTTTCNACGACATTCGGATGGGAGTTGAACCCGCAAGGAGAGGATGGTGTGCCCGGNATGGAACTGGCGGATCTGGCCGGGAATCGCCTGCTTACCCGGAGCGGCTCCTTTACGACGGCTGACACGGTCAACGGGTTTCCGGGGTCGTCGCGATGGTATTACCTGATCCGNTCCCGCTACTTCCAGCAGGTTGGACCGGCGGTCAGTCCCCTGCAGGATTACCGGACCTACGCCGGCGTGGGAATGAGTTCCTANAACAGCTTGTCCCGTATTGCGGCGGTGATCGGGGGCAATGAAGTCGAGATGGACGGGGAGCGGAGAGACGACCGGCTGGAGGGGAGTGCAAATTACTTCGAGCAGGCTGATCAGAGCCAATTCTTTCCGGCGACGGGCNCTTACGGGTTCCTGTTCCGTCCGACCGGGAGTTNGGTAGACACNNCGGTGGCTTTGAGCGCCCCCTCCGGGACGTTTCCCGATGCGCCCGTGATTTCCAACCACCTCGATGCCCTTGCGATCGACCCGGCATCGGACTTCGCTCTTTCCTGGGAACCTGTAACGGGGGCTGGGCCCGATGACTTCTTCCTCATCGTGATCGATAATGCTTATGACCGGTCTATCTTCTTCACTCCCTNACCGGGTCAGACCGGNGCGCTGGTGACGGATCCTGTTCCCGCGAGCAGTACNTCGGTGGTCATTCCGGCCGGCACGCTGCCCCCCGGGCGTAATCTGGAGCTCAGCCTCGCCTACGTTGCGGTTGAGGGCCGTAACGTGGATCCGGAATTTGGAACAGGAACAAGCGCGATGGCCAGCCTGACCACGCTGGAGCTTGTCACTCTCGGGGATCCAATTGTTCCNGAGTTGACCGAAGTGAGCGGTGACCCATCAGGATTTCAATTCGTGGTGACCGGGGAGCGCGGAGTTCCCTACACTATCGAATGCAGTAGCGATGGGGAAAGCTGGACCCCGGTCCTTTCACAGAGTGCGGATGGCAGTGATTCCGGCGGTCCGGAGGGAAGTTTCTCCTTCTCCACCGGAATCGACAGTGACACCAAACTGTTCCGGGCCGTCGAGGGCGAACTGTCCGGAGATGATGACTAGCGTGTCTGGATCCTTCAGGGACGAAAGTCGGAAGGCTTNGGCAGCGGGCTGTCCGGATCGTCCGCGCCCGGGTTGGGCACGCCGATGGGGACAGGCCGAATGCGCTCGGAGGTGATCCGCACGACGACGTTGTAGTTCAGGCCCTCCTGTCCGGTTCCCAGGATAACGGAGTGTCCCTCCTCCGTATACCACAGGTGGGAACCAAGGATGGCGCCATCCTGGAGCTCGTCGACCGCGGGGAACTCGGCGGCCTGGACGGGTCGTCCGTGGAGCTTGTCTAGAAGATCGATCAGTTCAGACCAATTACCGCGCAGGGAGGTGATGTAACNGCCCTTGCTGACAGGCTGGGTCTGGAGCGTGACTTCACGCAGGCCGCCGCTTTTGTGCCAGTCAAAGAAGAGGTAGCAGTGCAAGCCTCCGATCGTAGCCTTGGTCTTGTAAATCCCGTTGAGCCCGGTGCGGCCCAGGAAAATGCCATTTCCGGCGGAGGTGACGAGCGCGCTGGCATCCAGTTTCTTTTGAACCGTGTTGCGATCGTCCCCGAACTCCAGTTGATCGAAGGCCGCACCCTTCGGGGGTGGGGCGTCGGCAGCCAGATCCTTGGGGTCGATATTGCTGCGGACCCAGGCCCGGTCATCTCGATGCAGCGTCTTGATTGCGAGTGTGATGATACGTCCGTCCCGGCGCTTGAGTGTGACGCGGGCTCCATCGCTCGAGAGGTATTCAGCCCGGAAGCTCCTTGTGCCCTCGGTATTGCGCCAGGCACGCATGGCTCCAGAGGAAACCAGATGAGATGTCAGCAGGAGGAAGATCAGGAAAAAGGGGCGCATCAGGGAGGGGAGTCTAGCAGTGTCGAGGGCGGCTGGCCAGTGATTGGTTCTGGTGAAGAAAGGCATCCAGATGCCGCGATCGGGGAGAGAAATTTGAGCGGTGGCTTGGCGAGCTTCTAACGTGCCGACCGGTGGATTCTTTTCAAATACAGGGGGAGAGCATACCGCAGAAACATCGGTGAGGGGAGTCTTCAATCATCCCGCAGATGCGAGGCGGCAATGCCGGGGGGCGACGGGCAGCGGCCTTCGTGACCTTGCGCGAGGTCCCGGCCGGTGAACGGGTTAAGGCGGACAAGCTACCGGGAGAAAAAAGACCCGGCCGAGGCCGGGTCCTTACTTATCGGGTTTTATACGGGAGAGCGTAGTCCTAACGGGACTGTCGGCGGCTGTGGCCGAAGTAGGACTCGAATCCGAGCTCGGGCGGAAACTCGGAGAGTCCATCGTGCGGATTCATCTCGATTCGCCAATCCTGTCCGCACTTTTTGTAGGGCGGCTTGAAAGTGCCGTGGTGAGTCGGGCAGTAAAAGGTGACGAGCTCGTAAAAGCCGTAACCGAGACGCTTGAAGGTGCGATGTCCACCATCCACGATTCCGTAGGAGGCGCCCGCCTTGCGGCCGGCCTGGCGGCCCCGGAAGAAGACCTGCTCGGGAATCTCGGCTACCCCGTAGAGGATGTTGCTGAGGGCACGACCGAGCTTGCGAGGAGCGTTGTACTTCGCTCCAGGAGGGGCCTGAATGTCGGCGTAGGCGGCGCCGGACAGGGCAAAGGCGAAGGCGATCAGAATCAGTTTTCTCATTACGGGGGTGAGTGTGAGCGAGGAATGCGGGCACTGGCAAGTGGTTATTGCCGCTTTGTGCCGGGGCTCGGACCCCGCGAAGGACCGGAGCCGGGTTCCGGCAAGAGATGCGCCGAGGCTTGGCCAAGGCTCTTAACCCCAGTGGGTAGAGGGCATCACAGGCCCTGCTCAGGCACCTCCCGGCGCGCTTCCCACGGTAGGGTGGCACGGTCTGGGTTTCGCGGGAAGAGCAGGAGCAGGAAGGCCCGGAGGTCTGGCCGGAGCGAACGGAGGCCGCTGCGGAGTTCGCCGGCCGCCTCAAGATGGCCCTTCCCCGACAAGGCATCGGCCTGCGACTCCACCCTGCCTCGATACGCCCGGAGGTGTTCCTTGATCTTGTTGTCATACTTGTCCTCCAGGTCCGCTTGGCCTCGAAGGGCGTTTTCGTGGATCTTTGAGAGGGCTGCGGGGGCACGGGCGGGGAGACCGGGAAGGAGCTCGGTATTCCTGGTGGCCTTGACGAGTTCTTTCTCAAGAGCTTCCCACTCGCTTAGTTGATTCTGGATTTCGGCGGCGCCCTGGTCCGGAAGCCGCTGGGCGGTGCGCAGGGCGGATTTCTGGCTGCGGGCGATGGCCTTGACCTCCCGGACGTATTGCTCGACCAGCTTGCGTTTCTCCCAGTCGAAAGCGCTGAGTTCGGCACCCACGAGCTGCTGGGTCTTCCGGTTGAGGGCCGAGACCCAGAGGCCGACCGCGATCTCACCCGTTTCAGGCGTGGGCACCTTCTCGCCCGGGGTGGTCCATTCGAGAAGGATTCCCGGCGCCTCTCGCCTGCTACCGTCCACCATGGTCCACCTCCCTTTGCCGGGTTCTCCCGCCCCTTGCAGGAGCAGGCGGTTGAAGAGAGGGTGGGGCGTGGCATTGGGGGGCAACCCGGCATTGTGCCACTTCTCTCCGCTGATCCACTGCCACGGCTGCCCCGGTTGGGTGCGAAAACCTCCCAGCCAGAGACCCGCACCCGAGCCGAGGTGTCCCCAGAAATTCTCACAGATCCACTGGTGCTCCTCGGCGTTGGACGGCACGGCGGGATAGGCACCATGAACGGCGGCAATGTCCAGAGCCTGCTCCCATGGGATCTTCCCGGTCTGGAGAGCGTAGAAGTGGGAGTTCCCGAAGCTGCGAGTCCCGATGGGAAGGCCTTCGCCGCGCTGGAGAGTGGCGGTGGCACCCGAGAGAGCGAGGGCCTTCACGCGCTTGAGCTGTTCTTTCTCGGTGCCGGGATTGCCGCCGTCATCACGCCACTGCAAAATGATATCGCACTTCCTCTTGGCGGTGGCGGGCATGATGATGCCATCTTCCTTGAGGGCGAGGTAACGGTCTTCAATGGTGCCCACGGTTCGGGAGCTTGGCAGGGGGGTGCCGTCAAGCCATTGCCAGAGATCCTGGGCTCCCTTGCCCGCCCCGAGCCACACGGGATAGCGCAGGTCGAATTTGTCACGGACCCACTGGCGATCCTCCCGGGAGGCGAGAATGGCAAGATGAGCCCCATGTTCTTCGGCAAAGGCCTTGGCCTGTTCCCAGGTCATGCTGCGGTCCCAGTGAGCGAACGTACTGTCGTGACGGCGGAGGGCGGTGGGGGGCAGCTCATCCCGGCGTCCGGCCCGCAGGGCGACCTTCAGACGGGGCAGGGAATGACGGAGCGGCTCCACCGCATTGCGCGTCCGGACGGCGGCGGGATCGGTCCGTCTGCGTTCACGCTCCCGCGTAAGTTGCCGCTCTTGTTCTCTTGCCCGCCGGTCCCGTTCAACGGTCTCGGGTGGCTCCATTGGCTGCTGGCCCTGTTCCTGCAGGGCCGGGGGAGGAGCAGCAGCATTGTCGACCTCCTTTCCAAAATTGGAAGCCAGTTTGATGATTGCCCCGGCTAGGATGAGGGCGGCCGCTCCTTTGACGATAAGTCCCCAGGGAATCTCGACATGGCGGGGGGGCTTGACGGTGCTGACCGGAGCTTTGGGCCTTGGAGCCTGGGGGATCCGGGTGACCGGCGCTTCTGGTCCGCTGATTGTGGGGCGCAGCTTGGTGGTCTGGCGGAGGTTGTTTGCAAACTCGGTGACGGCCGCGATACGCTCCTCCGGTTCCCGGGCAGTTGCCTTCTTGATCAGGGTGTCGAGGACGAGGGGAGACCCGGTAATGGAGGAGGCCGCGGGTGGCCGCTCTCCCGTGGGGGTCTGCCCGGTGAGCAGTCGATACAGGATCTNCGCCAGGGAGTAGAGATCACTCCCGGGAGAGCGATCCCGTCCGGCAAGGAGCTCCGGAGCGACATAGTCCCGGTTGTCCTCGTTTATGTCCTCGAGNGGACCTTCCCCGGGCGCGAGTTCGAGGCTGAGATTGAGAGANGGATCGATTTNTATGAAGCGTGGGGCGAGTCCACCGTANGCGAGNCCCTTTTCGTGGGAGNGCGCNGTGAGTTCACAGAGGGCGATGGTGAGTTCNACCGCCTGTNCATGATCAATGGGACCGGAGCTCGCAGCATCGGCGAGGGTCGTGGCAGGGCCGGGTGGTGAGGCGTCGGATTCCATGATGGTCGGGGACCTGGCCGGGACCTGTTCATGGGCCCCNGGCTACCAAGCGGGGGAGCATAGGCACGTGCTGGCGCAAAGCAAAGAAGGTTGTCGGGCTCGCTCTACCCGTCCTCGGGTTCGGNCCCGGATTCGCTNGCGTCGACTCCGGGGGTAGCTCCGGCCTGGGCCTCGTCAGGAGAGAGGAGCTCTTGCACCTCGGCCTGGAGAGGGGCCACTTCGCTGAGAGGNATCTGAGGATCCTTCACNATGAAGATTTCACCCGAGTAGCGGTGCTGGTAGATNCGGAGGAGGCCGCTGCGGNTTTTTTGGGAGTCCGTCTCGATAAGNAGCTTTTTCCGTTCAAGCATGACCGCGAGGATGTAGCGGGTATTCTCGGTATGCGCTTCGTCCTCCTCTACCAGGCGGATGAGGAGAGCCTCCGGGTCGTCCTTCTCCACGATTTCGACCTTGGCCTCAACTTCCGGAGNCCGGTATACGGAGCGCCAGAAGGAGAATGGTTGCGTGCCCTCTTCGGTGCGAGCATCCCAGCCGTCCTGTGAGAAGTCGAGCCGCAGGTAGCCNTCCGATTCGGGGTCGGAAAAGAGGGCGGTGAAGAAGGCTTCGCCCTCGGCGAAGGGCTTGTCGGTGACAGAGCAATGGTGGGCACGGGATTTTATGTGCCACGAGTCGGCGAGAGGCATGGTCGGAGTGAAGGGNAATAAGGAGGGAAAGTGAAGTTGAAGCTGTGGCAGACTCAGTCTTCGTTAGCGAGCGGAGTGTGACGGAGAATTGTCTGGTANATAGGTCGGCCCTGGAGGCGGCGCCAGAGGAGAAAGAAAGCAATNATGGTGAAGAGCATGTTGGTGGCCCAGGCCGCGAGGNCGGGGGCGAGGCGACCGGCATCCCCGAAGGNGAGGAAGGTCTGCGAGCAGAGCAGCATGGCACCGATGAGAAAGGCGGCGATGGCGACGCCCCCGGCGGTGCCCCGGCGGCCGAAGACGATTCCGAGCGGAGCGGCGAGGAGTACCACGACGAGACAGATCCAGGGCTGGGCCCAGCGGTAGTGCCACTGGGTAAGGTAGGACTCNCGGGGGGCCCATTCGTCGCCCTCGTATTGCTGGAGCCAGCTCTTGAGCTCCGGTATGCCGAGGAATTCTTCCTGCAGTCCCGGGGTAACNATTTGCCAGGGTGTTTCCGGGAAATCGTGGATCAGGTAGGGATCGGGAAGGTCGGTGCGGAAATTTTCCGCGGGGGTGCCATCGGGNAGGCGNGTGCGCAGGTCGAGCAGGACGGCATCCCTGAATGACCATGTTCCGCTTCCCGGGGACCAGGTTGCGGACTTGGCGTAGAGGACGGTGGTGGGNCCCTTCTCGTCCTTACTGCGCACCACGACATTCCGAATAGGGTCCTCGGGGGTGTAATCGTAGGGGAAGCTGCCAACGAGCCAGGAACGGTGGGCGATTCGATCCGGGCCGCGGTGAACGTAGAGGACNTTGCGTGCCTGGTTTTTTGAATCCGACTCGGCGAAATCGAGGAGAGCTTCCCGGTAGCCCTCTCCCCAGGGTGCCCAGTGATAGTTCAGAAGCAGGCAGATGAGACTCAGTAAAAGGCCTACCGCCCCGAGTGGCACGATGACGCGGGCCACGCTNCGGCCNGTCTGGATCATGGCAATAATTTCCCGGCTGTGGGAGAGTCTTCCCAGCGAGTAGAGCAATCCAAGGAGNAGGGAGAAGGGAATCAGGAGGACGAAGACGGGNGGGAGGGTGTTCAGGTAATACTGAACGAGAAAGGTTCCTGGCTGGCTCGCGCTCTGGAACTTTTCGAGATTGGCGCTGGTGTCGATCAGCAGGTAGATGACGAGAAGTGCGAAGAAGCAGAGTCCNACGGCCTCGAGGATCAGGCGGGTCAGGTAGCGGTCAAGGGATCCAGCGAAGCCGTAGCAGAGTCCGCCGAGGGCCGGGAGGAAACAGAGGAGACCGAGTAGGAAGGGACGCAGCTGCAGGGTCGTGCGGTCACTATCTGGAAAGCCGAGAAGATGAATTTCCACGGCCTGCACCTCGCGGGGAACGAGGGCGAGGGCCGCGGCGGCGCCGAGGGCTGCGAGCACGATGCAGGGCGCGAACTTGGAAAGNGGAGAACGGATCGCTACTGGTTATTGGTTATTGGTTATTGGGGAGACTGAAGTTAAAACGGCTGGGAGGTCGAGAAGAGAGATGGGGAGAGATTGTATTTGCAGCGCACAAACAGGGAGGGGGGCCGCCTTCATGGTGTCGTGATTCTGCCAGCCGATGGGGAAAGCGGTATGTCGCTGGCCGCGGAGATGCACGCGGCCTTTTCGGGGGATGGAGTCCTCGCCGGGTCACCTGACTTCGAGTATCGTCCCCAGCAGCAGGAGATGGCTGAGGCTGTGGGACGGGCCCTCGAGCGGGAGTCCTCGCTGGTGGTGGAAGCGGGAACGGGAGTGGGGAAGTCCCTGGCCTATCTCCTGCCCGCGATGTCCTACGGCCTTCAGGTGGGCCGCAAGGCGGTCTTTTCGACNCACACGATCAACCTGCAGGAGCAGCTCCTGNGNAAGGACCTTCCTCTCGTGCGCAAACTGATGGGGAGAGGTTTTCATGCCACTCTGCTCAAGGGGCGGGGAAATTATTTGTGCCCNGCTCGCCTGAAACGAGCCCGCATGAACAGCGGNGACTTGTTCAGNACCAGTGAGTCAGACGAATTGGAAGCCATCTGGAAGTGGTATGAAACGACCGAAGACGGGACCCTGAGTGACCTTGATTTTCAACCTTCGCCCAAAGTCTGGCAGCTGGTTTGCAGCGAGGCGGAGATCTGCACCACCCGCTCTTGTGGTGTCCGGGGGGACTGCTTTTTTCAGCAGGCTCGCAAAGAAGCTGCTGAGGCAGAGGCAGTTGTAGTAAACCATACTCTTTTTTTCGCCCTCCTAGACATNGAAGCGTTGCTGGAGGAAAGCGGCTTTCTTTTTCCCAACGACTTCGTGGTGTTCGACGAGGCGCACACGCTCGAGAATGTTGCCTCCAGCCAGCTTGGCCTTCGGCTGAGTCAGGCCGGGTTGCGTTTTGACCTCCAGAGGCTCTATAACCCACGGTCCAGGAAAGGGTTATTGCGGACCCTNGGAGCTAGCAAGGCCATGGTTGGGGTCGAACGCGCGCTTTCTGAGGCCGAAGGGTTTTTCGCCGAAATCGGGGAAGCGAGTGCGCTTGGAGACCGCGGGCGTGAATACAGGGTCCGGGAGCCCGAAATAGTCCCCAATACCCTCGCNGGGCCNCTGCGGGAGCTCTGGACCGATCTTGAGGGAATTGCAGANGGAATTGAGAATGAAACGAGCCGTGCCGAGGTNCAGGAGGGNGCCCGGANNCTTCGGGAGGNNCACGGGGCGCTCAAGATCTTNCTGGATCAGGAAGACGACGGCAGCGTCTACTGGGTGGAAGCGGGCGGGGCGGATCGGAGCTCCTACGCCTTGCGNACGGCACCAGTCAACGTGGCAGATCGCCTGCGNCCCATTCTATTTTCGGAGGGTAAGACGGCTATCCTGACGAGCGCAACCTTGGGAACCGGCGATCCTGATCTGGGCTACTTCCGTCGGCGAGTTGGTGCCGAAGNGGTGGATGCTCGGCGGATCGGGAGCCCGTTCAACTACCGTGAGCAAATGAAGATTTTCGTGGTGAAGGCCATGCCCGATCCGCAGGCCCCGCAATATGAGGAAGCCTTGGTCAGATGGATCGAGCATTTCCTCCACCGCAGTGATGGACGAGCCTTCGTGCTGTTCACCAGCTACAGGGTATTGCAGATGGCGGCCGATGCGTTNGAAGAAGTCTGCAAGGAACAGGGATGGCGCCTGCTCGTCCAGGGACGGCGCTATCCGAGGCATCGCCTTCTGCAGGAATTTCGCGAGGACGAGCGGAGCGTGNTGCTGGGCACGGACAGCTTCTGGACGGGGGTGGATGTTCCCGGGAGAGCTCTCACCAATGTAATCGTGACCCGGCTGCCCTTCGCCGTGCCGGACCATCCCCTGACTGCTGCGCGACTTGAGCAAATTGAAGCGGAGGGAGGAAACCCTTTCATGGACTATTCAGTTCCCGAGGCGGTTCTCAAGCTGCGACAGGGAGTAGGACGTCTTATCCGATCGGCCAGGGACCGGGGGACGGTGGCCCTTCTTGACAACCGTGTGGTAACTCGCCGTTACGGACGCGTCTTTCTCGGAGCCTTGCCGGAAGCGCCGATCGAGATCATTGATCAAGAGATCGGGGACGNGTGATNCCATGAAGCCGGGCCGTGGGCGGTAAATGCGCTTTCGAATTCAAGCGCCCCGCGAATATTTGATCCCGTCCACGAGCAAGCGAGCCGGCCATTGGCCGGGGGCGGTAGGCTTCTCACCGAGGAACCCATAATTGAGGACGGATCCCAGGCTGGCAGCGAGCAGCCGGGAGGCCGGACCGAGGGGACCCATCCCCATGATGGAAAGAGGGAGGGGNGCATTCTCCAGAGCCTCGGCGATGCTGTCCAGATCGCCCGGGTTGGTGATTTTAAAGGCGCACTTGGCCACGGTGGCGCCAGCCTCAGCCATGGCGGCGATGGTTTCCTGCAGCTCCGACGGGGATGGGCAGCGAGCGAAGTCGTGCCAGCTCGCAATGCGGAGCAAGCCGCGTTGCTCGGCCTCCTGCCAGAGCACGGCGAGATCCGCCACGGAGCGGAGTTCGAGGTCGAGGAGCGCGCCGAAAGGAAGGAATTGCTCGAGGAGTTCGGCCCGCCGGGAAGGGGAATGCTCTCCCGATCCTCCCTCATCCGGGTGACGAGCAGTGAGCAGGAGCGGGTGCGAAATTCTCTGATTTTCTGCGAATTGGACGACTGCCGGTGTGGATCCCAAGGCATCAAGACGCAGCTCGATGATATCGCAATCATTCTTCGAGACGCTAAGATCAAGGGCCCTATGATCCCCAACGGCCCCAACAACGAGGGGCTGGCGGCTTTGAATCGCTGTGGACAAATCCTCCATCTGCTACTCCTGAACGGGGCCGTTGTGGGGTGATCGGTCCCCGGTTGCAAGAGAGCACTGCGTCAGCTAGGGCCATAACCTTGTAAATACGACGTAATCGTCGATTCCTTACCCAGAATTCTGCTGGCCAAAGAGGTTGGGCGTTTTTAGGTTCCCGGAATCAGACGCTGATCATGAAGTCTACCTCTGCCCTGCCTAGTTTTGTTCGACTTTCTCTGGCCCTTGCCGTGTGCGGTGCCGTGCCCGCGGCTCTCTCGCAGACCGTTAGCAAGATCGAAGCATCCAACCCGACCTTCGAAGAGCTTCAGTCTCCCAGCGTGGGTGGGAACACGAGCAAGAAGTCATGGAAACCCAAGGACTGGCTTGAGGTAGAGGTCAAGGTGAAACTTGAGCCCGGGCGTGCCGCTCCCCGCGACGGCCACGTCGACCGGCTCACGGTGCGGTGGTTCGTGGCGGTTGAAAACAAGATCGACCGGGCCGGACAGAAATACTTCCTGATGGAGAAAGAAGTGACCCACGTCAATGTTCCCCTCGACGAGGACTTCTATCTCTCCTGCTACCTTTCCCCTGCTACCATCAAGCGCCTGACCGGAAGCGACCGGGCGGGAAAGAACTCGATTACTGCGGTGGGGGGAGAGATTTCCGTGGTGGGTGCGCCTGCACCTGCCCGCTTTACTTCGCAGGGCAACACCAGGCAGCCCTGGTGGCAGTCCCCGACCATGCAGCGGACCAACAAGTATCCGCTGCTCAACAAGAACGAGACCCCGTTCAAGTTTCTCTGGTGGGACCGCTACCTCGAGATCGAAGCGGAGAACCGCTAGGACGATCGCTTCCAATCTCCGGTGACCGTGGAGCGTGTGACAGCGCACCGGATGCCGAAAACAAAGAACCCTATTCCAACTACGGGATCTCCCGTAATTAACTCCTCCAATCACGATGGCTGACGCAGAGAGCACGATAGCACTGAGTATCGGATCGCAGCGTATTTCGATGGCGGTCTTTGATCCCACCAAGGGTGGCGGACTGATCCTGAAATCCTATGGCTCGCAGAGTATCCTGGCGGACCCCGCCCAGGAAATGACCCGGCTCCCCCAGATCACCCTTGCGGTCAAGGAACTCTCTACCGCGCTGAAGGTGCAGAAGCAGAAGGTCCGCTACTCCATGTCGGGGCAATCGGTCTTCACCCGCTTCATGAAGCTGCCGCCTCTTGACGAGGACAACATCGACGAACTGGTAAAGTTTGAAGCCCAGCAGCACGTGCCCTTTCCAATCGAGGAAGTGATCTGGGACTGGGCCATGCTGGATTCCACGGGTCCGGAGAAGGAGGTTGCCCTTGTGGCCATCAAGCGCGACGCCCTTACGGAGATTAACAATACCGTCGCTGAGGCCGGGATCGGAACCCGGGAAGTGGATGCCGCTCCCATGGCGCTCTACAACGCCTTCCGTTACAATTATCCCGGAGAAGAGGCACCGGTCCTGCTCATGGACGTGGGAGCAAAGGCCACCAACCTGGTCTACCTGGAGGGTTCCCGGCTCTTCACCCGCAGCATTGCGGTGGGGGCAGCCTCCGTTACGACCGCGATCGCGAAGGAGTACAATATCTCCTTTGCGGAGGCCGAGGGTCAGAAGGTCAGCAACGGATTGGTCTCCCTGGGTGGCGGGCACACCTCCCAGCTCGACGAGGCTACCGCCCAGCTCGCCACCGTGATTCGCAATTCCCTGAACAGGCTTCCGGCGGAAGTTGCGCGCACCAATAATTATTATCGCAGCCAGCAGGAGGGCAGCGCCCCGACCAAGGTCTATCTGGCCGGCGGTGGGGCAAATCTTCCCTACCTCCCTGAATTTCTGGAAGAGAAGCTGAGGATCCCCATCGAGGTCTTCAACCCGCTCCAGCGGGTGACGGTCGGCAAGGCTGTCGATGTCGAGCAGGTCGGGGCCGAGGCGCACATGCTCGGTGAGCTGGTCGGCCTCGCTCTGCGGGGAGTCGACGAGGCGCCCATCAAGATCGACCTCGTTCCCGATGTGGTGGCTTCGGAGCGAGCCACCGCCGAGCGAAAACCATTTCTGCTGGCCGCCGCGGTCATCATGATCGCGAGCTTTGCCATCTGGGCCCTGAGCAAATCGACCCATGCGGCGACCGCCCAGGCTGAGGCCGCCAAGATGGAGCAGGAAAAAAATGGGCTTGCCGGTCCGGCGAGCAAGATTGACCGCGAGAGCAAGCGGCAGTCCGACCTGAAGGAACTTGGTGACTCCTATGCCGATCAGCAGGCCATGCGAGTGAAGTGGATTGAGTTGCTGCGTGAGATAAAGGACTACTTCAATGATCAGGATGTCTGGATCACCGACTTCGAGCCGGTGGGCATGTACAAGGCAGGGGAGGAGAAGTCGGGTCGCTCTCGTGCCCAGCAGAGCTTTGGGAACGTGAGCTACGGGCAGAGCGCTCTCAATAAGCTGGACCGACCGGGGGCCTCGGTGTCCACGCCGAAGGGACGCGTGCGGGGACGGCCCAAGGGGCCGGTCATTCCAGATCCCCCCGCGGATGCCATCAATGCAATCCGGATAACCGGTTTCTGGAAGTCGAAGCCCGGTGCGGTGACCGAGATCGTGGAAAAGATCAAGGCCGACCAGGAGAAGGAGGGAGCCCTCTTCATCCTGAAGAGGAATCCCGCCGACCTGAAGAGCGAGGACCTCACCACCGCGGAGATTCTGCCCGTCTACCAGAGTTCGATCCAGGATCCAAACAAGCTGGCGGAGCAGTTCACCATGATCCTGCCCCTCAGGAACCCCATTTCAGTCAAGTAGCGCCCGAGTAACCGCAATTACAAACGAATCGAAGCCATGGGAGAATGGATTAAAAACAACAAGTTCGAGGCGCTCCTGCTCCTGGTCGTGGTCGTGGTCGGGCTTGGAGCCTATGTGTTTGGGTCTGGTAAGGGCCGAGCCTACACGGAAGCGAAGGCGTCCTTCGATGAGCACGCCTCCTCGGTGACCCGGTTGAAGGGCAAGAAACCCTATCCCGACCCGGGCCGGGCCGCAGATTACGAGGACCAGGTGAATGCAGAGGAGGAGATTGTGAAACAGCTTGAGGAGAAGATGGGCGCCTTCCGTCCCGAAACGTTCGAGCAGATTCCGCCGGCCCGCTTCATTGAGAATCTGAACACGGCCCGGTCCGAAGTGGCCCGCGCTCTGGAGGCCCGGCAGGTCGAGTATCCCGAGGACAAGTTCTACCTTGGGTTCGAGAGCTACACCGGGAAACCGCCAGAAGAAGCTGCCACCGCTTATCTCAACTACCAGCTCACCGCCCTGAAGTCCCTTTTCGAGACCCTCGCCGCCGCCCGACCGAGTGCCCTGCTCAACGTGCACCGGCCCAAGTTGCCGGTAGAGCAGAAAAAATCGATGGATACGGCCGACGAGCCAGTCAAGGGGCGGGGTGGCCGCACGGTGAGGAAATCCAAGGGGACGCCCGCGCCCTACTACCGCCTGCCGGTGGAGGTGACCTTCCGGTCCAGCGAGCCGGTGGCACGGAAGATCCTCTCCGATCTTGCCAGCCATCAGGAGCACTACTTCGTCGTGCGAAGCATCCGCATCCAGAACGAGGAGCGGGATAACGCTCCTGAAAAAGACGAGGTTCAGTTCGAGGCGCCACCCACTGAAGAACCGGCGAATGGGGAGGGCTTCGAGGAATTTGATGACGTGGAAGACGCGGGCGATCCCGCGGCCCCGGCTGATTCCGAAGCGCCTGTGGCCGATTTCGTTGATCCCGAGCCTGAGGACGAGCCCGCTGGAGGGTCTGTGATTCTTGGACGACTCCTGGGCAACGAGGAGATCTTTGTCCTCCTTGAGATCGACGTCCTTCTCTTCAAGCCCAAGGCGGCCGAGGGAGCAGAGGGCAGTTGATCATCCTTCTTCGCGTGGACCCGACATTCATGCCCCCTGCAAAACACACCTCTATCTACCACTAGAAAACCAACCGACAGATCCCATGGCAAATCTCTCTGAAAGCTACGACAAGGCTGTCCTCATCTTCTCCCTCGTGGTCGCACTCGGGCTTGGAGCAATGGTCTTCCTCGCGAAGGGCAAGGTCCAGGAAGACTTTGCAGATCCGGCCAGCGGTGGTCGGGCCGACGTCCCCAAGAATCCCAACGTCGAAAACGAACTCTACGACAAGGCCCTCAAGGCCATTGATGAAGTCGTGGTCCTGGAGTCTCCCGTCACCAAGGGCGGCCGCGAGATCCAGAACTTCGTGGGAACTCCGCTCTTCATGGTGGAGGGCAAGGATGATCCGGTTGACCTTGGAGACGAGAGCTACCCTCCCGTGCATCCGCCCATCCCGAACAGCTGGTGGCTCAAGCATGATGTCGATCCGGACTGGTCGGACTCCCCGGACCGCGATGCCGACGGGGATGGCTTCACCAATCTGGACGAGTTTACGGCGGAGACCGACCCCAGCGACCCGAAGAGCTTTCCTGCCCTCATCGGGAAGTTGACCTGCGCACGCCTCGAGAAGCGGGCCTTCCTCCTGAGCTACACTTCGGATACCACCGTGGGTCCAATCAAGGAGGAGGACACATTCAAGTTCAAGCACGAGGAGGTGGTTGGAGGACGTCGTGTCAACACCACCTCCGAGTGGATCCAGCCTGGAAAGGAAAGTGACTCCAACGTTTTTGGCGAGGGAGGAGCCCAGTTGCGTTATGAGTTGAAGTCCGTTGAGCAGAAGGAGGAGCGCAATCCCCGCAATGGGCTGGTTGAGAAATTCAACATGGCGACCCTCGAGGATGTGGGCGGTCCGAAGAAAGGGGACATCATTGAGCTGAGAAAAGGGTCTCGCAACGGAAGAATTATCCGGGATTGGACGGCAATCCTTGTATTGGCAGCCGTCGGCGAGGAGGGCAACGAGCTGAAAGTGGCTGAGCGCGAGTCCTTTGGTCTGCCGCTTGATCCAAATTCGGCCGAAAAGCCCTATACCTTCGCAGGAGTCAGCGATAGTGGCGCTGCCATTATCGAGTGGGAAGAGGACGGAGAAACCAAATCTAAGGAACTTTCGCCCCTCGCCCCTGCAAATTAGGACCAGTCAGTCAACCCTGACTTAGCACTCTTTCTGCACCATCCCGGAGAAAAAAGCTTCACAAAGCAG
Source organism: Roseibacillus sp. (assembly GCA_002721695.1). GTDB lineage: Bacteria > Verrucomicrobiota > Verrucomicrobiia > Verrucomicrobiales > Akkermansiaceae > Roseibacillus_B. The sequence continues at coordinate 58,742 of PBLI01000005.1, read as the reverse complement.
CCCGAACCGACAAGAACACGCCCTATCACACCATGCAATTAGCGACGCAATTCACCAATCGCACGGCTCGCACCCTAGCCCTAGCCTTCGGTTTTCTTACCCTTGCCCCCACTGTTGTTTGTTCCCAGGACGACCTGGCTCAGCGCGAGATCCAGCGCCGGGCGGAGAAAGTCCGTCAGGCAGAGGATCTTCTCGATGCCGGTCGCAAGGCCTACCAGGAGGGAGACTACGAGACCGCCGTTACCAACTATAATGAGGCTCTCGGCGTTCTTCCCGGAGGATTCGCGACTGCGGATCGGCGCCGTGCGCTTGAGGCGCACCTCGCTGACGCAACGGTAGCGCTTTCGCAGCAACACCGTCGCCAAGGAAAGTATGCCGAGGCTCGTGAGAAGCTGAACCAGGTTCTTTCGATCGATCCCAACAATCAGAGGGCTCGCCAGGAAATTGAATACCTTGATGATCCCATCCGGACTAACCCTGCGTTGAACTACACTCATACCACCAACGTGGACAAGGTTCGGCGGCATCTGTATACCGCCGAAGGGTTCAAGAATCTCGGTCTCTTCGACGATGCCATTCGCGAATACCAGAAGGCCCTGCGGATTGATCCCTACAACTCCGCGGCTCGTCGTGGGATGGAAGGCATTCACCAGCTTAAGTCGGATCACTACCGGACAGCCTATGACGAGGCCCGTGCCCGCATGCTCGCCGAGGTCGATGCGGCGTGGGAGATGTCCGTGCCTCCTCCAGTGGAGCTCGACAGCGCGACCGGAGGCCCGCGTCCTTCCCCGGTCGGAGTGACGATCGAGTACAAGCTGAAGAGCATGATCATTCCGGTGGTGGACTTCGATGACACGACAGTGGAAGAGGCTATCGACTTCCTGCGCCAGCGCGCCATGGAACTGGACAAGTGGGAACTGGACCCGGTCAAGAAGGGGATCAACTTTGTAATCCGCAAGCCGCAGATCACGGGTGCGGCTGATGCCGAGCTCGACGTGGAGGGTGGTCTCGGAGCGATCGATCCCCGCTCGGCCCGGGTCAAGGAGCTGAAGTTGCGCAACGTGCCGCTTTCCAACGTGCTGGATTACATCTGCCAGCAGGCCCGGCTGCGGGTAAAGATCGATGATTTTGCGGTCACCCTCCTGCCCATCGGTTCGGCCGAGGGAGAGGACATCCTGACCCGGAACTGGAAAGTGCCGCCGACCTTCCTCAATGACCTTGGAGGTCAGGGAGATGGCGATGGAGGGGAAGAGCTTGATCCTTTCGCAGGGGACGACACCGGTCTGGGCAATCGCTCGCTGGCGCCTCGCCGCCCGCTCCTTGAAATCCTGAAGGAAGCCGGCATCGATTTCCCGCCTGGATCCTCCGCGCAGTACATCCCGACGACCTCAACGCTCATCGTAAGCAATACACCCCAGAACCTCGATCTCGTTGACCAGCTGGTGGAGACGATCCTTGGAGGAACTCCCAAGATGATCAAGATTGTCACCAAGTTCGTGGAAGTCTCGCAGGAGAATTCCGACGAGCTCGGCTTCGACTGGATCGTGACCCCCTTCGGACTCGGTGGGTCCCTGTCTGATGAACTGTTCGTTGGCGGGGGTACGCTCGGGAACGGGCAGATTCGCACCGGGGCAGACTTCATCAGTCCGGTGGCGTTCACCAACATCCCGGGAATCCCGGCGGGCAACAACCAGGCGGTGACCAACATCATGACGGCGGCCAACCGCAGTGGCGACACGGCAATAACCCGCAACAGCATCGATGCGGTGCTCAACAATCCGAACCGCAGTGCACAGATCAATCGCCCTGCTCCGGGTATCCTGAGTCTTACCGGACTCTTCAACAGCGGACAGCTTCAGATGATCATGCGGGGGCTCGCTCAGAAGAAGGGAGTCGATATCATGACTGCCCCCAGCGTGACGGCTCGCCCGGGACAAAAGGCCACGATTGAGATCATCCGTGAGTTCATGTACCCGACCGAATACGAGCCACCGGAACTGCCCAACCAGGTTGGTGGTGGCTTTGGTGGAAACGGCGGCGGCTTCGGCGGCTTCGGCGGCGGCGGCGGTGGAGGCGGCGGCGGATTCCCCGTCACGCCGGCAACCCCGACTGCCTTCGAGACCCGCAACACCGGTGTGACGTTGGAGATCGAACCAAACCTCGGTCCGAACGAGTATGTCATCGACCTGCGTTTTGCGCCGGAGATCGTCGAGTTTGAAGGGTTCATCAATTACGGAAGCCCGATTACCTCCCCGGCCTCGGACGCCTTCGGAAACCCGGTCACCGTGACTATTACCGAGAACCGGATCGAGATGCCGGTCTTCTCGACCCGCCGGGTCAGTACCGGGATCACCATTTACGACGGCCACACCGTGGCAGTCGGCGGTCTGATGCGTGAGGATGTGCAGGACGTCGAAGACAGTGTGCCGGTCCTGGGCGACATCCCGCTCCTTGGCAGGCTCTTCCAGAGCACTGCCCAGAACCACATCAAGAGCAACCTGATCATCTTTGTAACAGCCCGCATCATCGATGCTTCCGGTGAAAACTACCGGAAGGATGACGAGGTGGATCCCAGCGGCGGACCGATCGTTGATCCGGTTGGCACCGATCTCGGCGGTGGCGGCCCCGGCGTCCTTCCTGGCCCGGGGAATCCGCTCTAGGACTCTGTTTGAAAGAGTCAGATTTCAGCAAGAGCCCGGCAGAAGCATCTGCCGGGCTTTTTCGTTGCCCGGCCACCTGATCGGATCTCTGATTCCAGGGATTGGACCAATCAGACNCTGTTNCNCATGTATTCCTTCGCCCTGACAGGTGGTGTGGCCACCGGAAAGTCGACCTTCGGCCGGATTTTAAAGGACCTGCTCCCGTCCGTGGTCCTGTTCGACTGTGACGCCGCAGTGGGGCGTCTGCTNGCGGATCCGTCAGTCGGGGGTGAAATNCTGTTGGCGCTGGGACAGGATNTATCCGGGAAGGATCCCGGAGGTCTGGACCGGACCCGCCTCCGGGAGCGCGTCTTCCAAGANGTGGAAGCGCGGGAGCGCCTGGAGGGAATCCTGCACCCCCTGGTGCGACAGGAATGTCTTGAGTCGCNGGAGAAAACTGCTACGAATCCTCTGTCGCCACTGTTCGTCGCGGACGTTCCGCTCCTTTTTGAAAGCGGATTCGACTTTGGATGCGAGCGCTCCCTTCTGGTTGCCACCACTCGTGAGACCCAGATGGTNCGCCTCAAATCCCGCGAAGGATACGACGACACCCTGACGGAGGCCATCCTGGCCGCTCAGTTGCCCATCATGGACAAGGTCCGGCNCGCCGACGTGATCTTCTGGAATGAGGGGCCGCANGAGGTTTTGCGCCGCCAGGTTTCTCACTTCCTTCGGACTCTCGAGTTGTAGAACGACACGATGGCAGCCAAGAAGAAAACCACCAAGAAAACGGCTGCCNCCAAGAAGGCTGCCGCCAAGAAGNCTACCGCCAGGAAGGCTACCGCCAGGAAGGCTACCGCCAGGAAGGCTACCGCCAAGAAGGCTGCCGNCAAGAAGGCTGCCGCCAAGAAGGCTGCCGCCAAGAAGGCTGCCGCCAAGAAGGCTGCCCCGGCAAAGCGGGCGNGCGNGAGGNAGAGTGCATCCGCGAAGAAAGCCGCTGATGCGACAGGCGTCAGAAAATCTTCCCGGAAGAACGCGAGGAGGAAGACTCCCGGAAAACCGGTGGAGGACGGAGGCCAGGAACAAACCGCGGGCGAGCTGGAAGTTGTGCTGGAGAGTGCGGAAGATGCCGTGGCGGTGNGCCCGGAACCGGCAGGTGCACGTTCGGACAGCNCACACTNCAAGGAGACNGCGGAGGGAACTTCCCGCGTCCCCGAGGCAACGCCGGAACCCGAGCCTAACTACGATGTTCCCGAACGCATCGACGTTAATGAGTTCCGCGAACGTTCCCTCGCGGCACTCCTGGAAACGGCTGCGGGCTATCCCATCCGGGCCAACAGCGCGGCGGGCAAGAGCGCCCTGATCTTCGAGCTGCTTTCCTTCTACTCCAAGCAGGGCACGGTCCTCGAAGCGGAAGGAATTCTCGAGCAGGCCAAGGAGAATTACGCCATGCTGCGTGATCCGAAGCGGAGTTTCCGGACCTCGCCGGATGACTTTTACGTGGGAGGAAACCTCCTCAGGCAGTTTGGGTTGCGGGCCGGCCAGCGCGTCCGGGTCAAACTGCGGGCCCCNCGTGANCGTGACAAGTATCTTTCCGCGCTGGAGGTTCTCACGGTGGAGGGTAAGNCCGCCGGGGANTTCGAGGCGTCCAAGACCTTTGACCAGNTGACGTCGCTCTTTCCGGAAGAACGATTNGTTCTNGAGCGGGCCGGGGCGATGGGCGTGCGCCTGATTGACCTGGTGGCGCCCCTCGGGAAAGGACAGCGTGGACTGATCGTGGCACCGCCCCGGGGTGGCAAGACCATCCTGCTCAAGGAGATCGCGAAGTCGATCGCGGCCAACCACCCCGACACGAAGCTCATCGTCCTGCTGCTCGACGAACGNCCGGAGGAGGTGACTGACTTCGAGGAGACCGTGGATGCGGAAGTNTTCAGCTCCACGTTTGACGAGCCNTCAAAGCGGCACGCCCAGGTGTCCGATCTCGTGCTGGAGCGCGCNCGGCGGCTCGTTGAACTNGGAAGGGACGTGGTGATCCTGCTCGACAGCCTCACCCGGCTCGCCCGTGGCTACAACAACTCCCAGCGGAGCGGGGGGCCNATTGGGAGCGGGGGACTGAGTCCCCACGCCCTGCAGAAGTCCCGCAAGTTCTTTGGTGCGGCGAGGAACGTGGAGGAAGGNGGAAGCCTGACCATCGTGGCCACGTGCCTCGTGGAGACCGAGAGCCGGATGGACGACATTATTTTCGAGGAGCTGAAGGGTACNGGCAACATGGAGATCCGCCTCGACCGGGAACTCGCAGAGAGCCGGATCTACCCCGCCATTCACATTCCACAGAGTGGAACTCGCAATGACGACCGCCTCTATCATCCCGATGAGATGGAGAAGGTTATTGAGATCCGGAGGGCTCTGACNACCNTGCCGATAGGGGAAGCCCTTGAGACCCTCCTCAGGCAATTGNCCAAGAATTCGAGCAANGCGGAACTCCTCATGCGGGGTATGCGATGAGGAGGTAGTTTNGGATCCCCGGAGGCCGGATGATGNCAAGTGTGGANGNTGCCNGNNNCCTGNCANCACATTGTCCATACAGTCTTTGCGAAAATCTGCTTGCAGAGGTGAGATTCTGAGCCGACAAANAGAGAGTCCCGATGCCCATNAACACACCAAAGTCCCTNCTNGCAGCAGCCCTGCTGTNCGCCCCGGTAATTTCGAGNGCCCAGAACACGGTCGAGCTCATCTTTTGGAACGTGAAAGAGTGGCGNCAGGTGGGCCTTGAAGAAAGTTTATACCTCGGGGGTTTCACGAATGTATTTTTCCGCGACGGGGACTGGACNCTCTCTNNNTGTGCGCAACCCGCCCCGTTTGTNNTCCCTCCGAACCTTTTCTGNCCACTCGGGACAACAGGCTTCATNGCGCAGGGCGACATTGACGGTGATGGGACCAATGACCTGGGNTCGTTCTGGTCCGTGNCCGACATCACGCCGGCCCAGGTGGTGGAGCCGTTCCGGACAGACCTCTTNAAGGTATACTCGGCCCCGCCCTCCGGGATCGCCGACATCCTGCGATCCACCGANGGGGACGCGAANGCTGTCTTTGACCTGCAGGANACCAGCGTNCTGNTCTGGTANAANGTCCTGAGNGGATCGGTAGAGGAATACGAGATCACGCAGTTCCTGGCGGAGCGTCCCTACGGGCCGGGAAAGGAGGAGCTGGAGAGGCACTATTACGACGTGCCGTGGGGCCCTTACAAGTTCCTGCTGCCCGGGCTTCTTCCAAGCAACGTGCAGGGAACCCCCGNGGATNTCGTCTTCGCGGTGGATCACCTCGTCACCCCGGATGCGTATCCCGGCCGCGGCCGGGTGGACCAGGGTTGGCGGATGGTCAACGATGACTGGGCGCCAGACGGGGACCTGGAGTTCGATCCGCGCCGCTTTTATGACTTCNAGTGGTTCGGGCTGAANGCGCAGAACACGCTTCAATCAGATTCGCTGTTGTTCTCGATGCGGAGCAACCAATTCGTGGATGGCAACGGAATTACCCGCGCCGGGAACCTGCCTGACAATTTCATTACGGGAACGGTGACCGGNATCTCCTGCAACACGCTCACTACCAGCATCGATATCGACAACGNCCTGGAGCAGGGCAAGGTGTATCAGCTCAATATCACNTCCGGTCGACTGAACAANGAGATTGAGTATCCCATCACGGTTTTCGGAACNGGTGGAGGTCTCGAGTCCAACGAGNTCCAGACCGTGAATGACCTCTCCGGNGGGGTTGTGACCGGGACGGTCGTGGCGGTTGCGGGAAACCAGGTGACAACCGACCGTGACCTGCTGGCCTGCCTGGNGCCAAACCAGACCTACCGGCTCCGCATNACCAGCGGTGCCCTTGAGGGNACCGAGCAGTTCCCTATTTCCTCGTGGGGGGTGCCGAATGCGGCCGANNTGGATACGACGGACCCGCTGGCCTTGGATCCGGGTGATAANTTCACCCTCACCCCGGAGGACCCTTCCGTTGTGCGCACGGTGCAATACGTTGGCAGTCACTTCGTGGAGGGAGATGTNGATCTCTCCAATCTTGTTCCCGGCGGCGACTACCGGATCGAATTTCTCACTGGTGCCCTGGCCGGAACCAGTGATCGCATCCGTAACTGGGGATTCCCNACAGCCTTCTTCCTGGAAACCGAGGAGGACTTCCTCGCAGATCTGGAGGAGGGAGANACCTTCAGGATAAACCTCATTGAGCTTCCCTCCAACTTCATTGCGGTAGGCGACACGATTTCGTTCAGTCAGACCTTTGAGGACTGGATTCAGGATAAGTANGACGAAGGCGANGTAACNGCGGTGTCTGCGTTGGAGCTGGAAGANTTCTACCTAATAGCCGCGACGCCAGAGCTGGAAGTGGATCAGGGNCTGCTNGGACCTCTTTATGCTGTTGCGCGNCAGGATGAGATCGTGTTTCCGCCGTATCCNATTCAGACCGTCGGTGGTGATCGGGATGAGTTCCTCATCGGGATTTTTGACAATCACTACGAGTTGGGCCCCTTCTTCTTCCGGCCCGGCGATTCNATCGCGGGTCGTCTCAATCTTTCGAGGAGTATCCCTGCCGGACNGTTTACCACCGATCAGGTGAACTATATCACGCACTTCCGCGTGGACTTCACGGACACCTACGAGGGCTTTGCTCTTCTCGGGGGNTTGGCGGCTGATGCCGGATTCCCATTCGGGACTCCGACCTCGGAGCGGCNGCCCGGNTTTGACTTCGACCGCGACGGGGCCTCAAACCTCCTTGAATACGCCTTGCTCAGCGACGTCGCCGACCCTCAGGACAAGCCGACTTTCCAGTATGCCCTGGACGAGGCACTGGGGAGCTGCACCGCTACCTTGCAGAAGCGGCCTCACACCGGCTCTACCTTGTCCTACCAGTTCGAGTACAGCACGGACCTGCGGACNTGGACTACCATCGTTGAAGGGGACCCGATCTTCGAAATNGTGCAGGACGACGAGGATGTTTTGACAGTTTCCAACAGCNTNGACGATGTCCCGGATAATTTCGCGGGTCCGAGCTGTTTCCTCCGGGTGCGGGTNTCGATTGTCGATTGAAGATGGCGCTGACAGCGNCTNGAAGCACTGGCGGCCACGNGTTCCAGGTCTTGCCNTTTTTAGAAACCGGACCTTGCGGGCTGTGGCCTTCGTGTTGAAATACGGCGGGTTGGGAAGGATCCGGCCCATTTCCTGCGAATGATCACCGCCAGCGCTGAACTTGNCGGACTCGTGGAAAGCCTCCCGTCCGGCGGCCCACCTTTTGCGGGGGTCGACCTTGAGGCTGATAATCTGCACCGGTATGCGGAACAGCTGTGCCTGATCCAGATATCGACCGGGGAGGAAGTGGTTCTCGTTGATCCCCTCGCTGTCGATGATCTCACTTCCCTNAAAAAATATCTTCTGGAAAACGCAATCTGGATGCANGGGGCAGACTTCGACATGACGCTCCTCAGGCGCGAATTCGGGAGTTTGCCGAAAATGATCTATGATACCCAGATTGCCGCCCGGCTCCTGGGAATTGCCCGTTTTAGCTACGCCAACCTGGTCGATCAGTTCTTCGANGTGAAACTCTGCAAGTCCTCCCAGAAGGAAAACTGGGGACAGCGCCCTCTTCCGGCCAAGATGTGTGAGTATGCCAGCAACGATGTGCGCTACCTCCTGCCGCTCGCGGGTAAACTGGAGGAGGGCTTGCGAGCACGGGGGCGCTATGACTGGTTCCTCGAAAGTTGCCAGGCCGCCATGGACCGCGTCCTNGAGCGGGATGAGGAGCGGGAAGATCCATGGAGAATCCGGGGGGCGGGTAAGCTGGACGGTCAGGCGCTGTGCCTGCTGCGCGCGCTCTGGGAGTGGCGAGACAACGAAGCGAGGGAATGGGACCGGCCTCCTTTCATGGTCGTCCGTAACCAGCAGCTGATTGCCTGGGCCGAGCAACTCCGGCAGGGTGACCGGCTGGAATTCCCGAGGAACGTNAAGGGAGGCAGGGCNCGCCGTTTNCGGGAGGCTATCGAGAAAGCCCGCCAGATTCCTCGCTCCGAGTGGCCGAAGCGCCGGAAGGGGTCTGGCCGGAGNTGGAATCCGGCCCAGGAAAAGCGGTTCGATGCCCTNGCTCGGAAACGTGACGAGGCCGCCCGCCTGCTTGAACTTGAGCCCTCGATTATTGCTCCCCGGGCTGCCCTCGAGCAGATCGCGTGGGAAGAAGAACCCGGCGAGTATCTTCTAAGCTGGCAAAGGGCCCTTCTGGAGTTGTAGGCTGCGATCCAGTGGTGGTTTCGGCAGGGCAGCAGCAGACGGGAGGCACGGAGGATCCTCCGGGGGTTCGCCCCGGGCGGCCTCTCCGCTTCAACTGCCCATCCTGCCATCTGCTGTTGGAGGTGCCCGTTGCGCTGGCCGGAGTGAACGGTCCCTGCCCAGGTTGTGGACAGAGCATTACGGCTCCTTCGGCGCTGGATTCCNGTGAGCGANCCGGAGGGACAGGATCGGAGCCAGGATCAGAGGCCGCTCCCCGGGAGAAGCATTCGGGAGCTCCCTCCACAGCTTCAAACCCGCCCTGCAGCCTGCCGNCCGCCAAGCGCTCCGGGGGGGCGNAGCCGGGCCCGGTGGCGCGCAGCGTCGAGCGGCCTGGCGGCGCCAGGGGCCGGTGNGNAAAACGAAAGGGGCGCCGGCGCAGCGGGAGCGGNACNCGGAGCCGGGCGGGCCACTTTATCAGCCCGGACACGATGCTGTCGGAAAAGTCCCGGGAAAAGGAGGAGCAGGTGGCCGTGATCAAGCTGGTGGTAGCACTTCTGCTNACCCTTGNGGCGGTCATCGTGATCGTGAAGGTGACCCAAAAGGGCTTTGGCAGCCCTCCTCCCGGGAGCCCTGTGGAGGCCCCCGAGAACCGGTAGCCCNGNGCCCCGGAAAAGCGGGNATTTTGACGGTCTGAACGGAGCAAAAAAAGTTGCTCATGAGGTCCCTTCAAAGGCGAAAGAACCTTGTTTCGGATCCGGTTCTNGATCACCTTTGGGCCACCTATGGCGAATGCAGAATCGGAGCCNGAAACGCCCGAAATCACGGTCTCCAAGGAGGAGGAGTACGATGCTTCCAAGATCGACAAATTGGAAGGGCTGGACGCGGTCCGGAAGCGCCCCGGAATGTATATCGGTGATCCCGATGAGCGCGGATTGCATCACCTCGTCTTCGAGGTTCTCGACAACTCGATCGACGAACACCTGGCCGGATACTGTGATCGGATCAAGGTAATCATACACGTCGATGGGTCGGTTTCCATTTCGGATGACGGTCGNGGCATTCCGGTCGATATCCACCCCAAGTTCAAGATCCCCGCGGTGGAACTGGTTCTCACCGATCTGCATGCCGGCGGTAAATTCGGGCAGGGTGCCTACAAGTATTCGGGGGGNCTTCACGGGGTCGGGGCGAAGTGNGTCAATGCTCTGTCNGACTGGTTCAAGGCAGAGGTGCGACGGGACGGCAAGGTGCATTCCATCACTTTTGAGCGGGGCAAGACCATCGAGCCTCTTCAGGTTGTCGGCGACGTCGACCCCGCGCAAACCGGCACCACGGTCACCTTNTTTCCCGATGCCACTATTTTTGTNGATACCATCGAGTTCAAATTCGACCGCCTCGGGAACCGGCTGCGGGAACTGGCCTTCCTTAATCCGGGGCTGACAATCGACCTCGTGGACGAGCGTCCCGAGAGTGCGNAATCGACCAGTTATTTCTACGCGCGGGGAATCGAGGAGTTTGTAACCCAACTCGGGGAAAACAAGAATCTGGTGCACCCNGATCCCATCGTCTTGCGTGGTAAGCGGCAGATCGAAGTCGACTACGATGGCAAGGTGACGCAGGACGATGTCTTCGCGGATGTGGTCCTCCAGTATAATGACAGCTACAATGACCAGATCCTCTGCTTCGCCAACTCCATCCCCAATGCGGATGGAGGNACGCACCTGACGGGATTCCGGACCGCGCTCACCCGGGCAATCAACCAGTACGCGAAAGGCAACAAGNTNCTCAAGGAGAAGGATCCCTCGCTCAGTGGGGATGATGTNCGTGAGGGGCTGGTGGCTGTAATCTCGGTCAAGCTCCCCGAACCGAGGTTCAGCTCCCAGACCAAGGACAAGCTGGTCAACACCGAGATCGAAGGGGTGGTGAGTTCGATTGTCTATGAAGGACTGCAGTCCTTCTTTGAAGAGAATCCTGCACTCGCAAAGACCGTGATCGAAAAGGCAGTCAATGCCGCCCGGGCCCGCGAAGCCGCCCGCAAGGCACGNGAGACCGTGCGCAAGTCGGCCCTGTCGGGGGGAGGGCTTCCCGGAAAGCTGGCGGATTGCTCCGAGCGGGACCCGGCCAGGAGCGAACTTTACATTGTTGAGGGAGACTCCGCAGGGGGNTCGGCCAAGCAAGGCCGTGATCGCCGCACGCAGGCCATTCTTCCCCTGCGAGGGAAGCTCATCAACGTNGAGAAGGCTCGCTTGCACAAGGCGCTCCAGAATAAGGAGATTCAGAGNATGATTACTGCGATCGGAGCCGGTATCGGCGACGGCGAACAGGAAGGCGCCTTCGATATCGAAAAGGTGCGTTACCACAAGGTCATCATCATGACGGATGCCGACGTTGACGGATCTCACATCCGCACCCTGCTNCTGACCTTNTTCTGCCGCCAGATGCCGGAACTNGTCAGGCAGGGATATCTCTATATCGCCCAGCCTCCGCTTTATCTGGTCACCCGCAAAAAGAGGCAGGAATACGTNCAGGATGACTCGGANTTGAACAGGATTCTCATCGATCTTGGNGCCGATGANGTNCAATTACGATCAGCTGGTGGAGGAAAGGTGATCGACTCCGATGCCCTCAGGGGNATTCTTGAGACNCTTTCAATCCTTTCCCGTTATGCAAACAGNATCGAAGGAAACGGGGGNAGTTTCTCCGACTATCTGGCAGCCCGGGAAGAGGGGCANCTCCCGGAGTACATGGTTCGTGTCCGGGAAGGNAACGAGGAATCGATCCACTACTTCGCNAGCGAGTCCGGGCTGCGTGANTTTTCCGATGCCAATCGNGATCTCCGTCTTTTCGGNGCTCTCTCCGAGGAGGANGAAGAGGAGCTGACNGCTTCGAACGGGAAGGCCATCTCCCGGCGGGCGGTGCGCTANGAAATGCACGAGAGTCATGCCGTGGGCAAGTTGCTCGAACGCCTGGCAGCGGCGGGGATCGATACCGGGAACTTCTTCTCAATGGACCAGCCACTGTACGAAATCGTGGAAGGAGAGGGCGAGAAGGAGAGCGTGGAACCCCTCTTCTCAGTGCCTGAGATTCTCGACAAGGTTCTCGAAATAGGTCGTCGCGGGGTAACCATCAAGCGGTTCAAGGGTCTCGGAGAAATGAATGCCAAGGAACTCTTTGGAACCACGATGGATCCGGACACGCGCCAGCTGCTCCGGGTTCGCCTTGACGAGGACAACCACCTCGAAGCCGATCGAATGCTCGACACCCTCATGGGCGATGTCGTCGAACCCCGGAAACGTTTCATAGAAGACAACGCCCTCAACGTGCGCAACCTCGATGTCTGACCCTCGCGGGAGCTGACCCAGCGATCTTAGAAATTTCCAATCATCACCCATGTCCTCACAAGACGACATCAAGCCGATCAACGTCGCCGATGAACTCTCGAAGTCCTTTCTGGACTATTCGATGTCGGTGATTGTCTCGCGTGCCCTGCCTGATGCGCGGGACGGGCTCAAGCCGTCCCAGCGGCGCATCCTCTACGCCATGAACGACCTGGGCCTGGCGCCCAACAAGGCGCACCGGAAATGTGCCAAGATCTGTGGTGATACCTCGGGGAACTATCACCCCCACGGGGAAGCGGTCATCTATCCTACTCTCGTCAATATGGCCCAGGACTGGTCCATGCGCGAAATTCTCGTGGACGGACAGGGTAATTTCGGGTCTCCGGAAGCCGATCCCCCGGCCGCGATGCGATACACGGAGGCGAAGCTCACCCACCTGGGAATGGCCATGATGGCCGACCTGGAGAAGAGCACGGTCGACTTCGTTCCCAATTACGACGAGACGCGGACGGAGCCGACGGTCTTTCCGGCGGCGTTTCCAAACCTGCTCGTGAACGGGGGGACCGGGATCGCGGTGGGAATGGCTACGAACATCCCGCCCCACAACCTGGGAGAGATCGTGGATGCTCTCTGTGCGCAGATCGACAACCCCGAGATCACCCTGCCTGAGCTCATGCAGCATGTGAAGGGACCGGACTTTCCTGTCGCCTGCGAAATCCGGGGAGTGAAGGGGATCGAGAGTTACTTTGCGACCGGGAGGGGATCGGTCAAGATGCGTGGAAAGATGGAGGTGGACGAGAAGGAGGGTGGAGCGTCCACGATCACCATCACGGAAGTGCCCTACGGGGTAAACCGTGCCACCCTGCAACAGCGGATTGCCGAGTTGCACAGGGAAAAGACCCTCGTCGGCATATCTGGCATGCGCGACCTCACTGATGAGAACACGCGGATTGAGATCACCCTCAAACGGGATGCCCGGCCGCAGGTCCTGGTGAACCAGATATACAAGCTCACCGCGATGGAGACGTCGTTCAGCGTGAACATGCTGGCAATCCACGAGCGGCGTCCGAAGCTTCTCTCTCTCAAGGAGGCGCTTGATTGCTACATCGAGCACCGGCGGGAGGTGGTGGTGCGCCGTACGCGCTTCCTGCTTGAGAAGGCTGAGGACCGGGCTGAAAACCTGGAAGCACTGCTTCTTGCCCTCGGGCGCCTCGATGACTTTATCGAAATGATCCGGGGTTCCAAGAGTCGCGATGAGGCTCGCGCCAAGGTAAAAGCCTACACTTTCAGTGCGGAAGCAGCAGAAAGTTTGGGCGTGCTCATCCGGGACCAGCCGAGCCTGCAGGATGGTGTCTACACCTTCACGGACCGGCAGGTAAACGCCATNCTNGAGCTGCGCCTTTACCAGCTGGTNGCGCTCGAACGCGAAAAGATCAAGGCGGANTACGACGAGATCATCGAAGAGATCAAGGACCTCCTCGACATTCTCGCCAAGGAGGCCCGGGTGCTGGCAATCATCAAGGAGGAACTCCAGGCGGTGAAGGAGAAGCACGGCACTCCGCGGAAGTGCGAGATACTTCCTGATGAGGGTGAGATTGCGATNGAGGACCTCATTGCCAACGAGAGTGTCATCTGCACCCTGAGTCATCGTGGGTATGTTAAGCGGACTTCCGCCACGGAATACCGGGTGCAGGGCCGCGGAGGCAAGGGCGTACGGGGAATGGAAACCCGGAGTGCNAACGAAGAGGANGATGACTTCGTGGAACACTTGTTCAGTGCGCAGGCGCATGANTACCTGATGTTTTTCACTAACACGGGCCGGGTGTACATCGAGCGAGTGTATGAGTTACCCGAAGGCTCACGCGCCTCGAAGGGGCGCAGCATCAAGAACGTGCTGAACCTCCAGCCGGATGAGACGATCGCGGCCATGTTGCGCCTCGAGCGCCGCCTCGACGAGGAGGGGAACGATGTCACCTTTGGGGAAGATGCAGGCTTCGTTCTGTTTGCCACCCGCACTGGCAAGGTCAAGAAGACCGGGCTTTATGACTTCCGCAATTTCCGCAAGGACGGGATCATTGCCATAAAGTTGGATGAAGGGAATGAGCTGATCGACGTGCGGCTCACCACAGGTAGCAATGAAATCGTTCTTGTTACTCGCAATGGTCTGAGCCTGCGATTTCAGGAGGAGCAGGCCCGTCCGATGGGGCGGGCTGCTGCGGGAGTGGCAGGTATCAAGCCCGTAGGCGAAGATGTTGTGGTGGGCCTCGCTCTGGTGAGTGACGAGAGCACGCTGCTGGTTGCCTCCGAGAACGGAATCGGCAAGCGGACGTCCTTCGACGACTACCGGGCGCAGACACGTGGTGGCAAGGGGATCATTACGATGAAGGTCACCGGAAAAACCGGTCCAGTGGTGGGGGCGCTCTCAGTGGAGGAGAGTGACGAGCTCATGCTGATGACCACCGGGGGNCTGAGTATTCGAATCCGCTGTGCCGAGGTNCGGGAGACCGGGCGGAACGCCCAGGGGGTCAAACTGGTTACNCTGCGTGGTGAGGAGAAGCTGCAGGATATTGCCAAGGTAGTGGCCGGGGAGGAAGAAGATCTTGAGCANGGGCAGGCAGGCGACTCCGGNGAATCAGGGCCCGNGGAAGGCGTGGAGAACTAAAAGGNAANGAGCCNCGAGNTGCTCANGCAANTCTGTCCCGTGGAGGGGAAGTCGGTGAAATACCCAAGAGCGGGTAGACTCCCGGGTGTTGGGAGGGCTCCCGATTTCCAAGATCCACCGGNTCCCGGTGTCGGATTTGGCGGTTGCTNANTGGTCAGCCGGATCGTCAGGGAATCTCAGTGCTTTGCGCCCAGCCCCTGCTGGCAGGATATTCAGGCTCGTCCCGATGTGTCAGCGGATCCGGAAGCAGTGAGGAAAACTGGATGTTTTTNGGGCGAATTGCTGTAATTTGAGGNGATAGGCGGGGATTGGGACGGACGACATGACATATTGCCATGAGGCCCGGCCAATGATTCAATCCCGCGCCACTTCATCATGACCTACCACCGATTTGTTCCCGGATTTGCTGCAGCTGTGGCGGCCGCGTCTCTCTTTGCCAGTCCCGCCCTCCTTGCCCAGGATGAAGACGAAAAGCGNAATCGCGCCCTCCGGATTCTTGCGGTCGGGCAGGAGCCACCNTGGCGGGAGGTGATTCAGGGTGGGCGCAGGGTGCAGGTTCCTCCCCCCGTGGGCAGTCTTCCCCCGGGGCGCCTTCAACTCTCCAATGCAGAGGGCGTTGAGCTGGGNCAGGCGGTGGGAGTGAAGCTGAATCAGTTTTCCAATATCATGCCCGTGAGCCCGGGGACCCACCCTCTGCATGCCGTCGGGGACGGGGGGTTTGATCCGAAGCCCTGGTATAAGTTCAAGTTTCCCAGTGTGACTGCGGGCTTGGCCANTCTCTGGCGCGATCCCAAGGAAGGAAAGTGGACCAACGGGTGCCAGGGGATCCTCCTGCGTGACGANCTTGGCGGATTTCCCGCTGGCCGCGTACGAATCGTTAATGTTTCCAAGTATCCCCTTGGCCTGACGTTCGGAACCGAGAGGGGTCTCCTGAAACCCGGGCAGGTGATCATGCGGGCNGGGAAGTCAGGCACATTCAGCAAAATGCCTCTTGAGCTCTCGGTCAAAGATGGAAAGACCGGGCGCTGGGTGCGGGCGCTCTCCCAGGAAATTAATCAAAAGTCCACCGAACGGACCCACATCGTCCTCTACACTACGGATGGGGAGGCTCCTGCCCGTCCGGTGAGTGCGGTTGTCCTGCGGGAGGCCGCACGCACGCCGGCTGTCAGAAAGAGGGCTCCCTAGCTGGTATTCGAAGCATTGTTTCCGGATTCAGACGGGTTTGGCGGTAGCGCTGTCGCATGGAGCTGAGGGGTCCTGTGCAGAACTCACGATTTTCGCGGTAAATATCGCGGCGTGACTATTGACGACGCCCATGCNGCTTGGTTAATTGCCGCGCCTCAACTCGGGGCGATATCCCACCACTGCTATGGCTAAGTATGCAATTAATGGATTCGGACGAATCGGCCGAATGGTCCTCCGCCGCCTGGCGGAGAAAGGGGAGCTGGACAGCGTAGTTGCGGTCAATGATTTGACCGACAACAAGACGCTGGCCCATTTNTTCAAATACGACTCAAGCCAGGGTATTTTCGATGCCGAGGTGAGTCACGATGATGATTCGATCACCATCAATGGGCACCAGATCAAGGCTTCTGCCGAGCGTGACCCGGGAGCTCTTCCTTGGGGAGACATGGGCGTGGACGTTGTTCTTGAGTCGACGGGTTTCTTCGTAGACCGGGAGGGGGCAGGGAAGCATCTTTCCGCCGGTGCGCGCAAGGTTCTCATCTCAGCTCCAGCCAAGGATCCTGACCTGACCATGTGCCTCGGTATCAATGACGATCTTTACAATGCGGATGAGCACAACATCGTCTCCAATGCCTCCTGCACCACCAACTGTCTGGCGCCAATGGTCAAGGTCCTCCACGACAACTGGGGTATTGAACGTGGTTTCATGAGTACGATCCACAGTTATACCGGGGATCAGAACCTTCTTGACTCACCTCATGGGGACCTGCGTCGAGCCCGCTCCGCGGCAGTCAGTATCGTGCCGTCCTCTACCGGAGCTGCCCGGGCCATCGGTCTGGTCATTCCAGAGTTGCAGGGCAAGCTGAACGGAGGAGCCTTCCGAGTGCCTACCCCCACTGGTTCTCTCACTGATTTTGTGGCGGAACTCAAATCCGGGGTTTCTGTTACCGCTGAGGAAGTGAATGCCGCATTCAAGGCTGCTGCCGCGGGCGCGATGAAGGGTGTGCTGGAATACAGTGAGGAGCCTCTTGTGCTCGCTGACATCGTTGGCAATCCCCACAGCTCGATTTTTGACTCCGGTCTGACCACCATTCTTGAAGGAAACCTCGTCAAGGTCTGTTCCTGGTACGATAACGAGTGGGGTTACTCCTGCCGTGCGGCCGATGCCATGGGCCTGCTGTCCGGATAACCGGTGCTCGAGTTCTCTGCAGCGGGCGATCTCGTTCGCGTGATTCCATGAGCAAGCTGAGCATTCGCGATCTCAAGGCGAAAGACCGTGAGGTCCTGATGAGGGTGGATTTCAATGTCCCTCTGCAGGACGGACAGATTACCGACGATACCCGCATTCAGGCCGCCCTTCCCTCCATTCGGCATCTTATCTCCGGGGGGGCTCGCCTCGTTCTCTGCTCTCACCTGGGACGACCCAAGGGAGAGCCGGATCCGCAATTCTCACTCCGGCCTGCGGCGGTTCGCCTTGGCGAATTGCTTGGTCAGGAGGTTTTCTTTGCTGGAGATTGTGTTGGAGAAGATGCCCAGGTGAAACGGGGGACCTTGGATTCCGGGCAGGTGGTTCTCCTGGAGAACACTCGCTTCCATGTGGGGGAGAAGTCGAATGATCCGGAATTCGCGGAGGCTCTGGCGGGGCCGGCTGCGCTCTTCGTCAATGATGCCTTTGGGACGGCCCATCGTGCACACGGTTCGACCGAGGGGGTTACCCACCATGTGGAGAATAGTGCGATGGGGTTCCTCATCGAACGTGAGTTGGATTTTCTCTGTGAGAAACTCGTGGATCCGGGACGACCGTTCCTTGTGATTCTCGGTGGGAAAAAAGTGAGTGACAAGATCGAGGTCATTACTGCGCTCCTTGAGAAGGCTGATGTCTTCATCGTGGGAGGAGCGATGGCCTACACTTTTCTAAAGGCCCAGGGATTCGAGGTGGGGGACAGCTTGGTTGAGGAAGAAAAAATCGGCCTCGCACGGGAGATCCTGAGCAAGGCCGCCGATAAGGGTGTGAAATTCCTTCTTCCCGCGGATTCGCGTATTACGAAGGAGTTCAGGGAAGGCGCGGACACCCAGGTTACCGAGGCCTACTCCGCGGGAGGTGGAATTGCCGAAGGTTGGGAAGGTATCGANATTGGTGACCGGGCAATCGAGGAGTTCTCCGCGGAGATCCGGAAAGCCCGGACCGTCGTGTGGAACGGACCAATGGGAGTCTTCGAGATGAGCTCCTTCGAGAAGGGTACGAGGGAGGTGGCCCGGGCCGTGGCAGCTTCCAACGCACTTACGATCGTGGGTGGGGGGGACTCCGTGACCGCAGTNAAGAAATACGATCTTGGCGACAGGATGTCATTCATCTCCACCGGGGGCGGAGCGTCGCTGGAGCTTCTNGAAGGAAAAAAGTTGCCCGGGGTGGCAGCATTGACCGATCTCTNAAAAANCATTCATCATGGCACGCAAACNGATCATCGCGGCAAACTGGAAAATGAACAAGGGTCCTGCTGAAACGGAGGAGTTCATTGCATCGTTTCTACCCGGGACGGAAGCGCTTTCGGAAAAATGCGATATTGTGGTGGCACCACCCTTTGTCTCTATTCCNCGCGCCGCTGCGTTGCTCGCAGACTCGGTGGTGGCCCTCTCGGCCCAGAACGTCTCNGATCAAGAGGAAGGGGCTTTCACCGGAGAGATAGCGACCTCAATGCTCAATGAGGTTGGCGTCCAGNATGTGATTATCGGGCACAGTGAGCGNCGCTCGATCTATGGGGAGCGTGACCAGTTCATCAACGCCAAGGTGAAAAAGTCCCTCGCCGCGGATCTTCGGCCCATCTTCTGCATCGGAGAGACTCTTGAAGAACGCGAAAGCGGGCAGCTCGAAGATGTTTTGCGAACCCAAGTGAGTGGTGGGTTGGCTGATCTCACGGTGGAGGATATGGCGAATGTNGTGGTCGCCTACGAACCGGTNTGGGCCATTGGGACAGGTGTGACGGCCACTCCGGGACAGGCTCAGGAGGCCCACGCTTTCGTCCGGACNCTGATCCGGGAACAGTTTGNTGAAGAGGTGGCCGGTGCCACCCGGATCCAGTATGGGGGAAGTGTGAAACCCGGCAATTCAGCCGAGTTGATGGCACAGTCGGATATTGATGGGGCTCTGGTAGGCGGTGCGAGCCTGGACGCGGAAATCTTTCGCGATCTCATTGCGAATGCGGTTGCTTAGGGCGCTCGTATAATTCCCGTCATGGAACTGGCCATCTTCGGAACGCCTGACGGCGGGTTGGTGGTAGGAGAAGGGCCGTTCGAGACCTTCCCGGAACCTCCGGCGGAGGGGCTTGCCTTCTACCGTAATGACTTCGCGCTATCCTTGGCCGAACCGTGGTTTATTCCGCGGGGGGTCAGCTGTTTGGAGCCAGGAGAGTCTGTTGAGGGGCTATCCGACGAGCGTCCTGAGGTGTGCTGGGAGGAGCCGGAGGTNGAGACTTTTGCCGAAGTNTTTGGCGAGGTTTCCCAAGCCATTCGCAGTGGNTCGATTGAAAAATCAGTGCCNGTCATGACGGCGAGAGGNCTGCTCACTGCGGGTAGCTGTCGCCAGCTTCTCCGGGCCTTGTCGACGGGAAGGAAATCACTCCGTNCCTACGGGTGGGTCGAGGGCGATCAGGGCATCGTGGGATTGAGTCCCGAGCTNCTNTTCCGGNTGGAGGGAGGCATGCTGCACACCATGGCACTCGCTGGAACGGCTCGCCGGGAAGAGAGCGAGGCCTTTGGGGTGGACGACAAGGNAATCCGCGAACACGAATTCGTAGCGCAGACNCTCCTNGCCAANCTGTCAGACCTGGGCAGCACTACCCGTCATCCACGGGCCGTNTTGGATCTGGAGCATCTGGTGCACTTCCATAGCGGCATTGACGTAGAATTGCATCAACCANNNCCGGTGGGTCGTCTCGTGAGGCTTCNGCANCCAACACCAGCGCTGGGCCCACTNCCCCGCACCGAGGANACCATGGCCCGNTTGATCGATTGGCGNANTCGTCTGCAATGCCCGACCTGGTTTGGGGCTCCTTTCGGNTTGTGGAAGGATGGGGCNTTTGAAGCCCTGGTAGGCATCCGGATGGTGGCTTGGAAGGNGAACGAGGTGGAGATNCCCTCCGGGTGCGGGGTGATCGAGGAAAGTCGCCTCGTCAATGAGTGGAGAGAGTTGCGTCTGAAGCGGGAATCCGTCCGTAGAATCTTCGACCTTTGAGGCAGGAGGACCGGTCAGGACATGGTGTGGGCCTGGAAGTGTGCAGGTGGAAGGTATGGACACCGTAAGAGGGTCTCGGTGTCACATTGTCGGAANGNGGATGTCGTTGTGATGAGGGATCTTTTCAAGAGAGGGAAGAGTGGGTACCGGGCAGAGGGCATGGACATTCTTGGATTTCCGGGCGGAAGAACGTGAGAAATGGAAAGATAGCTGTTCAGGAGATCTGCACGGACTGTTTTCTGGTGGCGTCTCTCTTCCATGGAGAGGCAGNCTGGAGATTGTCTTGGCAACAGATNGGGACACAAATAGGTTGGGCTCAATGAGTAGAGGCAAGGGCAAGAAGAATGCTGCTAAAGGACGCCGTTACTCCATCGCGGAGAAGCGTGCCGTTCTCGAATTCGTTGAAAAAGTGAATCGAGACCGGGGACGCGGAGGCATCTCGTCCGCCGCGAAGCATTTCGGGGTTTCTCCTCTTACGATCAGCAACTGGTTGCGCAGCGACGGCATGCCCACCCGCGGAACAGGCAGCCGTCCTTCGGCCGATGTATTCCGTCGCCTTGCCGAACTGCACGATGAAATCGTCCGGGTCGAGTCCGAGTTGGCGGCATTTCGCAAGGAGTATGCCCGCCTCAAGAACAAGATTTGATCACCTCATNGCTCCTCGCCCATGAAGAGAAGGNNTAGACAGGGCGGGGAGGGNTGGTCAGGCGTATGACTCATCGGCCTCTTACGAACCCGTCAGCTGAGGCTNTTACCCAGATAGAGACTCTCTATCTCCGTGTAATGGTTCGTCGATGGGGTTCTCAGGGGTTTCTGGNATGTTCCTGAGATGGGTTATGCATTTGTGACCTGCTGAAAGCAGGTGACTTGGAGTCAGGCACGAANGATGTGGGCAGCTGCGGAATGTTAAGTGTGGAAGTGTTATCTTCATGGGTGTGTGAATAAGTTGTTAANAGATTGTTCCAATTGTTCATGGATGCACGCGCTCGCAGNGTGNATGGNGTTCTCCGNCTTTGTGAGCAACTCCCGGGCGGGGCTGGCCCAAATGCGAAGGCAAGGCTTGCGCGAGATTCATGAAGGCGAGTACTTTCCGGGCGATGAGCGGAATGGCGGCGGTTACGCTGGAAGAGTGTCTTGTGCGGGGGGTGCGGGAGTTTGTGGTGTGCCCNGGTGCCCGCAATGCTGCCCTCGTGCTGGGCGCTGCTCGCTGCGGAGTTAAGATCTGGACTCATTTTGAGGAGCGCAGTGCAGCCTTTTTTGCGCTGGGGCGGGTGCGTGATACTTCCCGGCCGGTTGCAGTGGTCACGACCAGTGGGACGGCAGTTGCTGAGCTGCTGCCCGCTGTGATCGAAGCTCATTACCAGGAGCGGCCGCTGATCTTAATAAGTGCCGATCGTCCCAAACGATTCCGTGGTAGCGGGGCTCCACAGGCGGTCGAGCAGGTCGGCTTGTTCGGGCCATACGTAGAGGGAAGTAATGATCTCGAGAAGGGTGTTGGAGATTCCCTGTTCGGTGGATGGAGCGGTTTGCGGCCGTGGCATCTCAATGTCTGCCTGGAGGAAAGCGAAGAGGTGCCGTCGCTCAAGGTGCCGGACTCCCTGCCGGATCCGGTGCGCCGGCCCCGGGTGGGGGTGACCGAACTGATCGATTTTCTGGAGGATGATTGTTTTCGCGGGGTGGTTGTTGTGCTGGGGGGCTTGGAACCCGAGGAGAGGGAGGAAACCTTCCACTTTCTGAAGCAGTTGGCTGTGCCCGTAATTGCAGAGGCCACGAGTGGATTGCGGGAAGCGCTGGGCAGGCTCGCATTGACCGATGGGGACCGGCTACTCAGGGAGCAGGCTCCCGGCAGGATCCTGCGTCTGGGAGATGTGCCGGCGGGGCGCCTCTGGCGCGATCTGGAAGAGAGAGCCGAGATCGACGTGCTCTCGGTAACGCGGACCGGTTTTTCCGGTCTCGCGCGCAGATCAAGGACGATTAGGGGCAACGTCCATGAGGTTCTGCGGGGCATGGGAGATCCACCGGTCATTGGAGATGTCCTTGATCTCTTTCCGGCTTCAGCGAGGAGGCGAGGCCGTCTGGAGGAGCTTCTGGAGCGCTATCCGGATAGCGAGCCCAGTCTCGTTCGCGTTCTCTCGGCCTATGCTGCAACTGGGGAGAGTGTCTTCCTCGGGAACAGTCTTCCGGTTCGGGAGTGGAATCTTTTTGCCCAGGTAGGGGCCCCGGTTGCCGAGGTTCAGGCCAGTCGGGGTGCCAACGGAATCGATGGCCAGCTCTCAGCGTGGCTGGGTGCGAGTGCGGGACATGATGACGCCTGGGGCATTTTCGGGGACCTTACAGTGCTCTATGACCTCGCTGCTCCTTCCTGGCTCTCTCAGATCGGGGGGAGGGGGAGAATCCTGGTGGTGATTAACAATGGGGGGGGACGTATTTTCGAGCGGCTTCCGCGTTTGCAGGATCTGGACGAGGGTGAGCGGAGTCTCATGGCCAATGCTCACGAGCAGGACTTTGAGGCTTGGGCCCGCTTCTGGGACCTCGACTACCAGGTAGTGAACGGGCGGGAAGGGTTTGAGCTTGAGCCGCGGGTCCGCCCCCTCGTTCTTGAGCTCCGCCCGGACGAGGAGCAAACAGCGGATTTCTGGGAGGACTGGGAACGGTGAAGATCTGGGCGTTGCACGGTGCGGTCGGCCGGGAGGCGGATTGGAATGAATTTCGTGAGCGAATGTCGGGCTTGGGGCATGAGGTTTGGGCACTCGATCTCTGGGACTACCTGGAGGATGGTGATTGCAGCTTCGGGGAATTCGCAAAGCGACTCTGCGAGCGAGCCGACGAGGAGGAGGAACCTCCACTTCTGCTGGGTTATTCAATGGGTGGGCGCCTTGCCCTGCACGCCTTGCTGGAAGAGAGTAACGCATGGAAGGGAGCCGTGATCGTTTCGGCTCATCCGGGGTTGCGGGACCGGGAAGAGTGCGTCCTCCGGATGGCCCGTGACGCTGAGTGGGCGGGTAAGGTGCTGACCGCACCTTGGAGGAATTTTCTCGAGGAGTGGGAGAGCCAGGCCGTTCTTGAAGGACGGTGCATTGCCCCTCCCGCCGATCGAGGTCTCTTGGAGCGGAGGCGGGCGGCTGTGGCAAGGGGGTTCACCTCGTGGTCGCTGGGTAAGCAGGCCGACCTGAGAAACGACCTGGCTGGACTGAAACTTCCCGTGGTTTGGGTGAGCGGACGAAGGGATGAAAAATTTCATGCCCTCGCCGAGGAGGTCTGGCCGGGGATGCCCACCGCCTTCCACCTTTCAGTTGGGGATTCCGGCCATCGTGTTCCATGGGAGGCCCCCGGGGAATTTGCGAGCTGCGTCGAACACGTTCTCGACCTGGTCAATCGATAGTTGCAGTGCGGCGGAGCAGGGGCATGATCCCGCCGTGAAGTGGATTTCCGGAGCCGAATTTGAAGACATTCGCTACGAAAAGAGCGAAGACGGACAGATCGCCAAGGTCACGATCAATAGGCCGGAGGTGCGCAATGCCTTCCGGCCGCAGACCGTGAAGGAACTTCTCAGGGCTTTCGAGTTGGCCCATGAGGATGATGGCGTGGGGGTGGTGATTCTTTGTGGGGAAGGTGAGAAGGCCTTTTGTTCAGGTGGGGACCAGAAAGTCCGGGGGGAAGGTGGTTACGTTGGGGGAGATGGTGTGCCCCGGCTCAATGTGCTCGATTTGCAGAAGAAGATCCGCAGTTTGCCCAAGCCGGTGGTGGCCATGGTGGCGGGCTACGCGATTGGGGGAGGACATGTCCTGCATGTTGTCTGTGATATCACGATCGCGGCAGACAACGCCCGGTTTGGACAAACAGGGCCCAAGGTGGGCAGCTTTGATGGCGGACTGGGCTCAAGCTACCTGGCGCGTATCGTTGGTCAGAAAAAGGCGAGGGAAATCTGGTTTCTCTGCCGACAATACGATGCGGGACAGGCGCTGGAGATGGGGCTCGTGAATGAAGTCGTCCCCCTCGAGTCCCTCGAGGAAACCACGGTGCAGTGGTGCCGGGAGATGCTGGAGCACTCACCGCTGGCCCTGCGCTGCCTGAAGACCGCACTCAATGCCGATTGTGACGGCCAGATGGGTCTTCTCGACCTGGCAGGAAACGCTACCCTGCTCTATTACCTGACCGAGGAAGCGAAAGAGGGGAAGCAGGCGTTCCTCGAAAAGCGCTCCCCGGACTTTTCAAAGTTTCCACGCTTTCCGTAAACGGAAGACATGTTGAAGAGCTATCTGCTGGCCACGCGACCGAAGACCCTTCCGGCCGCGGTCGTGCCGGTCTGGGTGGGCTGCGCTCTGTCGTGGGAGCTTACCGGCATTCTCGACTGTCGATTGGCGGCCTTCACCCTGTTGAGTGCATTGTGTATCCAGATCGCGACCAACCTTTTCAACGATGTCATCGACGACCGGAAGGGAGCCGATACCGCGAAACGCCTGGGACCAAGGCGGGTCACCGTAAGCGGATTGCTCCCGCGGCGGGCGGTTTACCTCGCAGCGTTCGTCTTCCTCGTGCTGGCCTCCCTCGCCTCGCTGCCCCTCATCGAGGAGCGAGGTTGGATTATCATCACGATCGGCGTGCCCTCTCTTTACCTGAGCTATGGCTACACTGGTGGACCGTTTCCGCTGGCTTATCTTGGTCTTGGAGAAGTCTTCGTGATTCTTTTCTTCGGGCTTGTGGCAGTGGGTGGAACGGTGTTCGTGCAGACGGGTGAGTGGTTCTGGCCTGCGGGAGTGATCGGCTTGCAGGTCGGCCTCCTGAGCGCAGTCCTCATCGCGATCAACAACCTGCGGGACGTCGAGGAAGACCGGAGGAGCGGGAAGAAGACCCTCGCGGTCCGCTTCGGGTCCGCACCTGTGAGGTGGCTGACCCGGGTCTTTGTAGTGGTGCCGTTCCTTCTTGGGTTTTCGGGGTATCAGTACGATGCCCACTGGTTGCCGGTGTTCAGCCTTTCATGGGTCGTCGTGGGGATCTGGTCTGTGGAGGGGGTTCGTCGTTCTCCNCCTGGAATCCGATACAACCGGTATCTGGCAGGAGCTGCCCTGCAACTTGTCCTTTTTGCGGTAGCGTTTACCGCAGCCNTGGCGATTTAGCGGTGCGAATTTTTGAGGAGGAGCTAGGTTCCACCTGTGCGACATGAGGTCTATNNGTGGCGTTACGTCCTGACGAGCAGGGCACGGCTCAACGCGGTTTCGGGTCGCAGAGAGTTCGAGGGAGCGCTCCTCAGGATTGGTGACGGCTACGGCTGCCTGCATCCCTGGCCCGAGCTGGGAGACCCCGGCCTGGAAGAACTTCTCGAAGAGTTCAGGAAAGGCAGGCTGGTCTCCAGGTTGGCCAGGCAGGCCGCCGAGATGGCTTCCATCGATGGGCGATGGCGGCAGAAGGCGGAATCCATGTTTGATGAGGTGGCGGAATGGATCCCGGCGAGTCACGCTACGCTTCCGGAATGTACAAGGGAATCCGTGGAGGAGGCAGTTGAAGATGGCTTCGAGGTAGTCAAGGTGAAGGGTGCTCGAGAATTCAAGGTGCTCGTGAAACGCATGGAGGAGATCTCGCGGCATTGGCCTGAGGTAAGGTGGCGTATTGATTTCAATGAGGTGCTTACAAAAGGAGAGGCCATTGAGTTTGCACACGGTATGCCGCAGCGTCTCAGGGCGCGCGTTGATTTTCTGGAAGACCCCTGCCCCTGGCAGAGGGACGACTGGACCGAAATCAAGCGGGTGACCGGTCTCGGCCTGGCTCGTGACCGGAGTGCGGATGGCGGGGACGCCTGCACGGAATTCCTTGTCATGAAGCCTGCTCGACACGCATTCACTTCAGTTTCCGGAGGAGGGCAGCGCCTCGTGGTTACGAGTAACATGGATCATCCGCTGGGGCAGTGTTTCGCAGCCTGGTGGGCGGGAGGGCTGGCTTCCCGGGGCTTGAGGGTGGAGACTTGTGGCCTGCAAACACATGAACTCTTCGAGCCGACCGATTTTTCCGCTCGTCTCGGCAAGGCGCGGCCCCGGTTCCGGGTGCCTGGTGGAACGGGCCTCGGATTCGATGATCTTTTGGAGAAGCTACCATGGAAGCGTCTGAGTTGATTGCGGAGGCGTTCTGGAAATCCCGCAACGTTCGAGTGCTGGCGCCCCCGCATCTCAGGCAGGACGGGGCTCGCCTGGAACGGGAACTGGAGGGAGAGGAAGGGGTGGTTTTTGCCACCTCCGGATCGAGCGGCCTTCCGAAGTGGGTGCTCATACGACGGGCAGCCCTGCTCGCCTCGGCTGAAGCGGTGAGCAAGCACCTCTCGCTTTCGGACTGCGACCGCCTCATGCTGCCGCTGCCGCTGTACCACGTGGGAGGTTTCGGAATGGCGGCCCGGTCCTATGTCGCCGGGTGTGACCTGCGGGTGTCTTCAGGACGATGGGATCCGATGTGCTTCGTGGGAGAACTCCAGACACATCGATCGACGATCACCTCCCTGGTCCCGGCCCAGGTGCATGATCTCGTTTCAGGCAGGATCGAGGCGCCTCCGTCGTTGCGTGCTGTCGTGGTTGGAGGTGGTGCACTCGCGGAGACAGAGGGACAGGCCGCTTGTGACCTTGGATGGCCTCTCCTGCAAAGTTACGGGATGACCGAGGCAGCGTCCCAGGTGGCGACTGATGATCTGGAGCGTGCGAACGGCAGGTTTCGCGCTTCACCGCTGCCAGTCTTGCCTCATTGGGAGTTCCGGCTGGGTCCGCAGGATCGTCTCGAGTTGCGGGGAGAGGCTCTTTTTGAATTCTACGTGCGCTGGGACGGCGATGCCCTAGTCCGGGAGGAGAGGCGTGATCGAGAAGAGTGGTTCAGGAGCAGCGACGTCGTGGAACTGGATGGAAGTTTACTGGCAGTAAGGGGCCGGGTGGATCGCCAGGTCAAAATCCTGGGAGAAATGGTGGACCTCCAAGCCGTGGAGGATGAGCTGCAATCTCACCTCGAGGGGGGAGAAGTGCGCGTGCTGCCTCTTCCGGACGACCGCCGCGGCTGGCGCCTGCAGCCGGTGGTAGGACGCGCAGCAGCGAGGAGTGGAAAAGTGGACGACCTCATCACGATTTTCAACCGTCGGGTCCCCGGCTATGCGCGTCTGGAAGAAGTCCTTCTGGTGGATCACTTTCCCCGGACCGCCCTGGGAAAGATCGATGATGCCTCCTTACGGGACAGGATTGTTCCTCCAAGGCGATAGTCCCGGGCCGTCGGGTCTGTAATTTCAGCGGGCCTTGAATAAGTGGACGGATTGAGAGTCCCCAGGGAGCTCCCGTTGACAGGGAGACGTGAGTGCCTAGGATTGCAGCCCGGTGAGGATCAAGCCTCTATGTATCACACTCCTGTTCGCCCTTGTCGCCGTGCTTGGGTTGAACGGATGTGCAGGCGCTGGAAGGTCATCGGGGGAGTCGTCACGAGGCAAGCCTTGGACACGTGCGATCAAGCAGGAGTTAGAGGCGCTTGGATATCGTAACTGGATCGTGATCGGGGACGCCGCCTTTCCCGTGCACAGCCGTCCCGGGGTGCGTACGATCGTCATCGATGATGAGATTCCGGAAGTGCTGGCGGAGGTTCTGGAGGAACTGGAGCGGGTGCAGAATGTGAGCCCGAGGATCTATCTCACCCGTGAACTGGGGGAGATCCCCAACGACCGGGCCCCCGGTATCGAGCGGCACCGGCAGATCCTTGAGCGAGCATTGCGGGGTTATCCCGCCCGGGAGATGGAATTCAGATCGCTCTCCCTCCTTCTCGAGGACAGTGCCAACAAGTTTACCGTCCTGGTCTTCAAGACCAGGACGGCGCTCCCGTATGCCGGTGTCTTCATCGAGCTGGACAGCGCATACTGGGACAACGAGTCAGAACGGGAGTTGCGCGAACGACTTGAAAAGAAGCGTCGCCTTGAGTCGACCTGATGTCGTGATGAAGCACGATGAAGAAAAGCTGACCCGGGAGCGGGAAGAGGCCTGGGTGGGCGATGCGATCCTCGCGCTGTTCGTGCGGGAGTGGATCCTGGAGGAGGACGGAGTGCTCGATGGAGAAAAGTTTATCCGGTTCACCTCGAATGACTTCCTGCGGGTCATCGGCAATCCTACCGCAGTGGAGGCGAGAATCGGCCGGATCTACAGGGAGGAGGGCCTCGCTTCCGCCTGTGAGCACATCCGCGAGAAGTTGCTGCCGGTCTTTTTGCGGCAGGAGAAAGTGCGGGCCAGGCAGTTGCGGAGCGGAAACATCAAGGGCTGAGTCTGGTCAATTTCCAGCCATCTCCCTCCCGGGTATAGGCCAGCCGATCATGGAGCCGGCTTGGCCTCCCCTGCCAGAACTCAATAAATTCCGGACGGACTCGGAAGCCTCCCCAGAATGGCGGAAGAGGAACGTCTGAACCCTCCGGCCATTTCTTCAGCAAATCGTCTTCGCGCTTCTGCATGCAGGCGCGATCGGGAATCCCGGCGGTCTGGTGTTCCGAGACCCACGCGCCGATGCGGGCCTCGTGAGGCCTGCTCTTGAAGTAGGCGAGCGATTCCTCTTCGGTGGTGCGGGTGACCGTGCCTCTTACAAGGACCTGCCGTTCAAGCTCCCGCCAGTGAATGACGAGCGAGGCACGCGGGTTGGCCTCCAGATCGCGGCCCTTGCGCGACCCGTAGTTCGTAAAAAAGCAGAATCCGTTTGTATCCATGCCCTTGAGGAGGACGGTGCGCGCGGATGGTACGCCCTCGGCATTGGCAGTCGCGAGTGTCATGGCATTGGGTTCCACGATGCGGGCGGCAACTGCCTCGTTGAGCCATAGCTCGAACTGGGCAAAGGGATCCGGGGAGACGTCAGCCTTCGAGAGTCCTCCCTTGCAGTAGCGTTCGCGAAGTTCAGCCAGGACGACCTTGTGCTCGCTCATGTCGTTCTCATACACGGCCGGCGCCCTGAAATCAGGAGAATAATTTCTTCGATTGTGTGCGGCACGACGGGTCAACTTCCCGGGATGAGGATTTTGGAAACCTCGCTCCCGGCCGAGCCGGGGGGCAGCGTTCCGGAGATCATTCTGGAAAGGCAGTGGGGTAAGAAGTCAGAGCGTATCGGAGAGGGGTCAATACGATATGAGGTAGAAGGCTGGTTGTCCAACTGGTGCCCCGATTATTCGGCCCATTTGTAGACGCGTACGTAGTCGACCTGCATTACCTGGGGGAACGCCCCGGCGGGGAGGCGGTCGGCTTTCTGGTCTTCCTTCTCGAAGAAACGCCCGTCAACCGCTACGTTGAGAATGAGGTGAAAGGGATGATCGTAGGGGGCTGAAGGGTTCCCAGGAGCGGCGGTTGAGTGCCACTCGCTGTTTTTCCGGGTTTTCCATTTCACACCGTCCACGAACCACGAAATCTCGGAACCATTCCATTCGAGGGCGTAGACGTGGAAATCCTCCGAGGCGTCCTTGCCCGGAAACCGGTAGGTGTGATCAAGATGGACGTTGTTGGGCCACTTCCCGCCGAAGTGAAGGGCTCCAAGGGTCTCCCGGACCTTGCTGCCCCGGGACTCCACGATATCGATCTCTCCGCTTGCGGCCCAGGTCCCGTAGGGAGAGTTTGTGGGCATCATCCAGATCGCGGGCCAGATACCTTCGCCATTCGGCATCTTGGCCCGGATCTCAAAGCGTCCGAATTTCCAGTCGCCACGGTTCAGGGTGCGGAGACGGGCGGAAGAGTAGGGCTGGGTTTTGCCATCGGTGGTGGTGTGAGCTTCGCGGTAGACGGCGATATTGAGCTTGCCGTCTTTGACGAAGCTGTACCTGGGACCAGTCCGGTAAGCCTGCCGTTCAAAGTTTCCACCACCGTAGTTGTTCTCTTCCCGGCTCCATTTGGCGAAGTCGATTGTGTTGCCCTCGAACTCGTCGGCCCAGACAAGGGCCCATTCTCCCTTGTGAGTATGCAGGCGGTAATCTCCGGCCGGTTGCAGGCTCATCCAGGGTTCTCCATTGCCGAGGATCGCGGTCGCGACGTTGATCCACCTGTCTCCAGTCTTCCTCTGTAGTTGGTGGAGGACTCCGGGCTCTGTCTCGAAGCTGAGCTGTACCGCGGGGGAGGTTTTCAAGGAGGGTTCGGACCAGAGAATCGCAGGAAAAAGGGTAAGGAGGATCAATCGGGCGGGCATGAGGATATCCCTAGCATGTGGGAAGGTGCTTGGCCCTCCTGATTTCGCGGGGGATATGCCACGGACGGGGGATCAGCTGTGCGACCGCGGGACGGGATGCTCTGGAAGAGAACGACTGTGCGGACCACACGCTTAGGGTTCCAGAAACGCCGGGGACATGTTTCATTCATCCCATGCATGATGATGTGGAAAAGGTCCTTATTGACGAGGGAGTGATCGAAAAGCGCCTTGATGTCATCGCAGAGCGCATTCTGGAGGATTTCTGCGATCACGAATTCGTGGTCGTGGTCATCCTCAAGGGCGCGCTCGTCTTCACGGCTGATCTCCTGCGGCGCATGCCGATACCGCTTGAGATTGAGTGCATCAATGTGGCCAGCTATCACGGGGCTACGGAAAGTTCGGGACGGGTCGACTTCCTCGACTCCAAGCTGCCCGAGGTGAAAGGGCGTTCAGTCCTGCTGGTTGACGACATTCTCGACACCGGGCGGACCCTGGCCGCCGTAGGTCAGAAGTTGTGCGAACACGGAGCGACGATGGTGAAGTCCTGCGTGCTTCTCTCCAAGGAGAAGGAGCGCGCCGCAGAGGTGGAGGCCAATCACGTGGGCTTTCATATTGGCGATGAGTTCGTGGTCGGGTATGGGTTGGACTTCCGTGGGCTCTATCGCAACCTGCCCTATATCGGCGTCTTGAAAAAGAAGGTCATCGGAAATTCAGTATGAATCGAGGTTACGTCAGGGAGCTAGACTCCCTCTTGGCATTCTCCCGTCAGGGAGGACAGCTGAGTCACGCCATTGTCCAGGGACTGGATCTGCGTGAGATCGATCTTGAATGGGCTTCGCTGTGCTGCAACGGAACGGTCTTTCTCGGGTGCCAGTTCCCGGAGGAGGTCGGCATCGATTTCCTGACCGAGCGGGGCGCTACGGTAATCCCGGCTTTCCCCGAGCTCCCTTATGACCCCTTCCGTCCACGGCTCTATTCGCGGGCCGAGCTCATGGAGGGCTGGACGCCGGAAGAGGACAGCAGCGTGGACAAGCGCATCTACGAGCACTTCCTTGGCCACGGGAGAGAGAACCCAGGGGTCCTCGAAGCGCTCTCACAGCGTGTGCACGACCATGCCATTGATGATGCCCTCCAGGACCTCCTGGAGGGGCGGACTGAAGGAGATGGAGCCAAGAAAGTGATCGGCATCATGGGTGGACACAAGACGCCGCGAACGGACCCCTTCTACAAGAAGGTGGCGCGCATCGCCCAGGAGCTGACCCGGGCGGGCTATTTTATCGCCACCGGCGGAGGTCCCGGGATTATGGAAGCGGCCAATCTGGGTGCTTTTCTTGCCGAAGTCAGCGAGGAGGAGCTGGAGGGTGCCCTCACGACCCTGAGCCATGCCCCAGTCTATACTGATGGGGGATACATGCAGGCTGCCCAGGAGGTCCTGGACATGTTCCGCCACGGGCGGTCCAGCGTCGCCGTTCCAACCTGGTTCTATGGGCACGAACCGAGCAACCTCTTCTCCGTCCATATCGCAAAATACTTCTCAAACAGCCTCCGGGAGGACGGACTGCTGGCCATTGCGATGCATGGGATCCTTTTTGCGCCCGGTAGTGCGGGGACGACGCAGGAGGTCTTTCAGGATGCCACCCAGAACCACTACGCGACCTACGGTCAGGTCAGCCCCATGGTCTTCCTGGGCGAGGAGCATTTTGGGAAGAAGACCCTGATTTTTGAGTGCCTGCGCCGTCAGGCCGCGGCAAAGGGCTATGACGACTACCTCTGGCTGACTGAGCAGGAAGCGGAGGCCGTGGCCTTCCTGACGTCCCATCCTCCGAGGGAGCCGTAGGGTGCTTCGGCTTGCGAATTCACGGGAATTGGGGCCTCGATCGTGGAAATTAGCTCCCTAATAATGTGTATAAGTGTTGCATTCGATGGGGATTCTGCTCTCCTTCCGCCCCCCGCTGAAAGGGCAGGCCGGTTGCATGACTGGCCTGAAGCGTGCGAAAGCAATGAGTGAATCGACGATTAATCCTACTGAATACCGCCTTCACGAAAACGATACGGGAAGTGCGGATTATCAGGTGGCGCTGTTGACCCAGCGTATCAAGCACCTCACCGAACACCTTGGAACCCACCGCAAGGACTTTTCCTCGCGCCGCGGACTACTGACCCTCGTGGCACGTCGGCGGAAACTCCTCGACTTCCTGAAAAGGGATAACGAGGAGCGTTACAAGAAGATCGTGGCAGGGCTTGGATTGCGTCGA
Organism: Roseibacillus sp.; assembly: GCA_002721695.1. Classification (GTDB taxonomy): domain Bacteria; phylum Verrucomicrobiota; class Verrucomicrobiia; order Verrucomicrobiales; family Akkermansiaceae; genus Roseibacillus_B. The sequence continues at coordinate 26,011 of PBLI01000005.1, read as the reverse complement.
TAACTTGTCCGGCTGCCTTGTCTCGCAGTCGGTCGTTTTCGCCTTTTGTTTGTCTCTCACACCACATCGCCGGTCGTTCTTTTAAGATCCGTTGCAGAACGGCTGACCGGCTACAGAACCTAGAGTTGTGCTCTCCATGGGGAGGGCACGACGTGACGTAATACAGCAAACGAAAGATGAGTGCACATACAGTTACGGCCGATGTCGGCCAGAACCCGATTATTATTGAAACGGGCAAGTTGGCAAAACTAGCAGATGGGGCGGTGACGGTCCGCTGTGGTGATACGGTGGTCCTGGTGACTGCTGTTTCGCAGACCAAGGTCCGGGAAGGACAGACCTGGTTTCCAATGTCGGTCGAGTACAAGGAGCGCGCAGCTGCGGCCGGCGTTTTCCCCGGGGGTTACTTCAAACGGGAGGGCAGGCCCACGGAGAAGGAGATTCTGACCTGCCGGATGACCGACCGCCCCCTGCGGCCGCTTTTCCCGAAAGGCTATCTTTATGACACGCAGATCGTGGCGATCCTCTTTGCCGCGGATGGCGAGAACGATGCCGATATCGTGGCCATGAATGGCGCCTCGGCCGCCCTGGCTATTTCAGATATTCCCTTTGCGGGACCGATCGGAGCCGTGCGTGTTGGGCGGGTGGAAGGCGAATTCGTCGTCAACCCGACATTTGAGCAGCGGGCCGAGAGTGATCTCGATTTGGTTTACGTAGGGAACAAGACCGATGTGGTCATGATCGAGGGATCTGCAAACGAGATTCCGGAGGCGGATTTTGTGGATGCCCTTCGATTCGCCCAGGGACACGTTACCAAGTTGGTGGAAGTTCAGGAGGAACTGGTGGCGCAATGCGGTAAGGAAAAGCGGGAATACACTGTAACAGTGGCGAAGGAAGATCACCTGGAGATTGGCTACCGCGTGGCGGGGGATCGCATCGAGGATGCGATCTACAAGCCCAGCAAGGTGGAGCGAGCCAAGGCGGTCGGTGCTCTCCGTGACGAGGTGGAGGCAGCCCTCAAGGAAGCGGATCCTGAAATATCGGATTTTGCGATCGAGCAGGCTTTTGAACATATCCAGAAGAAAGCGTTCCGGATCAGTATCCTTGAGAAGGGACTCCGGGCCGATGGTCGACAAGTTGGTGATCTTCGCCCCTTGACGGCGGAAGCGGGCCTTCTTCCCCGGGTGCACGGTTCGGCCCTCTTCGCTCGAGGAGAGACGCAGGCTCTGGCCGTTACGACCCTCGCCCCGTCTGATGAGAAGCAGTATTACGACAACTATGCGGGTGGAGATGACAGCAAGCGCTTCATTCTGCACTACTCCTTCCCGCCGTTCTCGGTGGGTGAATCGGGTCGCTTCGGGGGCTTGAACCGGCGCGAGATCGGCCATGGGGCTCTTTGTGAGCGTTCCATCGCGGCGGTCATCCCGGATGTGGAAGAATTTCCCTATGCGATCCGTGTGACCTCCGAAGTGCTGGAGTCGAATGGCTCCTCCTCGATGGCGACGGTGTGTTCCGGAACCATGTCACTCCTGCAGGCCGGCGTGCCATTGAAGCGTCCGGTAAGCGGAATCTCGGTCGGTCTGGTCACGGATTTCGATGATGAAGGAAATTTGAAGGACCACAAGCTGCTCATGGATATCATCGGCAGCGAAGACTTCTACGGTGACATGGATTGGAAACTCTGTGGAACCAGCGAAGGAATCACTGGTTTCCAGCTCGACCTGAAGTTGCGGGGAGTTCCCCTCGATATCTTCGAGAATGCGGTGCATCTGGCCAAGGAAGGCCGGACCAAGGTGCAGGAAGCGATGACCGAGGCGATTCCCGAAGTCGGCCAGCTCAGCGAGCACGCCCCGAGGATCGAGACCGTGAAGATTGATCCCGATCGTATCGGTGAACTGATCGGCCCCGGCGGCAAGCACATCAAGGGTATCCAGGCCGAGTCTGGTGCCGAAATCAATATCGAGGACGACGGCACGGTGCACATCTATGCTTCGAAGGCCGAGTCGCTCGAATGTGCCAAGAAGATGATCGAAGACATGTTCGCCGAGGTAGAGGTTGGAACGACCTACACCGGAAAGATCGTCAACACGATGGCCTTCGGGGCTTTCATGGAGGTGCTGCCCGGTAAGGACGGGCTCATCCATATCTCTGAATTGGCCGAAGGGCGGGTCGAAAAGACCGAGGATGTGGTCAAGACCGGAGACGAGGTTACGGCAAAGTGCATTGGTGTGGATGAAAAAGGTCGCGTCAAGATGAGTATGCGAGCCGCAATCCGTGAAGCTCGTGGAGAGCAGGACGACAGCGACGAACGTGGCGGCGACGGCGGTGGTCGGGGCGGTCGCGGGAGACGCCGAGATGGTGGTGGCGGTGGAGACCGTCGTGGCGGTGGCGGAGATCGCCGTGGGGGTGGTGGACGCCGGGGGGGTGGAGACCGCGACAAGCCCAAGGATGATGTGCCCCCGCCAGAGAAGGAGGAGTCTTTCTCCCTCACGGACGACTGATCCCGATTCCGGAATCGTAATGAGAATTGCAGGCGCTCCGGGGATTACTCCCCGGGGCGTTTTTCGTGAAGCGGTGTGGCCCGGCTCCGCGGTCAACCAGTAGGCATATGCCGGTTTCCGCGGGCGAGGTCCCCGGGAATGAGGGAAAAGCCTCCTTCAGGCAGATGATCCTGCCTGCGGCAACTTCTGCTCACCGTGCCAGGAAGGAGGCCCGCTCGCGGCGCACGTCATGGGAACACGGCTGGTGTGTCAGAGAGGCTCGCAGCAAGAAGCCCACAGGGCCTTTGGGTGCACGCTATTCCTCAGCGGAAGCCTCCTCCTTGTCGGTGCGCTCGAATTTCGCTTCGCTGCTGATATTGATGTAAAAACATCCGAAGAGCGCAGAGGAAATCAGGATGATCAAGGCCAGTAGGAGGCTGAGAAGATTACGCACGCGCCGAAGATAGGGTGGGAAGCGGCAAATGGGGAGACGAAATTCCTGCCGATTTCCGGACCATGGGTTTAAGTTCCGCCCTGACGCAGCAGGGCAGCGAAGGATCCGTCGAAACCGTCCCGGAAGGGAAGGGACTGGCTGGAGTCCTCGAGTGTGAGACCAGGGTAGGTTCGGAGGACAGACGAGATCTGCGCTTCATTTTCCTCAACTTCAAGGGAACAGGTGGAGTATACCAGTCGGCCGCCCGGCTTGAGACAGGGCAGGGCATGCTCGATGATCCTGCTCTGAAGCTGTTGAAGGGCAGAGAGCTGACCGGCGCGGAGTCGCCAGCGGGCATCTACCCGACGGCGAAGGACGCCTGTATTTGAGCAGGGGACGTCGAGGAGAATACCATCGAAACTTTTCTGCCAGTCTTCGGGGGCGGGAGTCGTCCAGTCAAATGTGGAGACCCGGGCAATGTGCACGTGTTGGCGTTGGAGGTTCCCGGAGAGGCGGGGGAGCCGTTTCTCGTTACGATCGGTGCAGTGGAGGACTCCTTCGTTGCGCATCCGGGATGCGATGAGTGCCGCTTTGCCCCCGGGAGCAGCGCAAGCATCGAGAATGGTCTCACCAGGCATGGGATCGAGAAGTTCCACGGCATGACGGGTAGACGGATCCTGAATTGAGACGAGGCCCTCCTCGGTCCAGGCAGATGGAAGTGAGCCCACGTGAGCGAAGAATCCCACGGCCGCAGTATGGGTAAGAGAGGAACAGGCATCCGCATCGAATGAGTGCGGCGAGAGGGGATTGGGGCGGAGATAAACCTGTGCGGGTTCGTTGTTCCACGCCAGGAGCGCTTCGGTTTCTTCCTGGCCAAACTGCTTTTTCCATCTCTTGCACAACCACTCGGGATGAGAGTATTTCAGGGGTGCAGGCATTTTCTCGCGCTCGGAGAAGAGCGTTTTTCGAGCTGCCACCGCTCGGCGCAGGACGGCGTTGATCAGTCCCCGGACGGGACTCCGCGCACAGGCCACCGTTTCGTTGACGGCAGCATGATCGGGCAGGCCGAGGAGAAGAAGCTGGCAGATTCCGACCCGTAAAATGTCTCGTGTTTCGTGGTCCAGCTTGCCCTTGCGCAGCATTCCGATCCAGTGATCCAGAAGGCTGCGATTACGCAGCACCGCAAAGATAATGCTTTGAAGCAGGGCCCGGTCGGCACCTGACAGCCGGTTGCGGCGGGCCTGTCGCTCTATCAGGGCCTCGGCGTAGTGATGGCCCTTCGCCCAAGCCCGCAGGGCCGAGACGGCGGCGCGGCGCACGTTTTTATCGGGCATCGTTACTTCGGCGCACGTTCAACAGCGGGCGAGAAAGTGCTGGGCGATTTCGCGCCACTCGTCATCGAGGGTGACCGAGGAGGCCGGTTCGGAGCGCCGGGCACGGTTGTACCAATAGCGCGCATTGGAGAGATCTCCTTCCTCCCGGTGGAGATGGGCGTGAATCCAGGCACCATCAGGATCGGGAATTGTGGTGCAGAGGTCATGGGACTCGTGCCAGCGGCCCGCCCGGGAGAGCCAGAGAGAGCGCACTTCATCGGAAATTCCCGGGGGAGGGGTTTCGTCGTTTTGTGCGGATTGATCAAGTTCCTCTGCAGTCATGGGTGTTGGAGCAAAGCCCAGAAATGCGCTGGTGAAAAGCCCGGGGTGCTGCTACCGGTGAAACATGAAGACAGCCCTCAGTGTAGCCTTTGCAGCCGTTGCTGCCATCTTGCCAACGCGATCGGAAGAACTACCCGCTTCCCTGGACAAACCCTACCTCGGTTGCTGGCTGGCCTTCTCGGAATCACGTGACTTCGAGTTCCTGATCGGAGGTGACGGCGATTCGGAGCTTTTCTTCGAGAAGGACAGGAAACGGCTGATGACAGGTGGTTGCACCCTGAAGGTCTACTACGTCCTGGAGGAGAGAGTGGGAAAGGGTGAAAAGGCTCGCTGGTCCTACCGACGGATCGTGCAGGACGGCTTCGAGGAATTCGGGAAGGAAACAGACGATCCGCCGTTGGGAAAACCGGTCAGCTTCACTGCGACCTATACGGGCGGAACCAAGGTAAAGGTCAGTCATATCTTCAGCAAACGGGGGGTGGAGATCTCGACGAGGATCGTCGACAAGGGCGAGGCCCGGGGTGAACTGCGGGCGGGGGTCAAGATCCTGGTCGGCGACCTCTTTCGGCATATCGATGACGAGGATCTCGAGAAGAAGGAAACCGAGGCCAAGCTGGAGGAGACCGAGGCATCCGTGCTTCCGGTGGGGGAGAGGCGAGCGAAGCGGATCAAGTTTGAAGACTACGAGGTGAATCTCACAAAGGAGTTCCCCAAGGGCGCCCGGGCCTTTGCGCTGGAGTCGGATCGCTATGCCGATCACGAGTTTGAACTCACTACGGCCAACCCGGATTACGGGGTGATCAGCTTTGAACAGAAGAGAGAGGTCATCCACGGATTCCATGTGAACTGGTTCCCGGAGCCTGCCAAGGTGTCCGAAAAGGACGCCCGGCTTGTGATCAGGGTTAAGTAAGCAGAGGGACGCCGCGTTTGTCTGGTGGCCCTGTCCCCAGAGCCGGCCCTTGCCCAAGCGCCATTTTTGGGATGGCGCGACCCGCTGGGAGGGCCTCCACTTTCATAATTCGTTAACTTGCTCGGGCGGGGCGAAAACAACTCTTTCCCAAAGGGAAAGCGGGGCGGGCAGTTGCCCGGACGGCGAGAGGAAACCTGGGCCGGGAATGGCACACACCTCGGTACACCAGGAGATGAGAAACGTGGTAAATTAACGATTTTGCGATCTTCGTGGGGGCGGAGGTGGGGGATGATGAATTATTTTTCGAATACACGACCTCTGAAAGGGTTCCAATCTGAGGAATCTTAAAAATCGGCAGCGGCGAGAAGGCGCTGAAATGGTTGGCGGACGGAAAATTTTTAGATTGACTGAATGGTGACCCAAAGTGTACTACAGTGCACTAATTTAACCAAGAAGTGCACAATGGGAGTGCCAACCACCAGTTTCGAGGGAGTTTTCGACTTCAAGCTGGATGCCAAGTTTCGGGTTTCAGTGCCCTCAGAATGGCGTCCGGGTCGGGGCGAGGCCCTGCCGTTGCGGCTCCTCAAGTGGCGCACCTATCAGGTTCCTGTCCTTAAGGCGCTCACCAACGAGGCCTTCGCTGCCATGATCACTTCTATTGATTCTTCCGAGGAAACTGCCGGGGTGAAGGGCCAGCGAAAAGGGGTTCTCTATTCTCGAAATACCCCTGTCACGATCAATGACCAGGGAAAGGTGCTTATTCCCAAGAAATTGGCTGAAGAGCAGGGTCTGCAGGCTGGTGGAGCGGTGCATCTCTATGGCCGCGGCACGAATTTCGACATCGTGAGCCCCCGCGATCACAACGCGTTGCAGACGGCCGAGGAGGCTCTGCTGGAGGATCTCTACGAATCGGTGGACTTTTCCTGAACTCTTTCCTTGAAGACACACTGACTGGTGAACTGCTGATGCCCCTGCCTTCTCCAACCCCGGTGCCGACGATGTCGTGGTGCCTAGCGGACTGTTCGACAACTCTGTTGACGGTGCCGGGGTTGGGGAGCCCTTTTTCCACGCAGGGGAGGACTGATCCGTTCCTCTTCATGGGGGGGACCCATGATGGAGGGGGGAGCGCCGAGCCGGAGTTTCATCATGTTCCCGTTCTGTTTGAGGAAGTGATTCATTACCTTGCCCCTTGCGCGGGAATGACCCTGATTGATGCGACGCTGGGGGGCGCTGGTCACGCCGCCGGGATTCTGGAGAGAGGCGCACGGCTGATTGGTTTCGACCGTGACGCGGATGCCATCGCTCATGCCGAAGCCAGCTTGAGCTCATACGGCAAGGCGTTCGTGGCACGCCGCACGAACTTCTCGGATCTCCTTGCAGTGGGGCGCGAAATCGCACCGGAAGGAGTGGATGGGATTCTTCTCGATCTCGGGGTTTCCTCGCATCAGCTGGATACTGCGGAGCGCGGGTTCTCGCTGCAGTCCGCCGGTCCGCTCGACATGCGCATGGACACCGGGCAGAAGCTCACTGCCGCCGAACTGGTGAACCGGTGGGACGAATCGGATCTGCGCCGTATATTCCGTGATCTCGGTGAGGAGAGGAAGGCGAGGGCAGTAGCCTCTGCAATCGTACGTCGTCGTGTCGAGACGCCTTTCAGAGATACCTTGGACCTTGCCGACTGTGTCGCCGGGGTTGTGGGGCGCAAAGGTCGTGCTCATCCGGCGACCCGGGTTTTTCAAGCCCTGAGGATGACGGTGAATCGTGAGCTGGAGTCGCTCGAGGCCGCTTTGGAAGCTGCGCCCGCCTTGCTCAAGGCGGGGGGGCGCCTGGCGGTGATTACCTTCCACAGTCTGGAAGACCGCCTGGTAAAGCGCTTCATGAAATCGCGAAGCATCCGCGAACTTGACCGTCCCGAATGGCCAGCCCCGCGCTCCAATCCCGATTATTGCCTCGATGTGCTGACGCGCCGTCCCTTGGTGGCTGCTGATTCAGAAGTCGCCGTAAACCGGAGGGCCCGCAGTGCCAAGCTGAGGGTAGCGCAGAAAAGAGAAGGAGGGGTGGCATGAACCGGCGAAAGACGGAAAAGGCGAACCTCGGCATGGGACATTTGACCCTCCTGGTTGCTGTTGCGGTCTTGCTGGCAGGGGCTGGCGTATTTCACGTTTACGTGAAGAACNGGCAGATCAAGGTANCACGGCAAATACAGGCCGTGGAGGANCGCATCTCCCAATACAANCTGGANATCACGAACCTTGAGGTTCGCCTCGACGACCAACTCAATCCGATCCTGATNAATGATCGACTCACAGAAATGTCGTCAGATCTGCGCCGTATCCCCCTGAATGCCGTGAAAGAGGTGTCTCCCCGGCGGTTGGACCCGGTGAACACGTCCTCNGGCCGGGTTGTGACGTCTCGTCCGCCTCCTGCGGGCACTGCTCCTGTCTCCGCCATGGCCGGTAGCCCCTGAACCCTGTGAAATCCGCTGTTCACTCCCGTGCGCNGTTTGTTTGCCTGGTCCTTGTGACGGGGTTCAGCGCCCTGTCCGGCCGNCTCATTTACCTGCAGTGGNTCGATCGCGATACCTCGGCGCGCAAGGCNGCTCTCAACCGGACTACNAAGGANATTCTTCCGGGAAAATTCGGATACATTGTCGATCGCAAGGGCCGNATCATGGCGCGNAACCTGCCCGTCACGNCTGTAGTGGCAGACAAGATTCACCTGCGTGATCCGGAGGTGGCGGCGCGGGCAGTGGCTTTTGCGGAACTTGTCGATACAAGGGAGTGGATCGAGGGCACCGAGCAGGAGCGTCGTCGTCTNGTNAAGCGTCGCACGCATCGNCTGCGCGAGGAACTTCCCGTGGGCGAACTGCTGGATCGTTATCTTGAGCATATGATCCCGGTCGCGGCCCGGGCTCTGGGGATCAGGTCCAGCGAGCTTGAGGAAAAGCTGCGGGTGAAGCTGGATTACGTCACCATCGCCAAGGATCTGCGGGAGGACGAGGCGGATGAGATCCAGGAAACGCTGGAGGANAACTTCATATACGGATTCCGGTTCGANAAGAGCGTGAAGCGCTGGTACAGTGCTTCCAATCTGGCAACGCACACGACCGGCTTCGTGAACCACGANGGTGTGGGGCANTGCGGCCTGGAGCGGGAACTGGGATCACACCTCAGGGGGCACGACGGATACCAGATTACGNGGAAGGACCAGTCCGGGCTCGTCCTCCTNGCAGGAGGGGGNNTGCTCAAACCACCCCGTTCGGGCTTTGATGCGCGGCTTACCCTGGACTTGAGCATCCAGGGTATTGTGGAGGAAGAGCTGGACTGGGGACTNGCGGAGTTCGAATCCAAATGCGGGGCGGTCGTTATGCTTGAGCCGAAGACGGGTGACGTGCTGGCGATCGCAAGCCGCCCTCATTTCGATCTCAATCTGCGGGAGAATATCGACGAGAGTTCGATGCACTANGCGGTGCAGGGAGTCTACGAGCCGGGGTCGACCTTCAAGCTGGTTTCGACTGCAGCGGCTCTCGATCTTGGCCTGATGAGCCCCAAGACCCGGACCTTCTGCCACAATGGATACATGCGCATCCCGGGAAGTTATGTGAAGGACTACAAGGGCTTCGGAATGCTGACTGTCGAAGAGATCCTGGCCAAGTCCAGCAACATAGGAGCCTACAAGATCGGCATGCGGGTAGGTACGAGGCGCTACATGGATTACCTCCGGCGTTTTGGGTTCACNCAGAGGACTGGGATCATGCTTTCNGGNGAGGGAGCGGGTTGGACTGCCGATCCCGGNAACGGNGTGAACTTTTCNAGAATTACNTACGGCTACGGCGTAGCGGTCACCCCACTCCAGGTCGCGTCGGCGTATGCGGCGGTTGCCAATGGAGGTCTACGCATGAAGCCCCGTCTCGTGCAGGCGCTGCTGGCCAACGATGGCACGATCGTGCAGGAATTTCCTCCGGAGCTGATGGAGCGGGTGATTTCCGAAAGGGCAGCCCACAAGATGCGCATGGCTCTCGAAACGGTGGTGAATCCGCTCGGAAAGGGTAATACCGGAAGGCGAGCCGCGGTCCCGCGTTTCCTGGTNTGTGGNAAGACCGGAACAGCTCATCTCTACGAGAAAGGTATCTACCTTACCGACCGCTACGCGGTTTCCTTTGCGGGTTTTATGCCCCGGGATGACCCTGCCTTCGTTTGTGTCGTCGTGATCCGCGACCCCCGGACCGAGGAGGTTGACATCGGGGGAGGATCGGTGGCGGCCCCGGTGTTCCAACGCATAGCTGCGCGCACCGCGGCCTATCTCAACCTTACTCCCACCGAGCCGGTGGAGGAAACCCTCGCCGCGCACGAAAAATAGCCGGTCATGCTCCTGCAGGAACTCATTGCCCCTCTGNCTCGAGCTGCCCTTGCCGGGTCGGCCGAGCTGGAGGTCTCGGGATTGCGTGATGACAGCCGCGCAGTGCAGCCCGGAGATCTTTTCGTAGCGGTAAAGGGAGAGACCGTGGATGGGCACGATTTCATCGGAGCCGCCCTGCAAGCAGGAGCCTCCGCGATCGTAGCGGAGAGCCCCGCCTCGCCGGACCTTGCGGACGGGGTAGGCTGGGTCCTGGTCCCGGACTCCCGCGAGGCCCTGGGTGTTCTTTCCAGCGTCTGGTGCGCAAATCCATCACTGGACCTCCGGGTAGCCGGTGTGACCGGCACGAATGGCAAGACNACGACCGCATTTCTCATCCACTGCATTCTCAAGCACGTCATGCAAAGGGCCGGCTTGATTGGAACAGTGGTATTCGATGATGGACGGAAGCAGGAGGTAGCCAGTTTTACTACTCCCGGAACGATTCATCTGCAGGAGCTTCTCGGGCGCATGCGGGACAATGGCTGTCCGGGAGTTGCGCTCGAGGTGTCTTCACAGGGATTNCACCAGGGGCGGGCCGATGCGATCGCTTTCGATGTCGCGGTATTTACCAACCTGACCCAGGACCATCTCGACTACCATGGGTCAATGGAGAATTANTTCGGTTCCAAGAAGCGCCTTTTCGAAGGGGTAGCGTTGGATGATGCCGGNAAGAATCCGACCGCTGTGATTAACCGGGACGATGCGCACGGCGAGGTTCTGGCCCGCGAGTATTCTGAACGGGTACGAATGATTACCTATGGGTTCGGAATGGACTGCGATTTCAAGGCCGGCGACATGAAGCAGACATCGCAAGGGGCAGAGTTTCAACTTTTTGCAAAGGGGAAATCCTACCTCGTGCGGTNGCCGCTGATCGGTCGTTTCAACGTGTACAATGCCCTGGGAGCCCTGGGAGCAGCGGCTGCCCTCCGCATCCCGCTGCGGGAGGCGGTGGCGGCTCTTGCTGGTGCGCCGCAGGTGCCGGGGAGGATGGAGTGCGTGGGATCAGTGGATGGTGCGACTGTGTTTGTTGATTACGCACACACCCCGGACGCCCTCGACAACGTCTGCCAGGCCCTGCGCGAGCTGGATCCCCGNCGGCTTATCACGGTATTCGGATGTGGAGGTGATCGTGATCGTGAAAANCGCCCCCTCATGGGGAAGGCGGCTTCGCGCCACAGCGACCATTGTGTGGTAACCTCGGATAATCCGCGTTCGGAAGATCCTGACGCGATTATCGGCGATATCGAGCGAGGGATGTCCGGATCGATTTATGAGCGGGTGGTAGANCGCGAGAATGCCATCCGGGCTGCCGTCCAGGAAGCGCGGGGAGGAGATGTGGTGCTTATCGCAGGGAAGGGACATGAGGATTACCAGGAATTTGCGGACGGGCGGATTCCGTTCGATGACCGAAAGATGGCACGGGCGGCGATGGACGCGCGGCGCAAGGCCCGAGCAGAGGAACGCAAATGAAAACCTATCCGATCCAGAACCTGGCTGCCGCAATGGGCGGGGANCTCGTCGTTGGAGACGGNAGNTTGCTGATCGAATCCGGGGTTTCCACCGACACGCGCAATATGGCGCGGGGTTCTCTCTTCTTCGCCCTNGCGGGTGAGAATCATGATGCGCATGAATTTCTTGACCGGGCCGTGGAGGCCGGTGCNGCGGCCATTGTTGTCAATCATGTCCCGGACGACCTGAGCCTNGGGAACTGTGCTNTAATTGAGGTAGGTGACCCCCTGCGTGCCCTGCAGAAGCTGGCGCATTGGTACCGGGGAGAACTGGGAGCGGTGGTGATCGGGATTACGGGTTCAAACGGCAAGACGAGCACGAAGGACTTCACGACTTCCGTGCTCGGACAGCGTTACCAGGTGCATGCAACCAGGGGGAATTTCAACAATCACATCGGACTTCCTCTCACTGTCCTCGGGGCCGACGAGGATGATGACGTCCTGGTCCTCGAGATGGGAATGAACCATCCGGGTGAAATTGCGCCTCTCTGCGAAATTGCGCGCCCGCANNTCGGGATCATCACGAACATCGGGCATGCTCATATCGAATTCATGGGGAGTCGCGAAGCCATCGCGGAGGAAAAAGGTGCGCTGGCAAGGGCTCTTCCTGACGTGGGAACCCTCCTTGTGACAGCGGGTTGCGAGTTTGCCGATTACTTCTCCGCGCGGACTCATGCGCGTTCGGTCGCGGTGGGCAATGGGCGCGGCCTGATCCGGGCCGAGGGGCTTCATCTGAGCGGTGATGGGTCGGAATTTGAACTTGCGATNGATGGAGAGGAGCCTGCGCACGTGAACCTCGCGGTGGCGGGCAGGCACATGGTGAACAACGCCCTGCTGGCGGCGGGGGCGGGCTGGGTCCTCGGGCTCACGCCGGATGAACTGGCCTGCGGGCTGGAAGCCNCGCAATTGACGAGGGGCCGTCTGCGTTGTTTTGAGCAGCAGGGCGTCACGGTGTTTGATGACACCTACAATGCCAACCCCGACTCCATGCGGGCCGCCATCGATGTGGTCGCAGAGCAGGTGGCGAGTAATGGGAACACCCGGACGGTGGTGCTGGGCATGATGGGGGAACTCGGGCGCCTCTCCGGGGAGATGCATCACGAGGTCGGAGCTCATGCTGCCCGGCAGGGTTTGCAGGTGGTAAGCGTAGGGGTGGCCGCGGCGGGAATCGCCGTGGGGGCCCGGGAGTCCGGAGCCAAGTCGGTTGCACACTTTGACAATTACGAGGACGCCGTGCGGTGGTTGCAGGACGCACTGCACGCCGGTGACGTGATCCTCTTCAAGGGTAGCCGGCAGGCAGCGATGGAGAAGGTCATGGCAGGTGTATTTCCCGGCAGCGAAAACTGATGCTTTACTGGATCTATCAACAATGGGAAGAAGCTCGCGCCTCCGGTGCGGGATGGGCGGACTCGTTCAGTTTTCTCCGTATTCTTCAATACATNACGGTGCGGGCGGGAATGGCGACAATNCTGGCCTTNCTGCTCATCTTTGTCTTTGGCCCCCGCGTGATNCGCAAACTGATCTCGCTCAAGGTGGGGCAGCCCATCAGGAGTGCAGAGGAGGTGCACAAGCTCGCGGAACTGCATGGAGATAAGGCTGGTACGCCCACGATGGGTGGGGTGCTGATCCTGGGCGCGGTGCTCATGGCAGTCGTGGTCTGTGGGCGGGTCTTCAACCCTTTCGTGGCGGTGACCTGCTGTGTCATGCTCGCACTTGGACTGCTGGGATTCGTTGACGACTACAACAAGGTGGTTCGTAAGAATTCATCAGGCATCAGTCCGCGGCAGAAACTGTTCTGGCAACTCGTGATCGGAGGGGTGGCAGCCTGCTTCATTTTCTTCAAGCCCGAGGTGAGTGGGCACGGAATCGGCAAGGACGAAATAAACGAGAAGAGGCAAGGCTACCACCTNGAGGTCGCTGACGGAGTGGNGACGGAGGGAGGGGAGGAANCGTCGGATCCTGTCGTGGAGCATCTCNAAGTCAGCGAGGTGGGCTTTCCGCTCTTGCGCAAGCCCATCCTCAACCTGTCCTGGCTGGCTATCCCCTTCTTCATGATTATCATAACGGGTTGCTCCAANGCTGTGAACCTGACGGACGGGCTGGACGGGCTAGCAACGGGGTGCACCATAACAGTTTCCCTGGCCTACGCGGTCATCGCCTATCTGGCCGGGCANATCATAGGCCTGGAATATCTCCATATCCCTTTCCATCCCCTGCTCGGGGAGCTCACCGTAGTCCTCATGGCCCTTGTAGGCGCGGGAATGGGTTTTCTCTGGTGGAACTGTCACCCCGCCAAGGTCTTCATGGGCGATACGGGATCCCTGGCAATCGGGGGAGCGCTTGCCACGGCGGCGATCTGCACGAAGCAGGAGCTGCTCCTCGTGATCATCGGAGGAGTGTTCGTGCTTGAGGCTCTATCGGTCATCCTGCAGGTGGGCAGTTTCAAACTCCGCGGGCGGCGTATCTTTGCGATGGCGCCCATCCATCATCATTTCGAATTGAGGGGCTGGCATGAAAGTCAGGTCATCATCCGCTTCTGGATCGTGTCCATCCTGCTTGCGATGGCAGGACTGGGGTTACTCAAGNTGCTCTAACAAAATGAACCTCGCTGGTCAAAAAGTCGCTATCCTGGGAGCTGGCCGTAGTGGTCGGGCGGCAGCCCGGCTGGCGCTTCGCCAGGGGGGGGAGGCGACCCTCTACGATACCTCGGGATCNTCCGTCTTTGAGGATGTGCTAGAGGGGGTAAACTGCCACCCGGACGCGACGGTGGAGACGGGGCGTCGTTGCCGCGCGGACCTGGTGGTGATCAGNCCTGGTATTGAGACCGAAGGGCGGTTTGCCCGGGCTTTCGCGGAGGGCGCTGGAGAGTTCATCGGCGAGATCGAATTTGCAGCCCGGCACTACGAAGGAATGNTNGTGGGCATTACGGGAACGAACGGGAAAACNACAACTACCGAACTCATCGAGCACATGATGAGCGTGGGAGGAGTGACTTGCTCCGCCTGCGGAAATNACGGACGGCCGCTCGCTGACGTGGTCCTGGGCAGCGACCCTCCCCGGGCGGTGTCTCTGGAGCTCTCTTCGTTTCAGCTNGAGTCAATTTCGACCTTCCGCCCGGATGTGGCGGTCTGGCTGAACTTCTCGCCTGATCACATGGACCGCTACCGGAATGTGGAGCAATACCACTCCGCCAAGCGGCGTATCTTCGAAAACCAGGATGGGAATGACACCGCAGTGGTGCGTCTCGGGCAGGATGTNGGGGTGCTCAGGGCCAGCCGGGTGAGTTTTTCAGCCACCGAGAATGGTGGAGATTATGAGTTGCAGGGGACNGCAGTGGTGTCCGGAGGTGAAGNGGTCCTTGATTTGCGNGGGACTCAACTGCGGGGAATCCACAATGCCGAGAACGTCATGGCGGCTCTGGCTGCGGTGCAGGCCCTGGGCATTTCCCGTGAGGCTGCCACGGAGGCGCTGGCAGGTTATGCTCCTCCACTGCATCGGTGTGAGCTGGTAGGGACCCTCGACGGCGTAGAATACGTCAACGATTCCAANGCNACAAACCTGCATGCGCTCGAGGCGGCTCTGCTCTCACAGAACCGCCCGACNATCCTGATNGCCGGGGGAAAGGAGAAGGGACTGGACTATGAGCCCCTTCTCCCGCTCCTGGAGAGGAATGTGGCAGAGGTGGTGGTCTTCGGCGAAATCAGGAAGGNCCTTGCNGCTCTCTTTTCGCGGGCGGTCACTACCAGAGTGGCGGGGAGCCTGGAGGAAGCGGTGACGTTCGCCCGTGATGCAGCAGTGCATGGAAGCGTGGTTCTCTTTTCTCCCGGAACTTCCTCTTTCGACATGTTTTCCGGCTACGAGGAACGTGGTGATGCGTTCCGTGCAGCCGTGCAGGGCCTCAAATGAGCAGGCAAATCNGAAAAATCACCCGAAACCAAAATACCCCAGATGACTANAAAATCGTTCCAGAAAAAAAGACGCCCCACCGGTGGAGGCGGCNTGTTCGTGCTTCACTCCAAGACACGCGGTCGCAAGAAACAGAGAGTGGCGGCCAGTGCCGACCTCGGATCAGAGGTTCCCAATCTTGGTGTGGCGCGGGCCCTGTTCGTGATTCTCGTGCTGCACGTCGCAGCCATTGCTGCAATCTTCATTCACAATCGAGTCAACGACAGTGGCGTGGCGGGCACGGAGGAGGGCAGGACACAGGTATCCTCGGCATTTGCGACTCAACCGAAGACTGAAACCAGTGTCTCCAAGGGCGAGCATTTCTACTTCGTNGCAACCGGTGACACCTACGAGCGGATCGCGCGTCTCAAGAATGTTGATGTGACTGAGTTGAGGGAACTGAACAAGAACAAGGGGCTCGGTCACGGCGCAATCCTTCGCATCCCGGCCAACAAGCTCGCAATTCCCGTGGAAGCCGCCTCTCTAGATCCCGGACCAGCCCCGCAAACCCCGGATTCACCGGNCGCCCCGCTCAATCCTGGTCCCGTGGTGGTGAAACCGAACGTGTCCGACCCTGNTGCCAGGGAGAAAAGTAACGCGGCTGACCGGCTGTCGCAAGGCGGCCNGGAGCAGGTGGGNAGCGCTCGTTCAGAGTCTTCNCCCCCCGTGAGTNCGAACCGGAAACCATCCATTGCCGTGGCGATTCCTGTTTCNGCGGAGACTCCATCGGCCACCTACATTGTGAAGACCGGGGACACGCCCTGGGGCATCGCCCGCCAGCACGGTGTCACGGTGAAGGAGCTCCTGGAGGCTAACGATATCAAGGATGCCCGCAGGATGCGGATCAGCATGAAACTTNGCATCCCGGGCCGCTNGGCAGGGGAGCAAGCCAGTTCATCCCTCCGCATGGGACGCCGCGCAGCCATTGTCCTCTGTAGTTCGGTCGCCACTCTCGTGGNGCTCGGGTTGGTCATGCTTGCGAGNACGAGTGCCTGGGTGCACGGGGTGGATGATGACCCTTATCTGCTGGTCNGACGGCAGGGAGTCTTCACTGGGGTAGGACTCCTTGCCGCGCTCGTGGTGGGAACAATGGATTACCGCTTGTTGCGCCGGATCTGGATGCCATTGCTGATTGGTGGGTGTATACTTCTGGCTCTTTGTTATGTCCCGGGGATNCAGGTCGTGGTCAAGGGAGAAGCGCGTTGGATCGCTGCTCCCATTATCGGGCGGTTCCAGCCCTCCGANATTGCCAAGCTGGCAGTCATCATTGCGCTGGCAGCATGGTTTGCGCAGTATCAAGCTGAGACCAAGACCTTCCTGCGTGGTTTTGTTCTGCCTGGTCTCCTCCTGGCCATNCCGGTGGCCCTCATNTTTTTCGAGAAGGACATGGGAACTGCCGTTGCACTCGGCGGGGCGGGCTTTCTCCTCATGTTCACGGCGGGAACGAGGGTATCACTGCTCACTCTCGTGACCATTGTGGGAATTGCNGGCCTGTACAAGGCGGTGGAGAATGATCCNTATCGCCGCATGAAATTTGAAGCCCTCCTGAACCTCGAAGACCCCGAGGTACAGCGCAAGGCGGGCTATCAGCAATACCGGGCNAAACTTGCGCTTGCCTCNGGCGGTTTGTTNGGCGCCGGTCTCGGTAATGGAGCTGAAAAACACGGCTACCTGCCGGAAGCTCATACTGATTTCATCTTCCCGGTAGCGGGGGAGGAGCTCGGACTTCTCTGTACCCTTGGCATCGTCTTTTGCTTTGTGCTCATCAGTACNTCGGGAATCTCGATCGCCNTGCATGCGCCCGACCNGTTCGGCAAGTTACTGGGNCTNGGATTGACCACGATGATTGTCCTGCCGGCCCTCATGAACATCGGGGTGACCACCAGCGTTCTTCCGAATACCGGCCTCCCGTTGCCATTTGTAAGTTACGGGGGCACCAACCTGGTCTTTAGCCTCGCGGCGGTCGGCATGCTTGTGAGCCTGCACAGGCGCGCCTTTTACCCTGAAGCAGCCGAGCTTCCAGTCATCAAGGAGAAGCANCTGGCCCTCAAGATTTAGGGCGAGGTCTGAAANNAGGCCTTATTTCANGNCTTTCGCCGGCACCCCGGTNGCGCGAGGGGCGGACGTGGGTCCCGTCGGCANGGCGGNCCGGACAAAATGCTATCGGCTGTTTTTTTAGCATTTATCTTGAGGGGAAAATAGTACATTTCTTTCGNGTGTCGAAGCAATTGTCCGTTGTCATAGCCTGCGGAGGAACGGGTGGACATCTCTTCCCGGGGATNGCGGTTGCGGAAGAATTGAAGAGGCGNGGCCACCGCCCGCTCCTNTTGATTTCGCAGAAGAAAGTGGATGAGGANGCCTCNGCGAAGTACGGGGCGCTCGATTTCGCGACCGTCGCTGCAATCGCGAAGCCACCGANGCTTTCCCCGCGGATGCTGCCCTTCCTCTGGCGCCTCTGGAAGACGATCGGCCAGTCGAAGGAAATACTGCGTTCCCGGGAGGCCGGNATTGTCATAGGGATGGGNGGATTCACTTCGCTGCCTCCGATCTATGCCGGGAAAAGGCTNGGATTGGTAACGGCCCTGCATGANTCGAATGCATTGCCCGGTAAATCAAATCGACTGGGTGCGAGATGGTGCAGCAAAATTCTGGTCGGTCTGGCACCGGCGGGAGATTATTTCCCCGGCCATGAAGTCGAGGTGACGGGTACTCCGGTGAGGTGGGAATTTCGGGACCTTCCCCCCCGGGAGGAGGCACGGGAGAAGTTCGGGCTCGCTCCNGACAAGCCGGTAATACTCTCCTTTGGGGGGAGCCAGGGTGCCCGCCGGGTGAATACCCTCGTAGCGGAAGCGGCTGGATTTCTTGGTTCAGAGGTGCAATGGCTGCAGATTGCGGGCCGGGAAGACGAGGCCCGGGTCAGGGGGCTGGCAGGCTCACGCCAGGGTCATGCAGTAGTCGGATTCTGCGATGATATGCCTGCTGCCTTTGCTGCGAGTGAGATGGTGATCAGCCGTTCGGGGGGGGCGAGTCTTTGCGAGCTGGCCTTCCTCGGCCTGCCTTCCATCCTGGTGCCGTATCCGCACGCTGCGGATGACCACCAGACCTACAACGCAAGGTGTTTCGAGCAGGCGGGGGCGGCATTGCTGGCTTCGGAAGAGGATTTGACCGGGTCCTCCCTTGCGGGGATGGTCAGAGGACTGCTGCAGGACTCCGGTAAACTGGCGGCGATGCAAGAGGCTGCGCGTCGTTTATCGATTGACGACGCGGCCACCCAGATCTGTGACGCGCTGGTTCCGGAGGAAGGGCGAATGTGAAACAGGTTTCATGCTTTTCGCGGGAGCCAAACCCGAGCACCATCCCGGGGCTTTCCCATGATTGACGAACTCAGCGAGCGCCTTCTTGACCGTGCCCGTCCGATCCGGGTCCACTTGCTGGGGGTGGCGGGTTCGGGGATGAGCGGACTGGCCGCACTCCTTCTTGAGATGGGTCATGAGGTCAGCGGATCCGACCGGGTGACCAGCGGGGAAACGGAACGTCTCCAGGGAATCGGATTGGCGTTTTCTTCTCCTCATTCCGTGGAAGCCGTGGCTGATGCGGAGGTCGTGGTCTATTCCTCTGCCATCAGGGAGGACAACGTGGCCCGCCTGGCGGCGGCGAAGGCTGGCAAGGTTCTCCTGCGCCGCGCGGAGTGTTTGGCCGCGATCCTGCATACGCGCAGGGGAGTGGTGGTGTCGGGCACCCACGGAAAGACGACAACCTCGGCGATGTGCGCTCACGTGCTCAAGAAGGGCGGCCGGGCAGTCTCACACTATGTCGGTGCAGAAATCCCGGTCCTCGGGGCCAATGCACACTGGGACGAGGCAAGTGATTGCCTTGTAGCCGAGGGCGACGAAAGCGACGGAACGCTGGCGCTCTACCGACCGTCTCACGCTATCGTTCTCAATATAGAAGCCGAGCACCTCGACTTCTATGAAGGCCTCGATGAAATTGTGGAGGTCTTCCGTGCCCTGCTGGACCAGACATCGGAAAGAGTCATTTACTGTGCGGAGAGTTCGACCGCAGCGGAACTGTGCCGGGACCGGGAGGGAGGGGTTTCCTACGGGTGGAGAGATGCGGATTACACCGCCACGGAGGTGAAAGAGGGGCGAGGAGTGATCTCCTACACCGTCTCGTGCAGGGGGAAGCAGCTCGGACGGGTACAACTGGGTATCCCCGGCCGGCATAACGTGCTCAACTCCCTGGCCGCGATTGCTCTCGCGGATGATCTGGGAGTGGATTTCAATCTTGTCGCGCGTTCACTGGCCTCCTTTGCCGGGGCGAAACGCCGCTTTGAGTCGGTCTATCTCTCTTCGCGTTTCCGGATCATCGACGATTACGGGCATCACCCTACCGAGATCGCAGCGACCCTGCAGACCGCACGCTCTCTAAGCCCGGGGCGGGTGGTGGTTCTTTTCCAGCCCCATCGCTATTCCCGGACGCAGCGTCTGGCGGAGGAGTTCGGNAAATCCCTGCAGGGNGCGGACCTCGTTTTTGTGACCGATGTTTATCCCGCCAGCGAGTCCCCGGTCGAGGGGGTGAGCGGGGACACGATTGTGGAGGCGATGGCACGGCACGGAGAGTGTCGGGCCGTNTCTCATCCCGACCTGGCTACNGCCCATCATGCGCTNGGCAATGTGCTGCAACCCGGGGACCTGACGCTGACCCTGGGGGCCGGAAACGTGCATGAAGCTGGCAAACTTCTGGCAGCGGATCTTGCTCTGCTGGAGGCCCTGCGGAGTGAATTCCGCGATGGAGAACTCGAAGCCCGGCTCTACGAGCCGATGCGCCGTCATACCACCATCCGGGTGGGAGGACCTGCGCAATACTGGATCGGGCCGCGGACTTTTTCGGCTTTTGCGCGGGCGGTGGACTTCTTCAAGGAACGAGGCATACCTGTGCGGGTGGTGGGCCGTGGCTCCAACCTCCTTGTTCGTGACGGGGGCATCCGTGGTGCGGTCATCCAGCCAACCAAGGGAGAATTCGGGGAGGTCGTGGTCAGTGGCAACCTGGTGAAGGCAGGTGTGGGTGCCCGATTCAAGAAGGTGGCGAGCGCTGCGGAGGCGGCCGGGCTGGGAGGGTTTGCCTGGATGGAGGGNATTCCCGGGAATGTCGGTGGCGGGCTCCGCATGAATGCGGGCGCGATGGGCACGGAAACCTTTGACCAGGTTGTCAGGGTGACCTTCCTTGACGAGGATGGTGAGCTACGCACGAGGGAGCGCGAGGAGATCGAGTCTTTCTACCGGAATGTTCCGGAGCTGCGAAGGAATTACGCCCTGCAAGCTGTTTTTCGCGGTGAGCCTGCGGACGCAGAGGAGATACGGGCCCAGATGTGCGAGTCTCATGACCACCGGCGGAGCACGCAGCCGATCGCNGCCAGTGCCGGGTGCATCTTCAAGAATCCATCAGGAATGGGTGCGGGTCAGCTTATCGATGAACTGGGCTTGAAGGGCAGTGGTGTNGGGAAGGCTGAGGTCTCGGTTGAGCACGGCAATTTCATCGTCAATCGTGGCAAGGCGCAGGCCCGTGACGTGATCAAGTTGATCGACCACGTCAGGGCCGTGGCAAGGGCGGAGCGAGGAATCGAACTGGAGACCGAGGTGCAGATCCTCGGCGAAGACGAGGTGAACTTCTGAGCGGTCCGGGCACCCGGGTTCCGATCCGGCAAAGGAGATCCCGCTTTTCTGCAACGCTCGACGTATACGGGGGCGTTGTCTATGGTTCGGAAGCGTTATGGATGAATCGGTGTTGATAGCTGTTTTGATGGGGGGGCCAGGTTCGGAGCGGGAAGTCTCGCTGAGTTCCGGACGAGCCGTGCTCGAGGCCCTGCAGCAGGAGGGACTTGATGCCGTGGGGGTGGACGTAGTGGATANCAGGCCGGTTCTCCCGGAGGGAACTGGTCTGGCTTACAACGTGATCCATGGCACCTTTGGCGAGGACGGGGGCCTGCAGGCCTATCTGGACGGACTGGGAGTTCCATATACGGGGGCTGGACGGGAGAGTAGCGAGCTTGCCTTCGACAAGGTGGCGAGCAAAAAGCGCTTTGTGGANNTNGGGGTGCCNACCCCGGGATCCGAGATCGTGGACCTTTCGGATGGCCTGATTCTTCCCAGGATGGCACTGCCTTACGTAGTGAAGCCGCCACGGGAAGGGTCGAGTGTAGGGGTCCACATCGTGCACACGNAGAAGGAGGCGCAGGCTGCCATGGAGGATGCGGCACGATACGGCGATGAGGTTCTCGTCGANCAGTTTGTGGAGGGAAAGGAACTCACGGTGGGAATCGTGGGAGAGGAAGTATTTCCGATAGTCCATATCGTCCCGCGGGAAGGTTTNTANGACATGAGCAATAAGTATCCGTGGATGAGCGGGGGAGGGGGAACCGACTACTTTTGCCCTGCTGATTTAGACGCAAAGACCGCAAAAAATGTCCAAACCGTTGCATTGCGGGCTCATCGGGCCCTGGGAATTGAGATTTACTCCCGAGTGGATGTCCTGCTAGATTCCTCAAGTCATCCTTATATTTTGGAAGCTAATACAATTCCCGGAATGACGGCCAGCAGCCTCCTGCCGAAGGGAGCTGCGGCGGCCAAGCCAGGCTATGGCTTTGGAGCGCTTTGCCGTCGGATCGGGGAGCTTTCGCTAGCCCTCCGCTCACCCAATGCCCCGTCGTAGGACTTCCCGAGTCAACCGCCCCAGTCCCGAACGCCGCCTGCATTTGAACGTCAGTTCGCCGCGGATCGTCTACTGGAGTTTCCTGCGTTACCTGAAGCGCTTCTGCAAGGTGCTCCTCGCCCTTGTTCTGGTCTCCGGAGCGGGCTGGGGAGTCCAGACTGGAATGCAGAAGTTCTTTATTGAGAACGAGGAGTTTCAGCTGCGGCACGTCGATCTTGAAAGTAGCGGGGAGATGACTGCCGAGGACTTCGTGCAGCTGTGCGAACTGGAGCTGGATTCCAGTATCTTCTCCCTCAGATTGCGCGAGCTCAAGGCGAAGCTGCTTGAGCGCCCGGGTATAGAGTCGGCCGAATTGAGTCGGCGCCTGCCGGGCACCTTGCGAGTGAGGCTGGTTGAGCGGGAACCGATTGCCTGGCTGGAGTGCCGACCGCTGGGAATCGTGGGAAGAAACCCCACCGGGGGCATCCTGCTTGACAGGACGGGAGTATGTTTCCCATGTGACTTCTGGGTGGAAGAGAAGGCTCGTCCCCTCCCGGTCCTCCTTGTGAGCGAAGTGGAAGAGGGGGACATCACGATCGGAAAAGAGATTCGCCATCATGAATCGCGCCGGGCACTGGAGCTCATTGGCTACGCGCAGGAAAGGCTCAAGGGGGTCGGCTGGTCGCTGCCAGTGGTTGCGGTTCGCAACGATTATTCCCTGGAGGCAGCCACCAGTGAGGGAGTAATGGCTACCTTTGGAATGTACGGGCACGAAGAGCAACTTGAGAATCTCATCACGCTGGTCCGGGAGACCAAGGATCACGGGGAGCTGATGGCCATGGTGAATCTGATTCCGAGGCGCAACATCCCGGTGATTGTTGGTGAACCGGGAGCGTTGGGCGGGCACCCCCGAAGCCGCCTGCAGCGTGAGATGCATGCCCTCCTGCGACCGTAAAAGTGATCTTCATGGCGGATACCCGGGGCAACGACTTGTAAGGAACGAAAATGTCTAAAGCGCGCATTCACGTTGGTCTTGAAATTGGAACCACCAAGACAGTCATGGTGGTGGCGGAGGTGAAGCCGGACGGCTCGGTCAAGATCCTTGGTCTCGGGGAAACCCGCTCGGCAGGAGCACGAAAGGGTGAGATCGTGGATTATCCCCAGGTCCGGGCCTGCGTGAAGGCAGCCCTCCTCGAAGCCGAGGATATCAGTGACGTCGATATCAACAGCGTCTTTCTCGCGGTGACCGGGCCTCACATCGAAGGGGTGAATAATCGTGGGACCTACCGTCTGCCGGAGGGAGAACCGGAAATCCGGCGGGAACACGTTGAGGAGGTGAAGGAGATCGCAAGTGATATCGCCATTCCCAGCGACCACGTCTACCTGCATAGCCTGATACGCAATTACATCGTTGATGGACAGCCCCACGCTACCATGCCGGTAGGACTGCTGGGGAAGACCCTCGATGCCGAATTTCACATCGTGCATGGAGTGCGAACGCGCATTCAGAACAGCATCAAGTGCGTGCGGGAGATTCCTCTCGACGTCGATGACGTGGTCTTCGCGCCCATTGCCTCGGCCCAGATTGCGCTGACCCGCAAACGCAAGGAAGCAGGCGCGCTCGTCATGGATATCGGGGGGGGCACGACCGATTACGTGCTCTATGTGGATGGCGCGATCCTGGCTTCGGGTTGCATCCCGGTGGGTGGGGACCACGTCACCAACGATATTCACCTTGTAACCCACATTCCGCTCTCGAAGGCAGAGCAAGTCAAGAAGACCGAGGGAGACGCCTCGGGGGACCCGGCGAAATCGGCGGGAGTGGTCAAGATTCCTGATGAGGCAGGCTTCCCCGAGGTGGAGATCAAACGTCAGATTCTCAACGATGTGATTCGAATGCGGCTGCAGGAAACACTCGAACTGGTTAAGAGCCGTCTGCCCAGCGGTAGCCTGGAACGCGTGGGCACGGGTGTGTTCCTGACCGGAGGGTCGAGCCTGATGAAAGGACTGGGTGAACTGGCCTGTGATGTGTTCGGCCTCCCTGTCTATCGTCCGGAGCGCCCGGACGTCAGCGGGGTACACGCATACTTTAAGGATCCGCAATACTCAACCGCCCTAGGATTAATCCGCTATGCCCAGATTCTGGACGAGGAACGTCCGCATGGATCGGGCCTGGGCAAAGTGGGTGGTTTCTTGCGTTCGCTCTGGCCATTTGGCGGATGAGTACTCTTACTTGGGGGGTAGCAGACCCGCCATGATCCCATACGAGAAAACGCGCCAGCAGACCATTCCGAATTCAGCAGTCAAAATTATCGGAGTGGGAGGCGCCGGTGCCAATATGCTGGATCGGATTGCGCTGGATGGCATGGAGGGTGCGGAGCTGCTCGCCTGCAATACGGACGTGCGCACCCTCACCAGTTCGGTCGCCCCGGAGAAGATCCAGATGGGGCGTAACCTTACCAAGGGCCTGGGCACGGGGGGGGACCCGGCACTCGGGAAGCAGGCTGCGGAGGAGGCGGAGCTGGAAATCCGGGATGCTCTGCGCGATCGTAAGATCATCTTCATCTGCGTTGGCCTTGGTGGAGGCACGGGTTCCGGTGCTGCGCCGCTGGTGGCGCGCCTTGCACGGGAAGAAGGCGCCTTCACGGTGGTGTTCGCCACCACGCCGTTTAATTTTGAAGGGGGACGCCGCCGCGAACAGGCAGAAGTGGCCCTCAACGAGCTCTCGGTTCTTTCCAACGCGCTCATTACTTTTGATAACACCCGGATGGGAGAGCTTGTGCTCGCCAAGCAGGGGGTGCACGAGGCGTTTTCGGCGGCGGACCGGATGGTTTCCGAGAGCATCAGGGCGGTTACCCGCATTGTCATGCGTCCGGGCCTGGTCAACATCGGCCTGGACGATCTCATGGCTGCACTCAGCTCGCCAAAGTCTCGCTGCTTGTTCGGGTCCGGGATCGCGCACGGTGAGAATCGTGCCCAGCAGGCGCTCAAGAACGCTCTGGTGAGTCCGTTGCTCGATCGGGGAAGCCTTCTCCACGATACCGAGACGGTGCTTGTGCATATCTGCGGTGGTGAGGACATGACTCTCTACGAGCTCGAACTCCTCATGCGCGGCTTGAGTAAGCATGTCCCCGAGACTGCTCAGATTCTTTTCGGTACTTCGGTCGACCCAGCCATGGCGGAATCGCTGAGTGTTACCCTGGTCAGCTCGTTGCCCGAGGACCGCCTGCTGGCTGGAATGGGGGGAGCGGCTGCGGAAGCGTCTTCAGCGCAGGTAGAACTTGAGCAGGTCGCTGGCACGGAGCCCTTGGGTGAGCTGGACGGGATAGCAGAGGCGTCACCGCCGGCGGCTGGACGGGAGGGTTTTCCAGACAGCGGTCCGCTTCCCGAGTCCTCCCGGGATCCCGAGCCTGAGCCTGAGCCTGAGCCTGAGCCTGAGCCTGAGCCTGAGCCTGAGCCTGAGCCTGAGCCTGAGCCCGAGCCTGAGCCTGAGCCTCCGGAGCCGAAGCCGGAGCCGGAGACGGAGCTGGCGCCTGCAGAGCTGGCAGCGGCACTGCGACAGTCTCGACTGACTCGGCTGTTGCAGCTGACGACAGGTGCTGCGATGGCCAGTTGGTCCGAGGCACAGGTGGACGAATGGATCACGCTGATCGATCTGCCGCCGGGCTGCGAGGAGGCAGTGCGAGAGCTGTTCTCTGACATGGACGCGGACGAGCTGCTGGCGCTGAGGCGGAAGCCGCTGTCAAGGACGCTGCGAGTGGCGGCAACGAGTGTTGACGAGCCGGAGGCCGTGGCCGAAGCGATCTTGCGCCAGCGCGACGAGGCTCTCGCAGGCGGAGCGGGAAGAGCAGCTGCACTAGACGAGTGCCCGCTGTGCATGGAGCGCTACGTCGAGGAGGAGTCGGGCATGCGTGTGCCGCGCATCTTGCACTGCGGCCACTCCGCCTGCCACGGCTGCTTCTCTCAGATGCTGCGGCCGATCACGGCGGACGGCAACG
>PBLI01000004.1 GCA_002721695.1 Roseibacillus sp. | reverse complement strand
GGTCTCCTGCGACTGGACCGGGACGACGCTGACATTCTCCTCTTCAGCTCTCCCTCTGCGAACCTGGCAGGGCGGAAAAACATCCGGGTCTGGGTCAGTTTCGATGGAGGGAAAAACTGGCCGCTCAACCGGCTCATCAAGCGCGGCCCGGGCAATTACACCTGGATGACCCAGGGGCGTAAGGGCACGCCCAGTGAGGGATTCATCTACCTCCTCGCTGGCAAGGACTGGATGGCCCGCTTCAACATGGCCTGGCTCCTCGATGCCGGAGAACCTGAGCTGGTCCTCAGCAAGCGCAGCACCTACCGCTTCGCCGACCAGGACCTCCTGCATTCCACCGAGAATGCCGAGGCATTCACTACCGGGGAGCAGGGCTTGAAGGACAGCCCGCGGGGATATCGCCTGAAAAAAGGTGCCGAGAGCGGCCAGGTGGTAACGAGGCGCCTGGTTCTCCCTTCCGGGAAGATGAAGGTAAGCTACCATGTTCCAGAGGGAGGATCGCTTCACCTCGCAATCATGGACGAAAGCGACACCCGCCTTCGTGATACCCACGCCCTGAAGGGATCGTACCAGCGGGACAGGATCATCGACAACTGGCAGGACGGCCCTATTGATGAATGGGTCGGCAAGACCGTCCAGGTCCAGTTCCAGTTGCAGGGCGGAGCCGAGGTCTTTGGCTTTGCCTTCGCCGGGGTTTCTTCCCCGGGCAGTGACACCGCCAGCATCGGCCCTTCCGATGACCGCTTCGTCCTACCCCCCCGCCACAACTACGCCATGGTCCAGAATCCTCCTTTCGTGAAATCAGTCGAGAACTCCGGACCCTTCGAAATCAAGGATGACGGGCAGCAGGATATCCGCATGGGCTACCGCCTGCAGGACCCCGCCCGCCCCGGCCACGTCCTCACCAGCAAGCTCAGCCTCCCGGGCAGGGAGATGAAGGTCTCCTGCGATGCCGGCTCAGGGAGCATGGTGGTTTCCCTGTTTGACGAGAGCGGCAAGCTCCTCAATTCCAGCAAACCCTTCCAAGGCGGGCGCAAGACGCGCAACCTCGTGGAGTGGACCGACGGCTTCACCCTCGACGATCACGTTTCCAAGCCGGTGACCATGCGGTTCGAACTGACGGGCGGGGCGAAGATCTACGGTCTCCATTTCGATCGGGTATTCTGGGAATAACCCCCTGCACCTCTTGCGTCCACGGGCACCGGGTGTCCTCCCGGGCGCCGTGATGCAACAGCCCGAGGAATCCGAAATGTGTCAGCCGGGAGAGTTTTTCGCGTTGCTGACCGGCTACCGCCCGCGCTATTTCTTCCCCATGCAAAACAGCCGCCACCTCGCCCTTTCAGTTCTCGCCCTCATCGCGATCCTCACTTGCCCCGCCCCTGGCAAGCAACCCCCCGAGAAGGCCGTTGCCAATCTCGACATCGGGGACGGACTGGAAACCACCCTCTTTGCCTCGGAGCCCATGATGCTGAGTCCCTCCAGCATCGACATCGACCACCTCGGCCGCGTCTGGGTCTGGGAGGTCGTCAACTACCGCGGTCACCGCAACAAGCGCCAGGAGGGAGACCGCATCCTCGTTCTTGAGGACACCACCGGGGACGGCAAGGCCGACAAGTCGACGGTCTTCTACCAGGGACGTGAGATCGACTCCGTCCATGGGGTCTGTGTCCTCGGAAACAAGGTCATCATCTCCGCCGGGGACAACGTCTGGATCATGACCGACGAGGACGGGGACCTGAAGGCCGACAGCAAGAAGGCCCTCTTCACCAAGATCGGTGGCGCCCAGCACGACCACGGGATTCACGCCTTCTCCTTTGGTCCCGACGGAAAACTTTACTTCAACTTTGGCAACGCCTCCCGCCAGCTGGCAGATGCCGACGGGAAGATCATCACTGACAAGGCCGGCAACGAGGTGAAGGCCAGCCGCCAGCCCTACCAGCAGGGCATGGCGTTCCGCTGTGACATGGACGGGTCCAACGTGGAAACCCTGGGATGGAACTTCCGTAACAACTGGGAGCTCTGCGTGGATTCCTTCGGAACGGTCTGGCAGAGCGACAATGATGACGATGGAAACAAGGCGGTGCGGATCAACTTCGTGATGGAGTTCGGCAACTATGGGTTCCGCGACGAATTCACCGGCAAGGGATGGCGCGACAAGCGCACCAATATCGAAAAGGAGATCCCCCTGCGCCACTGGCATCTGAACGACCCGGGGGTTGTCCCCAATCTCCTCCAGACCGGACAGGGCTCCCCCACCGGCATCGTGGTCTATGAAGGGTCCCTGCTTCCCGCGGGATTCCAGAACCAGGTCATCCACTGTGATGCGGGTCCCAATGTCACCCGGGCCTACCCGGTGAAAACCGACGGAGCCGGCTACTCTGCTGAAATGGTGAATATTCTCTACGGCGCCCGCGACAAGTGGTTCCGGCCCTCCGATGTCTGCGTCGCTCCCGACGGATCGCTCTTTGTGGCCGACTGGTATGACCCGGGCGTGGGGGGCCACGGGATGCGCGACCTAGACGGTGGACGAATCTTCCGGGTGGCAACCCCCGGTTCCAAGTACAGCGTGCCCAAGATCGACCTCAGCACTGCGGAGGGTGCGGCCAAGGCCCTGACAAATCCGAATGGGGAAGCCCGCTATCTCGCCTGGACTGCCCTCCACAAGATGGGAGCCAAGGCCGCCCCCGCCCTCGAGAAGCTCTGGAAGAGCGACAACCCCCGTCACCGGGCCCGCGCTCTCTGGGCCCTCGGTAAGATGGAGGGGAAAGGCCAGGGCGCGGTCAACGCTGCCCTCGCCGACACAGATCCCGATATCCGGATCACAGGTATCCGGCTGGCCCGCCAGCTTGAGCTCAACCTGATCGACACCGTGAAGAAAGTGGTCCGGGACAAATCCGCCGCTGTGCGCCGGGAAGCCAGTATCGCCCTGCGCTTTGACGGGTCAAAGGCAGCCAATGACCTCTGGGCTGAACTTGCCCTCCAGCACACCGGGGAGGATCGCTGGTACCTTGAGGCTCTCGGGATTGGCTCCGATCTCCATGCCGACGCACGATTTGCAGCCTGGCTCGCCAAGGCTGGCAAGAACTGGAAGTCGGACGGAGGCCGCGACATCGTGTGGCGGGTTCGCTCCAAGCAGGCCCCGGAGTATCTCGCCCGGATCATCAAGGACAAGTCCCTCAAGGATCACGCCTCTCCGCGCTACATGCGCTCCTTCGATTTCCACAAGGGGGAGGAGAAGAACAAGGCCCTGGAAAGTCTCCTGGACCTCTAGGATCCAGGAATTCCCGGATTGTTCCATGTCTGCTTCCCGTCGCTGTGCCGCCACCATGGTGGCGGGAGCCATGCTTCTTGCCCTCCCGCTCACGTCTCTTGCCGATGAGTCAAGGGACGCCCTGATCGTGGAAACGATCCTCAGGATCGAGGGATTCGACCTGGCAGGATCAACCAAGGCGCAGGGAGCGGTCGAACGCTACCTGAAGAACAACTGGGCCGGGGAACGATACCTCGACCTCATCGAACGCTTCGAACTGCGGGACGAGGCTCCCGGGGTTCTCCGGCTGGCCCTTGAACGAGTGGACTCCCCGGCAGGAGCCGAGGCGGCATCATTGCTGGTCACCCTTGNGAAAGGGGAACTCCTNACCAGCACGCTGAAAGGAAAGGATGAGACCGCCGCGGCAAGGGCGGCCCAGGCCATTTCGCATTCCGGGGATGCGGGCCTGATGAACGAACTGCCCGGAGTCATCGCCGATTCGGCCCGGCCCGTGGCGATTCGCTCTGCTGCACTTTCCGCTCTCTACGGAAAGGATCCGGNAAAACAGTCCCGCCTNCTGNCCANCGTCAAGGCCGGTGANCTNGACAAGGATCTGCGCCAGACCGCNTCTGAAATCCTCATGCTGTCCCGCGACCCGGAGATCCGGAAGGAGGCCAAGACCCTCTTTGCNGTCGGNGGGGCGGATTACCCTTCCATCNGNGAGCTGCTCAAGCTCAAGGGAGATCCNGCCAGGGGAAAGCAGCTCTTCGCCACCAAGACCTGTCTGGTCTGCCACCAGGCTGGCGGAGTGGGGATCAACTTCGGCCCGGGACTCTCGGAAATCGGTGACAAGCTCGACCGCAAGGCCCTCTACCTGGCCATCCTGCAGCCGGATGCCGGCATCAGCATGGGATTNGAGGGCTGGGAGGTGGTCCTGAAGGACCAGACCAAGCTGGTCGGCATCATTGAGGAGACCGAGGAGAGCCTCAACATCACCATGATCGGCGGGGCCAGGCAGACCGTTGCCAAGGAAGACATCNAGACCCGGACGAAGATGAAACAGTCCCTGATGTATCCGGGACTTCACCAGTTGATGACGCCTGCCGAACTGGCCGACCTGGTTGAATATCTCAGTTCCCTGCGCAAGGCCGGCTAGATGCATTCCATCCCCTGATGCAGGCACTTCCTGCAGAGTTNCGGGAGGCCTGTTTATTTCTCCNGCGCACGCTCACTCGAAAACACGCTGCCGGAGGGCATGGCCGGGAGAGTGGATTTCCACTCCTCCAGCAGCCTCTGAAGAGCGACAGCCACTTGCGGNTCCGATCCCTTCAAATCCCTCTTCTCGTACGGATCCGCTACAATGTCATAGAGCTCAAGATGGCTTCCATCCCTGTTACTGACCAGTTTCCGGTCATGATGAACAACCGCATATGATACCCAGTGATCCGGGCGATTCTTCGGTGCCGGCCAACGGGCACTGGATTTCCAGAAGAGCGGTTTTTCCCGGATGGGCATCTCCCTGCCCCTGAGCACGTCCCCGACATCGACTCCATCGGGCACATAGGAATCAGGCAATACCGCTCCGGCGACCCCGCAGAAGGTAGGCAGCAGATCTACCGCCGAAATGAGCGACCTCCGATCGACCTTTCCCGCTGCGATCCTGCCCGGCCATCGGGCAAGAAAAGGAACTCCGATGCCTCCCTCAAAAAGTGCAGCCTTGTAGCCTCGCCGACCGCCGGTGACTCCCTTTGCCGCGCCAATACCCCATCCAGCTCCGGTCGCCGTGTCATACATGAGCTCCAGCTTCGCCGGGCCGGGCGCCCGCGCAGGTCCATTGTCGGAACTGAAGATGACAAGTGTATTGTCCGCAAGACCCAGTCGATCCAGGGCATCAAGGACCTGCCCCACCCTGTCGTCCGCATGAGAGAGGACGGAGGCGTAGATCCGGTCGGCCTCATTCTGGAGGTGCCGGAAGCGCCACTCGTACTTGGGGACCGTGTGAAACGGAGTATGGGGTTCATGAAGCCAGAGGTTGACGAAGAAAGGCTTTTCGTCCGCCACGGCCTTTTCGATGAAAGCCACTGCATGAGCGGAATCCTCATGCACAGGCATCTGCTCGCCGGCACAGTTGAATGCACCGTAGGCATCGTAACCGTAAGCGCCGGGCAGGGGGGAGTCTGCAATCATATTGTTGGCGAGATGCCACTTGCCATAATGTGCAGTGGCATAACCGGCTTCCTGAAGGAATCGCGGCAGAAGCGGCGCCCCGGGATCGAGCCAGTCGGGCATGTTGCGCCTTGCATTGCTGGGCACCCAGGCAAAGTGGCCATCGATATTGTAACGGGCCGGAAAGTGTCCGGTCATCACCGCCGTCCGGCTTGGAGAGCAGACCCCACTGGCTGCCGTGAACCGGTGAAAGTCCGTTCCCTCCCTCGCCAGACGATCAATATTCGGCGTCTTGACATACGGGTGCCCGTGACAGCTCAGGTCACCCCATCCCCAGTCATCGGCAAAGATGAAAAGAATATTGGNCTTTTCCGCGCCTGTCAGGGCGGGGGCGAACAGCACAAGGAGAAGAAGGGCTCTCACCGGGAAAAAAGACATGGACTGAACCTACTGCTCCCCGACGCANTAGACAAACTTCCCGGAACGCAGGTAGATCGCATCCTTCGATACGGCGGGAGTAGCGCTAAAATCAGAACGGTCNGCNAACTTGTTCTGCGCAATCTGTTTCATATCCGGACTGGCCTCAAAGACGAAGGTCCCGTTGTGACGGCTCACTGCATACAGCCTGTCTCCCACCCTCACCATCGAGGCATAGAAACTGAATCGCTTCGAACGCGCCAACCCCTCCACTGTCTTCTTGGAAACCACCTCTCCACTCGCAATCTCCATACAGACGGCTTCCGCGGAATCATTCACCCAGTAGAGGTGGTCTCCATGGGCCAGCGGGGTGGGAACATAGGTGGTGACCTTGCTGTCCCACCGCAGATTGTCGGTCACATCGCCCTTTCCTCCCCGCTTCAAACCGATGCTCATTTTGCGCGGGTAGCCACCAAAGGCACAGATCATGTCCTCCGTGATCACGACCGAGGGGGAAACATTGCCGGGCACCTTGGTCCGGGCCAGCCACCTCCGCATACCCGTGGCAGGATCGAGCGCGAACAGCTCNTGAGGCACGGAGAGAATCATCTCATCNCGCCCGTCCTGACCCACGGCAAACTGCGGTGTGGCAAAGGCCAGCTCCAGTCCCTCCGATCCGTAGCGCCACTTCTCCTCGCTGCTCATCTTGTCGAAGGCAATAAGGCAGCGCGCTTCATCGGCTGCGTTCACAATCACGAGATTCTTGTAGAGGACGGGGCTCGCGGCGGATCCCCAGCGGCGGTTGCTCGACTTGTTTCCCACCGCCCGGGTCCAGAGTTTATCTCCCCCCAGGGTAAAGGCGTGCAGGCCCGACTTTCCCGCGAAGACATAGACGCGCTCCCCGTCGGTCACCGGCGTGCTGCTTGCGTAGCCGTGCTCCATCAGGTATCCGCGGTAGGGGTCTTCCGGATTGCTCACCTCNAGCGACCTGCTCCAGAGAATCCTGCCATTGGTGCGATCGAGGCAAAGCAACTGGCGCCCGAGATCCTCTGCCTCCCCGACCGCTTCCTTGTCCGTGCCGTAACCGGTGTAACAGGTTACAAAGATCCGGTTCCCGGTAAAAACTGGGCTGGANGACCCCGGTCCCGGAATGGGCGTCTTCCATTTCAGGTTCTTTGACTCGCTCCACTCCACNGGAATCNTGGCGCCTTCCGGGGCGGTNGCGGCGCCNCCCGGACCACGGAACTGGGGCCANGACTCGATCGCAGGCAGGACTCCGGTGCAGGATCCGGAAATCAGCACGAATAGCAGCAGNTTCATGGTTGGCTACTTAGCATGACAAAGGGGATTGTCACCGCTTTCCGCNNTCCACAATTNCTCACCGGCTCCCACGCTTGACCAAATATCATTTCCGGGAGTTCATTGCGAGGTGCGTTCCCTGCTCTACCCGTTCGTTCTTCTCGCGTTCTGTGTGTTCCTCAGCACGCCAGCTTTCCAATCACGGGGAGCAGAAGACACCGCGGAAGACAACGCCCAGCCCCGCCGCATCGAGGTTCTGTTCCTCGGAAGCAAAAACCTCTTCAACCACGACCCCCCCACCCGTTTCCGCGTTCTTCGAAAGGCTCTCGGGCCCAGGGCCATCAACATCACCTACGCGGACAATGTGGGTGCCCTTACCGAGGAGAACCTCTCGCAGTACGACGTTCTCCTCATTTTTGCCAACCTCTACACGATCGATGTTCAAACCCAGGGCAAGGCCCTGCTGAACTTCGCTCGCAAGGGCGGGGGCTGCGTNCTCCTCCATTGCGCGGCCGCCTGCTTCCGCGATTCCAAGTTCGACGAGTATGTTGACCTGCTCGGGGCCCAGTTCGAATCGCACGGCAAAGGCGTCTTCCGGGCACGCATCGTCAATAAAAACCACCCTGTCATGAAGGGATGGAAGGGGTTTGAGTGCTGGGACGAAACCTACAAACACAAACGCCACGGCAAGGATCGGATCATTCTTCAAAAACGCGACGAGGAACCCTGGACCTGGGTCAAGACCTACGGCGAGGGCCGGGTCTTCTACACGGCCAGTGGCCACGACCATCGCTGCTGGGACCTCCCCGAGTATCACGACCTCCTTCACCGAGCAATTCGCTGGACGGCCAAGGATGACACCGTGAGCTGGCTGGCTCCCGGGGATCTCCCCGTGCTTCGGTATCGCCCGGCCGCGGCGCCCAGGGACCCAGAAAACCCGGTTGGCCCTCTCAACGAGATCCAGAATCCACTTTCGCCACAGGATTCACTCAAACTAGCCCAGCTTCCCCCGGGGTTCGATATCCAGCTTTTTGCTGCAGAGCCGATGGTCATCAATCCCATCGCGATCAACTGGGACGAGCGTGGACGGCTCTGGGTGGTAGAGGCCTATGACTATCCCCACAAGATCGGGACCGAAGACCCGCAGGACCGGATCAAGATCCTCGAGGACCGCGATCACGATGGCCGCGCTGATCACGCAACCGTGTTTGCTGAGGGCCTCAACATCTGCACCTCGGTCCTGCCGGTGGCGGGGGGNGCCATNGCCACNGACGGCCCCAACATGGTTTATCTTGAGGATGAAGATGGCGATGGGACAGCGGACCGGAAGGAGGTTCTCTGGTCGGGCATCGGCCTGCGTGANACCCACGCCTGCGTCTCCAATCTCCGGCACGGGNTCGACGGATGGATCTACGCCACGGTGGGATACAGCGGGCTCGACGTGAAGGTCAAAGGAACCCGGCACAAGTCCTCGCAGGCCGTTTTTCGATTCCTCCCCGANGGATCGGCCTTCGAGATTGTCCAACATACCAGCAACAACACCTGGGGCCTGGGCTTCACCGAAGAGGGCGACCTCGTCGGTTCCACCGCCAACGNNAATGCCAGCTGGTATCTCTCCATCCCCAACCGGCACTTCGAGTCACTTGGGCGCAAGGGACAGCAGGTCGCCCGGGCAGACCGGCAGGAGCTGCTCGCTCCCATCACCACGGACTACTTCCAGAACAGCCCCAAGGAACAGCACTCCTCCGCGGCCGGGCACGCTGTTTATACCAGCCGGCGCTTCCCACGGAGCTGGTGGAACAGGCGCGTGCTGATCTGCGAACCNCCCATGCATCTCATCACCGCNCCCCGGATCACCCGCCGGGGCGACCGGTTCGAGACCACGGGTTTCGAGCACAATCTCTANGCCTCAGCCGATGCCTGGTCGGCTCCAGTTGCTGCGGAGGTGGGACCGGACGGCGCAGTCTGGATGGCCGATTGGTACAACCCGATCTGCAACCACAATCCATACCGCGGACACTTCAAGCGGGGACCGGGAAACGCTCTGCGTTCCGATGACCGCGATCGCACCCACGGCCGCATTTACCGGATTTTCCCGAAGGGAACNGGGAATGATCCCTACCCCGACCTGAGCTCAGAGCGTGGCGTCCTCAACGCCCTCACGCACGACAATCTCTTCTGGCGCCTCACCGCCCAGCGGCTCCTCGCGGAGACGCTCGATGGCCAGGCGCTCCTGAGCGCTGCCGAAAAGGCCACGGGATCCCGCTCGCGCTTTCATCTCATCGCAGCCTCTGCCAACGGCAGCCTTGACGCCGTCCAAACTGCCGCCATCGCTCACCGTCTCGGATTCGAAAACGCCGATGAGCAGCAGAGGAAGCCTGATCTCGCTGAGATATTACCCGGCTCTTTCGCACGCAACCTGAAGCGCCTGCAGGATCCGGGACNCGACCCGCTCGACCGGAAGGCAGCCGCGCTCCGCCTGGTGGAGGCACCACCTGACCCCCGGCTCGGGGAGCACCTCCTGCGACTTGTCACCTCGGACGCCGGCCTTTCCCGCCAGGAGCACCTCGCCGATGCAGTCCGGCTGGCGGCCATCCGGCATCCGGAGGGGTTCCTCCGCGCCTTGCTCGAGAACAACGNTCAGCACAAGATCGAGGGTTACCTGAACGAGATNGTGAGGCACACCCTTCNNCGAATCTCCCAAAACCCCGANGTGATTTCCCAGGGCCTNCGCCTCCTCGCACACAAGTCAGATACCGAATTGGCCCAACGACTGGCCAAGGCCGCTGCTGCAAGCCCGCCTCCCGTCCCGGCCGACCTCTCTGCCGGGGCCAAACGCGGTGAGCAGGTCTACCTCGCGTGCGTGGCCTGCCACCAACCCGATGGCAGGGGTTTGCCCAGGACCTTCCCTCCCCTTGTCGGTTCCGGTCGCCTCCTCGGGCCACCCGAGATATCCATCAAAATCGTCCTGAAGGGTCTCCAGGGAGCTCTCGAAGCCAGTGGACAGCAATACAACGGAGTCATGCCCGGACACGAAACTCTTCTCACCGACCGGGAAATCGCGGATGTCCTCACTTACGCACGTGCCACCTGGGGCAACCAGGGCAGCGAAGTTACCGAAGAAACCGTGCGAAAGGTCCGCAGCACAGTATCGGGGAGAAAAACCCCCTGGACGCAGGCGGAACTACATCACGTGAATTGACTGCTTCCGTCATGCATGACCTTACCGAAATACCCGTGGCCCTCGAGCTCTACATGGAGGGTTTGCGCACGCACAACATCGAGAAGATCGGAAAAAGTTTCGCGGAGGAGATACAGTTCATTACCCCTGCCCGGACGATGGGCCGCGAAGATATCCTTGCCTTTCTGAGCGCCCTCTACCGCGGATTCCCTGATTGGACTTATGACCACGACCCCCCCGTGCAAAGCGCAGACGGGACGATTGGAGTCAAATGGCGCCAGGGAGGCACCCACACCGACACCCTCTCCTTTCCCGGCTTCGAACCCTGCCCGCCCACAGGTCGCAGGGTCACCATCCCGGAGCACTACTTTTACTATCAGGTCAGCGAACACGGACTCGCGCAGATCCGTCCCGATCCTGTCCCGGGCGGAGCGCCGCGGGGAATCTTTGAGCAAATCGGGGTCGAACTTCCACCCCTCTGACAACCCGGGACAGACNGACCACCCAACCCACGATCATGCCCTTCGCCATCATNACCAGGGACAAGCCAGGCCACGCACACGTGCGCGAAGCCCACCAGACTGCACACAAAGCCTACCTCGACAGGCACCGGGATTCTCTTCTCGCGGCTGGCGCAATGCTCGAAGATGACGGCCTCAGCGCCCACGGCGGAGTGCTCCTGCTGGATCTTGAGTCGAGGGAGGCTGCAGAGAACTTCGTCCGCAATGATCCGTTTTCGGAGGCTGGCCTCTTCTCCGAAGTCCTCATCACGCGCTGGCGAAAGGCCTTCTTCGATCGCGAACGACTGGTGGCGCTCTGAAGTCAGCATTTCAGGTGGTGGACGCGGCGTGCGAACGGACATGGACAGTCCTCTCCGCCTCGCTAAAGTCTCTGCCATGCGAACCATCATCCTGATATCCATCCTGGGCATGTCCGCCCCGGGTCCAGCCGCCGCGAAGGAGTTCAGGCTGTACTACCTCGGTGGCCAGTCAAACATGGACGGCTACGGCAAGGTCTCCGAACTGCCTGACGATCTCAGGTCAGGCAAGGGATACGCGGGCGTCTATATTTTCCATGGCAACATGGGACTGGACGGCAGGAAACCGGATGGACGGGGNGCATGGCTGCCTCTCAAGCCGGGACATGGTCGAAATTTCAGGTCAGATGGATCGAAGCACACATACTCGGACCGCTTCGGCGCGGAACTGACCCTGGCCCGCACCCTCCGCAAGCACNACCCCGGTGCCAACATCGCCTTCATAAAATATTCGCGCGGCGGAACCGCCATCGACGCAGCAGCATCCGCCCAGAAGCGCTTCGGGGCCTGGGATCCCGAATGGACCGGCGGCGAGGGCGAGGGAAAAGGGATCAATCAGTATGACCACTTCAAGGCCACCCTGGAACATGCTTTTGCGGATACCGACCTCGACAATGATGGNGAGGCTGACAAGTTGATTCCAAGTGGTATTTTCTGGATGCAGGGCGAGAGCGACTCTGAAAACGAGACCGTGGCCGCACGCTACGAATCCAATCTCACCGGACTCATGCATCTCATCCGGAAGGACCTCGGCAGGGGCGGGGAGAAGAAAATTCCCATCGTGATCGGCCGCATCACGAACTGGAAGGTCTGGAAATTCGGCAACACCGTGCGTGAAGCACAGGCTGCCTTCGTCAGCAAGGACGACCACGCCTTGCTGGTCACCTCCACCGACTCCTACAAGAATTCAGACCCTTGGCACTACGATACCGCCGGCTACCTCGACCTGGGCGAGCAGTTCGGAAAGGCGATCATCGCACTCGAGAATTCCACCCGGAAATGACACCTCGTTCCCGGTCAATGGTCGCGCGCGCGGATTGGCTCCAGTCCGCCGCCGATCACCGCGGACGGGTCCGTACCTGGACCCAGCCCGCCCGCGAGCGNAAAGCGCGCGGCGAGCAGCATCCCGTTCACGACTTCCTGCACACCTATTATCGACTGTCCCTCGGCAAACTGGAACGCTGGCACCCCGGCTTTGGAGTCGCCCTCGAGGACTGCGCTGAGGCCCGACGCCTGTTTTCGGCGCGAACCTACCGATTCAACAGCAGGTCCCTTACTGCCGATCCCTCCCTGCTCGCTCCGAAGGCAAGGCAGCGCCTCGAGTTTACNTTNCGTCTCCTCCGCAACACCCAGNCACGCTCGCCCAACTTCGCGTGCCACGGAATGCACGAATGGGCCATGGTCTACCGGGGCACCGCCGTGCGNCACCGCGCAACNGTTCCCCTTCGTATTCCACAGGAGNAAATNGACCTNCTGGTCGAATCGCGGTCGCTCTGCTGCACNCATTTNGACGCCTTCCGGTTTTTTGCGACGGAAGCCCAGCCNCTCAANCGTCTGCAACCGGATCTCTGGAACCGGGAGGACAATGAGCAACCCGGATGCATTCANGCCAACATGGATCTCTACAAGTGGGCAGCCAAGTCCCTGCCGTGGGTATCGAGCGACCTGCTCTGGGACTGCTTTGAACTCGCGCTTGAGGCCCGCGAGGTGGACATGCGAGCCAGCCCATATGAGCTCTCGAGCTTCGGCTATCAACCGATCAGGGTGGAAACTGCGGGAGGAAGGGAAGAATACGAAAACGCGCAGCGCCTCCTCTGTGAACGGGCGAAGCCGCTCCGGAAGCAACTGGTCAGCCAACTGGCCCGTGTCCTCGCAGTTCGCTAGGACGGCAAACCGCGATGGACACAAANNGCCNGNGNGNACTCTCTTCATNANATCCACTTGTCCCCGGCNACTTCTCTTTCGCNGGCGGCCAAAGGCTCACGNNNACCGAACGTCCTCNACGNANATTACACGNTTGTATCTTCNACCANNNTNCCTAAGTTCCCGGACTCAGGATGACNGGGCGGNATTCTCATCANCAATGAANCTACTNGTCTCGATATTGAAAAGCCGGGTGGTAGTGGGCTGCGGAAAGACGCATCTTCTCCTCTCAGCCCTCCTGACCCTCTTCTCTTCGAATGTTCCGGGAGCTGCTCCTCAACGCCTGAACGTTGTATGGATCGTCATCGAGGATGCGTCGCCACATATCGGTTGCTACGGCGAAACCCTTGTCAAGACGCCTCACATCGACCGAATGGCCCGGGAAGGCATTCGCTGCAGCAGCGCCTTCGTCACAGCGCCGGTTTGTTCACCAAGTCGCTCGGCCATGGTCAGCGGCATGTATCAGACTACCCTCGGCGCTCACAATCACCGCAGCCAGGTATCGTCCCGCAAGGGAGGCGGTAACGCAGCCTATTACGAGAGCTACAAGCTGCCCGATTCGGTCAAGTTGATCCCCGAGCTCTTCCGCAACGCTGGCTACTACGTAACAAACAAGAGCAAGACGGACTACAACTTCATCCCGGCCAGCAAGCTCTATCACGGAAGCGACTGGAAACAGGCGAATGCGGACCAACCCATCTTCGCCCAGTTCCAGCTGAAAGGCGGCAAGAACCGCAGGGCCAAAAGCCAGGCGGATCCCGCCCGGGTGGTTCTGCCGGACTATTACCCGGATCACCCGGAACTTCGCCGGGACTGGGCCAAGTACCTGGATTCCTGGGTCGAGACTGACAGGGAGGTCGGGCGAATACTCGCAGAGCTCGAGAAGGCGGGACGCCTGGACTCGACAGCGGTCTTTCTCTGGACTCACCACGGTGTCAGCCACCTGCGCGGCAAGCAGTTTCTTTATGAAGAGGGCATCCGGGTCCCCATGATCATACGGTTACCGGGGAAAAATCGCGCTGGAACGGTGCGCGAAGATCTTATCGAGCATATCGACGTAGCCGCCTGCTCGCTGGACCTCGCCGGAATCAGGATACCCGACAATGTGCAGGGTCGCAATTTTCTCGCCGCCGACTACATGCCTCGGGAATACGTATTCGCGGGACGGGACCGCTGCGACGAGACAGTCGACATCCTGCGCTGCGTGCGCGACTCCCGTTTCAAGTATATCCGCAATTTCATGTCGCACCTCCCCCACGCCCAGCCCAACCAGTACAAGGACGGCAAGAAAATCGTGCAGGTTATTCGCAGCCTGCATGCGGAAGGAAGGCTCAACGCACAGCAGGCCCGTCCCTTTGCCCCTCGCCGGCCTCCGGAAGAACTCTACGACCTGCAAAGCGATCCGCATGAACTGGTCAACCTCGCCGGGAAGCCGGAGTATCAGCAGAAGTTGGCCGTGATGCGCGAGGCTCTCTACCAACGCATGATCGAGACGCGTGACGTCGGCCTGATCCCCGAGCCAATCCTTGAGGATGTCGGCCGGGAGGCCGGGAACAAGTACCTGGCTTTTCTCGAAAGCGACCAGGGCAGGCAGACCCGCCGCTTGATCGATGTAATCACTGCCGGGGAAGCAAACGACGGCGCCAAGCTGTTGGCATATGCAGAATCTCCGGATCCCTCGACCCGTTACTGGGCAGCTGTCTGGCTGGGCGTCAACAAGAGAGCCGAGAGCAGAACCACGCTGTCAAAAATGACTGGAGGTTCCGTGCCCGCCATCCGCGTTGCGGCTGCTCAGGCCTCGTGCAGGCTTGGCGACCTGGACAAGCTGCAGCTGCTGATCAAGCACATCAACGATCCAAACCTGCTTGTAGGCATGTTCGCGCTGCGAGCCATCGAGGAACTCGGCGACGCCGGCAAAGTCTACCGGCCCGGTGTCGCTGCGGCCCAGAAATCGGAATACGAATTCTCCCGGCGCATCGCCAGACGCTTGGTGGCCAAGTGGCGCTGAAATGGCCGCGACTGGTCGCCCACATCGACAATGTCCTCGCGGCTCGCCGGCCACGCGGTATAGTAGGCGGCAATGATGCACCGAGCGGGCATCCTCCTTTCCATAACTGGTCTTTCTCTCGTCCTGGCCTCCTGTGCGACCGAAGGCGGTCCGGGAACTAGCACCGCTCCCATGGACTTTGCGATGGATACCGGCGGCGGCCGCATGTTCTACAAGGGCACGGCCTTCATCCCACGGGGATTTCATTCAAGCGAGGCATTCGATCTCGAGGTCCATCTCCGGCGCTGGGGCAATCCGCCCGCCAACGAGACGAGCCTGACTGTTCTCCACGTCCTGAAGAATGAATTCGAGGGGACAGGACACTTTCTGCCACTGGGGAACGGTGCAGGAGAGATCCAGTTCGCGCCGGGGAGGCGCCTGCAACTCCGGGGCGCCGTGCTCGACGAGGGGCAGGAACTGGACGGCGAGTGGTATCTCGATGGGAAACTTGTAGGCGGATTCCGCATCGTGCGCAAGGGACAGCTCTTCCCCTAGCCTCCACATCATGGCACCGGGACACTTGCTACCGGGATCGCATTCCGCTACCCCTTGCATCTGACATGATTCCCAACGTTCTAGCCGACCGCTACGCCTCCAGCGCCCTCAGGGAGATCTGGTCCGCGGAGGGCCGGATCCTACTCGAACGCGAATTCTGGATAGCGGTCATGAAGGCCCAACGGGAATTGGGGCTGCCCATCTCAGAGGAGGTGATCGCCGACTACGAGCAGGTGAGGGACCAGGTCAACCTGGATTCGATCGATGCCCGGGAACGCATTTCGCGCCACGATGTGAAAGCGCGCATCGAGGAG
>PBLI01000003.1 GCA_002721695.1 Roseibacillus sp. | reverse complement strand
ACCATTATCCTGCTGGCCCTACCGTCCGGGTACCCCTGCCAGCAGAATTGGAAAACCGATCTCAAGACAACGGCCTGGGAGCGGGCCCTGGTGCCAAGACGATGCCTCTCCGAAAACCCTCTCTCCTAAGGCGCGAACTCGCTGCTCGCTCTCAAAAAGAGGCGACCTGCTCGAGGAGTCCTTCCGGCAGCCTCGAAGGTAACATCCTCGAGGCACCCATCCGCCGAGATCACCTCGGAACGAATTTCCTGCCCGTCAAGCGGGCTCCAGTCAGCCAGATTCTCAGACATCTCGACCCGATAGCTCAGTTCATGGCTCCCTGAAACCCGCCTCCGGAAAGTCATCTCCAACTTTCCCGTTTCACCAACGTAGACTATCCTTGGCAGAATCTCCGTCCTGGAGGCACGAAACGGATTTCCGCCGAACGCATACTCCGCAAGGCGGCTCAGCCGGTCACCATCCCGATCAGCCGACCAATCGATTTCCGCACCCCCGAAGTTCCGCCGGTGCCATGCATTGGCAACCTCATTACCCGCCAACATCTGTGCCCTCACTTCCGCCGCGCTCATCGCGACCGGGAAAAGCCGCAACTCATCGATTTCTCCCACGAAATTGTAATTCTCCGAGTGGTTTGATCCCCCCAGCCTAGCGATTGTCCCTGCCGCAGT
Source organism: Roseibacillus sp. (assembly GCA_002721695.1). Taxonomy (GTDB): domain Bacteria; phylum Verrucomicrobiota; class Verrucomicrobiia; order Verrucomicrobiales; family Akkermansiaceae; genus Roseibacillus_B. Next base: position 16,177 of record PBLI01000003.1, on the reverse strand, counting down.
ATTCATCACCCGTGGAGCCGACCCGCTCATCCTCTCAAGAAAGCCATCCACATACAACTTCACCTCATTCACATTGAGCGTGCCATCATTGTTGAAGTCATCACACACCGCCGCAACATGATGCCATTGCCCGTCATCCAATGCGGTCGTGCCCCTTATACTCCCTCCCTGAACCTCCAACCGCAGCTCCTGGTCAACTGGGTCGCCGCGGCTTCCGTTCAGTCTGAAACTGAAACGCTGCCCGGGAACATTCTGTCCATACCCGAACATCGTTTGGTTCTCAAATGCCCGCCCGGGCTCTACCCGCACCCAGCACATGATCGTTCGCGGCGCATCACCTGTTGGAAGCAGCTCTTCAGAAAGCCCTGCCAGATCCACCTGGTCATCCACTCCATCCAGCATCAGGGCCTTGCCATGGCGACCATCCACGCGAGTCACCCCAGCCCCACTCAGAACGCCCAGTCTCACTCCCCCCGCTTCGTGCACTGCGTCCCCGGCACACTCATTGAGTGGAATCCACAAGTCCGCCCCCTGATAGTTCACCGCCACCGTCACCGTTGCTCCCGCCGTAAATTCCCCATCGGTGATCTCATAGGAAAAGGCGTCCGTGCCGAAGAATTCCGGTAGCGGGGTNTAGCGGATCTGAGACCCGAGCACCCTCACCACGCCCCCGGCCGGCGCGCCCACCCTCCGGATGCTGAGATCCGACGGGGCACCGTCATCGCTATCGTTTGCCAGTATCGGAATCACAACCGGCCCTCCGGTCGTGGNTGCGAAGTCGTCCAACGCCACCGGCTCCGGCGAGGGCACGCCCTCGCGGAAGAGAGCCTCCTCCGGCACATCTTCCTTCAGCGTTCCCGGGCCCGACCACGAAAACCCGAGCCGCGCGACCCCTCGTCTCGTTCGGTAATACAACCGAAACGGATGGAGCCCCGCCTCCAGGCGGATGGTCCCCGATTGTTCGGCACCTTCATAGTTGAAATCCCCGTCGATCACCTGCGAATCGTGAATCCGCAAGTGCGTCCCGGCATCCGAATCAAGATAGAAGGTCCACCACCCCGGCGAGGGCACACTGACGAAACCGGTATAAAGCAAGCCCGCTTCATCCGTCCGGGACAGGTGCGCCACATCCAAACCCGACGCCATCCCTTCACCCACCGCCCCCAGGCTCTCGAACTCCGGGAGCCACGGCCACAGGCCTTCATACTGTTTGTATGAAATTCCGGGCTCCACCGCCGGACTGATCGCGGGAACAAGCTCATTATCATAGGGACGAGGCGCCGAGCCATCCACCTGCCGGATCCGCAACACCGTNTCTTTCATTCGCTGCTGCAGCTCATTGAAGAAAGTCGAGGTTCCAGCCAGGTCATTTCCTTCAGACACGTCGGTCGCCGGGTCGTAGATACGAAAGTCGGTCGCGTGACTCCTGACCGCATTGCGCACACCCTTGTAGCCATCGAGAAAAATGGCCTGCGCCTGGCCCCGGGCATCACCCCCATGGTTGGCGAAATCACCGTAGTTGCTCGTCGATCCCTCCTGAAAATACTCCACATAGACCANTGGTGGATCCTGTTGCCCTGCGCCCGTGAGAAGAGGTACCAGNGAGGTTCCATCCGTCCGGCTCGGCGCCGTCCATCCAGCCAGCTCGCAGAAGGTCGGCATCCAATCGTGCATCTGGGACGGGGTGGCATCCACGGTGCCCGCCGGAATNGTNCCAGGCCAGACAACCAGGGCAGGCATCCGGATCCCTCCTTCCCAGCTATCCCGCTTTGTGCCCTCGAACGGCCCATAGGAATCGAACGAACGCGGGGAGTAGGAGGAGCCGTCATTCGTCTGCGCTGTCGTCAGATAATCCTCGGTGTGAGGCCCGTTGTCGCTCGTGAAGACGATGATGGTGTCATCTGCGATGTNCAGGTCCAGCAATGTCCNCCGCAGATCCCCTACGCAATCGTCCAGACGACGCACCGAGGTTGCAAAGCGCTCCTCCACATCGGTCCAGCTATTGCCCACCCCGCGGGTATAGTCTGGATGACGGTAGGAATCGATTGTCCCCACCGCGGTGTTGATCATCCGGCCCGGGATTCCGAGCCACTGCAAGCCGCCCGCCGTTCCACCCCCNGCCGGATAAGCTACCGTTGGCAGCTGCAGGGCCGCGTGTGGCGTGTCGTAGGCGAGACAGATGAAGAACGGCTGGCCCCGGTTCCCGTTCTGGTGATCGATGATCAGCTTCTTCGCACGTGCCGTGAAGAGGTCTGCCGTGTAGCACCTGTCCAGGCCATCCCTCACCATCGTATTCTGGTCGTAGAGTTCTTTCCTCCCCCGCGAATCAGTCACGTGTGCCGGGTAATGGGTATGGCCGTCGGAGTGCCGGACGTAGCCATAAAAATAATCGAATCCTCGCTTCGTGGGGTACGCCTCCCAGGCCGCCGGCGTACCGCCATTGCCCTGCAGCCCCCACTTCCCAACCAGGCTCGTGGCGTAGCCCGCCTCCCGCAATGTTGTCGCCAGCGTGTGATTATTCTCCAACGCCTTGTCGAATTGGTTGTCCCTGACGTTGGCATGGCCCTGGTGCACGCCCAGCATCANGGAGGAGCGGCAGGGAGCGCACACCGGGGCCGGCGTGTAGTGGCGATCCAGGATCATCCCATCCGCCGCCATCTGGTCGAGATGCGGAGTGCGATGCTTCTTGCCCGGTTTGCCGTTCTGGAAAAGCACCCCGAGATCACCGTAGCCGAGATCATCCACCAGGATGAAAATGATGTTCGGGCGTTCCATCCGCTCACCCGCATTCGTTGGATCCAGCCCACGNGCCACTTCCAGGCCATCGGGCGTTCCATCACCATCGCTGTCGCGGCTGAAAGGATCCGTGCCGTGAATGGTCCGTTCTTCCGAATCGGCCAGCAGGTCACCATCACTGTCCTGCCCGTTCCCCGCGGNNGCCAGCGAGACCAGNGTTCCGGCCGCTGCGTCGCCCGCCAACACGATGTTCATATTCTCCACCGCGGGCTGTCCTGCTACCCGGAACTTACCAAGATGCTCATTGCGGACATCCGAGGGAGACTCATTCANAAAACGAAGCACCGCGGTTGATTCTCCGGCGAAATTCAAGGTCACGTTGCTGAGCGGGTTTTCCTCCCCATGCAACTCAAGCACTCCGGCGTTAAGGACCACCGTGGAATCTCCCAGGAAGTGCGCAATGATCACTCCCCCGTTCTGCGTGAGNGTTCCGTTGGAAATCCCGGCNCCATTGCCCGTGTTGAAACGGAGAGTTCCCCCGTTCACGAGTAACGAGCCCCCGTTCAGGTCGAGTGTTCCCACGCCTCCGGATCCACCACCCGGCGTCCCCGAATTCACGACAAGATCCGACGACTCTGAGACCGGCGTGCCGGGATTGATCAACGGGATTGCAGTTCCCGCGCCGTCTTCACTCGTCGTCCAGTTTGCCTCCTGATAAATCGAGANCCCGTCACCTGAGCCGATCCCGGAATTCCAGTAAAATGGNGCCCCCGAGGCAGGAAGCGCAGCGAACAGGCAGACCGAAAGACTACATCGAATCATGGCAATCTCAGGAAGGGGACCAGTAAAATTATTTCCCGGGGGGGGAGCCTCACCCCACCTCCCCNGGGCTCGATGAGCTGGATTAGGCCAAGGGGGGTAGCAATAACACGACCCAGCCGTCAACGATGTCCTTGGCTTCCACGANACTCTTCGTCGTGCAAACAACTACGTGACGAAATTTCGCCCCGACTGCGCCAGGGGCTCCTTGCTACCCAGATCTTGATGCCCTCTTTCGTCATGAGCCTTCTTCTCCATNCAGTCCGGTGCCGAGTGGGCCCGGAATCCCAGGTCTTCGGCGTCCCTGCCCACCGGATTCACATCACAACGCAAACACCAGAGCTCACAACATTTNCAACGTGAACGACTGACGAATTCGGCAGGCNAGGAGTCCCTTCCCTNATAAAAGGGTTGCCGGGGATACGCCATTTGCTTCAATGATNCCCCTCACCAAAAGCGCGTGAACCAACCCAGCCAGAACGTATCATGAAGAATCTAGCTGCCACCTTTGCTACCCTCGCTGCCTCTCTCTGTGTCTCGCAGGCCACCGTCGTCTGGACCGGAGCCGCCAGCGCAGACCCCTTTGACGACGGCAACTGGGACCTGAGCGGCTCCGGCGTTACCGCGGTAGACTCGAACGTCAGCGTCAGCGACGATATCGTNGTCACGGACGGAAACATCGCGATCCCCAACCTTGGTGGACAGGTCCGACTGCAGGTAGGGAACGGATTCTCCATCACGCTCGACAACTCGACCCTCANCCTCGTGGGTGGTGGAAATGACGGCGTGGGCGGAGCTCCGGGGNGCACGGGCGTCGAGGTCTACCTCACCAACGGAAGCCAGTTTAACCCCTTCTTCATCGTCAACGCCGTATCCCTCTACATCGACGGCACCAGCTCGGCCATCTTCGGCGGAGGGGGCAACCCGGTCAACATTTCCACCATCGATCTCACGCGTGGAGCAGAACTCTCCTTCCGCAATGAGACTCCCGCAGCATTTACCTCGGAGCACCTGAGCAAGATCACCGTTGATGGCGAACCTGCCGTCGCCGGGGTCAATATNCTGATTAACCCCTTCAACGGGGCGGCTGGCTCCGCTATCACAGTCATCCCCGAACCTTCAGCCCTTGGNCTCATGGGGCTCTCCGCCTTGNTGCTTTTCCGCCGGCGCCGCCGGTAACCCGAGGCTGGCAGTTGACTGACTGTTTGAGCGGACTGCGAAGCGGTTCGCAAAAGCTGTTACACTCCCATGACACCCCCAGGAACACTTCTGCTCTCGAGNGTTCCCTGCTTTCTGCTGGCGATGGTCCTCGCCTCCTCCCCTGCGCCAGGCGCTGATGCCGTCATTAGCGAATTTCTTGCCGTCAATACGGCCGGACTCACCGACGAAGATGGAGATGATTCCGACTGGATCGAGATCTCCAACATCTCCGGCAATGCGCTGGACCTCACCGGATGGCATCTCACCGATGACAACGAATCCCTCGATCAGTGGACTTTCCCTGCTTTCACTCTGGCAGCCGGCCAGAAAGCAATCGTCTTCGCATCCGGCAAAAACCGGGCGAGCGCGGACACCGAAATGCACACCAACTTCAAGCTCAGCAGCAGCGGCGAATACCTCGCCCTCGTGCGCCCGGACGGCGTGACCGTGGAGTCCGCCTTTGCCCCGGCCTACCCCAACCAGTATCCAGACATTTCCTACGGGGCTGGCGATCTCGACGGCACGGGCGTCCAACTGGTCGGGCCCGGGAATGATCTGCGCTTCTGGGTTCCCACCGGTGGCTCCAGGGACGTGGGCGGCCCGAACCCGTTCAACGACACGGATTTCGACGACAGCGCCTGGACCCAGGCTGCACTCGGGGTCGGCTACTCCACCCGGGGCCCGGATCCCTTCGACGACTTTATCGGAACCGGGGGGAATCTCCGGGACACTCTGTTCCAGAGGGGCACATCCGTCTACCTCCGCGTCCCCTTCATTATCGAAGACCCTCGCGAGCTGACCTCACTGACCCTGCGGGCCCGTTACGATGACGGCTTTGTCGCCTACATCAACGGAAGCCCCGTGCTTGTCTCCGCCAATCCACCCACTGACGGCGTTCTGGACTTCCAGGCTGCCGCTGGCACCGAGCAGGACGCCATCGCCGCCACCGCCCTTGAGCCGTTCCCGATCGAGCTCAGCAGGGTTAACCTCCTTCCCGGAGCGAACACTCTCGCCATTCACGCGATGAGTGCGGGCATCTCCGCGAATAACATGCTCTTCGATTGTGAGCTCGACGCCCAGGTTACGCCAGCCTCGAGCCGGGCCGACCTCGTCTACATGACCTCCCCTACTCCGGGGCTGAAGAACTCCGCCGGCGTCCCCGATCTCGGCCCGGTCATTGGCCGGGTTACCGAAAACCCCGAGCGCCCGGACATCACCATCCAGAACGAACTCCTCATTACCGCTGAGGTCTCATCCTTCCGGGCACCCATCTCCACCGTGACACTCATCCACCGACGGGGGTTCGGCACAGAGAACCCNCTCAGAATGAGGGACGACGGCCGGCCTCCGGATCTGGCCGCAGACGATGGGGTCTTCAGCGCCAGCCTGCCTCTGGCCGGACTGGGACCTGGCGGCATGGTNCGCTGGCGCGTCGAAGCTACCGACACCAACAGTTCAACCTCAGGCAAGCCNTTCTTCGGTGACCCTCTGAACTCTCCCCGTTATTACGGCACCGCCGCCCTCGACCCAGCGATCAACTCGCGGCTTCCCGTCCTCGAGTGGTTCATCCAGAACCCCGGTGCCGCCAACAACCGAACCGGCACCCGTGCGGCATGCCTCTTCCTCGGAGAGTTCTATGACAACATCTACTGCCGCATCCGCGGCGGCTCCTCGGCCGGCCTCGCCAAGAAAAGCTANAAGTTTGATTTCAACACCGGTCACCATTTTCGTTTCAGTCCGGACCCCGACGCAGTGCGGGCCGAAGAGTTCAATCTGAACACGACGTGGACCGACAAGGCCTACATCCGCCAGCCGCTGTCCTACGAGTTCTATGACCGTGCCGGCTCCCCCGGACCGGTCTGCTTCCTNACCCGTGTACAGCAGAACGGTGAGTTTTTCAGCGTAGCTGCCTACACTGAACAAGTCGACAGGCGCCTCCTGCGTCGCGAGGAACGGCTCGATGACGATGGCGCTCTCTACAAGATGTTCAATGGAGGCACAAGCAGCACGAGTGGGGTAGAAAAGAAGAATCGCCGACACGAGGACAACGCCGACCTCGCCGCCTTCCTCTCCGGCATCAACAGCAGCCGCGCTGCCCGCGAGAAGTTCATTTTCGATCACGTCGACCTTCCNAGGCAGCTCAACTACCTCGCCGCCACCGTCTTGACGCAGAACAACGACAACATGCGCAAGAACTACTACCTCTACCGGGACAGTGAAGGAAGCGGTGAGTGGACCCAGTTNCCGTGGGATGTCGACCTCACGTGGGGAAGCCATTACATGACAGGTGACAACATCTCCCATGACGGCATCTGGGCGACCGAGGACTATGTGCTTGGCGGACGCAACTCCAACGCACCGATCTCGCCTTCCCATCCATTCGTCGGCATTCAGGAGCTCCCCGGGAACCGCAGCTGGAATCGCATCATCGACAGGCTGCTCGAGAATCCGCGCTTCAAGGCCATGTTCCAGCGGCGCCTTCGCACCCTCGTCGACGAGCTGCTGCTCTCCTCCCAGCCCAACGACAGCATCGCAGCATACACCGATGCTCTCGGACGNGATGCTGCCCTCGACGTGAATAAATGGGGGCAGTTTGGCCAACCGCAGTCACTTGGCCGCGCGACAGCGATCCTGCAGCGGGAATATATCAACCCTCGCCGCAACCACCTGTCGGTCACCCATCTTGCCAGTAATGCAGCCAGCTACACACGNCCACCCGGCGCACCCTCCGCCGTCACTTCCGCGCGTTTGCCGGATGCCCAGGTGGCAAGGCCACAGATCAGCTTCGGCACTTTCGAGGCGCGCCCTGCCTCGGGGGATCAGGACGAGGAATACATCGAGCTGCAGAACGCCAACGCCTTCGCNGTCGACATCAGCAACTGGCGACTCGCCGGCGGAGTAACCTTCACCTTCCTGCCTGGAACNATCATCGAGGCAAACCGCAGCCTTTATGTCTCTCCAAGGGTATCCACGTTCCGCACTCGCCCCACCAGCCCGAGAGGAGACGAAGGTCTGAACGTGGAGGGNGGTTACGAGGGGCAGCTTTCTGCCCGTGGTGAAACCATCGAGCTCCTTGATGAAAGCTCTATCGTAGTCGACACCCTTACCACACCCGGCGCACCGTCTCCTCAGCAAACCTCGCTGCGCATCACCGAACTCCACTACGCACCTCCGGGNGGACGCCCGTTTGAATTCATCGAGCTCAGGAACATCGGCATCAGCCCGCTCGACCTCACCGGAGTCACCTTTACCCGGGGCATATCCTTCACCTTCACCAGCGGCAACCTGGCTCCTGGCGAGCATGGACTTCTCGTCACCGAGCCCGCCAACTTCCCGGGCCTGAACATCCTTGGCGTCTACTCCGGATCCCTGAACAATGGAGGAGAACAGGTAACCATGCGCGATGCCACCGGCGAAAACATCCTCTCGTTTGAATTCAGTGGCAACTGGTTCTCGCCNGCCCGGGGCGGAGGATACAGTATCGATATTCTCGATGAGAATGCCGAATGGAGCTCCTGGGACCTCATCGCAAGCTGGGGACTGAGCTCGGGCATTTCCGGGTCTCCCGGGGTGGCCAATCCCGTCCCCCGAAGCAATACCTACCGCGGCTGGAGCGCCCGGTTTTTCACTCCTGCACAACTCGACGACGACTCCATCAGCGCACCGGGAGCCGACGCCAGCGGTGACGGAACCCCAAACCTGATCAAATACGCCCTCGGGCTTGATCCAACTGTCCGGACAACAGCAGGCCTGCCGGNCATCTCCAGCAAGGGCGGATTCCTCGATATGAGNTTCCGCCGCCTCGCCAAAACTGCTGATCTCATCCTTGAGGCAGAGATCTCTACCGACTTGAATACCTGGAGCGTCCTTACGACCCAGGCCACCACCGTCGACAATGGAGACGGCACCGAAAACGTCATCCTTCGTTCCAACACTCCAGTTTTTTCAGACCCCCGGCAGTTTATTCGCTTGCGTGTCACACAACAGTGAACGTGAGCTTGCAAATCAGGCATCCGCCCTTCCAAGGAAATGAATTCNAGCTCATTGATCGCCACCGTTCTGCTCATTTCAACAGGCTCCGCCACAATGGCTGACTACCCGGCCGTCGTGATCGCAGANTCTCCTCTCGCCTACTACCGCTTTGAAGAGTCCCCGGGAGCAACCACCATCTCCGACTCCAGCGGAAACGGCCGCAACGCCGACAACAGTGCCCCGNCCGGCACCACTCTCCTCGGCGAACCCGGGGCCGTGGGCAGCGCTGTTCTCTTCAACGGGGACGGAAGCATCCTTACCCCCCTCAACTTAAACCCCTCGGCGGGNGACTTCACCATTGAGGCCATAATCANCCCGACGATTGTCCCCGGCGACGCAGGCATCATTGTCTCCAACCAGAACGGCACTGGTGTCGGGAGAAGCAACCTCTTCGTCCACAGCACCTCCAATATCCGCACATATCTGGGCGGCNCCCCGACCGATGGNGCCACCTTCGAGGCGGAAACATGGCACCATGTGATCATGACATATGATCAGAGTGGGATCGGTGGCGCCGGCCCCACGGTACGGTTTTACGTCAACGGGGTCGAGGGGGGCACCGGCCAGCCAACCGCGGAAGCGGCAACAGGAGGCTGGGTGCTTGGCTCCCACAAGCTCCGCGACCGCCAGTTCTACACCGGCCTGCTCGATGAAGTCGCAATCTACGACAAGCGCCTCGATGACCCAGACGGAGACGGCGACNCTTCTGACTCCCGCGTGGCTGCGCACTACGATGCCTACCTCGAGGCCACCCTCGGCAAGCCTCCTGTCCTGAACCTTTCCGTTTCCACAGCCGGGCAGGATCTCATCTTCGAGTGGGAAAGCACTCCCGGAGCAACCTACAACCTGAGCAGCACGGNAGATCTCTCCGCTGACGTCGCCACCTGGGATCTGGTGCAGGGCGATATTGCAGCAACCCCTCCAACCAACNCCCTCGCCCTCCCAAGACCGGGGGACAACACTCGCTTTTACCGCATGGTGAAATTCCCCCCTCCCCCTGTCACAGTCTTCTCCGAAAACTTCGACAGCGGCCCCAGTCTCCCCGGAGGCTGGCTTAACGGAGCCAATGCTCCCGGAGATACCGGAACGACCATCTGGGAAGTTGGGAATCCAGGCGCTGGCTCTCCCACCGGGCCGCCCGCGGCGAGGAGCGCTCCCAACTGCGCCGGCACCAACATCGGCTCCGACTACGGGCTGAACACCGACATCTGGCTGCGCACCCCGGGAACAATCGACCTCACCACCGCAACGGAAGCAACCCTCNCCTTCCAACAGTTCCGCGATATCGAAACTGGTTTCGACCTTGGATCCATCCGAATTCTCCGGGCNACCGATGACACACAGCTCGGAGTGGATCTCCTCAACCNGGTCGATGGCAGCGGCGGCTGGGAGGAAGTCTCCGTGGCCCTGCCTCCCGAGGCGGTNGGAGAGGTGGTCAAGGTGGAATTCCGCTTCCAGGCCGATGAAATACAGGCACAGGCCGGCTGGTATATCGATGACGTCGCCGTCACCACCTCCGGGCCATGAGACCGCGGGGATGCTCGCGCGAGGAACCAGCCGGGCAACAGGCGGGGTGACTGCCACGACCTGATACGCCTGCTGCCGTAACCAGACGGTGCCCGCTTGAGGAATTCAACGCTCGTCTCCAGGCAGTTTTCCCGGCGGTCCTGCGCGCCACGGCCACGAAAGCAAACCGGACGAGCTGCGCAAAACCCGCCGTTCTCCGGCGCCCGGAGGATATCCTGCCGGCAATTCGACGGGTGATCCCCCCTTCGAGCGGGAAGATCCCATTTGCCCAATCGAGCTCAGCACCTATCATCTGGACAGCGTATGAGTCATGTTTCCATGTTCCTGGCCGCCATGGTGTGCACCACCCTCGCCGGAACGGTGCTGGCCGGGGAAACCTCTTCCTCTCCAGGAGAGCTCGACCTGGAGAAAGGCCGCCAGTTCTGGTCCTTTCAGCCGCTCAGGACCATCACGCCTCCCGACGTAAACAACGAGGGCTGGATACGCACCCGGATTGACCGCTTCATTCTCGGTCCTCTCGAAAAACAGAACCTTTCCCCGAACCCGGAAGCCTCCCCGCGCACCCTCTACCGACGGGCCATGTTTGGCCTCTGGGGATTACCGCCGGAGCCCGAGGCCCTCGCGGAATTTCTCCGCGACGATTCTCCGGACTCCTACGAGGGACTCCTCGATAAACTCCTGGCCAGCCCCCACTACGGGGAACGCTGGGCCCGCCACTGGCTGGACCTCGCCCGTTTTGCCGAGAGCAATGGCTACGCCTTCGACAAGGATCGCGCGGACGCCTACCACTACCGTGACTTCGTCATCAAGGCGTTGAACGAGGACATGCCCTACGACCGCTTCGTCCGGTTACAGATCGCGGGCGACCAGATGGAGCCGCAAAACTACATGGCCCAGGCCGCCACCGGGTTCCTCGCGGCGGGCCCCTTTACCTCCCAGCAGACCCAGAAGGAGCGGGAGCGGAGCAGGTATGAACAGCTCGATGACATCGTCCACACCATGGGAACTTCCATGCTTGGCCTGACGATCGGGTGCGCCCGTTGTCACGACCACAAGTACGATCCCGTGCCAATCAGTGACTACTACCGCCTCGTCTCCTGCTTCGCGGAGACCGGATTCCAGAACCATGCCCACGACCCCGACCCGGCCAGGACGAAGGCCGATAAGGAGCGTTTCGAAGCGGCCCACCAGCCACTCCTCGACGCCCGGGCGCGTTTCGAGAACGACGTTCTTCCGACCCGCCTCACCGAGTGGGCTGCCACCCGCAACAAGCCGACGTCTGCAGAGACACTCAGCCCCTGGCACCACATCGGCCCCTTTGGGGCCGCAGACTTCAAGAAGGCATACAGCGAGGCCTTTCCGCCGGAAAAGGAAATCGACCTCGCCAAGGGCTATGAGGACCGGAAGTGGGTAGCCCGGCCGGAGTGGAAGGATGGGGCGATCCACAATACCCTGACAGGCGCCAACAGCGCGAATTACCTCTTCCGCACAATCGAGGTGTCGGAGGCCCGCTCCCTTCCCGTCTCCCTCGGGCGGGACGATGCCATCAAGGTCTGGCTCAACGGCCAGTCCGTTCTCGCAAAGGAAGTGCAGGGCGGGGTGGCCAAGGACCAGGACCGCATCACCCTGCAACTCAGGGCCGGCTCCAATCGGCTCCTCGTCAAGATCGTCAACGGGGGGGGAGGCTCCGGATTTTACTTCAGCACCAACCCGGATGTCCCCGAGAACATTGAGAATCTCCTCGCCCTTGCCCCCGACAAGCGAAACGAAAAACAGACTGCTGAACTGCTCAAGTGGTTTGCCCCCCGGGACCCTGACTGGAACAAACTGAACCAGTCCGTCGAGGACCACTCCAAGAAAACACCCAAGCCGAACCTCGTGAACATCTTCGCGGCCCGCAAGGGCGGGGCAACCTACAACTTCGGAAGCGACACCCGGAAAGTCTACTTCCTCGAACGGGGCGAATCCAACGCCAAGCAGGATCTTGCCACCCCGGCCTTCCTTCGGGTCCTGCAGGCGCGGGACACTACCGAGGCCCACTGGCTTGCCGCCAGCGAGAACCGCCCCCCTCGCGTCGCACTGGCCCACTGGATCACCGACGAGCAGCGCGGTGCCGGGCACCTGCTGGCCCGCGTGATCGTGAACCGGCTCTGGCAGCACCACATGGGGCGCGGCATCGTAAACACTCCCAGTGATTTCGGGACGCAGGGAGCCGCGCCCACCCACCCCGGACTCCTCGACTACCTCGCCGCCGAGCTCATCCGCCATCGCTGGCAGCTCAAACCGATCCACAAGATGATCATGATGAGCAGCGTCTATCGCCAGCAGGGAGGATCCAACGAGCTGGCCCGCAGCATTGATCCCGGCAACAGTCTCTGGTGGCGGCGAGGAGCCACCCGCCTCGAGGCGGAAGTCATCCGCGATTCCCTCCTCGCGGTCAGCGGAACTCTCGACACACGCATGTTTGGCAAGGGCTCACTCGACCAGCGTCAGACCAGGCGCAGCGTCTACCTGACCGTGAAACGCAGCAACCTCGTGCCCATTCTCCAGCTCTTTGACGCGCCTGATGCCATGCAAGGCATCGGCAGGCGCATCTCGACAACCGTTCCCCCGCAGGCGCTGGCCATGATGAATTCTCCCTACGTCCGCGAAATGGCGGAGAAATTCGCCCGGCGAATCCGTCCGGACGACAAGGTGCCCGCCGACGAAGTCGTCAGGAGGGCCTACACCAGGGCCCTCGCCCGTCCCCCGACTCCCGGCGAACAACGGCAGATGGTTGCCTTCATCGAGGGGCAGGCGGCCTCCTACGGCAGCGACGCACAAGCCATGCAGCTGGCCGTTGCGGACTTCTGCCAGACCGTGATCTGCCTGAACGAATTCATCTTTGTGGACTGATATGAGCGACTCTCTTTTCTACAATTCCCGGCGTGACTTTCTCCAGAAGGCCGGACTGGGCTGCGGCTCCCTCGCCTTGGCCAAGCTCCTCACCGAGGAAGGGCTGCTGGGACAGACGGTCTCCCCGGCCGCATCGCCCGCCCCAATTGCCGGACCACACTTTACGCCCAGGGCCAGGTCGGTGATCTGGCTCTTCATGCCGGGGAGCCCCTCCCAGGTCGACACCTTTGACTACAAGCCCGAGCTCCAGAAACGCAACGGGGAAAAACTGGAGGGAGCCGACCCCAAGACAGGTTTCTTCACCACCAACGGCAAGATCCTCGCCTCACCCTTCGAATGGCAGCAGCACGGGGAATCCGGGAGCTGGGTTTCTGAAATCTTCCCGAACATGGCGAAGCACGTGGACGACATGGCATTCCTTCATTCCTGCTTCTCCCAGTCCAACAACCACACCCCGGCCATGCTCGAGATGAATTCCGGAATGTTCCTGCAGGGGCGTCCCGCCATGGGTTCATGGGTGACCTACGGCCTCGGCAGCGAGAACCAGAACCTGCCTGGCTTCGTTGTCCTGCACGGGGCCATGCCGCGCGGTGGAAAACCAATCTGGGCCCCCGGGTTCCTCCCGAGGAAGTTCCAGCCGACCGCCATTAACGGAACCAACCCCATCGGCAACCTCGCGCGACGAAAGAACATGGGCGACCAGCACCAGCGCGCCCAGCTCGACATCCTGAGAGCCATGAACCGGGTCCATGGCGAGTCCCGTGCGCTCGAGCGGGATCTGGCTGCCCGGATCGAATCATTCGAACTTGCCTACCGGATGCAGACTGCGGCACCGGAGGCCATGGATGTGGCCCGGGAATCCAAGGCCACCCAGCAGGCCTACGGGGTGGACCAGAAGGAGACCCAGCTCGTCGGCCGGCAGTGCATCATGGCCCGGCGTCTCGTGGAGCGCGGGGTGCGCTTCGTCCAGCTCTATGCGGGAACGAATGGCGGCGGAGGCGGGGGGGCCGACGTCCCCTGGGACGGCCACAATGACATCGGCGCCAACCACCGGATCGCCGCCAGGAGCGTCGACCAGCCGATTGGAGCGCTCCTCGCTGACCTCAAGTCCCGTGGAATGCTCGACGAAACCCTTGTGGTCTGGGGCGGTGAATTCGGGAGAACCTCGGACGCGCAGAGCGGGAAGGGGCGCGATCACAATCCCAATGCTTTCACAATGTGGATGGCCGGGGGCGGAATCAAAGGGGGAACCCACTACGGCGCAAGCGACGAGTTCGGCTACAAGGCCGTCGAGAACCGGGTCAGCGTCAACGACCTGCATGCCACCATCCTCCACCTCCTTGGCATCGACCACGAACGCCTCACCTATTTCTTCAACGGGCGCGACTTCCGTCTCACGGATGTGGCTGGTAAGGTGCTCAACGAGATTCTCGCCTGAGGAGTGTCGGTATGAAGCGACGAAGCTCCCCATTCTAATGCCCAATGCGTTGTTTCCGGGGTGTTGAAACACCCTCCGCCGATTGCCCATGCCAATCGGATCTGTCCCAGCCAGAGACAGTTTTCGAGCATCGACCAGTGGCTCCATGACAACCCCGAGGATGGGATCGGCATCCATGACGGCCGCCCATCTCCGTGCCGCCCGGAAAATACCCCGTTAAAAAAATCCTTAACGGTAAGATCCCTGTAACCTTGCAGGGAGATCGGCGCTTATCCTGGCGCATCGCCCGGACCATTCTTCGGAGCTCAGGGGAGCCCAGGCTTCCCCGGCTCAGACCCCGGCATCTGAGACAGCATACCGCTCTCATACCACTCTTTCAACCGCTCCACACATCCGATTTGCCCCGCACGCCCCAGCCGGGCTATAATGGCCGAGCCTTTCCATGAATTCCACCGCACCATGCCCTACCTGTGGAATTCCCCTCGAGGCCGGACGCCACGAGTTCTGCCCGAAGTGCGACTCTCCGATCCGCGGGCAGGTCCTCCTCGGCCTCCTCGAGGTGGACGTGGCCCACTCCGGGGAGGACTGGGAAACGGCCCGCCACAAGATCGAACAGGCCGTTGACCAGGCCCTCCAGCTTGGCAACTCCGGGGTCAAGATCATCCACGGATACGGGTCCAGCACAGGACGTTCCTCGATCGCCTCCCGGGCCATAACCTTCATGAGAGGTCTCGCCGAGCGCACCGGCGGGACCTTCACGATGGACCGCAACAACCGCGGCGCCCACCTCATCTGGTTCAACCGGTAAATCCCTCCCGCAGGGACCCCGCTGAAAGGAGTACAGGCATTGCCTGTGCCGACATGAACGGGGTCCTCCTCAAATTCACCCGCTACCTCCCCGAGGCAGGCCCCTCGTTGCGTGGCCACCTCCCAGAATATGGGTGATTTCCCCTGCAGTTCACTCACAGTAGCTTCCACCGGGTGACAGGCCGCCTCGCCCCGGAAACGCTACGCATCCTTCCCTGTATCCCTCACAAATGAAACTGCTTCTATCGACTCTCCCCATTCTCTGCCTCGGCGTGCAGGCCCTTGCCCAGGACACCGCTCCCACTCCCATTCGCGTCACCGAGGGACCAATCCTGGGAAGGCCCGCCCCGGACTCCATGACCCTCTGGGTCCGGACCGAGCGAAAAGGCGAGGTCGAGGTCTTCTACGGCCGGGAGGCTGGCAAACTCGATCATTCCCTTACCTTCAGCACGAGGGGACCCGAGCACGACTACACCGGCCTTCTCACCATGGACGAACTCTCCCCCGATACCCGTTACTACTACCGGATCGCGGATCACCAGCTGCAAGGGTCGTTCCGCACCATGCCGCGGGCAGAGGATTACCGGAACCCTTCGGGCAATCCAGAAGGTTTATTCAACTTCCGCTTCGAGTTCGCCTGTGGCAATAACCCAAAAGGCGGCGGTGACAGCGTAGGACCCACTCTCCCCATCTTTGACACCCTGAATACCCGGGTCCGCGACC
>PBLI01000002.1 GCA_002721695.1 Roseibacillus sp. | reverse complement strand
CCGTTCTGGTCGGGAGCCTACGGGAGCATCGCCTGCCCGGCCGGACACCAGATCAACGAGGTGCGCTGGCTGAACAACCCCCGCTATGTCCGCGATTACATCCGCTTCTGGATGCGTCACCCCGGCGCGCAACCTCGCAACTACTCATTTTGGCCGGCCGGTTCCGCCTGGTCGGCTCATCAGGTGAACCCGAACGATGAGTTCATCTCCGACCTGCTCCCCGACCTGGTCAACAACTACGAGCAGTGGGAGAAGCGGGGCTGGGTCGAGGAGATGGGCATGTTCTGGCAACTCGGGCACGACGACGGCATGGAGTTCGACATCAACGCCCAGCAGACCAAGGACATCCTGCGCGGCGGACAATCCCTCCGGCCCAGCTTCAATGCCTACATGTGGGCCGACGCGCGCGCCATCGCTCAAATTGCCGGGCTCAAGGATGAGAAGGACATCAGATCGCGGTTCGGCAAGAAGGCCGCGCGCATCAAATCGCAGGTCGAGAAAAAGCTCTGGGATCCATCGCGGGAATTCTTCTTTCCGATGAGCAACCAACGGCACGAGAAGGATGGACATGTGGTCGAAAAGCACACCCTCACCTACCAGTCCGGGAAGTATGCCGGCAGCCCCCACGGGCGCGAACTTCACGGATACGTCCCGTGGGCCTTCAACATGCCAGGTCCAGGATTCGAGGACGCATGGAAATTCCTCATGGACGACGATTACTTCAAGGCTCCCTTTGGGCCGACTTCGGTCGAGCGCA
Source organism: Roseibacillus sp. (assembly GCA_002721695.1). Taxonomy (GTDB): domain Bacteria; phylum Verrucomicrobiota; class Verrucomicrobiia; order Verrucomicrobiales; family Akkermansiaceae; genus Roseibacillus_B. Next base: position 58,836 of record PBLI01000002.1, on the reverse strand, counting down.
ACGATCCGCTCTTCGTCCTCAAGAACAGCTGCTGCTGGTGGAGCGGCCAATCATGGCCTTTCGCCACCACCCAGACCCTCAAGGCGATGGCCAATGTGCTCCAGAACTACGAGCAAGAGCATGTCGACCGCGATGACTATGCCGAACTCCTGCACACCTTCGCCATCACCCACCGCAAAGATGGCGAGCCCTACATCGCAGAAGCGGTCAACCCTTTCACCGGCTCGTGGAAAGGTCACGACATGCGCAACCGCAGCGAGCACTACTTCCACTCAGGCTTCACTGACCTCGTCATCACCGGACTCGTCGGCATTCAGCCATCCGTCGGCGACACCCTGTCCATCAAACCTCTCGCCCCCGACAGTTGGGACTACCTCGCCCTCGATCAACTTCACTACCATGGACACGAGCTCTCAATCCTTTGGGATCGCACCGGCGATCATTACCGCAAAGGGAAGGGCTTCCAGGTCTTCGTCAACGGCAAGCGAGTAGCACAATCTGCCAAACTGGAGCCACTTGAGGTCAAGCTGCCCGCAGTCAAAGTGATCCCCGTCGATGAGAACCCGCCGATGAACTACGCGGTCAACAACGACGGCGACTACTACCCGCGCTACGAAGCGTCCTTCGTCCATCCCCGCAGCTCGCTCTCCAAGATCAGCGACGGACAATACCGCTACGACATCTTCCCCACCAATCGCTGGACGACCATCGGCTCTCCAAACAATGCCGATTGGGCCGCCGTCGATTTTGGCACCAAACGCCCGATCGACACCGTGAAGCTTTACGTGCTCGAAGACCCGGAGCCCACCGAGGGAGGCATGGTCAAAGCACCGACCGAAATCCTTCTCGAAGCCTGGGACGGCTCGAAATGGCAAACCGTGCCCGGGCAGCAGCCATCTGCAGCGACTCCGATGGGGCGCCGCCCGCATACCATCACCTTCCCCGCGATCAACACTTCCCGCCTGCGTGCCACCCTGACCCATGCGGCGGGCGCACGCTCGGGACTAACCGAATTCGAGGCGTGGGGCCCTGGCCATCGCCCCTATGTCCCGGCGGCTCCTCCAGCAGGAAACCTCGCCTTCAACCGAGACGGGAAAGGGTTTCCAAAAATCACCGCCTCGCACTCCGACCGGTACGGAGGGATCGCGGTGCGCGCCATCGATGGGAAGATCATCTTCGAGGCAACCCCGGCGAACCGTTGGACTTCCTACGGCTCCCCGAACCTCAACGACACGCTCGAACTGGAACTCGAGAACCCGAGCAAGATCGGTCGAGCAGTTCTCCACATCTATGACGATCGCGGTGGCGTGCAACCACCGTCCGACTACGTCATCGAGGGCTGGATCGATGGCGAATGGAAGGCTCTGGTCAACCAGGTAAAGTCCCCACCAGTGCCCACGGGAAACATGGCCAATGTTCTCAAGTTTGATCCGGTGCTACTCACAAAACTCCGCATCGTCTTCACCCACAGAGGAAAGGCTCGCAGTGGTCTGACCGAACTCGAAATCTGGGGAGAATAGCGCCATCACCATGAGGAGCTCGAACCTTGCCCCTGACGTGGCGCACCGGATCAACGTGACCCTGCCGGACGGATTGAAGCCCGGGCAGTTTCAGGGACTGTTTCTTGAGCTCCTGGAGACCGAGCTCACCGGTAAAGTGAATCAACAACAACGATAGCGATGAAAACGAAAATAGAGATGACGAGACGCATGGCGGTACTACTCGAAACCTTGCCGATCGCCGCCATCGCGACGGCGATCTTTGCACTCACCGCCGCGACGAGTTTCGCGGCGAACAACAAGACCCTCAGCTGGGAGTTCGGCGACGGCCAAACGCATGGCTGGCAGATCGTTTCTGGTGAAGTCGGCTTCTACGACGGAGGCATGGCGAGCACGACGTGGGAGACCCGCGATGCAGAGCAAACGACTTTTCTGGCGCGCTCGCCGATGTTCCGGCTCAACGGCGGCGGCGGACTGGAGATCACTTTGAAGGGCGGGATGGGGAAGCCTTTGCCAGCCACCGCACGGGAGGTCCTGGCCAAGCCGCGGACCAGTAATCGTGGGCCGATGGGCCTGGCCTTGCGTCGCGTCACCGACGACGCCTATGTGCTGTTTTTCGAGAAATCGAAAACCCACGAGCAGACCATCAAGGTCGCCAAGGAGGAACTCGACAAGCTGATCGCGCGCTCGCACGACGAGGTCTACACACTCGACCTGGTCGATGGCTTGCATGGCGGTTGGGGACACCTACCGCTGGTCAGGGCTTCGGTCGCTGCGACGCCGGTCGGCTCATTGCCGAAGCCGCCTGCGGAATTCGGCGCCCCGGTTCGCCATCTGTTCCTCGGCTCCAAGCACGGTAAATTGGAGTTCGACAAAAAGGAGCTTTGGGCGACCCCGGGCAGCAAGGTTTCTCTGACCTTGTTTAATTCAGACGAGATGGCGCACAACTTCATCCTGTGCCAGCCGAGTGACAAAGTAGCCAACGAGTTGGGTGAATATGTGATGGGCAACCTCGCCGAGATGATCAAGACCGCCTACGTGCCGCCGGACCCGCGGGTGATCACCCACACCAAACTGGTGGCACCGGGCACCTCGGACACGATCTACCTCACGGTCCCAGATACGCCGGGCGACTATCCCTACGTGTGCACCTTTCCGGGGCACCACCTGTTGATGCGCGGCGTGCTGCACGTCACCACAAAGCTGCCGAAGCCGAAGGTCGAGGTGCTGAAGCCACCGATGCCGGGTGACGTCTTCCGAGTCACGGTCAAAGACCGGCCGATCATCTTGCGTGGCTCCCTTCATGGTTCGGGGCCGGCGAGTATTTGTGTCGGCACCCTGTCTGGTTCGCAGTTTGCTTTCGATACAAACCGCTGCATCGTGGCCAAGACCTGGATGTCGCCGAATGGTGAATTGGTCAACACCAAGCCGGCGTGGGACGGACGCGGTGGTAATTTTTTGCAGATCATGGGGCAGGGGAGGTTCTCGGCTGCCAAGGACGCCAAGCCCTTGGATGTCGGTAGCGGCGATGTGGCCCCCGACTTTCTCGGCTACGAGATCGGCGACGACGGTTACCCGAGTTTTCACTACAAGCTGGGCGACAGCACCGTGTTGGTGCGGATCGTGCCCGCGGGCGACGGCCTCGACGCAAACTTCACTCTTAAGCCGGCGCCGGCCGGTGCCACCTACACCCTCGGCCAGACCCAGAGCATCGGCGAGGCCGCAGAGCGGGGGACCGCAGTCAAAGTCGGCGCCAACTTCACTGTCCATTTCAAAACCAAGTAACCATGCGAATCCATTTTCTTAGCCTCTTCGCCATCGCCGCGGCTGTCAGCTCCGTGCGCGCCGCCGACCCCGACTACAAGATCACCAACATCCCGGCACCTGATGGTGTCGTCCTGGAAGTTGGCGGCATGGACTGGATGCCCGATGGACGTCTGATGATGTGCACCCGCCGTGGTGAGATCTGGTCCTTCCAACCCGAGAAGGACGAATGGAAGCAGTTTGCCTCCGGCCTGCACGAACCGCTCGGTCTCGTGGCCGGCAAAGACAACAGCGAGATCTACGTGTTGCAGCGGGCCGAGTTGACCCGGATCACCGATACGGACAAGGACGGGGTCGCGGAGCGCTTCGAGAGTTTTGGCAAGGGCTGGGGTTACACAGGCAACTACCACGAGTACGCCTTCGGCTTGGTGCGCGACAAGGAAGGCAGCTTCTACGGCGCCTTGGGGCTGGGTTTCTTTCCCAAAGGTGAACCATTCAAGCCGACGTGGTGCAGCCACGGCAACGTCCCCTGGCGCGGCTGGTTGTTCAAGATCACCGCCGACGGCAAATACGTGCCGCTTAACCCTGGTTGCCGCGAGCCGAACAGCGTTGGCATCAGCCCCGACGGCGACGTTTTCGTGACCGACAACCAAGGGAGCTACGTCCCTAGCGGAGTCCTCAACCACGCCGAACCCGGTGCCTTCCTCGGCCACCCGGACGGGCTGATGTTCGACAAGCGCCACCCGGACGCGGCGAGCTACGACATCGAGAAACTCAACTCGATGCGCAAGCGGCCGGCGCTTTACCTGCCATACCGCGAGATGGGCATGTCCTGCACCGCGCCCCGCTGGGATACCACCGGCGGCAAGTTCGGGCCCTTCGCGGGCCACGTGCTGATCGGCGACGTTAACACTCCGAAGATCAACCGGGGCACCTTGGAGAAGGTCGATGGCCAGTTCCAGGGCGCCGCCTATCCCTTCATCGAAGCGGGCGAACTGGGAGGCGGATCGAACCGCATGGCCTTCCACCCGAAGACCGGCGCGCTCTATGTCGGCCAGACCGCCCGCGGCTGGGGGTCGGGCCACGGCTTGAAAATGATCGAGTGGACAGGCAAGACCTCGATGGGGCTGCAGGAGGTCTCGCTCACCAAGGACGGGTTCAAGATCACCTTCACCCAGCCCGCAGCTGAGGTGAAAGCCGAGTCGTTCACGATCGGCAGCTGGGTGCCGGAGTACACCGGCAACTACGGCTCGAAGCGGCTCGATACGAAGAAGCACCAAGTGAGTGGCGTGAAGCTTTCCGCCGACGGGTTGGTCGCGGAAGTCGCCGTCGAGGGACTGGCCGGCGACCGCTTGTTCCAGATTGATGTGCGCAACGTCGTCTCGAAGAGCGGCGGGGCGATGCGCAACGGAAAGGCTTACTACACTCTCAACCGCCTGTGCAAGTAGGGCCCCTCCCGGTCTCTAACGGCCAGACTCGGTCAATGTCCGCTTTCGTCCAATGCGGACGTGATCCTACAGATGCAGCGCCTCGATTTCGTTGCGGGCAACCTTGATGAACACCTCATCAAGATCCTTGCCCGCGAAGCGGTTTTTGATATCTTCGGCAGTCCCGCTCGCGAGGATCTTCCCTTGGTGAAGGAAAAGGATGCGGTCGCAGACTTCCTCGATGTCGCGCATGTTGTGTGAGGTGTAGAGAATGGCCGGTGCGCTCTCCTGCTTCAGGCGGAGAACAAGTTTCCGGACCTTATCGGCTATGTCTGGATCGAGGGAGGCCGTGGGTTCGTCAAGAAGGAGAAGTTCCGGGTCATTGAGAAGAGCCTTGGCGAGGTTGACCCTGGTGCCCTCCCCGGCGGAGAGGCGGCCCGTGATGCTGTTTCGCAGGTGGGCAATTTCCAGCAGCTCCAGCAATTCGTTGATCTTTTCTCCCGGATTCCTGATGCCGTAGAGCCCGGCAAAGACCCGGAGGTTCTGCCAGACCTTCAGGTTGGATGGCAGGTTGGCGTAGGTGGTACAGAAGTTGGTGCGCTTGAGGATATCAATCCGATGCTTCTGGAGGTCCTTGCCGAACACCGTGATCGAACCCTCATTGGGGATGGTAAGTCCGAGGATCATGTTCATCACGGTGGTCTTGCCTGCGCCGTTCACGCCGAGGAGGCCGAGAACTTCCCCAGAATTGACTTCAAGGCTCAGGCTNTCCACCGCAACGAGCTTTTCGAATGCCTTGGTGACTTTGGAAACCTGGAGGACGGGAGACACGTTGGATGAAGTGGATGGCCCCGGAGGAGTCAGAGTGCGGTTACGCGAATCAGGAGGTCCGGAGGAAGTTATCAGAGCAGTTTGGCCCTGATGGAGTCAGTCACCTGCTTCGGGTTGGCCTTACCCTGTGAAGACTTCATGACCTGGCCGGTGAGCCAGTTGACAAGTTTCTCGTTGCCCGCCTGAATTTGGGCAACCTTGTCGGGGTTTGTGGAGATCGCTTCGTCAATGAGCAAGTCGATGGCTCCGGTGTCGGCGGGCTCGAAGCCCAGTTCCCGGGCGATCCGGGCAGGGTCCTGCCCGGGACTTTTCCAGAGCGCCTCGAACACTTCCTTGGCCTGGTTGTTGGAAACCGTGCCGGCCTCAACCAGGTCGACAGTGGCGGCAAGGCTCTCGGGTGAAACCGGGGAGGTTGAGGGAGTGAGATTGTCGTCGTTCAGGTGCTTGAGAAGAGTATTGATGACCCAGTTAGCCGTCTTCTTGGCGGGAGCGCGCGAGGCTTTGGCAGCTGATTCAAAGTAGTTGGCCAGGGTCCGGTCGGACGCGAGGACGTTCGCGTCGTAGTTCGTTACCTCGAAATCCTTCTCGAAGCGGTCCGCTTTTTCGTGGGGGAGCTCAGGCACATGAGGACGCATGCGGTCGACGATTACTCCGGAACGGACCGGAAGCAGATCGGGATCAGGGAAGTAGCGGTAGTCGTGCGCGTCTTCCTTGCCCCGCATGAACTCGGTGACGCCGGCGTCGTCATTCCACCGCCAGGTGGCCTGGGCGTGGGTTCCGCCCTGTTCGAGGACATCGACCTGTCGCTTGATCTCATGGTGCAGGGCACGCCGCACGGCGGAGATGGAATTCATGTTCTTGAGCTCGATCTTGGTGCCGAGCTGTTCCTCCCCTTCCTTGCGCACGGAGACGTTGACGTCGCAACGGAGCTGCCCTTTTTCCATGTCTGCATCCGAGATGCCCCCGTAGATGAGAATCTGCTGGAGGGTCTTGAGGTAGGCGAAGGCTTCCTCGGGTGTTTCAATTTCCGGTTCGGAAACGATTTCCATGAGGGGGGTTCCAGCACGGTTGAAGTCGATCACGCTGGCGCTGGCGAGGTGGGTGGACTTGGCCACGTCCTCCTCAAGATGAATTCGGGTGAGGCCTACCTTCTTGCCGGGCCTGGCGATGTTCTTCTGGTAGTCTTTGGGGTAGTTGTGATCGTAGAGCGGAACGGCGCCGCCGATGCAGAGCGGAAGGTCGAACTGGGAGATCTGGTAGTTCTTGGGCATGTCCGGGTAGAAGTAGTTCTTCCGGTCCCACTTGGATATCTCCGGGGTTCTGCACTCGAGAAGGAGCCCGGCGAGNACGGTCTGCTCGATAGCGGCCTTGTTCAGCACGGGCAGTGATCCGGGGAGGCCCAGGCAGGTGGGGCACACGTTGGTGTTTGGCTCCTCGCCGAAACTGGTCCGGCAGGAGCAGAACATCTTGCTCTCGGTGCTGACCTGGCAGTGAACCTCGAGGCCAATGGTGGCAATGTATTGCTCGCGCATGAGAGATTCGGAAGGGGGGAGACTGGTCAAACGGGGAACGGGAGCGGGCAGGCCTTTGGCGGAGCCGGGTTCCGCAGGAACAGGTGTCTATTCGTTCTCCTCTGGCTCAGCCACGAGCAGGCCAATTGCCGTTTCGATGTCGAGGTCAGTCAGGTGTTCCTGGACCTCCTCGCTGCGGCAGGTTTCCTTGATGAGTCTGGAGTGGAGGAGCTGGGAATACTGACCGGTGTCGTAAAGTGCCTTGAGCTGACTGCTCTGGTTCTTGAGGAGACTGTTGACCTCGGCCTGGAGAGCGGCTTCCCTGACTGCTCCGGTGCGGTAGGCTCGGGTGGCGACCTGTTCGTTTTCAACAATGATGGCAANTTTGGCCAGGTTGGCCTGCGNGCGGCTGTTGAGGAAGTCGTACTTCTCGTGGAACTGGCCGATGATGTTGGCATCGAGCTCGCGCTTGAATGTGGAAAAGAGAGGCTGAGCGGGGCGTGCGGGGTCCTCTTCGCCGGCACCGGTTGAATTGAGCCACTCCTTGTTGGTGACAGCCTCCCGGACCCAGGCCAGCTCTGAAATACTACCGACATAGCGGACTCCAGAGAGGCAGAACCAGGCGAAGGCGGCCCCCATGAGGAGGCCAAGGACGCCACCTGGCGCTCCGAGACTCCTGGTCTTGCCCTCCTTGCTGCTGATNGGGTTCAGGAGGATTCCGAAGAGGGCGCGGGCCACGAAGAAGGTGGCGAGCCCCAGAATGACTGCGACCGCACCGGACATCCAGGGATCTGGTTCGTCTACAAGGGTTCCCGCGATGGAAGAACCTTTCCAAAGGCCCCACTGCCCGGCCGCCATCCCGGCAGCNAGGAAGATCAACCCCANGGTCATCCGGGCAAGACCCTTTAGGAAGCCGGTGATAACAAAGGCGATAATAAAGATGATGACGATGCCCCCGATAATGCCGGAGGTCGTTGTGTCGGAAAGAGAGAGCGCTAGCATGTCAGGATGAGGGAGGTGAAACCGATTCTTGCGGTGTTGAGGAATCGAGTCCGCACTGGGCTCGCTGTTGAAGAAGGTGGTCGCAAATCACAAGGGTAGCCATGGCCTCGACCATGGGCACTGCGCGTGGCAGGACGCATGGGTCGTGCCTGCCCCGGGCCTTGAGCTCGGTATCCGAGCCCGCATTGCTGACAGTTGGCTGCTCTGTCATGATGGTAGCGGTAGGCTTGAAGGCAACCCGAAAGACAATGGGCTCGCCATTGGAAATACCTCCCTGGATGCCACCCGAGCGGTTAGTCCGGGTCCGGACGCGGTCTTCATCCATGTAAAAATGGTCATTATGCTCCTGCCCCGTGAGNAGTGTGCCGGCGAAGCCGGAGCCCACCTCGAAGCCCTTGGTGGCNGGCAGACTCATCATGGCCCTGGCGAGTTCGGCATCGAGCTTGTCGAAGACAGGGGCGCCCAGTCCGGGAGGNCAACCCCGGATCACGGCCTCGACGGTGCCCCCGAGTGAATTTCCCTCCCCACGTGCTTTCTTGATGAGTGCAATCATCTCGTCAACCGTGGCCGGGTCGCCNGTCCGGACNATGTTACTTTCNACCTGNGCGGCGGNCACCGTTCTTGGATCCACCTCGGCCCTGATGTTCTGGATGGTGGAGACCCAGGCGAGGATCTCGATTCCAGGGACGAGTGTGTCGAGGACCTGGCGCGCAATGGCGNCAGCGGCCACCCGCCCGATGGTTTCCCGGGCTGAAGCCCTTCCGCCACCCTGCCAATTTCGAATCCCGTACTTGGCGTCGTAGGTGTAGTCCGCATGGGAGGGGCGGTATTTGGTGGCCATTTCCTCGTAGGATTCCGGCCGCGCATCCTTGTTGCGCACGAGAACCGCAATGGGTGACCCAAGAGTACGGCCCTCGAAGACTCCGGAGAGGATTTCGCATTGGTCGGCCTCGGACCGGGGAGTCACGATCTCGCTCTGGCCGGGTCGTCGGCGGTCGAGTTCGTGTTGAATCTGTTCCGCGGAAAGGGCAATCCGTGGTGGACAGCCGTCCACCACGACTCCNACCCCACCCCCGTGGGACTCGCCCCAGGTTGCGATCCGAAAGCAGTTTCCGAAGAGACTGGACATCGGCTCCAGCTTAGGGTGCTTGGATAATCAAGGCAATCCCTGCGTCGTGGTGATCGAGGGGTCCTGTTCTTTTAAAGTCAGCTTTCCCTTGAGGAGCGGAATAGGGCTGCTAGCGTAGGAAAGCCCCTAGCTTGCACGGTTTAATGGACGTTTCCCTCGATTGCCCGGTCCTCGTGCTGAATCGCCTCTGGCAACCGATTCATACATGTTCCGTCAGGCGGGCCCTGCGGCTGGTCTGCCTGGGTCACGCCCAGATCGTACAGACGGACGGCGAGGCGCGCTACCAGACCCATGACCTGCTCTCGTGGGTGGAGCATTCGGCGAGCCATCTGGCGGACGGAGTGATCCGGACCGTAAGGCACGCCTTCCGTATTCCCCGGATAATCGTNCTGGTGCTCTATGACCGGATTCCACGCAAGGAGGTGAAGTTCACGCGGCACAATGTATTCCTGCGTGACAAGTTTACCTGTCAATACTGCGGAACCCGTTTTGAGGAGACCGAGTTAAACCTCGATCACGTCGTGCCGCGTGACAAGGGAGGGAGAACGACGTGGGAGAATATCGTAACNTCCTGTATCCGCTGCAACTCCCGCAAGGCGAACAAGCTGACCCACGAGGCAGGCATGCATCTGTTGTGCCAGCCGGATACCCCCCGCTGGCGCCCCCTCTTCGGGATGGGCCCGGACATGCCTGCGGACGAGAGTTGGATGCAGTTTCTCTATCCGGACCGGGAGAAGGTGCGTGTGAGTTAGGTTCTGCGGGCTTCCGGAAGAAAGACCGCGCCCGGTCAGCCTCCAATCATCCAGAGAATTGGATTCGGCCAGAACCCTAAGAGGAGGGTTAGGGCGGTGAGGGTGTAGATGGCAGAGCGGCTGACGCGGGGAAGCTCAAGGGAGGATTCCGTAGAGGGGGAACGCCAGTAAACGGCACGCACGACCTTGAGATAGTAGTAGAAACCGGCAGCCACTCCGATGAAACCGAGTCCGACACCCCACCAGAGGATGCCGGTGCTGCCAGCCGAGGTGATTGCCAGCTGGAAGGCGAAGAATTTCCCAAAGAAGCCGGCGGTGAGAGGAAGGCCGGCAAGAGAGGCGAGGAGAANCGTAGTGCAGAGGGCGAGCAACGGGTTGCGTTGCGCGAGACCGTCAAAGGCGCTGATTTCCTCGCTCCCCTCGGAGCGCTGGACCACTACCAGGACGAAGAAGGTTCCGAGAGTAATGATGAGGTAGGTCGCAAGATAGAGTGAGACGACCTGGGGAGTGCTGAGGGAGCTTTCGCTACCNGGGTGCCAGGCGGCAATGGCGAGGAGAATAAACCCCGCGTGGGCGATAGACGAATAGGCCAGGAGGCGCTTGAAATTGTCCTGTGGGATGGCGGCCAGATTTCCCAGCANGATGGTCATGCAAGCGAGGACGAGGACAATCATGGTGGCTTGGCTGCGCGTGATCTCGGAGACGAAAAANGGTTCAAGAATGCGGAGCGCCACGATGAACCCGGCGGCCTTGGACCCCACCGAGAGGAAGGCGGTGGTGGGGGTAGGGGCACCCTGGTAGACGTCCGGAATCCAGAGGTGCATGGGCACGGCGCCAACCTTGAAGGCGAGGGCGAGAATGATAAGGCTGAGGCCGAAAAGAAGAGCGGTGGGGTTGGATGCTAGGGGGTTGTCCGGGGACGACGAAAGCTGAACGGCGATTTGCTCCAGATTGGTGGTCTGGGTCACGCCATAGATCCAGGCGATACCGTAGACGAGGAATCCGGTNGAAAGGGCACCTAGGATCAGATACTTCACCCCAGCCTCGAGGGACCCGACCTGGCGGCGCATGTATGCTACCAGGATGTAGAAGGTGATGGTGACCAGTTCGAGGGCGACAAATATGGAAACGAGGTCCCGCGCGGAGGCCATCCACATCATGCCGGCGCAGGCAAACACAGGAAGAGCGTAGTATTCCCCGGTACCGTGTTCGGAGCCTGGATCCTCGGTGAACTGGTTCAGAACGCCCCGGTAGTCGTAGGACATGAAGAGGACAAGGATGGTGGAGAGGAGGGCGAGGAGCTTGAAGAAGACGGCCCAGTTGTCGTATGCGTAGAAGCGGGCAAGTTCGGCATTGTCCTCCGAGGGAGCAACCGCGAAGTAGAAAGGAACGAGCATGAAGATCAGCCCCCCGAGGGCCACTCTTCGGATGAGTTCCTTGCTGGCCGGACTTCCGAAGGCCTCCATCAGGAGAAGGAGAAGGCCAAGGGCAACCACGGTGGCTTCTAACCAGTAGGCAGGCATGGATTATCGATTGTCGGTAGTCGGGGGTCCGGATCCGGAGGNAATGGCNGGAAACGCGCTGNTCGAAACGGTGACGGTCTGCTGTTCNGGGNCGGCCTTGTCCTCGGGATTCTCGATGAGCTTGAGGAGAATGTTTGGAAANAGGCCGANGGCGAGCAGGGTGNAAGCCAGCAGGATGGCGGGAGCGCGTTCGGACTGGTCGAGGTCGGCGGCTCCGCGGGCGGAGGGGGNTTCTTTTCCCTGGAAGATACTGCGATANGCGCGGAGCATGTAGACNGCGCTTATCACAAGTCCCCAGAGGGCAATGATGGTGGCAATCTGGACTCCGCCGAGAGGTTCTCCNGCCTGCCACCCCTTGAACCCGGATACGAAGACCATCACCTCCCCGGCGAAGTTGGCNAGACCNGGTAANCCGATCGAAGCCATGGCNGCGAGACCGAACAGGAAGGCGAGGGAGGGGGCCTTGACAGCGAGTCCGCCAAGATCACGCAGTTCAAGGGTGCCGGTCCTGCGTTCGATGCGGTCGGCGAGGCCAAAGAGCATGGCCACGGTGATACCGTGGCCAAACATGAGCAGAACGGCAGCAGGCTTGGCGATGGGGTTGGCAANTTCGGAGCCGGCTTCCGTGAGGGCCGCGAGAGCAAGGAAAAGATACCCCATGTGCATCACGCTGGAATTTCCCAGCATCTCGTCGAGCCGCTTCTGGTTGATGGTGACGAAGCCGACCCAGAGAATGTTTCCAATGAGAAGAACGATGAGAAGGTCGAGCCATGCGCTCATGCCTGCCGGCACGGTCGGGTAGAGGCGAAGGAGCCCATAAAGTCCGAACTTCTTGAGCACCCCGGCATGCAGCATGGTCACGGGTGCGGGGGCGCTTGCATAGGCTGGAGCAGCCCATGAGTGAAAGGGGAANAGGGAGACAAGCGTGCCGAAGCCGATGATCAGAAAGAGGGCGATGCCCCGCTGGGCTTCCGCCGGGATGGTGCTTCCGAGGAGTTCCTCAAAGGCCAGGGAACTTGATCCGCTGGCCGAAACGAGCCAGAGAAGACCGGCAAGAAGGACGATGGATCCGAAAGCCAGNTAGATGGTNGCCTTCCAGGCGATCTGCTTTCGGTTACCNCGGCCCAGCATTCCGATCATGAGGAAGGTGGGAATGAGGGCGAGTTCGTGGAACGCGTAGAAGAAAAAGAGATCGGTGGAGAGGAAGGCTCCCACTGCTCCCGCCGTGATCAGCAGGATGGAGATGTTCCAGAGCCGGGTGTGCCGGGCTTCGCACTCACCAGACCGGGCTGCCGCAAAGGCCACAAGCACGGAAAGGAGGACCATGATGACACTCATTCCGTCATAGAAGTCGAGGCCGAGGCGAATCTCCGGCTTGGAGAGGACTATGGGGGCGATGGCGAGCCCGTCGCTCACGCCAAGGGCCCAGAGGCCCGCAAGGCTGAGCCCCGCCAGCAGCATGGCGGTGGTCGCTACTCTGGCTGTCCGGCGCGGATCGGCGCCAAGAAGGATGGCGGCAACAGCCAGAANAGGCAGGAGTACGAGGAGGAGGGTCATCGTGTCTTAACGGGCAAAAACGGTGAGATAGATGACGAGGAGGATGCCGGCCCCGAAGAGTATGGCGTAGTTCTGTAGATTGCCGTTCTGCAGGCGGCGGAAAAAGTTACCCATTCCGGATGCACTGCGGGCGAGACCGCCCACTAACAGTTCGCTGATAAGAAACTCGTCGAAGAAGTGGACGATCGCAGCGAAGGTGTCCTGGAAGATCTTCACAATCGCTAGGTAGATCTCGTCGAGGTAGAATTTGTTGCGGAAGATCCTAAAGAGCGGGTTGCTGGCGAGGGGATCGGAATTGCGGCCGCGGTAGAGGGCAAAGCCACCGCCGGCNCCGGCAAGNAGNGCAATGAGGGAGACCCAGAAGACNGAATTGAACTCGAACGGATGGTGCTTGTAGACGGGTGAGAGGAGTCCGGCAACCGGCTGGAGGCCAGCGACGAGAGCGAGGACGGTGAGGANGGCGAGGGGAATCCACATGATCCAGGGAACCTCCTTTGCGCCTTCTGCCCCGGTGGAGCGGGCCCTGCCCAGGAAAGCGACCACGAAGAGGCGCATCATGTAGAAGGGAGTCAGGAAGGCCACGATCCCGGCCAATGCGAACAGGGCGCCATTCTCCTGCTGGGCCGCGTAGAGAATCTGCTCCTTGGAGTAGAATCCGGAGGTGAGGAAGGGGACGGCCATGAGGGCGGCGGTTCCGATGGCGAAGAAGATGGTGGTCTTCCGCATGGAGCCGGCGAGCCCACCCATCTTCCAGATGTCCTGTTCGTGGTGGCAGGCGTAGATCACTGCGCCTGAGCCGAGGAAGAGAAGCGCCTTGAACCAGGCGTGTGTGTAAAGGTGGAACATTCCGGCCGGCCCGCCGTAGTCGCCGGCGAGGCCGACTGCCATGACCATGTAGCCGAGCTGGGAAAGAGTGGAGTAGGCGAGAACGCGCTTTATGTCGTCCTGCTGGGTGGCCATGAGGGCCGCCAGCAACGAGGTGATTCCCCCGATCCACGCGATGGTCGTTCCGGCGAAACCTTCAAAGATCTCTGCCCCGGCGGACACCTGCAGACGGAACAGCATGTAAACTCCTGCAGCAACCATGGTGGCTGCATGGATAAGGGCGGATACGGGAGTAGGGCCCTCCATGGCATCTGGCAGCCAGACATGAAGGGGGAACTGGGCNGACTTTCCCACTGCTCCGCAGAAAACGAGGAGGACAGCGATTCCCATGATTGTCCCGTGACCGCCAGCGATTTTCTGAACACCACCGGCCATCTCACCAAAGGCGAACGTGCCGAGCAATCCCCAGAGCATGAGGATGCCTATCATGAAGCCGAAGTCTCCGATCCGGTTGACGAGGAAGGCTTTCTTGGCAGCCTCGGCGGCGGAGTCCTTCTGAAACCAGTGTCCGATCAGGAGGTAGGAGCTGAAGCCCACCAGCTCCCAGAAGATGAACGTCATGAGGAAGTTGCTGGCCAGCACGATTCCCGTCATGGAGAACATGAAGATGGAGAGGCCGCCAAAGTAGCGGGCCTTGGCTGCGTCGTCCTTCATGTAGCCGAGAGAGAAGATGTGCACGAGCATGCCTACGCCGGTGACCACCAGCATCATGCCCTTGGAAAGCCTGTCGATGATGAGGCCCAGTTCGATGTTGAAGCTGCCTGCGGTAGCCCAGGTGAACGAGGTCCCCGTATCGCCGCTGCCGAGGAGAATGAGGGCGATCAGGAACGTAGAAATTACGGAGAAGAGCGACATCCTGACGGCCACCTCGGGAACCGCTTTCAGCCACAGCTGGATCGCCGCTGCGGAAAACAGCGGGAGCAGGAGCAGGAGCCAGGAGAGGAGTTCGAACATCGCGGGTCAGTAGCTGAGGCGAAGGGGCGTGCCATTCCGGAAGATCCCCGGGCGGGTGTTGCTTCCGCAGCACCTGGTTCGCAGGGCAGCAGGCGAGTGCACCATGCCAGGCAAGGACCTGCGCCGGTTCCTCGAGGGCTGCCGGGTCTCGGGATCTTGGAGGTTCTTGGGAATGGTCATGATTTCTGGTTTACCGGCGGTGACTCATCCCCTCATCGAGGTGAGGTCCTTGACGTCCACGGTCTGGCGGGCCCGATAGAGGGCCACGATGATGGCGAGCCCGACTGCGACTTCGGCGGCCGCCACCGTGACAATGAAGAAAACCAGGACCTGCCCGTTGTAGTCGGGAAGCCCGTTGAGGCCGACATTGAAACGGGAGAAGGCGACGAGGGTGAGATTGGCCGCGCTCAGCATCAGCTCAAGGCACATGAAGATGACGATGATATTCCGGCGTACAAGGACTCCAGCCAGACCAATTGTGAAGAGCAGGCCGGAGATGAAGAGGTATTCCTGAAGGGAGGCCATTGTGAACTATGCGAGGTTCAGGACTCTGGATCTGCAGAGCGTGACTGCTTCTTCTTCAGAGAGAGGGCAACGACGCCCACGGTGGCAACGAGGAGGAGGACCCCGATGATTTGGAGTGGGAAGTTGTAGCCCGGAGTGGAGATCGAGGCATTGTCGCCCCTGTGGCCAAACATTGTCAGGCCCACGAGGTTGACATCGGGAAGGGAGCCTTCCTTGAGGCTCTTGTAGATCTCGGACTGGTCTTCTTCCGNCCTGTCTGGGTCCTTGAAGTGCCTTTCGGCCGCTTCTTCCAGGGCGAGGGGCTCAGCTTTCTTGTTCTCAATGCTGGGAAGAACAGTGCAAATTTGTCCGAGGAAGATCAATGGAATGACGGTGCCNCTGACCAGGAGGAGCGGATTGCGGCGTTGCGGCCGCGCGGTGGCCTTGAGGTCCAGGAGCATGATGATGAAAAGGAAGAGCACCATGATGGCNCCGGCGTAGACGAGAATCTGGATGATACCGACGAAGTAGGCGTTGAGCCCGATGAAGAGGGCTGCCAGTCCCACGAAGGATGCCACCATGGACATTGCGGAGCTCACCGGGTTGCGGAAGAGGATCAGGGCGATGGCCCCGATCACTGACAGCCCNGCAAAGGAGTAGAAGAAAAAGGATTCCATCACTTCAACTCGTTCCACTTGTTGACGAGGCCCTCGCGCACGCCACCGATTTCGTAGAGCCGGTCCTTGTCNTTGACCATCTCCTTGCGAGTGGTTCCGGTCATGGCNTAGTCCTGCCTCAGGAAGATGGCCTGCTCAGGACAGACTTCCTCACACATGCCGCAGTAGATGCAACGGATCATGTCGATGTCGAACTCCGCCGGAGCCTTCTCAACCTTGGCCCACGGGTCGTCTGCCTTGATCTCGCCGGGGATGATTGCGATCGCCTTGGGAGGGCAGATGAACTCACAGAGTTGGCAGGAGACGCAGCGCTCACGTCCCTGCTCGTCGGTGACGAGAGCAGGGACGCCTCGATAGTATTCCGGGAGCTGGTCGTCCCACTTCTGCTCGGGATACTGCATCGTCACCCCAAGACCGGACGAGGCAAGATCTTTGGCTCCCGAGGCCCGTCCCCGGACAGCTCCGATGGCATGCTTCAGGGTAATGCCCAAACCCTTGAGGAGGGCGGGCAGGAAAAGGTGCTCGTACCAGCGGAGTTTGGGGCGGTTGACTTTGACGACGGCCATGGCGGACTCCTTTTATGTAACCTTGTTCTTCCGTTTTTCCTCCACGGATCTGGTGATGAAGTACATGAGGGCGGCCAGCACGATGAGGGCCGGGCACCCGATCAGGACCGTGCTCAGCAGTCCAATGTGCGGAGTGGCGATAATGAGAGCTGCGAGGAAGATGTTGAAGAGAGCGAGTTCGAAAAAGACGACCCAGCCGAGTTTCATCAACTGGTCGTAGCGGAAGCGTGGAACGGTCCAGCGGACCCAGATGAAGAAGATCACGAAGGCGATGGTTTTCGCAAGGAAGGCGCCCATGTGCACAAAACCCGCATACCACTTCCATCCGCCCTCGGCCGTCTGGAGCCAGAGCTGATCCAGACCGAAGCCGAGGGACCAGCCTCCAAGGAAGACGGTGACGATGAGGGCGGACCCCACGATCATGGCGGCGTATTCACCCATGAAGAAGAGGGCGAACTTCATCGAGGAATATTCGGTGTGGTAGCCTCCAACGAGTTCGGTTTCGCACTCGGGAAGGTCGAAGGGCATCCGGTTGGTTTCCGCGAAGATGGAGGTGGTGAAGACAAAGAAGGAGATGCCCATGGGCAGGAGGAGCAGAAGCTGCCAATGGCCGCCGTTCAGCCAGAACTGGCCATGGAATATGCTCCCGTGTTCGTTCCAGAAGGGAAGGAGGATCCAACCGTTGGTTACCTGATGGGTGACGATGTCGCTCAGATTGAGTTTGCCGAAGACGAGAAGGACGGGAATGAGGGAGAGGCCGAGGGAGATCTCATAGGAGATCATCTGGGCGCAGGATCGCACGCCTCCGAAAAAGGGATATTTCGAGTTGGAGGCCCACCCCGCCAGGGTGATCCCGTAGACGCTGAGTGAGGCGACGGCGAAGATGAAGAGAGGTCCCACGCCGATGTCTGCGATGACCATCTGGATCTCGCGGCCGAAGAGGGTCACGGCGCTCCCGAAGGGAATGACACAAAGAGTGATGAAGGCTGGGACAGCAGTGAAGGCAGGGGCCATCCAGTAAAAGGCCTTCCGGACGTGGGCAGGGGTGAAATCCTCCTTGAAAAGACCCTTCAATCCGTCAGCCAGGGGTTGCACGAGACCGAAAAAGCTTAAGTCTTTTCTGAACCCCAGGAGGGTGGCCGGAATGCCTACCCGGTTGGGGCCGACCCGGTCCTGCATGATTGCGGCCACCCGGCGCTCGGCATAGGTCGAGTAGGCGATGAGCGGCATGATCACCAGGAAGGTGAAGCCGAACACCTTGAGAGCAGAGATGAGGAGGGCAAGAAGGTCCATGGTTACCCAACTATTTCACCGGCTTCGATGCGTGCGCGTTCGGATTCCAGCAGCGGAATGCTCTCCCCTGTCGTGGTGACCTGGACGCCGAGGTCCCCGATTCTCGAGAGTGTCAGTTCCTCGAATTCCTCCACTTCGTCTGCGATTTCGCGGAAGACGTCCTCAAGAAGGTGGCGAGCAGGTTCATTGTCGTCGAGGGCCCTTATGAGATCACGCAGGATCTCCCAGTCGTCCATGGCTCCCTCGGGAGGCTGGATAGCCTGATTGAGGCGCTGAAGGCGGCCGGTCACGTTGACCAGCGAGCCCCGCTTCTCGGCGAATCCGGCCCCGGGGAGAACTACTTCACTGGCCTGTGCGGTGCGATTGGCGAGAATGTGATTGGAAGCCAGGAAGTCGAGACGGTTCAGGTCGGCCGCCTGGAATCCGGCTTCCTCGAGGAGGTTCTCGTAGAAGACAACGACGGCCTTGATCTTGCGGTTAGCCACTCCCGCCCGGATGGCATCGAGCTTGGCGAAGGGGTCTTCGCTGGCCCAGATGAGTTGAGCCCCCGTGGTGTTGGCGTTGCGGTCGGCCGAGATGAGCCGTCCGTCTGACTCCCCGAAGCGAGGGACGAGGGAGAGCAGGTCGGTCTCCAGGGTGTCGGCAAGGCGCTTGAGGAGGAACAGTTCCTCGTTGGTCATGGAGCCCGACCCAATGATCGCGACTTCGCCCCGCTGGTAGCCCCGGAGCCTCTCCGCAGTGTGGTTTAGGGCATCGAACCAATCTGCAACGTCGTGTTTGCCTGAGGATTTGACGAGGGGATCGGTGAGGCGGCTCTCCGCGTGGAGATAGTGGAAATTGAGGCGGTGGCTGTCTGGTATCCAGCACGAGTTGACGTCATTGTTTTCCCGTGGGGTGACCCGGAAAATTTCGTTCCCGCGTGTCCAGATCACCGTATTACAGCCTGTGCCGCAGTTTGTATCGATACTCTTGGTCTCCTTGAGGAACCAGACCCGCATCTGGAAGCGGAAGTCGTTTGAGGTGAGGGCTCCGACCGGGCAGATGTCCGCCGTGTTGAGCGAGTAATTGTTGTCGAGAATACGGCCCGGGTGGACGGTGAGCTTGGTGTGGGTGCCGCGGTCGATGAAACCGAGGACGGGATCATCGGCTACCTCGTCCATGAAACGGATGCAGCGGCTGCACATGATGCAGCGCTCATCGTCCAGCCGGATGCGCGGACCGATGTCCACGTTCTTCGGCTTCTTAACCTTCATTTCCTGGAAGCGGGAAAAGCCCCGACCATGATCGACGGAGAATTCCTGCAGGCTGCATTCACCAGCCTGGTCACAAATGGGGCAATCCAGGGGGTGGTTGATGAGGAGGAACTCCATCACGCCGTTGCGACATTCCTCGATGAGCTCCCCAGTGGTGCGGATGCCCATGTTCTCGGTCACGGTATTGGCGCAGGCGATTACAGGACGCGGCATCCAGTTGATTTCCTGGTAGCCGTCTTTCCCGTAGTCCGGATCCTGACCGGGGAGGGGGCGCGGGGGCATGCCCATCTGCACGAGACACATGCGGCAGTTGCCGGGGGAGGAAAGTTTGGTGTGATAGCAGTAATGAGGGACATCCTGCTCGGCGATCTTGCAGGCCTCGATCATTCGAGTACCCCGGGGCACCTGAATCCACTCCCCGTCCACCTGAACATTCACAAGCCCTTTTTCGGCGGCGAGGTCCTTCGGGAGCCTGTCAGCGGTCGCAGGTGCGGAATTTGCCATAAAATCAGCGTCTAGCGAAATCTCCCGTGGGGATACGGTAACTATGGGGGGCAGAAGCGGAAGGGACAAGTGCACTTTGTGAAATTTTTCACAAGCGAGGCAGGGCCTTTTTTTTAAGGGGTCCGAGGGCTTCCAGCCCGCTCAGACGATGATCAGGGGAAGAGGTCTCGGCTGGGAAGGCCAAGAGTCGTGTAAAACCACGGCCGGGAGGGTCGAGGCAGCGGTCTCCGGCGTCCTACCGGGAGGGCACGGTGACCTCGAAATCATCGATGTACCACCCGGGGAAGAGAACCCCGACGAAGTCGTCCGTTTCGTAGTAGAACTGGAACTTGATGTTCTTGCCCAGGGCGGAGGGCGGGAGGTCCTTGCTGTAGGTTTCCCAGTCGGAACGGTCGTCGATCACCTCCTCGAGATTTTCGATCAGGGCGTCCCCATTGTCTGCGTCGAGAATGCGGATCCTTCCGAAATCGAAACCTGGTTCGATATCCCGGAACTGCGCAAAGTTAAGAGTGGCCGCAGTCTGGCCGGTGAGATCAATCACCGGAGAGGTGAGCGAGACCAGCACTTCGAGACCGGTGAGGGCTGCCAGATTGGTCCCGAAACAGTTTGATCCACTGAAAGAGGCG
Source organism: Roseibacillus sp. (assembly GCA_002721695.1). GTDB lineage: Bacteria > Verrucomicrobiota > Verrucomicrobiia > Verrucomicrobiales > Akkermansiaceae > Roseibacillus_B. The sequence continues at coordinate 38,579 of PBLI01000002.1, read as the reverse complement.
GCNGGACCACCGGGGACGGAGGGATCCGGGGATCCGATTTCCCAGAGGGTTGCCGGCTCGCGTCCAGGGTTGGNGTTGTCGGCGACCCAGTCACCAGCACCGTTCTCAAAGTCATCGAAGTAGAGACGAACCGGTGGTGGGAGATACTGTTCGACGACAAAGTAGCGTTCGCCTTCGGGAGGAAGGGGGAAGGTAGCGGTGTTGACCGGGGGCGTGGCAGCGATGTCTTCCAGCGCTCCGAAGGTGGGCCAGGTAGACGGCTCGGAGGCGGCGAGATCGAGCTCGCTGCGGATGCGATAGGACATGCCCGTCTCACTTTCCCAGCTGATCGTTATGTTTTCACCGTCCTGTGAGATATCCGTGATCACGACGCGGGGAGGTGCGGGCGGGGCCTCGATCTTGAGAGAGACATCATCGATGTAGATCACCTCGCTTCCGGTAGCGTTCGAGCCCACATCCTGGAAACTCCACAGCGGGACGACCGAAGTCGTGGGCAGGCCATCGCCCCCGACTTCGGGGATTATCCCGCGGCCCGTGACCTCGGTCCATGTATTGACGGGGATGTCACCGACAGTCCGGATATCAATCCCGGTGGAATTGGTGTTGTTCTTGTTCCAGCGGAGNANGAGNCGNACNGTNTCGTCNGGGGCCATNCCNTTTTCGGNGGGNCGGTANTACCANGCGCTGTATTCGTANTCCTTCCCGATCATTTCCTCGTTGATCGCGAGGGCCTGNGNGTCGTCCGCANNGGCNGGNGGNGANGTGGTGTCGAGGCGGGCTTCTCCCCATTGTGCCCCCCCGGCAAGATTGAACTCAGCCGCCCCGGTGCCCGAACGGGTCGGGTCGGTGACGTAATTAAAGCGAGCGTCGTCGCGCCAGCCGACCAGGCTTCCGAGCTCAAAGTCCCCGTTGATGATCAGTTCCTCCCCATTGAAGGGAGGCAGGACGGTTCCACTCAGCGGGATGTCGAGAGTGGGGTCATTCTGGTCATTGCTGGCTAGTTCGAGATTCGCAGAGTAGGCGCGGGAACCGCCCGAAGGTGAGAAAGTGAAGGCAATTTCCTCTGCTGACCCCGGGGAAATATCGAGAGGAAAGGTCCCCGCCGGGAAGGAGAAGGACGCGGAGTCAGCTCCGCTCAGAGTTGCGCCTGAAATGGTCAGGGTATTATTGGCGCCGCTGTTCCTGAGCTGAAGAATTCGAGTGCCCTCTCCCTCGCCCTCGATGACTTCACCGAAGTTCAGGGCGACCGGCACGGCCAGGTTGGGATCGTCGTCGGCGGTGCTGACCTCAAGGCGGAAGTTGTCGATGTGGGCGGCAACTCCAGCAGCGGCGTCGCTGGGGTTGTCATCGAAGCTGATGATCGGAAGCACAGACGCGAGGGGTGCACCATCTCCCCCGTTTTGGGGAAGGGTGCCGTTCAGGGTAATGGTTTCCCACGTGTCTGCGGTGAAGCTGTCCCAGGGACGGAAGATCTGGTTGTTGTTGGTGTTGCTTCCATTCCAGCGGAGGATGATCCCGAGGCGGTCGGTGGCGGCGTAGGTAGTGTCGCCCGGGATGTAGACGTCGAGCGTGACGGTGAAGGTGTCCGTGCCTGGCACGGATTCGACCGGAATAGCGATGTCCTCGGTCTGGGTCCGGACCTCGCCCCAGCGTCCTCCGGGCGAGATGTCCGCTGAGCCTACGTTGCCCCGGCCCGAGTCCGTCGGGTCGCCGGCGGTTGCTGTCAGGGACACGTTGCCATTTCCCCCGTTGAGTCCGTTTCCGCTCTCAGGGGCGTTGTCAAAGTCCTCGTCAGCGAGGATCAGGGTGGCACCTGGGAGGCTGAGTGGGAGGCAGGCAAGGAGGAACGCAAAGAGGATTTTTTTCATGAGCGCTACGCGGCGCATCGGTATAGGCGGCACGGGAGATTCCGTCAAAGAAAAGTCTGGCGCGGTCTTCTCGATGTGCGGACCACCCTCCCGGCGGCTTCCAGCCGAAATGTCCGCGGAGCCGACATTGCCCCGACCGGAGGCCGTCGGGTCGCCGGGCGTAGCAGAAAGGCTGACGTTGGCGTTTCCACAATTCAGGCCGTTTCCGCGGAGACCTCCCCCGTCAAAGTTTCGTCGGACAGCACGAAGGTCGCGGCCTCTGTGGTTGCGAGAGGAGGGGCAACGACGAGAACAGCGAGAGCTTTCATGAGCAGAGAGTGGCGAGGATGTGTTTCAACGACTGCGCAGATTCTGTCACATCAATAGCCATGCACCCTGGTCAGCGGCCTCGAAAAATGGCGAGGCGGTCACCATTCTGGGCGAAAACGAGGTCTTTTTGCCCGTCTCCATCCAGATCGAGGAGGGCGAGGTGGCGGGGATCTCCGCGGAGGGATAGTCCACTTTCGGTTGGCCAGAGGGGGGAAAATTTTCCGTCGGCGTTACCCCGCAGAACGAGACTCAGTCCAGCGTTCATCCGACCGGTCTCTCTCTGTGCACCATTGAAGTTCTGGGCGAGGACGGCGTCGAGTTGGCCATCCTGGTTCAGGTCGTCGAGGGCTATGGCCATGACCGGAGCCATCTGGGCGAGGACGGGAAGAGGCTCCATCGCGAAGCGTCCGTTGCCGTCGTTGCGGAAAAGGGCGCTGGCGAGCGTGTTGGCCTCTAGACGCCGGGCCTTGCGGAGCGCTTCGGGTGTGTAGAGTTCCTGAAGGGTCTGGCGTGCAAATTCGGCATAGCTGGGAACGCGGGGAATGAGGTGAGGCATGGCGCTGGTGGAGCAACTTCGTCCACGCACGGGGAGAAGTTTCCCTTCCTTGTGCTGGGCTTCCACGAGCTGGAGCTCGCCCTTGTTGCCGAAGTCGGCGGCGAAGAGGGTGGCGGGGTGGGTCTCGTCCACGTGATACTTCGTGTTGAGACCGAAGTTTCCGGCAAGCAGATCGAAGTCGCCGTCCCCGTCAACATCGCCAGCGGCGAGGCATGTCCACCAGCCCGTGTAGTTCTGAAGCGAGGCTTTTTCGGTTTGCTCTACGAATCCGCCGGTGGTGTTGCGAAAAGTACGGATGGGGCCCCATTCGGTAGAAAGAGCGAGATCGGGGCGTTGATCATTATCGATATCCACCCAGACCGCACCCGTGACGAGGCCGGCGGCGAGAGGTGTCTTGGTGAAACGTCCGGTGCCATCGTTTTCGAGGAGGAGACTCTCGGGAGGTGTGGGGTAGCGGGAGGGAACAAAGCGTGAGCCGACGAAGAGGTCCAGGTCGCCATCTCCATCATAGTCGCATGCAGCGACACAGCTGCCGCTTGCGGGATGGGCTGGAAGGGAGCCGTTGGGGGCTGTCTGCAGCTTTCCTTGGCCGGCGTTGAGGTAGAGGCGGTCCTGGTAGTGGGCATCATGGGCGGGTTTGCTGGAGCCACCACTTACGATATACAAGTCGAGGTCATCATCACCATCGGCGTCGAACCAGGTTGCGGCCACATCCTCGCGGCTGGCATCGGCTTCCGTGGCAGGGGAGTCCTGCTCGACGAACCTGCCCGGGGTGCTTTGCAGGAACAGGGCGCCGGGGCGATTGGCGGCACCACCGACATACATGTCCGGAGTGCCGTCACCATCGATATCACCAATTGCCAGGGCGGGGCCGAAGCGGGAGAGGCGGTTGGGAAGAAGGGGCTGAACCCGGAAGTCGTCGTAGTGGTTTTCGTCGTGCTCAAAGGAAATACCCATCGTGTCCGCAACCTCTGTGAACAGGGGGGAGGGACCTGGGGTTGCAGGTGGACCGGCAGGGTCCGAAGAGGGTTCGGTGACACGGTAGTGGAGGTTGGCAGGAAGGTTTGCAAAATCCTGCCGGTGACCGCTGGGCCATGAGACGCTGAGAGAAGAAATGGAGTTCTCCCCGCCGATGCCGAAGTGGACGACGGGCTCCGCGCCGCTCATGTAGCCGCGTGAACTCGTCAGGAGGCGGGTAAGGACCTCACCGCTGGAGAGCCGGACTTCGATGCGGGCATCCAGTCCGAAGTGATTGCTCCCGCTGCCGCTGAGGCTGACAAGGATCGCGGATCCATCCTCCGAGTTGTTCCGATAGATGCCGACCGGGTCGTTCATGTTGTTGACGACCACATCGAGGTCTCCATCCCGGTCGAGGTCGGCGAGGACCGCCCCGTGGCTGACGGTGGCATCGCCCAGTCCCCACTCGCCGCCCACGCTCTCAAAGCGAAAGCCACCCAGGTTGCGGAAGGCGAGGTTGTCCTCGAGGAGGCGAGGGCCGCGGAGGAAGATCTCCTGCATTTCCTCGAGGGAGGCTCCTCCATCCTTGGCTTTGGAAATCTCGATGTTGATGTCGGAGTCCTGCACGTTGCGCTCGATGCCATTGGTGAAGAAGGCGTCCTCACGGCCGTCATTATCGAGGTCTCCAAAGAGACCGGCCCAGGTCCAGTCCGTGCTGTCGAGGCCGGCAAAAAAGGCGACGTCGATAAAACTTCCGTTGCCGGCGTTGACCTGCATCGCGTTGCGCATGTACTGGCGGGGTTCCAGGTTGTCGAGGAACCAGGCGGTGTCAGTCATGGCGCCCATCATGGTCTTCTGCTTGAAGTGGGTGGTGGCCGACATGTCGGTGCTCAGGTAGTCCAGATGTCCGTCGTTGTTGATGTCGGAGAAGTCGCTGCCCATTGAGTTCCATGAAGTGTAAGGCAGCGCCTCGGTGGTCACCTCGGTAAAAGTGCCGTCGCGGTTGTTCCGGTAGAGGTGATCGGGGGTATGAAAATCATTGGATACGTAAAGGTCGGGCCACTGGTCGTTGTCGTAGTCCCACCAGGTAGCAGCAAGCCCATGCTCAAGGGCGATGGCGATACCGGCCGGGCGGGTGGTTTCAACCAGTCGCGGCATGCCACCGGGACCGATGCCATCATTCCGGAAGAGACGGTCCTGGGTTCCCAGTTCCCGGGGGATTCCGTCGACCATGACGAATTCGTGGGCCTGATCGGGGTGGGCCTGCCACGCACCGCTGGCATCCTTGAGCAACTTGACCTTGTGATTGTAGATTTCCCGGATGGAGAGGAGGCGCGTCTCGGTGCGGTAAAAGTCGAGGTCACCGTCCCGATCGTAGTCGGCAAAGGCAATCATCGTGGGAGCACGGAAGGTTGCGTCGCCCGCTCCCGCTGTTCCTCCCCTGAAGGTGCCGTCGCCCTGATTGAGATAGATTTCGTCGTAGGCCCCCTTGTTGCAGACGTAGAGATCGAGACTTCCGTTGTTGTCTATATCGGCAAATGCAGCACCTGCGCCCCAGGCCTTTGTGTCCCGTATTCCGGCTTCCCTGGTCCGGTCGACAAACTGCCAGGGCTCGACCTGGCAGTAGAGCTTGTTTGGTCCGTCCTGCGAGACGAGAAAGAGGTCGGGGAGGCCGTTTCCGTCAACGTCGCCGACAGCNAGGCCGGCGCCGGTGAGAAGATAATTCCTGATGTTCTCGCGGTTGAGCTGGTTGTGGAATTCGATGCCGGTCTCACCGGGGCCGAGACGCTGGAACCGCCGGGGCTTCCCTGTTCCCGCGCGGGGGGCAAGTCCCCGAGCTTCCAAGCCATTCGCCATTGCGGCCCATTCTCCCGGAAGGAGCCCGGCAGCTGGTTTGGCCTGAANCGCACCGGGACCAGGCGCAGCGCTGTTCTGCTCCTCCCGGCAGGAGGGCATTACCACCGCAAAACCTGCAACGAGCAGAATGGCACGTGCTGGAAAGACGGCCTGGAGGGAGCGGGTCACGCAGCAAACAATAGGATCCTCCCTGAAGATGCCCACCAGAAAGAAGACCGTGCCTTTTGTGTGATGAAGGACTGGCTGCAGCCGGGCGGGTGTGCAGCGGCGGGGAGGGCTAGGCCGAACTGAGATAGCGCTCCTGAGCTTCGCGCTCGGCATTGGCCGCTTCCTCGGCGTTCGCATCCGANGTTTCGGAGAGAAGCTCGTCGCGAAACTTGTCAACCATGGCTTCCACGGGCCAGGAGGCCGCCTCTCCGAAGGCGCAGATGGTGCGGCCGTCGATCTGGTAGGCCACGGACTCGAGGGTCTCTATGTCGCTGGGAGTGGCCTTGCCGGCCACGAGACGGTCAGTGATCTTCTTGAGCCAGGTAGAGCCCTCGCGGCAAGGCGTGCACTGACCNCAGCTTTCGTGAGCGTAGAATTCGTTGATGTTGTTCAGGACCCACGACATCCTGCGGGANTCGTCCATGACGATCACTCCGCCNGAGCCGGCCATGGAACCGCAGGCGGCCATGGTGTCGAAGTCGAGGGGGATGTCATAGAAGCTGATCTCGCTTTTTTCGGTCGCGGGGGGACAGGCGACGTTGAAGCGGTCATCGCAGCGAAGGATCTTCGCGGAAGATCCGCCGGGGATGACAGCCTTGAACTCACGGCCNTCGAGGGGCCCACCGCAGACATCATTGAGGAGTTCCCCCATGGTCATTTTCCCGACCTCGATCTCATAGTAGCCGGGCTTCTTCACGTCGCCGGAAACGCAGAGAATGCGCGTCCCGGTATTGCGGGGCGTGCCAATCGTGGCGTAGGCATCGCCGCCCATCTCGATGATGTGCTTCACGTGGCAGAGCGTCTCCACGTTGTTCACGATCGTGGGGCACATGTAGAGGCCCATGGCGGCCGGGAAGTAGGGAGGCTTGATCCGCGGGTAGGGGCGCTTGCCCTCGAGGGATTCGATGAGGCCGGTTTCCTCGCCGCAGATGTAAGCCCCGGCACCCCGGTGCACGTAGAACTCGCAGCTGAACTTGGTGCCGCAGATATCAGGGCCCAGGAAGCCCTCCTTCCTGGCCTCGGCTATCGCCTTCTCAACAATCTGGGCCGCTTCGGGGAATTCCTCGCGGATGTAGATGTAGGCGACTTTCGCCCCCACCGCGAAGCAGGAGATGACCATGCCCTCGATCAGCTGGTGGGGATCCTGGTGGACGATGTAACGGTCCTTGAAGGTGCCCGGTTCAGACTCGTCGCAGTTGCAGATCAGGTAAACCGGTTTTTTGTTTTCGGGTGGGATGAAGCCCCACTTCACCCCGGTGGGNAACCCCGCTCCTCCCCGTCCGCGCAGCCCGGATTTCTTGACCTCTTCAGTGACAGCGCCCGGCTTCATCTTGAGGGCTCGCCTGAGCTGCTTGTATCCGCCGTCGGCAAGGTAGGTCTTCAGGGAGGGATCCCACCCCTTNCGGTCAACATTGCGGAANATCAGGCGCCGCTCCTGCTTGTGCGGAGTTTTGTCCTTGATGTAAGTAACTTTGGCCATCGCCTGTCTTATCTGTACCGGTCGAGAAGGTCGGCTGCTTTCTCGGCGGGAAGATCTTCGTGGAAGTCGTTGTTGACGAGGCAGACTGGGGCCGTTCCGCAGGAGGCGAGGCACTCGGCGAATTCTACTGACCAAGTTCCGCAGGGCGAGACTGCAACAGGGTTGTGGTGGGAGGTCTGGGAGCGGTCGATCCCGGCAAGCTCGCAGAGTTTTTCCATCAGCTCGTAGCTGCCGCCCATCGCACAACTCAGGGTCCGGCAGACCCGAATATGATATTTGCCGGGAGCGTGTTGACGCAAGCCGGGGTAGAAGGTGACCACTTCCTGCACCTTGATCGGCTCCAGTTCCAGTTTTGCGGCCACCCACTCGATAGCCTCGGGGGATATGAATCCGAACTCCGATTGCACGATATGCAGGAGAGGCAGGACGGCGGAGCGTTTCTGGTCCGGGGGATATTGCTTGATNCGTTTNTCAGCCTCCCTCTCGATCTGCTTGGTAATCTCGAACGGGGCGTGATGCTTCGTGCCCGCCGTCTGGTGGGAGGCTACTTGCTCGTTCAGGATCGCTTCGCTCATCTGGATGCCGGTTCGGTTTACAGGCTGGTGTCTGTGCTGGCGGGTGGTCGGGGTTGCCGGGTATTTNCGGTCATGGAGGTAGCGGGGTAGAGGGGTAGCGAATCATGNTCACCGGTCACATTCCCCCATTACGAAATCCAGGGAGCCCAGGATGGTAGGAATATCCGAAACCATGTGGTCGACGAGAAGTTCGGAGAGAATGGAGAGGTTGACGAAGGAGGGAGCGCGGATCTTGAGCCGGTGGGGAACCCCGCCGCCCCGCGAATTGATGTAGAACCCGAGTTCCCCCTTCGGGTTTTCGGCCCCGAAATAGACTTCGCCCTCGGGGGCCTCGATTCCCTGCGTGGCCACGATGAAGTGGTGAATGAGCTCCTCCATCTTCATGAGCACCTTTTCCTTCTCGGGAAGCGAGCTCTTCGTGTCGGCTACATTGACAGGACCGTCCGGGAGGGTGTCGAGCACCTGACGCACGATCCGGATGGACTGGCGGAGTTCTTCCATGCGGACCAGGTAGCGGTCATAGCAGTCGCCGACGTTTCCCACCGGAACATCGAATTCGTATTGTTCGTAGCCAAGGTAGGGGCGGTCCTTGCGGAGGTCGCGGCTTGGTCCGGACGCCCGCAGATTCGGACCAGTCAAGCCGTAGGAGATCGCGCTTTCGGCAGAAATGATCCCGACGTCCTTGGTCCTCATGAGGAAAATCTTGTTACGGGTGAGAAGTTTATCGACCTCTTCGACCGTTTTTTCGCACTCGTCCAGAAATGAGCGCACGTTGTCTGCAAAGCCATCGGGGAGGTCGCGGATCTGCCCTCCCACACGGGTGTAGGAAGTGGTGAAGCGCGCCCCGGTTAACTGTTCGCAGAGATTGTAGATCTTTTCGCGTTCGGTAAAGGTGTACAGAAAAACAGTCATCGCGCCCACGTCCATGGCGTAGACGCCGATACCGAGAAAGTGAGAGGAAATGCGGGCCAGTTCGCAGGCCAGGACTCGAATGGCCTCTCCCCGCGGGGGAAGTTGCCAGCCCATCAGCTTCTCCACCGCACAGGCGTAGGCCACGTTGTTGGCGAGGGGTGCCAGATAATCCAGCCGGTCCGTGTAAGGGACGAACTGGTTGTAGTGCATGTTCTCGGCGATTTTCTCGTCTCCCCGGTGGAGGAAGCCGATATCCGGATCAGCTCTGGTCACGACCTCACCATCCAGTTCGAGGATGAGCCGGAGGACACCATGGGTGGCGGGGTGGGACGGCCCCATGTTGAGAACCATCTTCTCGCCCAGAAGGTCCTCGGTTTCGGCCTGGTAGTCAGCAACCGCCTGGGCCGCGGTGGCCGCGGCATCGGGAGCCTCATAGGTCGTTGTGGCGGAGGACTCGCTCATCGATAGATGCCCCCTGAATAAGGACCGAAAGCAGGCGGCTCGCAAGGACTTTGTGAAAAATTTCACAAAGTCTGGATTTCTAAGTCGTTCTGAGCCGGAAAGGCTGTCGGGGCGCAGAAATAAGGCGGAGGAGGGAAGCCTGGATACTCTTGCTCGGCAGCAGCCCTGTCCGGACCTCTTCGGGGCGTGCAGGAGGCGTGCAGGAGAGCTTTCGGGCGCTTCCCGGCGCAATCTCCCGGGATTGTCCGACCGGGCTCCGGGTTCCCTGGCCGACAGGCGGTCCGGGGGCAGATATTTAAGAAATCCTAAGGATTGCCACGGGCCTTCTGCTTTGTAAGAATAGGGAAACGTTCACCAGACGAATGCCTTACTCGATGCGCTGCTTTTACTCGCCGGAATTTTACCTCGACCTGCCGGTGGATCACCCGTTTCCGATGCAGAAGTTCAGCCTCTCGCGGGACATGCTCCTGGAGCACGGCACAGTCCGTCCGGAGGATATCGTGGAGGTGCGACCGGCGACCACGCACGTGCTTGAGCGGGCCCACACTCCAGCCTACCTGCAGAAGATTTACCGCGGGCAACTGGACCGCAAGGAGCAGATCCGGCTTGGCCTTCCACTCACACCCAAGCTCTATACCCGCAGCGCGATCGAGGTTGAAGCGACGCGCCGGGCCTCGGAAGCGGCCCTGCAGGACGGTCTCGCAGTGGTCCTGGCTGGTGGAACGCACCACGCCTTCCGGGAACACGGGGAGGGCTACTGCGTCTTCAACGATATCGCGGTGGCCATTCGCAGCCTCCAGATCCGTCACCCCCATATCAAAGTGATGGTCGTGGATACGGACGCTCACCAGGGAAATGGGACCAACAGCCTGCTCGATAACGATCCCAATGTCTTCACCTATTCCATTCACGTCGGGCGGAATTATCCGGTGCGCAAGGTGAAGGGATCGATGGATGTGGAAACGGTGCGCTACGTGGAAGGAGACATGTATCTCAGGCAGCTCTTCAGCACGCTGGCTGCGGCCCTCGATGTCTTCTCGCCGGATCTTGTCATCTGGATTGCGGGGGCGGACAACCACCGCAATGACCACTTTGGACAGATGATGCTCACGGTGAAGGATATTCAGAGACGGGACGAGGTGATCCTGGGGGCCATGCTGCGCAATCGCATTCCGGTGGCACTGCTCTATGGGGGCGGCTACAACAGGCAGCCGGAATACACCGCCAAGCTGCATCGCAATACGGTGGTGACCGCCAAGCGGATACTGGGCGAAGTGCAGGGCCTTGCAGCCTGACGCCGTGGGTCGCATCGCCATCGTCGGGGCGGGAGCGGTCGGGGGCTACTACGGTGGCCGGCTGGCGGATGCCGGGGAGGAGGTTTCTTTTCTGGTGCGCTCCGGGTTGGATGAGTGGAGACGGCAGGGTTTACGGGTGGAAAGCCCCAAGGGGAATTTCAGCCTCCGGGCTCCGCAAGTCGCGGGGACAGCAGGGGAGATTGGCCCGGTCGATCTCGTGGTAGTGGCCTGGAAGGCAACTTCCAACGCCTCGTACCGGGAAGCAATCACCCCCCTCCTCCACGAGAAGACCGCGATCCTGACCCTGCAAAACGGACTTGGGAATACCGAGCACCTGGCCGGATTATTTGGTGCGGAGAGAATCCTTGGGGGGCTCTGCTTCGTCTGTATCAACCGGGTTGCCCCTGCTCATATCCGGCATCTCGCCGAGGGCCTGGTGACCCTCGGGGAATTTCAAGAGGGCCGGGAGAGCGACAGGCGCCTGGAGAGACTGGTGGCCCTTTTCCAGCGTGCGAAGATTGAGTGCCGTGCAGTGCGCGATCTCGTGCGAGCCCAGTGGCTCAAGCTGGTCTGGAATGTTCCTTTCAACGGTCTCTGTATTGCGAAAGGGGGTATCAACACGGAGGAGCTTCTTGCGCAACCCGGTGGACGGGAGGAAGTACGGGCCCTCATGAGCGAGGTGATTTCCGGGGCCGAGGCTCTGGAGAGGGGGATCGACCGCAGGGTGATCGAGCAGCAGATCAGTGCTACCGCGGATATGGGTGGCTACCGCCCATCGAGCATGATCGATTATCTCGAAGGTCGGGAAGTGGAGGTAGACGCCATCTGGGCCGAACCGCTGCGAAGGGCGCAGGCAGCGGGTGCCGACTTGCCGTTCTGGGAGCGGTTGCTGGTTGATATCAGGACGCGTCTTGCGGAGAGGAGCTGACCGGAGACTCGTGGCCACCATCCGTATCGGGTAGATTCTCCTCAGCAGCCTGCATGCTTTCGAGGGATACTCCGTCCGGGAGGAAGGGCAGGAGGAAGGCTTCCGCAAAGTCGTAGTGATTGGCAAAGTCGTCCCGGGTATCGGAGTCCTGTTTGCCGAACATGCCTTCCTCGATTAATTCGAAGACCATATCACCGACATCCGGGCAGGAGTGGACTCCCCACTCCCGCAGGAGGGTGTAGGCCATGGGCCCGAATTCCTCGAGGGCGTAGTCTCGGAACCCCAAGATGAGTTCCTGCCCACTCACGTGGCGTTCCTCACCACCTTTCTCACGGGTCCGCTTGAGAGTGAAATCAAGTGCTTCCTTTAGAAGGAAATAGGCACCCGCTTCGAACCGTTTTTCCCGCTTGAGAATGTTTTCGACGGCAGCGTCGAACCGGAGGGCCTGCATCTTTGGAAGGGTAGTTGTATGAAAGGGGTTGCAAAGTCGAAAACCTCACGGGAGCAGGCTCTGGGCCATTCGTTCCGCGGTATTCTTAACTTCGCTGAGGATGGTATCCGGGTCGTCAAGGCGGCTGGGTTTGTCGTGACCTACCCAGATACAGATCGAGTGCAGAGAGCCGAAGGAGACGCCCCAAACGTCTGTTTTTCCGGGGCTGGTGGAGACCAGGAGGCGCGGTTCGCCCTCCGGGAACTGCATGGACAGGGCCGTCCTGGCGGCGGCCGGCACGAACATCGGCTTCGGGGATGGTGGGAGGGCCGGAAGGATGAGGTTGAGGTTGGCATCCCTCAGGTCGCGCAGGAAGTGAGTCCGGGGGCGCTGCCCGTCTCTGGTGAGGGTCGCGGCGGCGGTTGCAACCTCAAGAGGAGTCGCGCTCACCCCTCCCCGGTAGAGGTCATCACCCTCCAGGAACGGGCCCTCAAAGCCAAACCGCTGGGCGAGACGGATGAGATCCTCACCGCCAATGTCCCTTCCCGTGCTGAGGGGCTGGTCGATTCTGGGTTGGAGGCCACGTTCAGCGGCGGCTGCGTAAATGAAGGGAGTGAATACGCCGCCGAGATCTCGCCTGGCGTCGAGGGCCCGGTTGAAGGAGGTTCGCTCGGTAGAACGTCCGCCCACGATTCCGCGGATGCCTCCGGTCTCGGAGTTGATGCAGACAGCGGCCACCTGTGGTTCGCCCGGGATGCGGCGGAGGAGTCCGCCGGTCTCGGCTTCGAGCTGCTTCTGGATGTCGGCGTGGATGGTGCTGCGCAGACGAAGGCCCCCGTCCCGGATTTCCCGTTCGGCGAGAAGTTCCTCGAAGTGGCGGCGAACAGCCTGCAGGGCGGCACTGCCTGCCGGGGCGCTTTCGCCGCCCCGGATTCCAAGGTCGGTTGCCCTGATGGCCGCGGCCCGGTCGCGGTCGAGATTGCCCTCGTCCACCATGCGGGTGAGAACTTCATCCCGCTGGGCGACGGCCTTTTCCAGGGCACGGAGAGGCGAACAGGCGTGTGGCGCCCGGATGATTCCCACGAGAAGAGCGCACTGGTTGTCGGTGAGGTCGGCGGAACTCACTCCGAAGTAACGGCGGGCAGCTTCCTCGAGGCCGTGGCAACCGGAACCAAAGTAGATGCGATTCACATAAGCCGTGAGGATTTCATCCTTGTCGTAGCTCCACTCGATCCGCAGCGAGAGAGCGATCTCGAGAAACTTGCGGTGCAGGCTCTTCTCCCGCAGCGAGAAGCTGTTGCGTGCCAGTTGCATGGTGAGGGTGGAAGCTCCCTGGGTGAACTGCATGTCGCTGGCGTTGCGCAGGGTGGCCCGGAGCAGCCCCATGAAATCGACGCCATGGTGCTTGAAGAAGCGCTTGTCTTCCCGCGCCTGCAGGGCTTCCACGAAGAACTCGGGGATTTCATCGCGTGTGATGAGGCGCCGGTTTTCACCATGGAGGGTAGCCAGCTCGCGCCCCTCCAGGTCGAAGATGACCGAGCGCTCGGGCATTTCCCCGATTGCTTCGATGTCGTAACGCAAGGAGAGGGTGAGATAGAGAAGCGACAAGGCGACCAGCAGGGAGACCAGGATGATCCCGCAGCGAAAACTGATGCGGAGTGTGCGTCGGATCGGAGCCGGGACCCAGCCGGGGAGGCGCGAANTCCGTGCAGCAGGCTTCCAGTCAGGTTCGTCCTCAAGCCCCTCGGCCGGATTGGCTTCCAGAGTCTCCTCCGGGTGGGGATCAATTTNCGGGTCGTCCCCCGCCGCGGCCATGGGCGGTGTGCTCCAGTCACGCTGGNGGCGATTTCTCCGGGTTGGTGAGTGGCGAGGCACGNAGGAAGGGACGGGGGAGGGGACNGAGGAACGAAAGAGTAGTCGTGCGCCTAGTGGGGGCGATCGCGGGCGGGAGAACGGAAGNCCAAGGGCTNNANGCGGCTTCCTGGAACGCGGTGTCCGGNTCCTCCCTCACTCCCGCGGTGGAGAGTGAGGACCAGNTGCGATAAGGACCGTTTCATCGAATCCAGCAGTTTACTCGGCAGGAAGGGCGGGCAGGGCACTTCGTTCCGGAAGGGGGATGGCCCGGCGGGAAGGTCGTCGATCCGGGCCTTCCTCTACAGGGAGAGCCCGGAGAGGGTGACGGGTGCAGAAGTCATTTTGCTCCGGGGCGAGGTCGACCGGAGTGGGGTCGTTGTAGGCGGTCCTGGCCTGCTCGCAGCCCGGGGTAGCGTGTTTTCCAGAGGAACGACAGAGGCGGCATTGCCTGATTGCCACGGGGGCCTTCATGNCGGCGAACTGGTAGCGCCCAAGGCGGTCGGCGGTTTTCATGACTTCAACCCAGACCGNGAGGGAAAGGTCGGCTCCGTATCCACCGTCTACGATGGGTTGCGGCTGATCGAGACCGACCCAAACCGCACAGGTGAGGCTCGAGGAGTAGCCGACGAACCAGGCGTCCTGATANTCATCGGTTGTTCCAGTCTTACCGCCGGCTGGTTTCTGGAAGCCCAGCTGCCGGCGCATCCTGGAAGCAGTTCCCGCGCTGGTGGTCTGCTCGAGGATGGTTGAAGTGGTCCACGCAGAGCCTCTCTTGTCGACCGCAAGGTAGCCGATCGGCTTGTGGGACCAGAGCTCCTTGCCGTCCCGGTCAAGTATCCTGCTCACGAAGTGCGGGCCGTAGCGCGTCCCACCATTGGGAAAGATCGTGTAGGCGCTGGCGACCTGCTCGGGAGTAGCTTCCCAGGCTCCGAGGTACGAGGAGGCGGTTGCCGGGATCTCCATGGCGAAGGACTGGAAGGCCACCTTGCGCACGTTTTCCATGCCGGCGAAATCTCCGATGCGCACCGAGGAGGTGTTCCTGGATTTCATGAGCGCCTGCCGGGCGCTGACCGATGCGTAATATTTTCCGTCGGAGTTCCTGGGATCCCAGTCGCCGGGGGCGTGCCTGATCTGCCCCGGCTTGATTCTCGAGTCGTCGATCGAGGATTCGGGGCGCATGCCGCGGTCGAATGCGGACAGGTAGACAAACGGCTTGAATACCGAGCCGACCTGCCGTCGTGCGTGCAGGGCCCGGTTGAACTTTGACTCGTCAGCGTCNCGCCCGCCGACTATNCAGCGGATGGCTCCNGTGTGATTCTCCACCACCACGACTGCGCCCTGGAGGTAATCNGGTGCCTTGCGGGACTTGGCGGGCTGGGACTGCCAGCGGGTGCGCGTGTTGTGACGGTAGCCCGGGCGCCGTTCGATCTCGCTGAGCTTGGAGTTCAGCGCACGCTCGGCTGCTTGTTGAAGGGTCTTGTCGATGGTGGTGATGATCTGAAGGCCGCCCCGCGTGATGTGCTCCCGGTCGAGGTGCCGTTCGATATCGCGCCTGANCGCATCCATGGCGTAGCTGTCTTCTATGATGCGGCGGTTCTTGGGGCGGATGTGGAGTGGTTCTGACCTGGCGGCGTTCGCCTCGGCCTCGGTGATGAAGTCGTGCTTGACCATTGAGTCGAGAGTGGAGTTCCGCTCGCGCAGGGTTCCCTGGAGNTCCTCGAAGGGAGAGAAGGCATTGGGAGCGCGGATGATCCCGGCGAGCATGGCAGCCTCGGAGAGCGTCAGGTCACGCGCCGACTTCTCCAGGTAGGCACGGGAGGCTGCCTCCACCCCGTGGATGGATCCGCCCCAGAAAATGAGATTCATGTAGTGCTGCATGATCTCATCTTTTTCGTAGTTCCTCTCGATACGGAGGGCGAGGGCGATCTCCAGGAACTTGCGATCAAGAAGTTTCCATTTCGGGCCATGGGTGGGAAGGCGGTAAGCATTNCGAGCCAGCTGCATCGTGAGGGTAGAGGCCCCCTGGGCGAAATGCCGCCGCTTGAAGTTCTCGACGATTGCACGGGCAACCCCGCGCGGGTCCACGCCCACGTGCTTGTGGAAATNCTTNTCTTCCCGCGCNAGAAGCGCCTTCCGGAAGTGNGGTGAGACCTCGTTGAGANCGATCACATCGCGATGGGCACCATGGAGGCGACCGAGTTCCTTCATGTTACGGTCGTAAATGATAGAGCGCTCGGGCATTTCGCCCACCCGCCCCAGATCGTANCGCAGCGAGCGCGCGTAATACAGGACCGAGCCGACCAGGAGNAGGGTCACGAGAGCATGGCCCGCATAGCCCGCGGCCCGGAAGGGAATCTTGAGAAAGAACGGCCACCCCCGGGTCATTCGATTCACCAGCATGCAGGGCCAGAAGCAGAGCACGAAGAGCGGACCGCGACTTCCCGGCGCGGTCTTTCCGCGTCGGGGTGCAGAGGAACCCTTCCGTTTACGGGATGTCGTCCGCCGGGTGGAGGACGAACGCCGGCGGGANGGAGATTTTTTCTTTGGTGGNCGGCTGGCCATCCCTGAAAAGAGCGGGGCCCAAGGTTAGGCGGTGATGGGTTTCATGTTGTTGAGGGAGGAAAAATGCGGGATTCTCCNCCAGACNAAAACCANGNCGATTGACGCTTNGTATAGCAGGAGCATATTTCACAGCGATGAGAGTAGCAAGTGTTCGACCCAAGATTGCCGGTATCCTCGCCCTCGGAGGACTCCTCGCTGGAGGTGTCGTTTTCGGGACTCCGGTGCAGAATCTGGCCCAGCTGAAGGAGCTGCAGGCGCGCGTGGTTGAGGTGGCGGAGAAAGGATTGCCGGCGACTGTCTCGCTCTTTTCCGAGAAAAGTGAGGCTTCTGGTAGTGGCGTAATTATTTCACGGGACGGCTTGGTTCTTACCGCAGGACACGTCGTGGAGGGGCTGGAGGAGATCACGNTAGTNTTCCCCGATGGCAAGCAGGCCCGGGGCAAGGTTCTGGGGTCCAATCGATCGAAAGATGCTGCGATGGTGAAACTCCTGGGTGAGGAGCCATGGCCCTTTGTGGAACTGGGCGACTCCAAGTCTGTGAAGGTGGGCGATTTTGTGATCTCGCTCGGCCATGCCGGTGGCTACGACGCGGTGCGAACTCCGCCGGTGCGCTTCGGGAGGGTGGTCGCTCTTAATCCTCTCGGNTTCATCGGAACNGACTGCACGCTCATCGGCGGGGACTCAGGAGGNCCTCTTTTCGACCTCAACGGTATGGTGATCGGTATTCATTCCTCGATTGGCGCAAGCCTGATGTCGAACAACCACACAGGGGTGCAGAATTTCAAGACGGACTGGGAGCGNCTCGAGAGGGGGGAAACCTGGGGCCGCCTGACCATGAATCCTCTCATGAACCCGGACCGGCCGGTCATCGGGTTCAACGTGGAGCGGGCGGTGGCAGGAGGAGTGCAATTGGCTGAGGTTTACCCTGATTCCCCTGCCGAGGTTGCCGGGTTGAGAAAGGGGGACGTGGTCGTGAGTATCGATGGNATGCAGGTGCAGAGTCTGCGCGAACTGCAGGGGATTCTCTCCTCNCGCGAACCAGGGGACGAGGTGGAACTCACTTTTACCCGAAACGGGGAGAAAAGGAAATGTTCCCTCAAACTTGCACGTCTTGCTGATGTCATGCCCGAACAGGAATAGCACCTGAGCCAAGTATCATCATGAGAATTGCATTTCCGTCCCTCCTCCTTTCATCGGTCATGGCCCCTTTCGGGTTAGCACAGTTTNCCGAGCAATCCCCTGAGGAGCTAGCCTTGTTGACNGGGCAGGCCAGTGAGCTCTTCAACTCCCTCGTGCCGGCTGTCGAGAAGGTCTCGACCGGGTCGGTGGAGGTGCGNGTATGGCGTAAGCGGGTGGGCTATGGCACGGTGGTGGCTCCCGGCAAGGTNCTCACGAAATGGAGTGAGGTGCGCCGTGATGTGCGGAGCTTGAGTTGCCAGACGGGGGAGGACCGATGGCTGCCCGCAGTCGTGAGCGGTGTTTACNCGGATGCCGACCTGGCGGTGCTTACGGTTGAGGGACTTCAGGCNCGGCCGGTGACCTTCGGCGATGAGAAGACNCTCAAACTCGGGAGCTTCCTCGCTCTCGCAAGGCCCGANGGAGAAGCGGCAGCGATGGGTGTCGTGAGCGTTCTTCCCCGGAGCCTGCGGAGTTCGGATCGTGCCTTCCTTGGAATCGTGATGGACCTTGAATTCGCAGGTCCGGGGGTGCTCGTGCGACGAGTGGAGCCGGAGACCAGTGCGGCGAACGCCGGGATCGCGGCGGGTGATGTGATCATCCAAGTGGAGCAGCAGGTGGTAAACGGTAGTTTTGAGCTGGGAACCGTGCTCCAGCGGCTGGAGCCGGGCCAGAAGGTTGATATCGCATATCGGAGGGGTAAAGAGCAGANGACGGTTGGGGTAGAGCTGGGTGGTCGTCCGCGGGCTCCGCGGATTCCCTACAGCCGGATGGAGCACATGAACAACATGGGTGGTCATCGCTACANCGACGTGAAGGACGGTTTTCGCAATGTGATTCAGTCTGACATGCAACTCAGCCCGGANGACTGTGGAGCNCCGGTGGTTGATCTCGATGGTCGAGTGATCGGGATAGCAGCNGCCCGGGCCGGACGCATCAAGTCGTTCATCATTCCTGCCTCCCGTGTCCGGCAGCTCCTTGCCACGGATCCGGTCANACCGGGGCCGGAGGATCTTGCTGGGAGGAACGAGAATCGNGGAGTNGATCTCGAAAGTGAAGATCCGTTCGAGGTGATGCGCCGCAAGATGGAGGAAATGCGGCGACTCATGAAAGAGATCGAGGAAATGGAGAAGTGAGCATTGCCGGGGGGCAATGAACCTCTNGTGCCGGGCAGGGGAACTGNTCAGTTTCCGGGCTGCTCGATCCGGGCGCGCATCTGTTCAAGTTCNTCCTGGATCTTTCCGTTCTTGGATTGCAGTTCGGTAATCTTCCCTTTGGCTTCCTCCAGNTGTNGGCGCAAGCCCGTCGCGACAGCGCGGGGCTCCATCTCCCCGGAGCTGGCCTNGAGTTGGGCCAGCTGGGCGCGGAGGGCATCCCGTTCCTGCACGGCTGATTCCATTTGCGCAGCGCTGGGGGAGCCTGTGGCCTGCTCCTGCAGAGACCGGAGCTGGCTTTCGGCAGTGGCTGCCCGCGCGAGGGTGGCGCTGAGTTGTTGCCTGAGGGTAGCGTTTTCGGTTGCGCTGTTGCTGATGGCGGCGAGCTGATTGCTGAGATTACGAACGGTGTCCTGGGATGTTTTGAGATTGGCCTGAGCGGTCCGGAGCATGGTCTGGAGCTGGGTAGCGAGTGANGCCAGCGCAGCNGAGTCCGCCGAAAGGCGGGTGGCAAGATCCCCGGGCGTATCGCCCGCCGGGGAAACGGGAGAGTGGCTGGAAGCAATGGCCTTTTTCCTGGCCTCCAGTTCCTCGCGGAGCTCGGCGATTTCCGGACTCTCNCCGAAGCCACTGCCGGTCATTTGGAGAATCAGGAGAAACAGGAGGAGGGCTGCCGCNCCGAGGATGAGGCCCACGATGAGGTTTTGATTTCCGGCTGGAGTCGGGCCGGTTGCNGGGGTGGGGTCGCTAGGCGTTTGCGCCGGGCTCTCCGATGGATCGTCGTTCATGCTGGTGTGCGATAGGGAATGCTCCGTCCCAGGTANCGCTGGTAGTGTGAGGCCTGTAACTAACGCTGATCGGTAATGAGCGCAAGAGTGGGAGTGAAAGGGCGGGGGTGGACCGTTCCGGCAGCATTGGAAGACGCTCCCCAGCCGGGGTTGGGAACCTGCAGGTGTGGCAGGAGTTCCCTGGGGCCCACCTGGAGGGTTCGGCTGGTCTCGTCCGGGCGGANTGGAAGAAATCCCAGCTTCCTGACGGATTCTTGGACATCATGAGAACTGGGCCGGGAATGTCGGCGATAGTGCTGTCTGATAGTGCTGTCTCAGTCTAACACAAGGGAATGGCTCAAGGAACCGATTCGGTTTTGTGACGGCGGTCCTGGTTTTCACCGTCCACACAGAGCCAGGTTGGGATCGATGTCTTCGCAGAGCTGGCTGCGGTATCCACCTTGGAAGCGAAGCAGTCCGGCGAAGGCGATCATGGCGGCGTTGTCGGTCGAGAAGCGGGACGGACAGGCGAGGAACTCGAGTTCCTCGTTTCTGCAGGCCTCGGCGAGAGTCGTGCGGAGAGCATTGTTGCAGCTCACCCCGCCGGAGAGGGTCACCAGCGTGCAGCCGCTTTCGCGCGCGGCCCGCAGGGCCTTGCTGACCAGGACATCGATAACGGCCTGCTGGAAGGACGCGCAAAGGTTCGGAGTTTCTCCCGGAATATCTCCGACCGCAGGCAAGGCGTAGCGTACGGCGGTCTTCAATCCCGAGAAGGAGAAGTCCAGTTCCTGTGGCATGGAGCGGGGGAAGTCGTAGGCGGCTGGATCTCCAGCGAGGGCCTGCTTTTCGATTTCCGGTCCCCCGGGATAAGGCAGCTCGAGGAGGCGTGCCACTTTGTCGAAGGCCTCTCCGGCAGCGTCGTCGATGGTCCGGCCGAGGAGTTGGTAGTCGCCCACCGCCCGGGCGTAGACGAGCATGGTGTGACCGCCGGAGACGATGAGGGCGAGGTGCGGAGGAATCCCGGGACGCCGATTCGAAGAGCGTGCGGGTTGAGGAGCTTCCAGGGAGGGAAGGAAGGGAGAGAGCAGGTGGCCCTCCATGTGATTGACGGAGACGAAAGGTACTCCGCAGGCAGCGGCGAGAGTCTTGGCCATGCTGTGACCGACGAGAAGAGAGGAAGCCAGCCCAGGACCTCGGGTAGCGGCAAATACATCGAGATTGCGGGCCGAGAGTCCGCTCTCGGCAAGGGCCTGCTCAACGAGAGGGCGCAGGACGAGAGCGTGGTTGCGGGAGGCTACCTCGGGCACGACGCCTCCGTAGGCCCGGTGCAAATCCACCTGGGAGGAAACCAGCGAGGCAAGAAGTTCTCCCGATCCGTCTTTCCTGCGCCGGAGAACAGCGACAGCGCTCTCATCGCATGAGGTTTCGAGGGCGAGGATGGTTGTCGAACTCATTATCGCAGCGTTTCAATTCAGTGAGGATGGCCGGATCATGCCGGGCCCGGCCCGCCCATTCCTCCGTGAAAGTGGTGGCCCCAGACCCTTTGAGCTGCCTGCTGAAGCGCACCAGCCTGCGCCGTCCTCACCCCCGTCCGGCGGCTCAGGCCGCATCCGCGCGTTTCTTGCGAATGCTGGGGGGCTTGGTGCCTTCTACCACGCTGCGGCTGATTGAAACCGAGGCGACGTCATCCCGGGAGGGGATGTCGTACATGATATCGAGCATGATGGTCTCGAAAATCGAGCGCAGTGCACGGGCGCCCGTTCCCCGGCGCACCGCTTCCTCTGCCATTGCGTGCAGGGCGTCGCGGGAGACCTTGAGTTTCACCCCATTGAGGGCCAGCTGCTTTTGATACTGCTTGAGGAGGGCGTTGCGTGGCTCAGTGAGGATGCGGATGAGTTCTTCCTCGTTGAGTCGGAGGAGAGCGGTGTGTACTGGAAGGCGCCCGATGAACTCCGGAATCAGGCCGAAGTGGAGCAGGTCCTCGGGCTGGACCTTGTCCATCAGGTCCTCCTGTTCGTTGGATTTGAGCGCAGCTTCTTCGGCAGCGGCGAAGCCAAGTGCATTGCGGCCAAGGCGCCGGCGCACGATATCCTCCATCCCGACAAAGGCCCCACCACAGACGAAGAGGATTCTCTCGGTATTGACCTGAATATACTCCTGCTGGGGGTGTTTGCGTCCGCCCTGGGGAGGAACATTGCAGACGGTCCCCTCCAGGATCTTGAGGAGGGCCTGCTGGACTCCTTCGCCAGAGACGTCACGGGTGATGCTGACGTTTTCAGTCTTACGCCCAATCTTGTCGATCTCATCAACGTAGATGATGCCCTGCTCGGCCTTCTCGACGTCAAAGTCGGAAGCCTGGAGGAGGCGCAGGATGATGTTTTCCACGTCTTCGCCCACGTAGCCCGCCTCGGTCAGGGTGGTGGCATCCACGATACAGAACGGGACGTCAAGAACGCGGGCGAGAGTGCGGGCGAGAAGGGTCTTGCCGGAACCGGTGGGGCCCAGGAGCAGAATGTTGGACTTTTCAATTTCGACGTCGGCGAGTTCCTCAGGGGCGAGAGAGGTATCCTGGCGCAGCCGCTGGTAGTGATTATAAACGGCAACCGAGAGGACTTTCTTGGCGTGGTCTTGCCCGATGACGTATTCGTCGAGACGCTGACGGATTTCTTCCGGGATCGGAGTGTTCTCCCCCTCGGCAAAGGTGGGGTCGGGGCCGGACTGTTCTTCCTCGGCGAGTTCCTTCTCCAGGATGGTCGAGCATACCTCGATACACTCGTTGCAGATATACACCCCCGGGCCGGCGATGAGCTTTTTCACCTCGGAGTGGCTCTTGCCACAGAAGGAACACATTGTGAGGTTGGATGCTCGGGCCATTGGTGATGGTGCAAGGGTGGTGTAGAAGATCCTGACACGCAGGTTTTCCTGGGTGCAACATTACCAGAAAGGATACACTCCTGCTCCCTTTTTTATCAGGAATCTTTGGATTCCTCCTCCTCGCCGAGTTCCTTGCGATTTTCGAGAACCCGATCCACGAGGCCATAGTCGGCTGCTTCCTGAGCTGACATGTAATTGTCGCGGTCGGCGTCGTGATCGACGGTGTCGAGATCCTTGCCAGTGTGACGGGAGAGGATGCCGTTGAGCCGCTTCTTGAGGTCGAACATGAATTCGACCGTACGCTCCACGTCAGATGCCGTTCCCTGCGCGCCACCCGAGACCTGATGGATCATGACGTGAGAGTTTGGAAGGCAGAAGCGCTTGCCCTGCGTGCCGGCGGTGAGCAGGACCGCACCCATGGAGGCAGCTATACCGATACAGTAGGTGTTCACGTCGCAGGTTACGAACTGCATGGTATCGTAGATCGCGAGGCCGGCGGTCACGCTCCCACCCGGGGAGTTGATGTAGATGTGGATGTCCTTCTTTGGGTCCGCCATCTGCAGGAAGAGCATCTGGGCGATCACGGAGTTGGCAACGAAGTCGTCGATGGGCGTTCCGATAAAGATGATGCGATCCTTGAGAAGTCGCGAATAGATGTCGAAGGCGCGTTCCCCACGGCCGTCCTGTTCGATGACGGTCGGAACAAGGTAGGTATTGCGAGGGGACTGCGGAGAGGTGGAGATCGGATCGAACTTACTCATCGTCGTTGGAGGATTCTTCTGCTTCTTCGGTGTTGTCGGTTGAGTCGGTGGATGGCTCGGCCGCTCCGCCCTCTGCTTCAGCGGGGGCCTCCTCAGGCTCCCCTGCAGCATCGGCGTCGTCGATTGGATCCGCGACAATCGGGTCGTTTCCTTCGACCTTCGCGTGCTCCAGCAGGAAGTCAATGGTCTTGCTGAGCAGCATGGAATGCTGGATGTTGCGCAGCTGCCCGCTCTGCTGTATTTCCTTCGCGAAAGACTTGATAGGCTTCTTGGCCTGGTTGGCCATGGCGGCTACCCGGTTGGCGAGCTCGTCCTGGGTGAGCTGGATCTCCTCCTTTTCGGCAATACGTTGCAGGATGAAGTCCGTCTTGAGGTTGGTTTGCGCCCGCTGGTTGGCGGT
The DNA here is from genome assembly GCA_002721695.1 of Roseibacillus sp. Taxonomy (GTDB): domain Bacteria; phylum Verrucomicrobiota; class Verrucomicrobiia; order Verrucomicrobiales; family Akkermansiaceae; genus Roseibacillus_B. Next base: position 15,196 of record PBLI01000002.1, on the reverse strand, counting down.
GGCGAAGATTTCATCCTGCCGCTCCTGGATCTCGTCCTCCGACATTCCGGAGCCGAGTCCACGCTCCACCATTTCGTCGGCCTGACCCTGGGTTTCAGCGGTTACGAGTTCGGGGGGGAGCTCGAACTGGACCATCCCGGTGAGTTTTTCAAGAAGCTGGCTGACCTTGAACTCCTCAATCTGCTGGTTCAGCTGGTGCTCCAGGTTGCCCCGAACAGCTTCCCTGAGCCCGGCGACGTCGGATCCGGGGAGAATCTGGGCGGCCAGATCGTCGTTGAGTTCGGGCAGGTTCTGCTCCTTGACTCCCTTGAGTGTGACATGGAAGTCGAGTTCGAGTCCACGCAGTTCCTCTACCGGGAAATCCTCCGGAACGGTGCATCTGAAGTTGCGCTCCTCGTTGACGGCTGCACCCTCAAGGGACTTGGAAAACCCCGGAAGGATCGAGTCATCCTCCATTTTGAGCCAGTAGTCCTCGCCGCCTCCGAGATACCCGACCGACTGGCCGACCGCTTCCTCGGTGGGTTTGCCTTCGATCTGGGAGCTGTAGTCGATGATCGCAAAATCGCCACCCTGCACCGGGCGGCCTTCGATATCAGTGTAGTCCGCAAAGCGATTGCGCGCGTTGAGGAGTTCGCCCTCGACATCTTCCTCAGTAATGGCGCGATCCGGGATTTCGAGCACGATTCCCGTGTATTCGGGCAGGTCGAACTCGGGGGCAATGGTGAGGGAGGAGCTGAAAGTGAGAGTCCCGTCCGGGTGGTGAGTACGATCTTCCGGCTCCTTGGCGTCGATAATGCGAAGGTCCTCCTGTTCGGCTGCTTCGCGGAGAGCATTTTGGAGCATACGCTGCTCCAGCTCGGCCGTAATCTGCTCGCCGAAGCGCTGCTCAATGACCGTGCGGGGAATCTTGCCAGGGCGGAAACCGCGGATCCGTGCCTGACTGCTGAAGGCCTGGACGATCTTCCTGCGCTCCTCGGTAATTTGCTCGGAGGGGATTTCCACGCTGACCTTGGCCGCGCAACTGGACTGCCGTTCGACGGTAATATTCATCGGTTTCTGCCGGAATTTGTCCGGCGGCGGGGCGGAACGCTAGAGGGAGGAAGGAGGCCGGTCAAGGCCCCCGCCCGGGATCGTCAGGTCGGCAATCGGATCCTCAGGGCCCGGGGAGCACGCGAAGGGCTAACCGTAAAAAATGGGAATAACGTTTTATGTTCATTGACCTTGACGGGTTGCGGGCTAAACAGCCTCAATGCGTCGCGCAACCAACCGTCTCTCGCTTCTGATTTCATGACATTCCTTAAGGCTTTGGGTCACCGTGTTTCCCACGGGTTTTTCGGGTTCCTGCTGCTGGGGTTCGTTTCTCCCCTGTCGGTGCAGGGGCAGGATGAGGACTCGGCCCGGCCTGTCGAACTGGAGGGACGCACGATCACCTCCGTCATCTTCCAGTACCGCAGTCCGAGGACTGTGCCGGAATCACGGCTGAGGGACCACATGTCGGTGCGGGCCGGGCAGAAGTACAATCCGGAGGTGCTTGATAAGGATGCGTCCAGCCTCTTCGAGAGCGGACTGGTTGATGACGTCAGCTTCCTGGGTGATCCGCGGGGTGAGGACTCCCTCATTCTCATCGTGGAAGTGGCCACGCGTGGACAGATTGTGGAGATTGGCTTTGTCGGCAACACCATCTTCAGTGACCGCAAGCTGGCCAGCGAGGCGGAGGTCAAGGCCGGACTGGTGAGTGACACCGCTATCCTGCAGGCGCGCCGCAACATCGAGGAGCACTACAAGGGCTACGGCTATCCTGACATCATCGTCTCGCACCGCCTGCGGGAAATCGAGGAATCGGGACAGTACCAGCTCGTGTTTGTCGTGGAGGAGGGAGTGAAGACCCAGGTGCGTAAGATTCGCTTTGAGGGCAACAAGGGTTTTTCGCGGGCGGAACTCCGTCGGGAAATGGAGACCAAGCAGTGGAGTATCCTGTCGTGGCTCAACAAGCACGGGCAGATCGATGCGGAGCAGTTGCAGCTGGACCTGCTTCGACTGGAGGACTTTTACCGGAACAACGGTTACCGCATGGTACGGATCGAAGCAGCGCGCCGGGAGCCAGTGAAGGATGGCCGGGTCGACCTTATTATTCCGATTCANGAGGGGCCGAAGTATACGGTGCAGAGTGTTTCCTTCGGCAAGATGACGGTCTTCAAACCGGAAGAGCTCACACCCGGTCTCAGCCTCGTCGGCGGGCAGGCCTACTCCTTGAAGAAGGTTCGCGATGACATACGCATGATTCGCAGCTATTACGGATCACGGGGATACGCAGATGCGGTGATCATGCCGGACATGCGCGACGTTTCGCCCGGGGTGGTAGCAATCATCTACCGGATCACGGAAGGGAAGCGCTACCGGGTGGGGAAGGTGAACATCCAGGGCAACACGATCACCAAGGACAAGGTCGTCCGCCGGGAGGTTCCCATGCGCCCCGGAGACCATTACAACTCGGTGGATGAAGAAGTTACCAAGCTGCGGCTCCAGAACCTGCGTTACTTCAGACAGGTCCAGGTCACCGGAAGCCCGAGTTCCGAGGCGGGCTATCGCGACGTCAATATTCAGGTGAGCGAAAGTAAAACCGGCCAGATCAGCTTTGGCGCAGGTTTCAGCTCGGTCGACAGCATCGTAGGATACCTTCAGCTCGAGCAGACCAACTTCGATCTCAGCAATCCGAAAAACTTCTTCCGCGGCGGAGGGCAGCGCTTCAGCACGCGTCTTCAGCTCGGAGACCTGCGGCGGGATTTCAGGGCTTCCCTGATCGAGCCCTGGTTCCTGGGAAGAAAGCTCTCCGTAGGGGGCGAGTTGTTTTACCGGGAACTGCTTTACCTGAGCGACGAATATGACCAGAAAAACGCGGGGGGAGCATTTTTCGTGCGCCGGCCGCTGGGGCGGAAGGGTTACATCAAGGCCGAATACAGGCTTGAGCATGTTGGCATTGACGTGGCGAGCTTGCCTCCCGGCTCCGAGTTCCTCATCGAGGACGGGGACTACCTCCGCAGCGCGCTCTCGGTCAGTTACGTCTACGACAGCCGGGACAGCAACATGCTTCCGCGGCGGGGACACCGCGTGAATCTTGGAGCTACCCTGGCTGGCGGCTTCCTCGGGGGCGACGTGGACGTCTACAGCCTGAGCGCGAGTGGATCCAAGCACTGGAACCTACCCTGGGATATTATTCTCAACCTTAACGGTGCGGCCACGGTGGTGGATTCCATCGATGGGAGGGTGCCGATCTTTGAACGGCAGATGCTTGGGGGAGCGCGTAACCTCCGGGGCTTTGACACCCGTAACGTTGGTCCGCGCGACCCGGTAACTCAGTCCGTGCTGGGGGGGAACACCTCGGCTTATGGGACCCTGGAGCTGACTTTCCCGATCGTGGCCTCGGTGCGGGCTGCCGTCTTTGGTGATATCGGGTTCGTCAACTCGGACTCCTTCGACTTTTCTCCGGAGGAGATTCACAGTGACGTTGGAATCGGGGTGCGAGCGACTCTGCCTTATTTCGGACCGATGGCGCTCGATTACGCATTCCCGATCCAAGGCGATGACGCGGCCGATGAAGGTGGCCGCCTCCAGATTTACCTCAACTACCAATACTAGTTCAGGCTGCATGGGGATACCGACCGGCCCATACTGGACTTCCAGGGGGGTAATGCTCGGAGGTGCCCGGCGGATCAAGGTTCCGCGCGGACGGTGGCCGTCCCGGGAAGAATCTGGCCCGAGGGGTTGCGGATTTTGAAGTGTAATTCCCCGGCGAATTTCCTTCGTCGAAAGCCAATCGCGGCGACCTCCTCCCCGGGGCTCCCACTCTGGGCAGCGACGCTCGTGACCACGCCTGCTTCCTGATCTTGGTGTAGCAGGATGGCCCCGGGCAGGGTTGACTGGGGAGAGGTGAGGCAAATGAGATGCCGGTTGGTTCGCCCGGATGTCCGCATGCGGGAAATCACTTCCTGGCCGAGGTAGCAGCCCTTTTCATAGGAAATCGCGTAGCGGTCCAGGCCGGCCTCGGGCGGAAGGAGCCCGGGGGTGAGCTCAGCGCCCCACTGCGGCAGACCGGCCTCCGTGACCGCGAGGCGGAACTCCGCCCGGGTAGCCTCGACCAGTCCAGGTAAGGCGAGTGGCTCGCGGGAAAACAGGTCGATGCCGGATTTCTCCGGGTGGGGAGCTTGCAGGCGGGGGACAGTCCACCAGCGGGCTTTCGGGGGCAGGTGTTCCAGCATGTTGACAGTGTCCCGGTCGAGGTGGGCGATGTGCCAGTCGTCCGATTCGTCAGTGAGTTCCACGTCGTCGGCGATGAGGTAGCGGTCGAGGCGCTCAAAGAGGTCGGCGCGCAGTTCAATGGGCGCGTCGATCAGGTAGCTTTCTTCATCCTCCCGGATGTGGCAGAACGCTTCAAGCTGTCCCCTCGCATTGAGCACGCAGGCAGGGACAGCAACCTCTTCGGTGGCGCGACAAACATCCTGGGTGACCTGGCCATTGAGGAACCTCACGCGATCAGGCCCGCTCACCCGCAACACGGTGTGCGGGGAAAGCTGGTAGATGACCGGGGAGGAACCGGGAGTTTCACCATCTGCGGCGGAAGGGTGGTTCATGACTCCGGTTCGAACTGTTTGAAGAGGATAGAAAAATCGAATTCCCCCTCGCCCTGCTCATCGCGTTTCTGCATCTGCGCGGCTGTGTTTGCGATCCCGGGAGCTTGGAGCCCGGCCCGTTCGGCCAGGTCGAGCATGTAGCGTGAATCCTTGAGCATGTTGGAGAGGGAAAAGTGCGGTTCGAAATCACCCACCGCCATGCTGGGCACTTTCATGCCGGCCAGGACGGAAGCGCAGGCATTCGGCTTGATCGACTCAAGATAGGTTTCTGCCGAGATGCCGTGCGCAAGGTTGATACTGAGCCCTTCCGCAAGAGCTTGCACGGTGGAGGCGGTGATCAGGTTGGTAGTGAGCTTCAGAATGGTGGCAGCGAGCGGGGAGTCCACTTCCATGATCTGGGTGGAAGTCACTTCTAGAAAACTTCGAATCCGTTTGAGAACCCCTGCCTGGCCACCCGCATAGTAGACAAGGGCTGCGTTGCCGGCGGCGACCTTGCTGCCTGTAAACGGAGCATTGAGAAAGTCACAGCCGAGCTCGCTGCAACGATCGACGAGGAACATGGTCGTTTCATAGTCAACGGTGGCATGGTTCACGACCGTCGTACCCGGCCCGAGGGCCTCTTCAATCGTCGAGAATATGTCGCGTACGGCGGGCACATCCTTCAGGTAGATGGCCACAATAGCGGCACCGCGGGCAGCAGCGACTGGATCAGCTTCAAAGTCCGACCGTTCCCGTGGAGAGCGGCTCCAGGTTTTCGTGGGATACCCTGCTGCCACGATGTGGTCGGCCGCACGGGACCCGATAATTCCCTGACCGAACACGGCGATCGCGGGTAGGGGAGAGGGGCGTTTGCTCATGGGGACGATCTATGCCCCGGTTCGCGTTCGGGCAAGCTTCTCTGAATACCGGGAATCCCTGTTTTTCGAGGTTTCGCGCCCCCTCCGATCCAATGAGCGTAAAAATGGGAACTGTGTGAATAAGTTGTAAAAACTTGACTTTGCCCGGGCGCTCAGGCAGTTCCCTCTTTTCACAAACCGGAGTTCTTTTCTGCCCTGCTGTCAGTTTTTCCGGTTTCTCACCGCAACACGGATTACAGGATATGGAATTCCTCAAGTGGAGTTGGTATGTGGCGTATGTCCTTGTCCTGCTCGGGCTCTCGGGATACGGCTGCCATCGCCTGTGCATCGTCTACCTTTACCTGCGACACTCCTGGTGCCGCCCCGAGGTCAAGCAGCGGTTTGAAGAGCTTCCACTAGTCACGGTGCAGTTGCCGGTTTTCAATGAACTGCATGTGGTGGAACGGCTCCTTACGTCGGTAGCAAGGCTCGATTACCCCAAGGACAAGCTGCAGATTCAGCTCCTCGACGATTCAACGGATGAAACGACCGAGATCGCGCGGGTGGAAATTGAAAAGCTCAGGGAAAAGGGTTTTGATGCGGTTCTCATTCATCGTGAGGACCGCACCGGCTTCAAGGCAGGCGCCCTCGAGAATGGGTTGAAAACGGCGAAAGGGGAATACGTTTTCATTCTTGATGCGGACTTTGTCCCCAATCCCGATGTCCTGCGGGAGACGATTCACTACTTTACCGACGACCAGATTGGGTTGATTCAGACCCGCTGGGGTCACCTCAATCGAAACTACAACCTGCTTACAAGGATGCAGGCCATGTTCCTTGACGGCCACCTGGAACTGGAGCAGACGGCGCGCAATCGAAGCGGTCGCTTCTTCACCTTCAACGGGACCGGCGGTATCTGGCGTAAGAAGTGCATCGCGGATGCCGGAGGATGGGAGCACGACACCCTCACCGAGGACATGGACCTCAGCTACCGGGCTCAACTGCGCAACTGGCGTTTCATCTTTCTCAATGAGGTGGAGACGCCGGCCGAGCTTCCGGTCGACATGGATGGGTTCAAGAGCCAGCAGCACCGCTGGACCAAGGGTTCGATCCAGTGCTGTAAGAAAGTGCTCCCGGCAATCTGGCGCAGCAGGTTTCCTCTCCACGTGAAACTGGAGGCCACCGCTCACCTGACCTCCAACTTCGCCTGGTTGCTCGTCATGGTGCTGTGTTTTCTCATCTTCCCCAATACGAAGTATCAACCGGAAATGAGCGTATGGGTAAAGGCCCTGATTCATATCCCCATTTTCATCTTTGCCTCGGGTTCGGTAGTGTTCTTTTACCTCATGGCACAGAAGGCCCTGAACCCGAGGGGATGGTGGCGGGAAATCATCTATCTGCCTTGCCTGCTTGCTCTCGGCATCGGGATGTCGATCAACAATGCGCGGGCCGTCCTCGAGGCCCTTCTCAATATGGAGTCGGGATTCGTGCGCACTCCGAAGTACGGGATTGAAAAGAAAAAGGTGGCGCAACAATCCGCGGCCCGGAAAAGACGCTACAAGGCGATCAAATCGGTTACGCCGGTCCTGGAGTTTCTCTTCGGGGTATTCTTCCTGTTTGTTCTGCTGGACGCTCTCTTCAGCGGAAATTTGGTTTCCTTTATTTTCCTCCTTCCCTTCCCAATCGGCTTCTTCTATACTTCGCTGTCATCTTTTGCGATTTCATGGAATGCCGCTTCCGGGGACCGGCAGACCGAGTAGGTCGTAACGAGGTGTTCTGTTCTACCTGGTTATGATTCCCAAGCTGCTGTTGCGCTTCGTTCTTCTTTCGGTCACTGGCTTCGCCGCTCTCTTCCTAAGCAGTTGCGCCCGTCTTGATATGGGCAACAAGGTTCTTGTGAGCGTTCGCGATCAGAAAATGATGATCGTCAAGGACGGACAAACGGTGAAGAGTTACCCCATTTCCACCTCCAAGTTCGGACTGGGAGATCGGCCGGGTAGCAAGCACACCCCCCTGGGGACGATGCGNATCGCCCGCAAGATAGGCGACGGGGCGCCGAGCGGGGCAGTCTTTAAGAGTCGTCGCCGGACGGGAGAGATTCTCCGGCCAAACTCCCCGGGACGGGATCCCATCGTCTCACGGATTATCTGGCTNAAAGGNACGCAGTACAAGAATCGGAATGCCTACCGGCGTTTCATTTATATTCACGGAACGCCCGAGGAGTGGCGCATCGGAANGCCCGCCAGTTACGGGTGCATCCGGATGAAGTCTCGGGATATCATAGATCTCTACCGCAGAGTCGGGGTGGGGGCTGAGGTGAAGGTGATCCGTGGTTCGCTCTTCCGGACGCCGTCGACTCAGCAGGACAGCCACGTTGCAAGGCGTCCCCGGCAGCAGGCCCTACCGGCAGGGTCCGAGCGCACGACCCATCGGGCTGGCCCCTCGATTTGAGGCTTATTTCTCTGCAGAATTGGTCAATTTCGGCTGCGCGTGCTTGACAGTATGGCCGCCTTGCCTAGGTTCGTCGCCCCTTCCGGGGAAATCAGCATATGGCCAACTCAAAATCTGCGCTCAAGCGGGTCCGCCAAATCAAGCGCCGGACCGATCGCAACAAGGGGCTCCGCACCAAGGTGAAATCCCTGCGGAAGAGAACCATTGATGCCGCCCAGGCTGGGAAGTCTGAGGAGGCGCAGGAGAGTNTGAAAGAGCTGGCATCCGCCGTNGACCGGGCCCAGAAGAAGGGCATCTACCACAAGAACAAGGCCGCCAACCTGAAGAGCAAGACGGTGCAAGCCATCAAGGCTGCAGCGGGTTCTTGAATTTTCTCGCGGGACCGAACCCGGTTGCGACCGGATTCCTTCTCCCCAGCCACTCTGGAACGTGGATACCCCGCCATGCAGTGAGCGATTCGCGAGGGCGCAGGAAATTGCGTCCAACCCGGGAGAATACCAGGTCTGTGAGGGCTGTGAGTCGATCGTGGCGCTCGGCACTTTGATCTGCCCCAACTGTCACGGTTACCGCTTTGATAACGATCCCGTCCGGGTGGTTGACCAGGCACTCTTGCTGGGATCCCGGGAAAAGCGCTCGGTTGTCGCCGAGGACCTCGCCTGAGAGGCAGGCGTCGNCAGAGGGTGTCTCGCCGGCNNCTTTGGTTGTGCCGGAGAAAGTCTCTCCCCCGGCTGGNGCAGNCTTNCCTTTTTCAGCGGTAGCTGATCGGGAGCGTNNTCTCCAGGTGCTGGAGGATTTTCTGGTGGGCAGCGTCTACTTCCTCGCTCTTGAGGGTTCGGTCGGCTGCCCGGTAGAGGAAGGTGTAGGCGANCGACTTGCGATCGGCGGCAAGTTTTTCTCCACCCGGGTCGCGGAACACGTCGAAACATGTAAAGTTGACCAGGAGAGGTTCCTTGATTCCGGCAACGGCTTTCTCGATTTCAGCGTTGGCAAGATCGGCTGGGGCCTCCATGGCTGCGTCGCGGGAGGACCCCGGAAACTGGGGTAGCTCATCGACATGAAATTGGTGATTGCGTATTTCGCAGACNCGCGCGAGATCGAGTTCGGCGAGGTAGACNGGGAATTCGAGATCGAGATCACGACCCCGGGAAGGAGAGAGCTGCGCGAATGANCCGATCGTCTTACCCCCGGCAGTGACCTGGGCAACCTGAAGGAAGCCTTCGGCCTGCACGGTAGCGAACTGGATCCGGGATCCTGGCAGGATGGCTTCGATCACACCCTTGAGGGCGAAGGCATCACTGTGGCAGCCGTGCTTGCTGGCCCAGCAATCCGGCTGGGTGGTCCCGCCCAGCAGGAGGCCGAGGGCATCCACTTCGAGGTCGGTTGCCTTCCCACCGCCGGCATTGCGGAAGCAGCGACCCGCTTCGAAGAAGCGGACGGCCTTTGCTCCCTGGCGCACATTCCGGCTTGCGGTAGCCAACAGCCCGGGAGCCATGCTGGGTCGCATGACGCCGTGGTCCTCGCTGAGGGGAAGNCTGACCCGGATGATGTCGCCCTNCTGGAGCGGCCGCAGGGGTAGAACGTCGCACAACTGGCTGTCTGCGATCAGTTTGATGGTTTGCGCCTCGAAAAAGCCGAGGGCGGCGAGCTGTTTCTTGAGGTCAAGTTCCTGGTCGTAGCGCACGTCGACGCTGCTGGCGGGACTGGGGCTGCCGTGNTTCCGGGACGGGATGGAGTCAAGTCCGGTTACCCGGACGACTTCCTCCGCNAGGTCGATATGGCGCTGNAGATCGGGGCGGTAGCTCGGGACCTGCCACGTGGTCCCATCCTGCGAGGTGAGTCCGAGGCGTTCGAGGGCCTCCCGGGCGTCCCGGGTGGAGATCGCCCCGCCGACCAGTTGCTGCAGCTTCCGGTCGTCCAGCGCCACGGTGCCGGTGAGGGCAGTGGCTTCGCCGGCCGAGAGCGTGGGTCCTGCAATCGTTCCTCCTGCGAGCTCGACAATGAGCCGAGCAGCCAGGGCGGAGGCCGGGAGGACACCCCCGGGGTCGACGCCCCTCTCGAAGCGGTAGGAGGAATCAGAATGGAGGTTGAGGCGGCGGGCGGTACGGCGGATGCTGGCCGGNTCAAACCAGGCGGACTCAAGGAGGACGTCCGTCGTCGATTCCACGACGCTGGAGCTGAGGCCGCCCATCACCCCGCCGAGTGCAAGGGTGGCTTCCGCGTCATCCGAGATCACGCAGTCGCTCGCCACGAGCTCGTAGGTTTCCTCGTCGAGGGCCGGAAACTTCTCACCCTCCCGGGCACTGCGAACACGAATCCCACCGGTGACCTTGGAAGCATCGAAGGCGTGGAGGGGTTGACCGAGTTCGTGGAGGACGAAATTGGTAATATCGACCACGTTGTTGATCGGGCGAAGCCCGATCGCTTCAAGCCTGCTCCGGAGCCACTCGGGACTTTCGCCGACGGCGATGCCCTTGATGCTGACGGCGGCATAGAGCAGACAGGTGTCCTGGCCTTTCAAGGTGATGGCCTCNCCCGCAGGAGCAACCTCGGGGGATGAGATCTCGGGGTGAGTGAGCTCGCGACCGGTCAGGGCGGCCAGTTCACGTGCCATGCCCCAGTGGCTGAGCAGATCGGGACGGTTCGGAGTCACCTCGATTTCGAAGATCGTGTCGGTCTGCACGAACCGGCGCAGTGGTTGCCCGGTTTCCCATTCGGCCGGCAGGATCATCAGGCCGCTCGCATCGGCGCCGAGGCCGATTTCTATCGCGGAACACAGCATTCCCCTCGACTCCACCCCACGCATCTTGGTTTCGCNGATCNTGAATCCACCGGGCAGTTCAGCGCCGGGCAGGGCGCAGGGAACCTTGTCGCCCACCGTGTAGTTCTTGGCTCCACAGACGATCTGGCGGGGCTCTCCCTCCCCGGTGTCGACCTGGCACACGCTCAGGCGATCGGCATTGGGGTGCTGCACGGATTGGGTTACCTCGGCCACCACCACGAGATCAGTGGAGACTCCCTGTTCCGAGATGCCTTCCACCTCTACGCCTGCGAAAGTCAGGATGTCATCAAACTCGGCATTGGTGAGGCCGGNAAGGTCGAGGTGNTTGNTGAGCCAGTTCTTGGATACTAACATGAGGCTGGTGGTTGGAGGCGCGGAAAGATGTCTGCCGGGAGGTTGGAAGNGATGGTTGCCGCCGGGGTCAGCGGGGGGATATATCTTCCGGGATCTACCTTCATCTTCAGGCAAATTGAGANAGGAATCTCACGTCGTTCTCAATGAGAAGGCGGATGTCCTTGATTCCCCACTTGATCATGGCAAGGCGATCAATACCCATGCCGAAGGCGAAACCGGTAACCTTGTCCGGATGATACAGGTCGTCGCCACGCGATGCACAGATTTGCTCGAAGACCGCAGGGTCGACCATTCCGCAGCCAGCGACCTCGATCCACTTTGGAGCCTGGCCCTTCACCTTGAATTTAACATCGATTTCGAAACTGGGCTCGGTGAAGGGGAAGAAGTGTGGCCGGAAGCGGACCNCGGTCTCTTCNCCGAACATGGCCCGGTAGAAGAACTCCAGACAGCCCTTCAGGTCGCCGACCTGGACGTCCGTGTCGACGTAGAGTCCCTCCAGCTGGTTGAAGACACTCAGGTGCGTGGCATCGATCTCATCGCGGCGGTAGGCGGATCCGGGGGCGATAATGCGGACGGGTGGGGGCTGGGTCTCCATGGTCCGGATCTGCACGGTGGAGGTGTGAGTGCGCAGAAGTTTACCGCTGTCAAAGTAGAAGGTATCCTTCTCGTTGCGGGCGGGATGCTCGGGGGGCGTGTTGAGCGCGTCGAAGCAGTGAAACTCAGTTTCGATTTCGGGACCTTCCGCGAGCGCGAAGCCGAGGCGGCGCAGGATGAGCAGGGCATGATCCTTGAGCTGGGTGAGAGGGTGCAGGTTGCCCTGGTGGAGCGCCCGGCCGGGAAGAGTCAGGTCGAGCCCCTCAAGGGCAGCGCGGTCGGCTTCATCGAGGAGGGCGGTCTTCTTTTCCTCGAGGGACTTCGTGATGACGCTTCGGGCGGAATTCAGGAGTTGGCCTGCAACCGGCTTCTCCTCCCGCGAGAGGTCCTTCATCCCGGAGGAGGCGGCTGTCAGGCGACCTTTCTTGCCGAGGAAGGCAATGCGGGCCGCGTCAAGTTCCTGTTCGCCGGACGCCGCTTCGATGGCGGCGAGGGCATCAGCTTGGATCTGGGCGATTTCCTCCTTCATTTCATCGGGACCCTGTTTTGGTCGTGGAACTCACAGGGTAATCTGCGTGTTGTGGCGTTACTCTGACAAAGAAAAAGGGCCGCGCGCTGGCGGCCCTGGAGCGTTGGGTGGGTGGTCAGCTCACGCTGCCTTGCTCTCAAGGGCCGACTTGGCCGTTTCGAAGATGGCATCAAACGCTGCGGAATCGTGGACGGCGAGATCCGAGAGAATCTTGCGGTCGACCTCGACGCCGGCAGCGTTGAGGCCCTCCATAAATCGGGAGTAGCTGAGACCTCTCTCGCGGACGGCTGCACTGATGCGCTGGATCCAGAGCCGACGGAACTGNCCTTTGCGCTTCTTGCGGTCGTAGTACTCGTGCTGTCGGGCCTTGTAGACGGCATCCTTGGCGTAGCGGTAGAGCTTGGAGCGGAATCCGCGGAAGCCCTTGGCCCGGAGAAGGACGCGTTTGCGTCGTTTGCGGCTGGCGGGGCCGTTGGTGGCACGTGGCATGTTTCTGTCTTTCTTGAACGGATTGTTTCAGTCGTCCTCCCACAGTCTCATCCATTCGTATCCCGCGCGGGGCGGGCAGGCTGTGAAAGAGGCCGTGCCGGGGTGGCACGAAGGCGCGCGAGCGGGAGCAGCCGGTTACGAGAAGGGGAGATTCTCCTTCACGTTCTTCAAATCTGCTTCGGAAACGAGCGTTGCCTTGCGAAGGTTGCGCTTACGCTTGCGGTTCTTCTTCTGGAGAAGGTGCCGCTTGCCTTGTTTCCGCCGCAATACCTTTCCGGAGCCGGTTACCTTAAATCGCTTGGCGACCGCCTTCCGGGTCTTGGCTTTTCCTGCAGCGCGAGCCATGGGGCGCGGAGGCTATCCCCCGATCCCGGGAATTCAAGGGATTTTCCTCTTTTTTGGTGATTTTCGGGGAGGATTCCTTTCTGAGGCGTCAGGGCCACCCTTCAAGGGGGAATTTCGTGGGTCCGGGACAGCGGCGGTTGCGGATGGGCCAGGAATGCCGCGGGCTGCCGGCAGCAGCCCCCGGAGCTAGTCAGGCGGACTCAGCAGGGCTCTCCCGATAGACTGATTCTCATGCATCTGGAGGTGATGGAGGGCCATCTCGGCCCGGCTGGAGGATTCGTGGGCCAGGTTGGGCTCGATCCTGGTCGCGAGGGCGCCAAAGACGGANGTGAGGTCCATCTTCCATACCNGGTTTTCCCGCACGAAGGTCACTTGGACGTCCTCGAGCCACTGGCGTGGGGGGAGCAAGACCGATGCACGGGCCTCCTGCCCCCCGTCCGCGACGGAAATGGTACCGATGTCGAGGAAGTGCGGGGCCCCGGCCGGAAAGCTCATTCGGGTGAAGGAGTCCAGCACGAGGCTACGGCTGTCGAGGCGCCTCAGTTCCTCAGGGGGGTAGCGGTGGCGGAGAGCGACGCAGGTGAAGAGGTCAAGGGCGGGGAGCTCACTGAGGCCGGCCTCATCGGCGTTCCGGGCAACAGGAATGATCCGGTCGTAGTAGCGGTAGGTTCGCTGGCTGATGTATTTTGCGGCGGTCGTGCTGTCTCCCGCGAAGAAGGCATCGCTGAAATCCTGGAAGGTTTTCCGGACGTCGGAGCGTTGCTGGTTGCGGGACTCCTCGCAGGACAGGGGGAGAAGGGCCAGGAACAGGATACAGAACCACTTGGTCATACCAGGATATCGCGGAGAACACGGGTAAGAGCCTCATCCTGCGCGGGGAAGACGGTGCGTAGATTGAGGAGAAATGCATCTTCCTGGACGTAGCCAATGACCGCTGGTGTGGCGGAGCGCAGGCGCTGGGCGAGATCTTCCAGCCCCATTCCGGACGGAGCAATCCTGAGGCCGAGGGAAGGGAATTCGGCTCGGGGCATGGTGCCGCCCCCGGTCTGCGAAGTTGTTTCCACGATGGTGAGTCCGGATTCCGGTCCACCGAGCGCATCCACAATGGCTTGGCCCCGGGCGAGGAGGTCGTCGAGGGGAAGACCGAGAAAGTTGAGGGTTGGGATGTCGGGGTGCTCTTCGCCCTTGCTGCGGAGATAATCTTCAATGCACTCCTGTAGCACGGTCAGGATCAGCTTGTCGCAGCGTACCGCGCGGAAAAAAGGCTCAGCCTTTACGCGGGAAACGAGGTCAGTTCGTCCGGCAATGATCCCGGCCTGCGGGCCTCCGAGAAGTTTGTCTCCGGAGAAGGTGATGAGGTCGATTCCATTCCGGAGGGCTTCCTGCGGCGTGGGTTCGTGGTCGATGGGCGCAAGGTCGTCGGTATTCATGACAGCGCCGGATCCGAGATCCTCAACGAGGGGGACACCGTGTTCCCGGGCGAGACCAGCGAGCTCCGCCACGGCAGGCTCGGCGGTGAAGCCTTCGAGGTAAAAATTAGACCGATGAACCTTCAGGATCAGGGCGGTATGCTCAGTAAGGGCGTCGGCGTAGTCCCGGAGGTGGGTCTTGTTGGTGGCCCCTACCTCGACGAGACGGGCCCCGGAGGTTTTGAGCACCTCGGGAATCCTGAACCCGCCGCCGATCTCGACCAGCTCGCCACGGCTGACAATCACCTCGTTGCGAGCCGGTTGCATGAGGGTGCGCAGGATCAGGACGAGGGCTGCGGCACAGTTATTGACAGCGGTGGCGGACTCGGCTTCGAGGAGAACGGCAAGGGCAGTTTCGAGGTATCCGGCCCTCTTCCCGCGCTTGCCGTCAAGGAGGTTGAATTCAAGGTTGGAGTAGCCGGTTGCGACTTCGCGTAGAGCGCCGGCAGCCCGTTGCCCGAGGGGGGAGCGTCCCAGGTTGGTATGAATGAGGACTCCTGTTGCGTTGATGACCGGCTGAAGCCGCGAGGTGGCGAAGGCGCTAAGCCCGGACCTGATCTCTCCAACGATCGTATCGCGATCAGCCTCGTCACCCTCGCTGAGGCGCTCCCGCCACCGGGCAAGACTCCGCTTGACGAATCCGGTCACAAGCGGGCGGGGCAGGCTCACTCCGGAAGACAGCTCGAGAGCGAGTTTCTCAACGGATGGGAGTTGGCTGAAAT